>CAIOLM010000021.1 GCA_903859205.1 uncultured Microbacteriaceae bacterium
GCGACGCCCGTGACATCGACATCAGGGAGCTTCGACTTCGGCTCTGCTGCGCCCTGGCGAGAACCGAAGGGCTTGTTGACAGTGACGTCAGCCAGCCAGTTGAGCACCTTGGTTCCGCGGTCGCGCGACTCGCGCCCCGTCAACAGGTACGGGCGCTCTTCAATGAAGGATGTGCTGACATCTCCGGCGCGGAAGGACTCGTCGTCGAGCACAGCCTGCAAGAAGGGGATGTTCGTTGAGACACCGCGGATGCGGAACTCGGCCAAAGCACGACGCGCGCGGGCAACCGCGGTCTCATAGTCACGGCCGCGGCAGGTGAGTTTTGCCAACATCGAGTCGAAGTGAGGGCTGATTTGCGCGCCGGGATTAATCGTTCCGCCGTCGAGGCGAACTCCCGCGCCACCTGGCGAGCGGTAGGTCGTGATCTTGCCGGTATCAGGACGGAAACCCTGGGCGGGATCTTCGGTGGTGATACGACACTGCAGGGCGGCTCCGTGCAGGTGTATTTCTGGTTGCGTGAGGCCGATTTGAGCGAGGGTCTCGCCCGCCGCGATGCGCATTTGCGCCTGTACTAGGTCGACATCCGTGACTTCTTCGGTGACGGTGTGCTCCACCTGAATGCGCGGATTCATCTCGATGAATACGTGCTTGCCGGCGCGAGGACCCTCGGTGTCCATCAGGAACTCGACGGTGCCGGCGTTCTCGTAACCAATCGAGCGGGCGAATGCAATTGCATCCGCGTGCAGCGAGTCACGTTGCTCGTCACTCAGCCCGGGAGCTGGTGCGATCTCAATAACTTTCTGGTGACGGCGCTGAACCGAGCAATCGCGCTCGAACAGGTGCACAGTCTCGCCCGTGGCGTCGGCCAAAATCTGCACCTCGATGTGACGAGGTCGAAGCACAGCCTGCTCAACGAACATGCGCCCGTCGCCAAACGCACTAATTGCCTCGCGCATTGCCTCTTCCAGAGATGCACGCAGGTCTTCGCGCTTTTCAACGCGACGCATTCCTCGCCCACCACCACCTGCGACGGCTTTAGCAAAAATGGGAAAACCGATTTCATCGGCTGCCGTGATCAGCTCGTCCAAGTTGTCGGTGGCCTGGCTCGATGCCAGTACAGGAACTCCCGCGGCGATGGCCTGCTCCTTAGCCGTGACCTTATTTCCGGCTTGTTCGAGCACGCGAGCGGGCGGGCCGATGAACGCGATGCCATTCTCGGCGGCGGCGTGGGCCAGCTCAGGATTCTCAGAGAGGAATCCGTATCCGGGGTAAATCGCGTCTGCGCCAGAGAGCTTGGCCACGCGGATGATTTCAGAAACGTCGAGGTAGGCCCGAACGGGGTGCCCCTCAACGCCAATCTGGTATGCCTCGTCGGCCTTCTGGCGGTGGAGCGAAGTTCGGTCCTCGTAAGGGAAGACAGCTACCGTTTTGGCACCCAGCTCATAGGCCGCGCGAAACGCCCTAATCGCAATTTCTCCACGATTGGCAACCAGAATCTTCTTAAACAAACAACGCGCCCTTCAGTTATCGCCGCATCGATACCGAGTTATGACTCCTAGCCTAGTGAAGGTAACCTCGTATGCGTGCACGTATTGTCTGTGAGCTCGTTTAAGGGTGGCGTCGGTAAGACCACTGTGACCCTCGGGCTCGCATCGGCAGCCTTTTCTAAGGGACTTCGCACCCTGGTCATCGACCTCGACCCTCAGTCAGACGTTTCAACAGGCCTCGGCGTGCAGGCTGGAACCGCAGGCAGTGTCGCCGATGTCCTGGCACAGCCCAAGCTCAAGGTCGTGCGTAGCGCGATTGCTCCCAGCGGATGGAGCGTTCCCAACCACCCGGCAGTCGACGTCATGGTCGGCTCCCCCAGCGCCATCAACTTTGACGGCCCACATCCGACAACGCGTGAAATCTGGAAACTCGAAGAGGCGCTCGCCACTATCGAGGCCGACTACGACCTCGTTCTGATTGACTGCCCGCCGAGCTTCAACGCACTCACCCGAACTGCTTGGGCCGCGAGTGACCGCGTTCTCGTTGTCACCGAGCCAGGTCTCTTCTCCGTCGCCGCAGCAGATCGTGCACTTCGGGCCATTGAAGAGGTGCGCCGCGGATTGAGCCCGCGCTTACAGCCTCTGGGAATTGTCATGAACCGCGTTCGCGCCCAGTCTCTCGAGCACCAGTTCCGCATTAAAGAACTTAAAGACATGTTCGGACCGCTGATTCTTTCGATAGAGCTACCCGAGCGCACTTCTCTTCAACAGGCGCAGGGTGCCGCCCGCCCGGTACACGCATGGCCAGGAGATGCGGCACACGAAATGGCGCAGCTTTTTGATCAGCTACTCGAGCGCGTACAACGCGCCGGAAGGTTCGACGAGTCGAACTAGCCCGTCTTGCGGATGCGACGAACCGAAAGCTCGTCGGTTGGGTCGATCTGCTCGGTTTCGAGCTCGACCAAGCTGGATTCAACCTCGCGAAGTACCTTGCCGATAGCAATACCGAAAACACCTTGACCGTGGCTGATGAGGTCGATGACCTCATCGTTTGACGTGCACAGGTAGACACTCACGCCATCACTCATCAACGTCGTCTGGGCCAAGTCGTAGATTCCGGCCTCACGCAACTGATCAACGGCGGCACGAATCTGCTGCAGCGAAATGCCGGTGTCGAGCAAGCGCTTGACCAGCTTGAGAACGAGGATGTCTTGAAAACCATAGAGACGCTGCGAACCCGACCCCGAAGCATCGCGCACGGTGGGAACCACCAGCTCTGTACGAGCCCAGTAATCGAGCTGGCGATAGGTGATACCTGCTGCACGGGCGGCGACGGTGCCGCGGTAGCCCAGCGAGTCATCGCGAACAGGGAGTCCGTCGGTGAAGAGCAGACCGAGGTCTGAACTGGCATCACGGTTTACTTCACTCATGAGTTCAACCTCCTGTCTCAAACTTTAAGCTTCAAGCTTTAGTTGAAGCTTGACCAATCTATCCATGGATATCGCGATGTGAACGGAACTGCTTAATCTTGGCCTCTCGGCGTGTCGCGAATGAGCAAAAACTCGATCGCGCTGGTTACAGGGTACGCCCTGCATGAAAATCTAGGACAGTTCTGAAGCGATAACAGAGCGAAGCATTGCCGCCCGAACGACATCAACGTGGTCGGCCAGCTCGCGGGCTCGCTCATTGGCGCGTGCTTTGCCACTTGCCGTGGGCTTGGCCAAAACAGCCACGAGCGAGCGTTCGATGAGAGCAAACTCGCGCTCGGCAGCGGCCTTGAGCGTGCGCATGTGACGAGGTTCGATTCCCGCACGCTGAAGTTCAGCCAAGGCACTCAAAACGGCAACCGCGTCGTCGCCGTAGGTCTCGGACGCGGGCAGGAACCCCGCAGAGACTGCGTCCTGCAAGAGGTTGATGGTCGCACCGGCGGCCTTCACGAGTTCGTCACGAGTGCGACGGGTACGCGAAACAACTTCGGATCCTTCGACCAAGCCAACCGACTGCGGCAGCGGGCTTGCCTCGCCCCGCTCGATTGCGTCGAGGTGCTCACCGATGACCTTGAGTGGCAAGTACATGTCCCGCTGCATCGTAAGGATGAGACGAACGCGCTCAACATCAGCGGCGTCGTACTTGCGGTAACCAGCCTCTGTGCGCTTGGGGGTTACCAGACCTTCGTCTTCGAGGAATCGAAGTTTCGATTGAGCCAGATCGGGGAACTCCCCCAAGAGCTTGGCTTGAACTTGTCCGATGCTCAGGAGCCCACGAGAAAGCTGAGTCTTGCTAGCGGCAGCCACTATTTGCCCCCGTTACCGTCTGCGCGCGAAGCGAAGAAAGTGAGGTGAAATTTACCCACGAGAATCTCATTACCGTCTTCGAGTGCAACGGCATCGTGTCGCTCGCCCTCAACGAAGGTGCCATTGAGCGAGCCCAGGTCACGCATTTCGAATCCCCCTGGCGTGCGGCGAAATTCGCTGTGGCGGCGAGAAACCGTGACGTCGTCAAGAAAAATGTCGGAATTCGGGTGTCGACCAGCAACTGAAACGTCGTGATCGAGCAGAAAGCGCGAGCCAAGACCCGGTCCACGACGCACCAATAAAAGGGCACTCCCCGAAGGCAAAGCGTCAATTGCTTCTTGCTCTTCCGGCGTCAGATCGAGAGCTTGCGCAGCTACGTGGTCGAGGAGGGGCGCGGAAAACGCTGAAGTTTCGTTCGTCGAGGGGTTAGTTGAACCCTCGTGTGAACCGTTTTCTGGTGCGTGACCCACGTCAAAACCCTCCTGTCACTTCACCTTATAGGAATGAACGCTGGACTAAAATACAAGAGCCTAAAGGAGGGTCATTGTGAGTAGTTTCATCGTAAGTCTGTGGGTCCTAGCCGGGATTTGTTTTGTCACCTGGTTGCTGTCCGTTATCACCAAGGACACGTCGTGGGTCGACCGCATCTGGTCGGTGATTCCCGTTGTCTACCTCTGGGTCTTCGCCGGTAGCACCGGCTTTGCCGATGCCCGCGTCGACGTCATGGCCGTAATCGTTACCCTCTGGGGCGCACGCCTGACCTTCAACTTCGCACGCAAGGGTGGCTACCAGCCCGGCGGTGAGGACTACCGCTGGGAAGTCCTGCGCCAGGGAATGTCGCCGGCTCAGTACCAGGTGTTCAACATCTTCTTCATCGTGATCTTCCAGAACGTCGTGCTGTGGCTCATCACACTCCCGGCCTGGGTCGCAGCCGAAAACCCATCGCCCTTTGGGTTCTGGGACCTGGTTCTCACCGTGCTCTTCCTTGCGTTGCTTATTTTTGAAACCACCGCCGACCAGCAGCAGTGGAACTTCTACAAGCGAAAGAACGCAGCCATCGCGGCCGGTAAGACTCCCGAGTCGAACTTCCTCACCTCAGGGCTCTTCTCTGTGTCGCGTCACCCCAACTTCTTTGCAGAGCAGTCGCAGTGGTGGGTCTTGTTCTTCTTCGGGGTCACCGCTACTGGCAACATCGCACAGTGGACGGTCGTGGGAGCAGTTCTGCTGAGCATCCTGTTCATCGGTTCAACTCGCTTCACCGAAGGCATCTCAGTCTCGAAGTACCCGGAGTACGCCGACTACCAGCGTCGCGTTTCGCCGATTATTCCTTGGTTCCCCAAGCCTGAGGCTTCGGTCAAGCGCGCGAACTAAATGTTGCGCTGATAGACGTCATCAAGGGTGACGGGCTGCAATTTTCGCGCGTGCAAAATGTTCTGGATGTAATCGAAGCAGTGTGTCACGGGCGGAAAGTTGGCGTGACCAATGACGATGTGCTCAGCCTGTAGCCAGCGCCTAGCTAGTGAGCGAATGGATGCGTAGCTGACGCGACCCGCGTCGCCGAAAGATCCGTACCAAAGCACTGGCGTGGAATAACCCTGGTTGGCCGCGACGTGCGCGACGTTGTCGTTTATGCGTCCAAACGGCGGACGAAAATACGGGTGCCCGGTGATACCGAAGTTGTTCTTGATGTAGCGCTCGCAGCCAGCGAGCTGATCAGCAACGGTGGACGACGAAACCGCCGTGAGGTCTTTGTGGGTCGTCGTGTGGTTAGCGATCTGAATGTTGCCGCGGTCGACGAGTTTGCGAAGCTGCTTCATGTTTTGATCCCAGCCGTCGTATTGGCTGGTGATGAAAAAGGTCATGCGAAAGTTTGTGCGCTCAACAAAGTCGCAGTATCCCTTGATCGTCTCGGCGCTAGCCCCGTCGTCAACAGTGAGGGCCAAGCGGTTGCCGTTACCAGGAAGGGCCGATATCTCGCCACTGGGAACGCGAATACGGGCCGTACGCGGGACGGCGAATTGACCAAACACCTCCTGCGCCTGAGGAAGCACGGTTGGCACGGGGCGCCCGTCGGGATACACCAGCGTCGGGGCGGGAGTGGCAGTTGTTGAGGGCATCGCGTCAGAGCCAGGCACCAGAGCAAGAGGGTCAAGTCCCTCGCGACCCAGGGCATAGCCAGCACCGCCGCCAACTGCGGCCAGGGCAACTCCACTGATGAGCGTTGCGAGGAAACTCCGGCGATCCACGAGTGCAGTTTACGCCGGCAACTCGGCAGAGACTCTCGGCGTGGCTGAGTTCACGCAAATGGCGGGCGAACACCGAGTAGGCGAACGCCCGCCATTTCTTGCGAGGCGACTAGCAGGGGGGTACTAGCCGACGACGGGAATCCAGAGTCGGTTCGAGTTTTCAATCTTGGTCTTGTATCCCGACTTCACTACAGACTCAACGGCACGAATCTGCTTACCCGAGTCATCGGAAGTGACCACGTATGAAGTTGCCGTGGCGCCTGGAATGTCGACCCCGTTGCGCTGCCACTTATAGGTGACTGAGTCGGCCGCTGGCGTGTAGATACCGGGGTTGACCGTAAGAGTGGAACCCACCGTAGTGGTGCCAGCGATGGTCAGGTCTTGAAGTTCCTCAAACTTGAGAGCGGCGACGCGAGGCGTGTGGCTGGGCTTGGGGGTGTGTGTTGCATGCGGAACTTTTGGTGCGTGCGAGTCCGTGCCGTGAGCGCTGGCAGCAGAGGCTACACCGAGCGATGCTCCGCCGACGACGACCGCCGCGAGAACAGCGCTGGCAATTTTTCCGGAACGAGTTGAGAAGGGATTTTTCATGTGTTCAAACTCCTTGAGGTTGTCGAGTCGAAAACTCGGTACACCTCACGCTAAAGCGGCCAGCAGACCAGGCGAAGGGACTTGACTCACTTACCGCTCACCGTTGGACAAACCTTGGACGAATTAACCGTTTGCTGGTCGATTAGTCGGCTGCGGCGAGCTGTCCGCAGGCGCCGTCGATCTCTTTGCCGCGCGTATCGCGCAGCGTCGTCGGAATGCCGGCAGCGTCAATGCGTCGAACAAACTCACGCATGACAGCTGGTTCGCTTGCCGTCCAGATCGAGCCCGGCGTCGGGTTGAGCGGAATCGGATTCACGTGAACCCAGCCATGCCCGCGATCGTTGAGCTTCTTGGCAAGAAGGTCGGCACGCCATCCGTGGTCATTCATGTCTTTGATGAGTGCGTACTCGATTGATACGCGACGACCAGTCTTATCGAAGTAGGCGCGTGCGGCGTCGAGCGCTTCGTCGACCTTCCACCTCGAATTGACCGGGATGAGCTCGTCTCGGAGCTGGTCATCGGGCGCGTGCAGCGAGAGCGCGAACGTGACGGGTAGCTTCTCGTCAGCAAGTTTGAGAATGGCAGGCACAAGACCGACAGTTGAGACGGTGATGTGACGCGCAGACATGCCGAGCCCGTCGGGCTGAGGTGCGACCATGGTGCGCACGGAGTGCATGAGTCGCTTGTAGTTGGCCAGCGGCTCCCCCATGCCCATGAACACAATGTTGCTCACGCGGTCAGGGGTGTTGTCATCGCGCTTTTTTCCGCCGAGCTCGCCGTCGATAATGGCCTGATTCGCCCGAACCACCTGATCGACGATTTCTGCAGACGAGAGGTTGCGGGTGAGTCCAGCCTGACCGGTGGCGCAGAAGGGGCAGTTCATGCCGCATCCGGCTTGCGATGAGACGCACAGAGTAATTCGCCCCGGATAACGCATGAGAACCGACTCGACGAGCGCACCGTCGAACAAGCGCCACAAGAACTTGATGGTGTCGCCGTTGTCAGTCTTGAGGCGCTTTACTTCGGTCAGCAGTGGCGGCAGAACCTTCGCCACGAGTTCCGCACGACCCTCGGCGGGCAAGTCTGTCATCAGGGCGGGGTCGGTTGTGTAGTGAGTGAAGTAGTGAGTAGCGATTTGCTTGGCTCGAAAAGCGGGCAGACCAAGGCCCGTGACGAAGCCCTTGCGCTCGTCGATGTCGAGGTCGGCCAGATGCATCGGAGGTTTCGCGCCGCGGGGAGCGGCAAACTCGAGCAGGGGGCGACCATCGGCGTCGAGTTTCTGGTTCCAGCCTTCGGTCGCCGGACGGACCTGTCGGACTGGACCGGGCCCGGCATCCATGTTCGTCGCCATGCTTCAACGATACCGGCGCGTGCGCGACCGGAGCGTTCGCATGGCTAGGACTAGCGGGTCGCGCCGAGGGTAATGCC
>CAIOLM010000022.1 GCA_903859205.1 uncultured Microbacteriaceae bacterium
CCGACACAATTCTGCGCCTAAGCCTGAAGCGCGAGACCCGCTTCGATGAGCTCGGCGCACGCCCGCAGCGGCTCGAGCAAAGCGCCGAGGGCTTCTTGGGCGGGAGTGCTCGCTGTCGTCGAGACGTTGATGGCGGCCAAGACCCGCCCATTACGGTCTCGCACCGGAACGGCCAGCGAGCGAAGACCGACTTCGAGTTCTTGATCGACGAACGCGTATCCCTGCTCGCGAACGCGGCCAATTTCTTTGGCGAGCTCACGCACATCGGTGATGGTTTTGGCAGTCAGCGCCCGGGGAGCGCTGCCCTCGAGAATGTCGGTCGAGTCGGCGGCATTGAGGTCGGCGAGTAGAACCCGGCCCATCGACGTCGCGTATGCGGGGAAGCGAGTGCCGAGAGTGATTTGCACCTGCATGATTTTGCGACCGGCAGCGCGGGCGATGTACACGATGTCGCCTCCGTCGAGAATCGCAGCCGAGGCCGATTCGTGAACCTGCGCCGATAGATCGGCAAGGTGCGGGGCGATAATCTGCGAGAGACCTTGGCTGGCCAGGTAGCTGTAACCCAGGTTCATCACCAGTGGGGTGAGCGAAAAGCCCTTGCCCTGAGCGCGAACGTAGCCAAGGCTTTCGAGCGTCAGCAGGAACCGTCGGGCGGTCGCTCGAGTCAGCCCGGTCTTCTCGGCGACTTCGGTCAGGGTCATCGTCGGTGACTCTTCAGAGAACGCCGTAATGACGGCCAGGCCTCGCGCGAGTGACTGCACAAAGTCGGTGCCGTTGTTGTCGCTTTCTGTGGTCATGATTTCGGTGGCCTAGCGTTCGAGAACTACGGCGAGGCCCTGGCCAACACCGATGCAGATGGCGGCTACGCCCACGCCACCGCCGTTTGCCTCGAGCTTGCGTGCGAGCTGACCGATGATGCGTGCCCCGGATGCGCCCAACGGGTGACCGAGCGAAATTGCTCCGCCATCGACGTTGACCTTCTCGGGGTCGAGGCCGTCCCATAGGCGTACGCAGGCGATGGCCTGTGAGGCGAAGGCCTCGTTGATCTCGACGAAGTCGACGTCCGACCACGACTTCCCGGCACGCGCCAATGCGATGTTCGCCGCCTCCACCGGAGCAATGCCAAACACATCGGGGTCGTTCGCGGCGACTCCGCGCGAGACGATGCGCGCCAGTGGTTCCCCAAGCCCGGCATTTTCGCCCGCGATGAGCAGAGCCGCGGCACCGTCACTCAGCGGGCTTGAGTTGCCCGCGGTCACAGAGCCAGCGGTTCTAAAGGCCGGCTTGAGCCCGCTCAACGACTCCACGGTCGTGTCGGCGCGAAGACTCTCGTCGGTGCCCAAGAGTGCGCCGGGAACCTGAACAATCTGGTTGTCGAACACGCCAGCGGCCCAGGCAGCTGCCGCGCGGCCGTGGCTGCGAGCGGCGAAGGCATCTTGCTCGTCACGGCTGATGCCGTAGCGATCAGCCAGGATTTCGGCGGTCTCGCCCAGGGGTATCGTCCAGCGCGCATCCATGGTCGGGTTGACCATGCGCCAGCCCAGCGTTGTCGAATGCAAAGTCTCGTTGCCGGCGGGGAAGCCGTTCTTGGGCTTCAGCATGACCCACGGTGCACGCGTCATCGACTCGACGCCACCCGAGAGCACGATGTTGGCGTCTCCTGACTCGATGGCTCGACTGGCCTGGATGGTCGCCTCCATTCCCGAACCGCAGAGGCGGTTGATGGTGACGCCAGGAATCGAGGTGGGGAAACCGGCGAGCAGGGCAGCCATGCGTGCCACGTTGCGGTTATCTTCGCCAGCAGCGTTGGCATCGCCGAAAAAGATGTCTTCGATTGCGGTGACTTCAAGGCCCGGATTGCGTCGGGCAATTTCGCCCACGACAAGGGCGGCGAGGTCATCGGGTCGAGATTCGGCCAGGGTCTTGCCGTACCGACCGAAGGGGGTGCGAACAAAGTCGTAGATGAAAGCGGAGCGCGTCATGATGTTCCTTACTTTGTTCCGTCGATGAGAGCCAAGCCCGTGAGTTCAATCAATCTGGCCATGGTTGTCGGCCCGAACATTTCGGTTACGGTCACTCCCACGTTCGGGTCGATCTGAAAAATAGCGACCTCGGTGTAGATGCGTGTCACGCACTGCAGCCCGGTCGCCGGATAGGTGAGCGACGCTACGAGCTTGGAGTCACCCTGCTTGGTGGCTAGCTCCATCATGACGAAGACATCCTTGGCGCCGACCGCGAGGTCCATCGCGCCGCCGACGGCGGGAATCGCATCGGGGGCACCGGTGTGCCAGTTCGCCAGGTCGCCTTTTTCTGAAACTTGGAACGCTCCGAGAACGGCGATGTCGAGGTGACCGCCGCGCATCATCGCGAACGAATCTGCGTGGTGAAAGTAGCTGCATCCGGGAAGCTCGGTGACCGGAATCTTGCCGGCGTTGATGAGGTCGGGATCAATCTCATCGCCGATCGCCTCCGGGCCCATGCCCAGCATTCCGTTTTCGGTGTGCCGTGTGACTTCTTGCTCGGCGGTCAAGAAGTTGGAGACCGTCGTCGGAATTCCGATGCCGAGGTTGACGAAGGCGCCGGTCGGGATGTCGGCGGCGACCCGTTGAGCCATCTCGACGCGAGTGAGTGTTGCACTTGTCATGAGGCGACCTCCACGATTCGGTTCACAAATATTCCGGGCGTGATGACGGCCTCTGGGTCGAGCTCGCCGACACCGACCACGCCGGAGACCTGAACGATGGTTGTCTTCGCAGCGGTCGCCATGATCGGGCCAAAGTTGCGGGCGGTCTTTCGGTACACGAGGTTGCCCAGCGGGTCGGCGTGATACGCCTTGATCAAGCTGAAGTCCGCGTGAATCGGCGACTCCAGCACGTAGTTATTGCCATCAATCGTGCGCGTCTCTTTGCCCTCGGCAAGCAGAGTGCCATAGCCGGTGGGCGTAAAAAAGCCGCCAATGCCGGCACCAGCGGCTCGGATGCGCTCGGCCAGGTTTCCCTGTGGAACCACCTCGAGCTCAATCTTGCCGGCGCGATAGGCCTCATCGAAGATGTAGCTGTCACTCTGCCGAGGGAACGAGCAGATGATCTTCTTCACGAATCCGCTCTTGATCAACAGAGCCAGACCAACTTCGCCGTTGCCGGCGTTGTTGTTGACGATGGTGAGGTCGGTAGACCCGCGGCGGATAAGACCGTCAATGAGTTCCTGGGGCTGGCCGGCCAGACCGAAGCCACCAATCATCACGGTTGCACCGTCGAACACGTCGGCGAGTGACTCATCGACCGAGTCGAAAATTTTCGAGGGCATTCGCTCTCCTAAGTTCGTATCGCGAACAAAAGTTCAAGAATTCGAATCTACAGCTTTGCGCCGCATATTTCTAGGCGAGCCGGCGTTGAGGTGCGAGACCTAGTGAACGAGAAGGTCAATCAGCTCGCGGTAGCGAGCAGCCGTTCGCTCAACAATCTCGGCCGGGAGCACTGGCGGGGTGCCCTGTTTGTTCCAGTTCGCCTGCAGCCAGTTACGCACGATCTGTTTGTCCCAGCTGACACCGCGGTTTCCGGCGTTGTACTCGCGGGCATCCCAGTAGCGGCTCGAGTCGCTGGTGAGCACCTCATCGGCCAAGCAAATCTGGCCGGTCTCTCGGTCGCGACCGAACTCGAATTTGGTGTCGGCCAGAATCACGCCCTCGGCCAAGGCAATTTCGCTTGCACGCGCAAAAACCGAGAGCGACAGGTCGCGTATGGCCTCGGCATCAGCCTGACCCACCAGCTCGACGGTGCGCTCGAACGTGATGTTTTCGTCGTGCTGGCCAACCGGGGCCTTCCACGCGGGCGTGTAAATCGGCTCGGGTAGGCGATCGCCGTCTTCGAGCCCGGCCGGAAGCGCAACGCCGCAGACCGTGCCTGATTCTTGATACTCAACCCAGCCGCTGCCGGTGAGATAGCCGCGAACCACGGCTTCAATCGGGAACATGTCGAGGTTGGCAACGAGCATCGCCTTGTCGGCGACGGCCGCCGGAATCCCACCGGTCGTGGCATCTGGAGCGCGCAAGTGGTGCGGCACACCCAGGGTCTCAAACCACCAGCTGCTGAGTTTGGTCAGCAGCGCGCCCTTGCCCGGGATGCCCGGCTCAAGCACGTGGTCGAAAGCACTCACTCGGTCGCTGGCCACCACAAGGATGCGCGGAGCCGTTGCTAAATCTTGCCCGGTGGGCACATAGAGGTCACGAACCTTGCCCGAGTAGGCGTGGTCCCATCCCGGAAGCTCGAGCGCTTCGGCTCCCTCGAGCCCGACCATTACGACCGCCCCGCCCATGGGTCAGCGATGACCTGACCGGAGGTATCAACCTTGGCAGCGATGTCGGTGCGGAACTGCCCGCCCTCAAGCCAGATCTCGCCGAGCGCTGCATACGCGCGAGTCCGGGCGTGAGCAAAGTCGGTGCCGGTGGCGACGACGCTGAGCACGCGCCCGCCAGTTGCCAGCAGCACGCCCTCTGGGCCAACCTCGGTTGCTGCGTGAGCCAGGTGCACACCCTCGAGCGCGTTCGCCTTCTCGAGTCCGCCGAGGGGGCGACCGGTGATCGGGGTATCGGGGTATTTCTCGCTGGCGAGCACGACCGTGATTGTGGCATCGGGCGAGAACTCAGGGCGCTCGCGACCTGCAAGATCACCGGTTGCTGCCGCATAAAGAAGTTCGCTCAACGGGGTGACCAGTCGCGGCAGAACCACCTGTGTCTCGGGGTCGCCGAAGCGTGCGTTGAACTCAATCACGCGGATGCCCGCCTTGGTGACGATCAGTCCGCAGTAGAGCAGACCAATGAACGGGGTGCCCTCGCTCTCGAGCTGGCGCACGACGGGCAACGCGATGTTCTCGAGGCACTCTGAGACGAACGCGTGCTCGCTGCCGAACTGAGCATCCAGCCACGGAAGCGGCGAGTAAGCACCCATGCCTCCGGTGTTGGGGCCTTCGTCGTTGTTGCCCAGACGCTTGAAGTCTTGTGCCGGAGAAAGCGGCAGAACATCGTGGCCGTCGCTGAGCACGAACAGCGAAACCTCTTCGCCGTCGAGGAACTCCTCAACCAGCACATCTCCGTGAGCCAACCAATAGCTCGCGTGATCGACCGCTGCGTCGCGACCGCTGGTGACGATGACACCCTTGCCGGCAGCCAGGCCGTCGGCCTTGACCACATAGGGGGCACCGAAGTCATCGAGCGCCGTCTCGGCATCGAGCAGGGTGGTCGCGCGAATGGCTCGACCTGTGGGAACGCCGGCGGCATTCATGATGCGCTTGGCAAAAGTCTTGCTGCCCTCGAGGGCGGCTGCGTCTTGATCGGGACCAAAAACAGGGATGCCCGCCTCGCGCACCGCGTCGCCAACGCCGGCGACCAGCGGAGCTTCGGGGCCGATGACAACCAAATCGACGTCGAGGCCCACGGCCAGGTTCACGGCAGCGCCCGCGTCGGTGGCCGATATCGCCACACAGGGCACATCGTTCGCGATTCCGGCGTTGCCGGGGGCGCAAGTGATGTCGTGGTCGGAGTCTTCAGAAAGTAGCGCGGTGATGATGGCGTGCTCGCGAGCACCGGAACCTAGAACCAGAATCTTCACCACTTAAGGCTACCGGTGGTTGAGCATGTCGAAACCGTCGTCGGTTGAGCCAGACTGGATGCATGACCCCGCCACGCATCTCGAACGCTGACGGCCGTGCGGCTGTGCTTCAGGTGCTCGCGCAGCAACAGATGGTTGAGCCTGTCGAAACCACGGACCGCGCAGCAACGGCCCTCGCGGTGCGCTACCTCCTGCAAGTTTTCTCGGAGGCAAACCCGGGGCACGCGGTCGAGGTTCGTGTTCCGCCGTTCGGTGCGGTGCAGGCGGTAGAGGGGCCCCGGCACACGCGAGGAACTCCAGCGAACGTCGTGGAGCTCTCACCGCTGGAGTGGGTGCTTCTCGCGACCGGAAAGGTCACCTGGACCGCGCTCGCCGAAGAGGCGAAGGTAAGCGCATCCGGTGTTCGCTCTGACATCAGCGAGCTGCTTCCGCTGGCAGAATGGTGAGCATGAGTCAGTCAGAGCAAGAGGTCGTCATTCGCCGCAGCCCGCGCTTTTTGCGGTTCTTTATTCTGGGCGTCATCTTCGGAATCGTCGTTGCGTTGATTCTGACTTTCGCGTTCCCCAACACGAGCCAGTTCACCTCGGCTCAGATTTTCGGATTCCTGGTACTGATCTGCGGTGTCGTCGGCGCCACGCTTGGACTCATCTTCGCCCTGCTGCTCGATCGCATCTGGAGCAAGCGCACGGTCGTGACGACCGCCGAGCACGAGGTCGAGAACACGCTCCCCGAATAATTCGAAGCCTTAACTGGATGATTCTCCCTCTAGCAGCTCAGGGAAGCGCAAAAAAAGTGCAGAAGGTTTTTTTGCAACCGTGACTTTGGGCTCAAATTCATTCTTCCAAAATCGAAGTAAGGCGCGCTCAATGAGTTCTCGATCGACTCCAGCCACGTACTGAAGAACTAGGCCATCCAGCGTTGCAAAAACATAGCGTCCCGAGTCTTCGTCAATCTTGGTGGAGGCCGTTAGCTGGATCGCTCCCACAAGCTCATCGATGTAGCGCTGGTAAAGAAGTTTCACGGGCTCCTCAATGGGGGGTTTGCGCCTGGATTCAAGAATCATCTGGTACTGAAAAACCACAATCTCCATGTCGGAGGTGAGCAGGTCGAAGAGGGCCGTGACATAACCTCTGGGGTCATTCAGAAATGAAGGAAGCCGACTTAGCCCGATTGATGCCGAGAGAGTCCAGTCCAGCGTTTGTTCGAGAAGTTTTTGGCGAGTGCCAAAGTGGTGCACGATGAGTGAATTGGCAACCTGGGCCTCCTCAGCGACGGCACGAAACGTGAGGCCACGAAGACCCTCGCGGTATACAACGACAGTCGCGGCCTCCATGATTCTTTCGCGCCCCGAGCCATAGCTCTGAGATTTTTGTTTCACAAAAAGTCCTTATCAGGTGATATATCTTCGCTGAAACTGAGCAAGCATGTCTATTCTGCCTTGACCTGAGCGTCGTGACAGTGGTTTTCTCGAATCCGAGGTCGCGACGACGGCGACACGCTTACCAACTTGAGGAGACAATGGTGTCCGCAGAATCAACTTTCAGCGCTGGTGGCCGATTCGACCCCGCAAAGTACGAACCATTCGAGCTCGGCAAGGTGCAGTGGATCCGCCGCCCCGGTGAAGGTGATCGCGACAGGCTCACGTGCGGTTTCTGGCACGTCACCCCTGAGGAAGCGCCTGAGCCCTTCAACCTGGCGTTCCATCAAGACGAGACCGTGCACATCATCGAAGGTCACATCCGCGTGGAGGTCATCGGTGGACAAACCCACGACCTTCTCCCCGGCGTTGCCGTTTCGTTTAACGCGGGGATCATGACCCGCTGGACTGTTCTTGAGCCGACCACAGAGTTCTTTGTGTACTCCTAGCCTCTAATCATTTGCGTAAGGAAGAAACATGAACAGGGTCGATGTCGTCGTAATTGGTGCTGGCTTTGCTGGCATCACC
>CAIOLM010000023.1 GCA_903859205.1 uncultured Microbacteriaceae bacterium
CCCACACGCCGGGTGAAGAGTTCACTCTCGAGGATGTCGCCGAGCGCATGACGGCCAAGATGATTGGACGTCACCCGCACGTGTTCGGCGGTGATCGCACGGCCGACACCGCCGACGAGGTGATGACCTTTTGGGAAGACCTCAAGAAAGAGGAGAAGCCCGGTCGCACATCCACACTCGATGGCGTACCGCAGGCAATGCCGGCGCTCTTGCTCGCCGACAAGCTTCTGGGCAAGGCCGAAAAACTCGACGTCGTTGAAACCGGCGGCCCCGCACCCTTCCCGTTCGAAAGCGAAGACGAGCTCGGAGCGGTGCTGCTGGCGATGGTTGCCTCGGCGCGCTCGCAGGGTCTCGACGCGGAACGCGCCCTTCGCTCGCGACTTCGCGACCTGCAACAAGACATCCGCGACGCTGAGTAGCTGAAAGAATAGACGCATGGCGCGCGACGTAAACCCTCCTCGTGGAATGCGGGACTTTCTCCCCGCAGACAAGGCTCGTCGCGAGCGCGCACTCAACATCATTCGCGCGGTCTACCGCGCTCATGGTTTCGACGAGATTGAAACACCAGTCGTTGAGGACTTCGAGCGCCTGCACTCTGGTCTCGGCGGTGACAACGAGAAGCTCGGTTTCTCGGTACTCAAGCGCGGGCTCACTCACGACGATCTGAGCGCCGCCGCGGCCCACGGAGATGCACACGCGCTGGCCGACCTAGGACTTCGCTTCGACCTCACGGTGCCGCTCGCTCGGTTCTATGCCAGCCACCGCGCTGACCTTCCGAACGTCTTTCGCGCCATTCAAATCGCCCCGGTGTGGCGCGCCGAGCGTCCGCAAAAGGGTCGCTACCGCCAGTTTGTGCAGTGCGACATTGACATCATCGGCGACGATTCACAGCGTGCCGAGGTTGAACTCATCACCGCGACCTCAGCGGCCCTCGACGCGCTCGGACTGCGCGACTGCACCATTCGCGTGAACGACCGTCGAATTCTGCACGGGTTGCTGCACTTCTGCGGCTTCGCGCATGAGCGCATGCCGCAAGCGCTCATCTCGATTGACAAGCTCGACAAGATTGGCGTCGAGGGAGTCATCGCTGAGCTCAGCGAAACCGGGGCCGATGCGGCCAGCGTGCTCGGGGGTGTCCTCGAAAAGATTGCCCCTCACATTGCTGCCGGGGGAGTGCCGATGACCACGGCCGACATCCTCTCGGTGTTGCCCGAGGGTATCGACCCCGACGCAGTCGCCGCAATGGAGACCCTCGCTAGCGCACTGACCAACCTGCCTGATGGAGTGACGGTTCGCTTCGACCCGACTCTGGTTCGCGGCATGGGCTACTACACCGGTACCATCTTCGAAATCGCGCACCCCGAATCGGGAAGCTCGGTCGGCGGCGGCGGTCGCTACGACGGAATGATTGGTCGTTTCCTCGGCACTGACGTTCCCGCTGCGGGCTTCTCTATTGGCTTTGAGCGCGTTGTTGACCTCATTGCCCTGGCCGACGAGCGAAGTGCCGACTCAGTTGTGCTGATTCACGAAGCGGATGCCCACCTCGAGTCGCTCATGGCCATCAAGTCAGCCCTCATTGCCGACGGAAAACGAGTTCGCCTCGAACGCCGCGCGAAGAACCTCAACCCAGCACTGGAGCGCGCAGCAGAGGCCGGATACAGCCAGCTTGCGTTCGTCACCCACGAGACCAAGGCCGTTTCCGACCTCGTCTTTAAGCCTCTTGGCTAACCAATAAACTTGTCCTAGGTGCTGATTGAGACTAAGCACCACACCACACAACAAGGAGAAATTGTGGCATTGATTGACGCCGTTGGCGCACGCGAAATTCTTGACTCCCGGGGTAACCCCACGGTCGAAGTTGAGGTTCTACTCGAGGACGGCTCGCTCGCTCGCGCCGCAGTTCCCTCGGGCGCATCCACCGGTGCATTCGAGGCATACGAGCTTCGTGACGGTGACGCCAAGCGTTACCTCGGCAAGGGCGTTCTTAAGGCTGTAGACGCAGTCATCGACGAGATCGGCCCGGCCATCGAGGGCTTCGATGCCTCCGATCAGCGCATGATCGATGCCGCCATGATCGAACTCGACGGCACTGAAAACAAGAGCCGCCTCGGTGCAAATGCCATCCTCGGCGTGAGCCTCGCCGTCGCCAAGGCAGCCGCTGACTCGGCCGACCTGTCGCTGTTCCGCTATGTCGGTGGCCCGAACGCACACACGCTTCCCGTTCCCCTGATGAACATCGTCAACGGTGGCGCGCACGCCGACACTGGTGTCGACATCCAGGAATTCATGGCGGTTCCGCACGGCGCCGCGAGTTTCTCTGAGGCCCTTCAGTGGGGCGTCGAGGTTTACCACTCGCTCAAGTTGCTGCTCAAGAAGAACGGTCTCGCGACCGGTCTGGGCGATGAGGGCGGGTTTGCTCCCGACCTCGCCAACAACCGCGCCGCACTCGAGTTCATCGTGGAAGCAATCGAGCAGGCCGGCTTCAAGCCCGGAAAAGACATCGCTCTGGCTCTCGACGTCGCTTCGTCGGAGTTCTTCAAGGATGGCGCGTACCACTTCGAGGGCAAGAAGCTGTCGTCGCAGGAGCTCACCTCGTACTACGCCGAGCTGGTTCGCGATTTCCCGCTGGTCTCCATTGAAGACCCGCTCGACGAAGACGACTGGTCCGGATGGACCCACATCACCGCAGAGCTAGGCGACAAGCTGCAGCTCGTGGGCGATGACCTGTACGTCACCAACCCCACTCGTCTTGCTCGCGGTATCGCAGAGAAGGCCGGAAACACCATCCTCGTCAAGGTGAACCAGATCGGTACCCTCACCGAGACGCTGGATGCAGTGGCGTTGGCTCAGCGCAGTGGCATGAAGGCCATCCTGTCGCACCGCTCGGGCGAGACTGAAGACACCACGATCGCCGACCTCGCGGTTGCGACCGACTGTGGTCAGATCAAGACCGGTGCTCCTGCTCGAAGTGACCGCGTTGCCAAGTACAACCAGTTGCTGCGCATCGAGGAGGAGCTGGGCGACGCCGCGTTCTACGCCGGACGCGCTGCCTTCCCGCGTTTTTCCAGCTAGTCAGTCGACAATTAGGTCGTGGCCAAAAACACCAAGCGTAAAGCTCCCGTGGCACTAGCTGCGGGAGCTTCTCGCGCTAGCGCTTGGTGGGCCAGTGCTCGCATCTCGGGTTTTTCGGTTTTGGTCATCGCTCTGACCGTGCTTGGCGTAGGAATTCTGGCTCCACAGCTCAAGATTCTCGTTGAGCAGCGTCAGCAGGTTGCCGATCTGCAGTCGACGGTCGAGCAGCTCAAGAAGAACCTCTCCGACGTAGAGAAGCAAAAGGCACGTTGGGATGACCCCGCCTACATTCGCACGCAGGCGCGCGATCGCCTGTACTACGTGATGCCTGGCGAGATTAATTTTCTCGTCGTGAACGACGTCGACCTGGAACCGAGCCGAGTTGAGGCACCCTCGGCGTCGCTCACCACCACCGACACAAACTGGGTTTCGGGTGCGTTGAACTCGGTGCTGTTCGCTGGGCTGAGTGACAAACCTGCCTCGGGAGCGAAATAGTGCGTCCGCCCTATGAACCGGCTTCTGACCGGGACATTGCCGTTGTGTCGGCGCAGCTCGGCCGTCCGGCCCGGGACGTCGTTGGCATCCCTGCTCGCTGCATCTGTGGCAACCCCACCGTCGTCGCAACTTCGCCCCGCTTGGCTGATGGCACCCCCTTTCCAACGTTCTATTACTTGACCCACCCGGCCGCGACGGCCGCTATGTCACAGCTTGAGGCAACACAGGTGATGGCCGAATTCAACGACTTGTTGGCCACAGATGCCGAGGTCGCTGCCGCCTACGCGCTCGCCCACGCTGAGTTCATCGCGGATCGAGAAACGATAGCCACGGTTCCTGAACTCGAGGGCTTCTCGGCAGGGGGAATGCCCACCCGAGTTAAATGCTTGCACGCGCTGGCCGGTCACGCGCTGGCTGTTGGTGCAGGCATGAACCCCATCGGTGACCTCGCCCTCGAGCGCAGCACGTGGAAGCCCACGGTGTGTGCTTGCCTCGACTACGGGGTTTAGCGTCTGAGCAAAGCACTCACGACGGCCGTTCGCTTCGTTCTTTCAACCGAAATTCGCTAGTCTGGAGGGGCTGGGGTTCATAGGCGTTGCCCGGCTCGCAATGTTCTGCGTGCCTCGTTCCGGGGCGCGCGTTATTTTCCCTGTTCCCTTCCTCTGGAGATGCACCCACTGTGCCCAAGATTCTGATTGTTGGCGCCGGTTACGCCGGTTTTTACACCGCCTGGAAGCTCGAGAAGTGGCTTCGCAAGGGTGAAGCAGAAGTCACCATCGTTGACCCGCTTCCATACATGACGTACCAGCCGTTCCTCCCTGAGGTCGCCGCTGGCTCGATCGAACCTCGTCACGCGGTCGTGCCACTGCGCTCGCACCTGCGACGAACGAGAATTCTTGGCGGTCGCGTTACGTCGCTCGACCACACTGCGAAGCGCGCTGAAATTCACCTCAACAAGGGCAGCGACATCACTGAACACTACGACCACATCGTGTTCACAGCTGGTGCAGTTTCGCGAACCTTCCCGATTCCGGGAGTTGCTGAAGAGGCAATCGGGCTCAAGACCATCGAAGAAGCGATTTCTGTTCGTGACCGCCTTCTCACTAACTTCGACAAAGCAGCACAGCTGCCCAAGGGGCCTGCACGTGACCGTCTTCTCACGGTCGTTGTCGTCGGTGGTGGCTTTGCCGGAATTGAAACCTTTGCTGAACTTCGCTCCTTGGCGAGTGCGTTGCTCAAGGATTACCCAGAGCTAGATTTTGAAGACACTCACTTCCACATGATCGAGGCCATGGGTCGAATCATGCCCGAGGTTTTGCACCGCACCAGTGAATGGGTCATCAAGAACCTGGAAGAGCGAGGCGCGCAGCTTCACCTCAACACGCAGCTCACCTCCTGCGTCAATGGCGTTGTTGAACTTTCATCTGGCGTCAGCTTTGAGTCGGAGCTCATCATTTGGACCGCCGGCGTGATGGCAAACCCGCTCCTTCGAAAGACGGGCCTTCCGCTCGACGACCGCGGCCGTTTGCGTTGCCGCCCCGACCTGCGAGTTGAGGGCGACGCCGGCATCATTGAGGGTGCCTGGGGCGCCGGAGACGCGACAGCGGTTCCCGATCTTTCTGGCGGCGGCGTCGCTGGCTACTGCGTGCCAAACGCTCAGCATGCAGTTCGTCAGGCAAAACTCCTGGCCAAGAACATCGTTGCCGTTCTTCGTGGTGAGGGTCCGACCGACTACTTCCACAAGAACTTGGGAGCCGTCGCCGGCCTTGGGCTCAATGTTGGTGTCTTCCAGTCCGGCAAATTCTCCATGAAGGGATACGTCGCCTGGCTTGCCCATCGCGGATACCACGGTCTGGCCATGCCTTCGTTCGAGCGTAAGTTCCGCGTGGTCTCGGGCTGGTGGAACAATTTCTGGTTAGGACGAGACATCTCCGCCCTTCCCATGAAGGAACACCCCCGCGCCTGGTTCGAGGAGTTCGCTTCGCGTCCGGCACCCGCTGCAAAAAAGAAGTAGCGCCGCACGCATCACGAGGGCTGATCCGAATAGGGTCGGCCCTTGTGCGTTGCTAGCCTAGGCACACGCCCCCATAGCCCAACCGGCAGAGGCAGACGACTTAAAATCGTCACAGTGTGGGTTCAAATCCCACTGGGGGTACAACATCAACATGGTTCCTGGCGCTTCGAATCCTCAGGCATTCTTTCAGGTTCCTTGACGGTGCCTGAGAGTAATCTGAACGCATGGATGTTCTACTCCCGATTCTCATTGTCGTCGTTGTTCTCGCCCTCATCGTGGGTATCTACCTGTGGTCGACATACAACGCCCTGGTCACCCTTAACGTTCGCGTCGACGAAGCGTGGAGTGACATTACGGTTCAGCTCAAGCGCCGTGCCGATCTCATCCCGAACCTGATTGAAACGGTCAAGGGCTATGCCTCGCACGAGCGAGGAGTTTTTGAGGCAGTCACCAAGGCTCGTGCCGAGACGCTCTCGGCGCAGGGTCCGGCTGACGCCGCCGCCGCTGAGGGCCACATGCAGGCAGCCCTCAAGAGCATCTTTGCGGTTGCCGAGGCTTACCCACAGCTCCAGGCCAGCCAAAACTTCCTGCAGCTACAGGCCGAACTGGTCGACACCGAAGACAAGATTCAGGCGGCCCGCCGCTTCTACAACGGTGGCGTGCGCGAGTTCAACACGAAGATTCTAGTTTTCCCGAACAACATGTGGGCGCGACGCTTGAGCTTCAGCAAGCGCGACTTCTTTGATGTGGCTGACGCGGCGAGCATCCAAGAGCCCCCGCGCGTTCAGTTCTAATCTCGGGCGCGAGGTTCCTCGGTGTACTCGGCAATTGCCGCCAATAAACGCAAGACGATTCTCTATATCGCCCTGTTCTTGATCATTATCGGGGCGCTCGGATGGGTGGCGTCGTACATGTACGGCGACATCATCATCATGTTTTGGGTGATTGGCATCGCGTTGGCCTGGTCGCTCCTGCAGTACTTCGTGGCCGGAGGAGAAGCGCTCGCAATGAGCGGAGCGATTCAGATTCAGAAGGCCGACAACCCCCGACTATTTCGCATCGTTGAGAACCTGAGCATCACCAACGGTGAGCCCATGCCCAAGGTGTACATCATCAACGACCAGGCGCCAAACGCGTTTGCCACGGGAAGAGACCCGCAGCACGCCAGTGTTGCTGTGACTTCAGGGCTTCTCGACCTCATGGATGACAGCGAACTTGAGGGTGTCATGGCTCATGAGCTCGGGCACGTCAAGAACTACGACATTCGCGTCGGAATGATTGTTTTCGGCTTGGTCGTTGCCATCGGAATCATTGCCGACATCCTGTTGCGCATGTCATTTTTCGCTGGTCGCAGTCGTGACAGTAATGACAACGGCGGCAACCCCGTGGCCCTCATCGTTGGCATCGTCGCGATGATTCTCGCTCCCCTTATTGCCACCCTGGTTCAGCTGGCTGTGTCAAGACAGCGCGAGTACCTCGCCGACGCAACAAGCGCTATGACAACGCGAAACCCCGAAGCGTTGGCCTCGGCCCTACAAAAGCTGCAGGATTACGGCCGACCGATGCGACGCCAGTCATCGAGCATGGCGCACCTCTGGATTGCCGACCCAGACCCTAAGCCGAACCTCGCGCAGCGTCTGTTTTCGACGCATCCGCCGATTCAAGACCGGATTGCCCGTCTGCATGACATCGGTGGCAAGTTTTAGAGCCCTAAGATTTGGTTATGGCTCGCGCAAAGAACCCCGCACCCTCACTCGCTGATTTTGATGCAGCGCGGGCTGTCGTGGGTCGCGTTGCTCAGGCCACTCCTATGGAGTCTTCACGTAGTCTTACGGCCATTCTTGGCTCTGAAGTGTTGCTCAAGTGCGAGAACCTGCAGCGCACTGGAAGCTACAAGCTTCGCGGTGCTTACAACCTCATCGCGCAACTGACCCCAGCAGAGCGCAAGAAGGGTGTTGTCGCTGCGTCTGCAGGAAATCACGCTCAAGGGGTGGCGCTTGCCGCTCATGAGCTGGGTATCAAGGCGACTATCTTTATGCCGCTGGGTGTCGCACTACCCAAGCTGGAGGCTACCCAGGGCTACGGGGCCAATGTCGTTCTCGAAGGCAGCATTTTTAACGAGTCGCTTACCGCTGCCAAGGCATTCGCTGCCAAGACTGGCGCCATCTTTATTCCACCCTTCGACGACTTGCGCATCATCGCTGGCCAAGGCACCCTCGGGCTCGAAATCCTTGAGGATGTTCCCGACGTCGACACGATCATTGTTCCGATTGGCGGCGGCGGACTTATCTCTGGCGTCGCCGCTGCCGTGAAACAGCGCGCAGCAGAGCTGGGTCGCAAGGTTCGTATCATCGGTGTTCAGGCCGAGAACGCGGCCGCGTACCCGCCCTCGCTCAAAGCTGGCAAACCGGTTCGCATTGACGTGCATCCGACCATCTCTGACGGAATCGCTGTGGCTACCCCGGGTGCACTGAACTTCCCCATCATCAAGCACTACGTCGATGAGGTCGTCACGGTGTCAGATGACGCCACCGCGCGCGCGTTGGTCATGCTTCTCGAGCGCGCCAAGCTCGTCGTAGAGCCAGCGGGAGCCGTGGGCGTTGCGGCCATTCTTGAGGGCAAGATCAAAAAGTCGGGCAAGACCGTTGCAATTCTTTCGGGCGGGAACATCGACCCAATGCTGATGCAGCGCATCGTTGCTCATGGTCTGGCCGCGTCAGACCGCTACCTCAAGCTGCGCATCACCCTTCCCGACCGACCCGGTCAGCTCGCCGCCACTTCTCAGCTTGTTGCCGACGCGAACGCAAACGTCGTCGAGGTCGTGCACACTCGTCACGGCAAGTTCCAGATCAACGAGGCAGAGCTCGAATTACACATCGAAACCCGCGGTCCGACGCACTCGAATCTCGTCGTCAAGACTCTGCTCGACGCTGGCTATCAGCTCCGTCAGATCGACGACATCTAATGGCTCGCGTCGTTCTCGTACACGGTGCGTTTTGCAATGCGCGTGTGTGGGGCGACGCACTGCTCGATGCTTTAGCTGCCACCGGTCACACTGTTGAGGCCATCGACCTGCCCGGTCACGGCGACGACCCAACACCTCGGGATCAAGTAACTCTTCAGAACTATGCCAATCGTGTGGTTCAGCAGTTGAAGTCGTCTCCTGAGCCAGCCGTGCTTGTCGGCCACAGCATGGCTGGGCTCGTGATTACCCAGGCGGCCGATGATTTCATCGCTGCCGGGGGACATCTTGAGCAGCTCATTTATATTGCCGCGGTCTTGCCCCGCAACGGCAAGTGTCAGAACGACTACACAACTCTGCCCCAGGGCGCGGGTGATCGCCTCGCCGGCGGGCTCTCGGTAGAGGGCAGTCCTCAGGTGGCGACGCTCCTTCCCGGCGTGGCTGGCCCTGCGCTTTTCGGTCACTGCGCCCCCGAAGTCGCCACGGCTGCCGAGGCAGGGCTCGAGCCACAGGTTATTCGGGTCCTGTTTACACCTGTCTCGATCACTGACGATCGGGCTATCAAGCGAAGCTACATTTTGTGCACGGAAGACTTCGCAATCCCATCTGCTCTGCAGCGGGTCATGGTCTCGCAGACACCCGGTGTGCGGCTGTTCGAGATGGAATCCGATCACTCGCCATTCCTGTCGCACCCCGATGAGTTCGTGCGAGTGCTCGAGAGTGCAATCGCGAGCTAGCGGGGCATCTCACAGACCGGCACGTGCTAGGAGAGGTCCGCGATGGAGCCGCGGGTGACGAGTTTCGTAGGAAGCAAAATGGTTTCAACTCGTTTTGATGACGTTTCCATCTGAGCCACGAGCTTTGTCACGGCGAGTTGTGCCAGCTCATCTACCGGACGCTGAATAACAGTGATGCCGGGGTAGATTGCTTCGAGCCAGGTCGAATCATCAACGGTGACGAGTGAAATGTCCTTACCGATGATGAGGTCACGTTCGGCGACGACTTTAAGCACGGCTTGGGCCATGTCGTTGTTGCTGGTGAAGATGACGCTGGGACGCATCGGCGAATCGCAGAGCTTCGCTGCCGCCTCGAGGGCGGTCTCAGGCGATTCATCGCAAAAAATCCAGTCGGCGCGAATCTTCTTCTGTTTCTGCGTTCCCGCAAGGAAACCTTTCACGCGGGATTCAATCGCGGAGTTCAGCAATTGGGGGACGTCACTCTGGTAGCCACTCACTGTTGGCGTTGCCACGAGAAAGGCTAAGTGGCGATGACCTAGCGCCACAGCGGAATCAACAGCAGCTTCACAGGAACTCGCGTCGTCAGTTGTGATGCTCGTTGCCTTCACGCCGGGCAGAACACGGTCAATGATGACGAGCGGAGTGCGTGACTTGGTAAGTGAAATGAGATGCTCGTGCCCCTCGGCTGTTGATGGAACAACAATGAGGCCGTCCACCCGTTTCTGGGTCAGGGTAATGATCGCCTCACGTTCGAGCACGACATCTTCGTTGGTGTTGAAAATCAGCACTTGGTAGCCCATTGCCCGCGCGGTATCAACGATTCCCTTCGTGGCTCTATTGAAGAACACGTTCGTGAAGTCGGTGATGATGACTAGGCCGATGGTTCGAGTTTTACCCGCTCGCATCGACTGGGCGATGGCATTTGGTTGGTAGCCGATTTTCTCGGCCGCAGCTTTGACGGCCGAAACCGTGATGGGAGAAATGCGGCCGTATCCCGAGAGCGCGCGACTCGCGGTGGCGCGCGACACACCAGCAGCCGAAGCGACGTCGTTGAGGGTGGGCTTTGCCATGCATTTATTCTCTCGTGGAGTTCACTCCCAGACTGACGTTATAGAAACGTTATCGGTTCAGGTTGCACAAACTTAAAACAATCTGAGACGATAAAGACACGTTTTGCGAGAACGCTCTCGCAAAACGACACAAAATGCAACGGCGCTGCTGAATTTTATGTATCGCCTTGCTCTAACAACTAGGAGATATCTAAATGAAGCGTTCTTTCAAGATCGCCGCAGCAATTGGAGTTGTCGCTGCACTGGGGCTCGGTGCAACCGCTTGCTCCGGTGGCGGCTCTGACAAGCCCATCAAGATTGCTTTCGTAATGGGTGCCGAGTCGGACCCCTTCTTCCAGGCCATGAAGGTCGGAGCAGAGGAAGAGGCTAAGGCTGAAGGCGTTACTCTCATCTGGCAGGGCGACCCCTCGCACTACGACGTCGCAACTCAGGTTCCGATTGTTGACAACGTCATCGCGCAGAAGCCCGACGGACTTGTTCTAATCCCGACTGACCCCAATGGTCTTCAGGCTTCGAACGACAAGGCCATCGCAGCCGGTATCGCTGTTGCCAACGTTGACACTCACGTTGCCGACCTCTCGAAGGTTGTTACCTTCATTACCGGTGACAACGGTGACGGTGGTGCAAAGGCTGCTGACGCTATTGCCACCAAGATCGGTTACGCGGCAGGCAACAAGTACGAAGTTGTTGTTGGTCTGACCTCGGCCACCGCTACCACCAACGTCGCTCGTCTCGAAGGCTTCAAGAAGGCCATCGCTGACAAGTACCCCGGCATCGAGATCAAGGACGTTGCTTACTCGGCATCGAACCCTCAGACCGCTGCTTCGAACGTTCAGAACTGGCTGACCAAGTTCCCCAAGCTTTCGGGAATCTTTGCGATTGACGGAACGAACGCTTCGGGTGCTGCTGCTGCCCTCCAGGCCAAGAACCTGACCGGCAAGATTGCTCTGGTTGGCTACGACGCCTACCCTGCTAACGTTGCACTGATCAAGTCGGGTGTCTTCACCGCTCTGATTGCACAGGACCCTGCTGCTGAGGCTCGCCTCGCCATCAAGACCCTTGTTGCTTACATCAAGAGCAAGAAGAGCCCTGCTCAGCGCGATGTAGTTATCGCTAACGTAACTCTTGACGCCAAGACCTCAGAGGCTGACCTCAAGAAGTACACCTACGTAGCTAACTAACACACAACAACGAGAAATAGGTTTCACCATGGTTGACAGCAAGCAGAGCGTCACGGTCAAGGAGCGAATCCAGGGATTTGTGGGCAACCAAACAGCATTGCTGATTTTGGTTCTCTTCATTCTCTCGGGCGTCTTCACCGCTCTTTCGGGAGGATCTTTCCTGAGCACGAGCGTTGGAAGCACCATCCTCACTGACTGGGGCTCGTACATCCTGCTTGCTGTTGCCGAAACCATCGTGGTTATCAGCGGTGGCATCGACCTTTCGGTCGGTGCCACCCTGAGCCTCTCGACAGTGACGGCTGGCTGGGTCCTTGTTAACGGACTTCACCTCGATGCCAGCATCACCGGCCCGGCAGCTTGGCCTTATCTGCTGCTGGCACTTCTCGTCGCAGTCCTCACTGGGCTCGCGGTTGGAGCAATAAACGCAGTACTCATCAACATCTTCAAGATCGTTCCCTTCATTGCGACCCTCGCCACTTTCGGTGCTGCCGCGGGCATGGCGATCATCGTTTCGGGCGGCATGCCGCTGCAGGGCCCCAACGACTTTGGGCTCATCAATCCCCTGCGCATTCCGGGAATTGACCCGAAGATTTTTGACACGGGCCTCTTCTCGCCCCTCATCATCTTGATGGCCCTTGTGACCGTGGTGGTAGGGCTGTTCCTCCATAAGGCACGCTTCGGCCTCTACACATTCGCCATCGGTTCGAACACGTTCGCTGCTCGCGCTGCTGGCATCAGCGTGGCTCGCCACACCTCAAAGATTTATCTGCTTGCTGGCGCTCTCTCTGGTGTCGCCGGCTTCTACGCCTACGTGCGCCTCGGCGGTGGCTCGCCATCGTCCGGCACCGGAATGGAGCTGTATGCGATTGCGGCTACGGTCATCGGTGGAGCTTCTCTCATGGGTGGTGTCGGCCGCATGTGGGGCACCGTCATCGGAACACTTATTCTCATCACCGTTCAGAGTGGTCTACTCATGATCGGTGTCGCCACTGACTGGAAGCAGATTGTTGTTGCGGTTCTGATTGCGGGTGCAGTTGCGGTCCAGACTCTCCAGAAGAAGAACGGTGCACGCTAATGACTGGCAAAGTAATCTACGAAGTAAAAGACGTCTCCAAGCGCTACGGCTCTGTGGTTGCTCTTGACGGAGCTAGTCTCAGGCTCCACGCGGGCGAAGTTGTTGGACTCGTCGGTGACAACGGCGCAGGAAAATCCACCCTGGTAAAAGTTCTTTCGGGCGCCCATGACCCAGACGGCGGTCACATTTACCTTGACGGTGAAGAGGTTCGCTGGCATTCGCCCCGTCAGGCGCTCGAAGCCGGCATCGAGACCCTATACCAAGAAAGTGGACTCGCACCCCACTTGACCGTGTCGCAGAACGTCTTCTTGGGCCGCGAAAAGTTTGTTAAGGGCTTCTTGGGCAAGTTAGGTTTTCTGGCTCGCAAAACGATGGAAGACGAAGCGCACCGTGACCTCGAGGCCGTCGGCATTGCGGTTCCGGCATCGAACCGGTCTGTTTCGCAACTCTCAGGTGGTCAGCGCCAGGCTGTGGCTATTGGCCGTGCTGTTGCGTGGGCGCGAAAGGTGATCATCCTGGATGAACCGACGAACCATCTTGGCGCGCGTCAGGCGGGTGAGGTTCTCGAAGTTATTAAGGCGGCGAAGAAAAAGGGTCTGGGCGTCATCTTCATCTCGCACACTCTGCCGCACGTGCTTGAAGTCACCGACCGCATCGTTGTGCTTCGTTTGGGCAAGATTGTAAAGGATGCCCCTACGGCACACTTTAATGGGGACACTCTGGTTGGAATGATCACGGGAACGATCACCACCCTCGCCGCTGACAAAGAATAGAGCAGCCCATCTTGGTAGCTGCCTCTGGGGAACAGTACGTTCTCACACACGTTTCATCCGGCGGTGTTTATCGTGCCGTGATTGCTCAGGTGGGGGCATCCTTGCGGGTGTTCACCATTGATGACATCGAACTCGTTGAGCCCTACGGGGAGGATCAGCGCAGACCCCTGTGTGCTGGCGCAATCATGACCCCGTGGGTTAACCGCCTTGACGGCGGTACCTGGGTTCACAACGGTGCGACCCTTCACAACGAAATCAATATTGTTGATCAGCGGAACGCCAACCATGGACTCTTGCTCGATCATTTGTACGACGTGGAGCTGCAATCGGAATCCGCTGTCACTCTGCACGCCACCATCACGCCGCGTCCTGGCTACCCATTTCTCGTTGACACGTGGGTCACGTACGAATTGAGCGAAGAAGGACTTACGGTCACGCACCGCGCCGTGAACCGATCGAGTGAGGCGGCCCCGTTCGCCACGGGCGCTCATCCGTACTTCAAGTTCTCGGCAGTTGAGACTCGCGAGTTGAAGCTCTACAGCGAGGCTGCAACTCAGACCGTCGTCGATGACCGCCAAATTCCTGTTTCAACGCGACCGACCGCGGGTACCGAGTTTGATTTCCGAGACGGAATTCGGGTCGGCGACGGTCGCGTTGATGAGGACTTCACTGACTTGCCTCTGGCTGAAGATGGGAACTCCCACGTCTATCTCAAAGCAGACGATGGTCGTGGACTGGATGTCTGGCAAGATGCCACTTTCAAGCACGTCGTGATCTTCACACCCGATTATTTCCCAGCCGCCGACGGCACGGCTGTATACGTAGCGGCTATAGAGCCGTCAACCGCGGCACCCAACGCTTTCAATAACGGCGTCGATCTCACGTGGCTCGAGCAGGGCGAATGGTTCGAAGCTCGATGGGGAGTTTCGGTCACCCTTTAACACTGCGAAGCGCGGCCGGCGACTGTTTGAGATGCCGTCGACTGTTCGCCGTTTCGACGTGAAAGTGAGTTTTTGAGCACCTGCGCCCGAGCGAGAGCGACTCAGGGTAAAACACCTACTCGTGACGTTAAAAATGTGGTCTAGAGAAAATCGCTGGAAATCCCGCAATTTCTGTTTTGCCAGCGTAAAACTTTCTGAACGTTAGGTGTATTTGCACTCCGCAGGTTGGTGGCGAGGGCGTTTTTTGGTACAGTCTTTATAATCCGCTCACGCTCGAGCCAAACAAATTTGGGGAAATTAATGAAGAGCATCACCAAGGCCACGGTTGCCGTCGTCGCAGCTGCCACCCTGGTCGCGGGTACCGCCGTTGCAGCCTCCGCTTATCCGGCAGGCACGCCCATGACTCTGTCATTGACGAAGACTGCCTACTCGGCTGGCGCCACGAACGTGCGCGTTAAGGCTGCTCACGTCAAGCCCGGCTGCATCGTCTCTTTCGGATATGACAACCAGAACGTTCGCAATGACGACACCGGTGACTACGACCAGAACGACGCCGTTGCTGTTGCATCGGGCAATACCCCCTACACCACACTTTTTGCGCCTCGCGTTGCAGGCGATTACAGCCTGATTGCTGAGACCGAGAGCTACTGCACCCCGACTTCCTACGACCGGGCCACTGCAACAGTTCGAGTGGGCAAGGCCGTTGACGTGAGCATCAACTACAACACTGCGGTCAAAAAGACCATCACCGTCTCGGGTACGGTGAGGACGGGCTCGACCGCTGTCATCGGTCAGTCGCTCAACGTGAGCCTGATCAACAACGCAACCGGAGCCGTCGTCAAGACCATTGTCGCCAAGAGTGCTGCGGCTGGGTACACCGCAAAGTTCACCGCTCTCACCGCAGGAACGGTGTACAAAGCTCGCGTAACGATCTCGCCGAACGCGGCTAACTTCCTCGACACCGTCGGTGGAACTGTAACCTCCATGCGTCTGGCAAAGGTTGCCCGCTAAGGCCGCCAGTACCCGCGCCCGTAAGGTCATCGCCATTGTTGCGGTGACCTTCGGTCTTCTAGCGGTGTATCTGGGAATTCGCCTCACAATCCTTGCGTTTAACCTCAACTCGGCATACAGCTCTGCGTCGATTGCACTATCAAGTGGCGCTTCCGGCTCTGCCGAGCAACTCAAAGAGACGATAGCCGCCATCAGCGCCAACACAAGCTGGGCTGCCAACTCAGCCCAAGACCCACTCATTGCTGCGCTCGATGTGGTTCCCTTCGTCGGTGCTGATGTTCACGCAATTCGCACTGCGGCGATCTCGATCAACGAATTAGTCATGAGCGGTGAGCCGGTGTTCGAGCTTGCCACCGTTGTGCAGTCGCGTATCCAAGACAAGAAGTCACCGCTAGGTGACAAGCAACTCGTTCTGGGTCTACGCGACGGCATCAACGAGCTGACAAGTGCGGCGCACCAGGCTGTTGCAGACTTCGCGAGTGTCAACACTGACAAACTCCACTTCGGTCTCGGCCCCAAGATGAGGGAGCTCAAGGCCGTTTTTTCCCGTGCCGATGCGGGGTTGACCAGCCTCAAACCGTCAGCGAATGTTGTGACGACCCTGTTTGCCGAGCAAGAGAAGCAGACGTGGTTCGTCGCTACGCAAAACCTTGCCGAGCTGCGCGCAACCGGCGGACTACTCGGCTCGTATGCCGTGATCCAGGTAGAGAACGGCTCAGTCAAGCTCCTCAAGGCTGGCGCAGACAAATCGCTCTTGGCCAAGGGCGCCGTCGATTACAGCGTCTACCCCGAAAGTATCCGTGACCTCTGGGGAGCTGACCTCGCCGACTGGCGCGACTTCGGTGTTTCGGCTCACGTTCCTTACACGGCTGAACTCATCCAGAGCGCGTACGAGCAAAAGTTTGGCCTGCGTGTTGATGGCGTCCTCTTCCTCGGCCAGGGCGAACTCGCCAAGTTGCTCGGGGCAACCGGCGGACTAAATATCTGGGGTCAAAAGATCGACTCAACCAATGCGGTTTCGTTCCTGACCAAGACGATCTACGCCCGCTACACCGACGTCGACAAGAAGAACGCCTTTGTGTCTACGCTCATGGCGCAGTTGCTCCCCAAGCTCTCCTCGTCGAGTCTCAACCTGAGTGGTCTTTTGACCGCTTCGGCGAATGACACGACTGGCGACCAGCCGGCGATGTGGTCGGCCGATGCCGAACAAGAGAAGATCATTCAGCGCTTGGGCATCGGCGGCGAGGTTAGTTCGGCTCCGGGTTCAAACGTCACGGTGTCTGTCAACAACGCCGGCGGCAACAAGCTTGACGCGTATTTCACTCTTTCGGCCAAGTACGCGCAGTCCACCTGTGGAGTCGAGACCACGGACGGCCTCAAGGGGCGCCAGTCTCGCGTGACCATCACCGTCAAGAATGGCGCTCCCCGCAGGGGCCTGCCCGCCTACGTCAACCCGCGCCTCGATCTGATTTACGGTCAGTCGTATGTAAAAGGCAGCAACCGCGAGCTTGTGACGGTCTACGCCCCAGTCGGATCGAGTGACAATGGCATGAAGCTCGATGGCAAAGTCGCCGACTTCGTTTACGGAACCGATCGCGAACACCCTGTCTTCGTGTTCGAGGTGCTGCTGAACCCTGGCCAAACACGCACGCTCGAGGTGAATTTCATCGAGCCGACCATCGACGCCAAGGGAGTGGCGGTATCGACCAAGCCGTCGCTGCGCGTGACGCCCATGATTGCCCGCCCGACGACATCCATCACGACCTCGGGCGCGTGCCCGGTGGCCGGTTAGCGACGGGGGAGGTACTTCGTGCAGATCACACCGATGGCAAACCCCAGTGAATTGGCGATGACGTCACTCGCCGTGGCGAAGCGATGGGGCAAAAGCGCTGCCTGCACGAGCTCCGCGCTCAGTGAGATGGCGACTCCGATGGCGAGCAGTGCCGCACTCGGCAAACGAATCAGCCTTCGTGCGACCAGTCCTGCCGGCACAAACACCAGCACATTCGTGACCTGCTCGAGCACCGGGTATGTGATCCACGTGGCCGCGGGTGTAGCCGCGCACCAAGCCAGGAAGTGCTGCACCACGGGTGACACCCCATCGAGCCCGTCGATGGGCTCAGGCCAGCTCAGCAGCACGACGAGGCCGGCGGCGTACAACGCCCCGGCTGCGTACCACCACGCTCGTGCCGTCACTAGTTCTCCTCGCGAACGAAACCTATAAGAAAGATACGACGGAATGAAACTACGCGATTACTGGGTCATCGTCCGTAAGGGCTGGAAGTACCTAGTTGCTGCCGTTGCCATCGCTCTCGCAGCCGGCGTTGCTGTAACGCTTCTCTCCACCCCGATGTACTCGTCGACCACGAGCGTCTTTGTCTCTGCCCAAACCGCAGACACGACGGCCGACCTGCTCCAAGGGTCGTCGTTCACTCAACAGCGCGTCAAGTCGTACGCAGACATCGCCACCAGCCCCATCGTTCTCGACCCGGTGATCGAAAGCCTGGGACTCGACATAACGAGCGCTGAGCTCGCCAAGCAGATTTCGACCGAGGTTCCCCTCAACACCGTGTTGATCAACATCACCGTCAACGATCCGAATGCCAACAAAGCGGCGACCATCGCAAACGCGGTGGGTCAGAGCCTCGCCACGCAGGTGGATGCCATTGAGGCGCCGCTTTCGGGCCAGGTATCCCCGGTCAAGTTGAGCACCGTTCAGCCCGGCCAGGTCTCGCTCAAGCCCGACTCCCCGAAGCTCGCGGTGAACATGGCAATTGCCCTTCTCGCCGGGCTTGTCCTCGGCTTTGGCATCGCGTGGTTGCGCGAGACGCTCGACGTTCGTGTGCGTAACGGCAACGACATTGAAGAGATTGGTCACGCGGGCATTTTGGGAGGCATCGTCTTCGACGAGAGTGCCGACGACAACCCGCTGGTTGTTCTGACTCAACCCAAGAGCGTGCGGTCCGAGGCATTCCGTCAGTTGCGAACCAACATTCAGTTCATTGAGGCCGCTGAAGGGCGCAAAACGATTGTTGTGTCGTCGTCGATCCCCTCTGAGGGCAAGTCGTTCACGACTGCAAACTTGGCCATTTCCATGGCAGATGCAGGCATGAAGGTTTTGCTCATTGACTGTGACTTCAGAAAACCCAAGATTCACAAGACTTTCGGTATTGAGGGCACGGTGGGGTTCACTAATTTCCTCATCGGGCAAGCCAAGTGGAACGACGTGGTTCAGCCCTGGGGTCTGACTGGCAAGCTCGACATTCTGCCAGCGGGCCAGATTCCGCCCAACCCCTCCGAGCTTCTGGGCTCTGAGGCTATGAAGAAGGCCCTGGCAACGGTCGAGGCAAAGTACGACGTGGTGCTCATCGACACCGCTCCGCTGTTGCCGGTAACTGACGCGGCGATCCTTTCGAAGATCGCCGGAGGAATCGTGCTCGTCGTCAACGTTGGTCGCATCACCAAGCCACAGCTGCAGGGGGCAATCAATCACATCGATGCCGTGGGCGGCAAAATCATAGGCTTCGTGATGAACAAGATTCCCACCAAGGGTGCCGACGCCTACTACTACTACTCGTACGGCTACAAGTACGGCTACAAGTACGGCTATCAATACGGCTACCAATACACCTATGGTGACGGCACTGAAGAGGGCGGCAAGAAGGCAAAGAGCGCCAAGAGCGCTAAGTCATCGAAGTCGCCCAAGTCGCCCAAGCAAGATGCGCCCGTCAAGGCGTAGGAGCAGTCATGGGGGCGAGCTTTCACATCATGTTCGTGTGCACGGGAAACATTTGTCGTTCCCCGATGGCCGAGCAAATGTTGCGTGCCAAATTGACCGCACGCGGAGTCGACGGCGTCACCATTTCTTCGGCGGGCACGCACGCCATGGTTGACTCCGACATGCCGCCGCACGCTCGCGAGGTGCTGAGCACACGCGGATACGAGCCCACCGAGCACACCTCGGTGCAGGTGACTGCCGCGCTGGTGGAGCAGGCGGATCTCGTTTTGGTGGCCACCGAAGATCACCGGGCCGATGTCGTGCGCGAGTTCATCCCTGCGAACCGCTACAGCTACACCATCAAGGAGTTTGCCAACCAGCTGGCTTTTGTGAACAACCCGGGCGAAGTCGAACTTCCTGAGGTGGCGAAACGCGCGCAGAGCCTGGCGCTCATTGCTTCCACGCGCGGGCTGGCGCCCGTGCTCTCAATAGTTGACCTTGATGACCCTTATGGCAAAGACATTGCTGCCTACGAAGTCGTGCAACGCGAGCTCGAGGTTAGCCTCGATGCGGTCACGAACTGGCTGGTGCAACATGGCTAACGCGGCTGCCGCAAAACTGATGCGGCCCTACCAGTACCTCGTCTTTTGGGTCGATGTTGTTGGCTTGGCGGTTGGCTTTACGCTCGCGGCCCTGATTCAATTTGGTGACTATTTCAACGACGCTGTTGAGATCAAGTCGCTGGGCAAGCTGCGCCTGGCGCTCGGCACCACTCAGTTGGCCGTGCTCATCATTGTGGTGTGGCTCATTGTCTTGGTGCTGATTGGGTCACGCAATCGCCGAGTCGTCGGCACAGGCACCGACGAATACCGCAAAATCGGCAACTCTGCGCTGATTGTTGTGGGCGTGCTGGCTGGGCTGGCCCTGTTCTTTAAGCTCGACGTGAGTCGCTTGTTCGTTATCTATGCGGTCGTTCTCTCCACGCTTTTGCTCGTCATCGGGCGGCGACTCTGTCGCGTGTGGCTCGTGCGAGCTCGTCGTCGCGGTCGCTTCCTCACGCGAGTAGCCATCGTGGGCCCGGCCAACCTCACCAGTGAGATTCTCGACACTTTTGCTCGTGACAAGGAGTGCCCGTTCAGGGTTGGGTTGCTCATCGTGCACAAAGCGAGCGATGCTCGTGCGCTCGAGCATTTTGAACTGCCAACACTCGTTGAGTTGGGCGACCCTGCCACTTTGATGAACGAGCGCAATCTCGACGCACTCATCATGGTGAGTTCAGATGCTACATCGGCTAGCTACATTCGCCGGGTGGGGTGGAACCTCGAAGACTCCCCATTCGAACTTATTGTGGCTCCCGGTGTGCTGGAGTCGATGGGCCCTCGCATTCATGCGCGCCCGGTTGCCGGCTTGCCGCTCATCGAGGTTGAGAGCCCGAGCTTCAGCGACTGGCGCTTCGTGGTCAAACAGACTTTCGACTTTATCGGCGCAGTGATTCTTATTGTCGTGTTGAGCCCAGTCTTCCTGGTCACCGGCGCTGCAATCAAGGCCGGCGACCGAGACCCAGTGTTTTTCACCCAAGACCGCATCGGCCGCAATGGTCGAGTTTTCAAAATGCTCAAGTTTCGTAGCATGCGGGCAGGCGCCCACAGTGACCACGCAGCTTTGAAAGCGCACAAGCTGAAGTCGGGCGTGCTCGTCAACACGAACATGTTCAAAGACCCGAATGACCCGCGCGTGACTCGAGTTGGTCGCTTCATTCGCCGCTACTCGATCGATGAGCTTCCGCAGCTGTTCAACGTGCTCAAGGGCGATATGAGCCTGGTTGGCCCTCGACCTCCGCTTCCTTCCGAGGTGGCGGACTACGAAGATCACATGCATCGACGCCTCCTGGTAAAGCCCGGAGTGACGGGTGTGTGGCAGGTAAGTGGCCGAGCTACTCTCACGTGGGAGGAGACGGTGCGTCTCGATCTCGATTACGTGGAGAACTGGTCGCTCGTCAACGACTCCATCATTTTGCTCAAGACCGTGCGCGAGGTTGTATTCCCATCGGGAGCTTTCTAGTATGACTTCTTCGACGCGCCTCACCGTTCCCCTGCTGAATGTTCAAGTTAGCTCCCCTCAGCCGGAGGTTCTTGACGATTGGGTACAAAGGAACATAGGCAGCCCTGAGACAAAGGTTTTGGCTGGGCACAACCTCCACAGCGCTTATCTCTGGCACACCGATGCCAGATTTCGTTCGTTTTACGATGCACCTGGGCTAATTCTTATTGACGGCTTTCCGGTTCTCTTATGTGCCTGGTTGGGTGCGGGTGCGAATCTGGGTTTGAAACGGATTGGCTCGACCGACTGGTTGCCACAGGTTCTGAAGATGTTGGACGGGCGACGCGTGGCAGTCGTTGGTGCAAGCGCTATGGCCAACGGGTCATTCTGCACTGAACTTCTAGGCCACTCCCCCAGCGCAACCGTGCGCGGTTGGCATGGTGAGGACTGGTCCTCAGTGCGGAGTGTGTCTGTGGCTGCTGACTTGCTAACCTTTGACCCGGAATTTACTCTGCTCGCGCTTGGAATGCCAAGACAGGAAATTTATGCTGGTGAATTGATTTCAAGCGGTTTATCGGGCTTGGTAGCAACCATAGGTGGCGCCATCGACCAGCTGACTGGAGTCCAAAGAAACGCACCTAGATGGCTTGGAGCGGTCGGGCTTGAATGGCTTTGGCGCTTAGCTACCCAGCCTCGAAGGCTGGCACGTCGTTATCTTGTGGAGCCGTGGCTCCTTGCCGCCGTATTGATCAGAAGGTCGTGGCGAGATCGTGTTTGGGGACTCAACCGATGAAGGATCTGACAATTGTTATTCCATCCTTGGGTCGAGACTCACTTTTTGAGGCACTCGATTCCATCGTTGAGCCTGATCTAAGCCTTGAAATCATTGTCGTGGTCGATAGAGTCGAGAACCTCGCTCAGCTGCGGAGGCGGCTCGCCCCCTACGGCGCGCTTGCCATCTCGGGCCCGGGACGTGGCGCGCCCGGCGCCAGAAATGTCGGACTTAAACGGGCCACATCCAAGTTCGTTGCGTTTTTGGATGATGATGATTTATGGTCGCCGGGCAAGGCGATAATGCAAATTCGCGCGCTGGAAGCAGATGGTGTGACGACAGAGACGTTCTCGGTGGTGGGTGTCTCCTTCGTTGGCAGAAGCGAGCGAGACGGGAGAAGATTGGCGCGAAGATTTGACTCTCGAAAGGAGTCGCTTGGCAACTACCTTGTCGGTCGAGAGAAATTCCTCTATCGAGGCGGGTATTTTTGTTCTTCGGCGATATTGGGGCCAACCGAGTGGATGCAGCAGACACTTTGGAATGAGGTGCAAAACGACCACGATGATTGGGATTATGTGATTCGACTCCATCGGAATGCCGAGCGTGAAGTCGTAGTCATCCCGCAAGCCTTGGTTACCCTTCGTCAGGGGTCGACTGGATCCTTGTCTGAATCACGGAACTGGGACAAGAGTCTGTCATTTCTCCAACGTTTTCCGGAAGAAATCTCGGGCCGATCAAAGTCAGACTTTGCTCTAATTCATGTGGTGCTGCCTGCGATTCAAACGAAGGCTTGGGCGGGTGTTATCGAAGGTCTTCGCTCGATGAAGGGCGGTTTGCCGAGATTCGGAGCCGTCGCGCGTTTTCTTGCGGGATTGGCAACAGGACGATAGTGAAAATTGAAACTGAGCCGTTACCGCGGCCGGGAAGAGACGTTGGTTTTCTTGTCGGTGGCCGTCTCGTGTCTGCTGTCGCTCAGTCGGTCATGGTCTTGTGGCTCGTTACGATCGAATCCCCTGGCCAAGTCGGATTTCTACTGACATGGTTTTCCATTGCTCTCATTTTTTCCGGGGCGACGGATTTTGGTTTCACAACCATGATTCTCTTGGCCATGAAAACAAGCTGGCCTAGAGCCAAGTCTTTGTTGGGTGCAGACACTTTTGTGTCCACGGTCTTAGCTGCCTTTATTGTCACAACTGCTTGTGCAGTCATCGCTCTGGCGAAATCGCCCGCTTTTGTGGGCCTCGTCATCAGCGCGGGTTTGATGCTTCTGTGGGCACTCTTTGAAACGTTGACAGAAGCCGGCAACATGGTACAACTCGGCCGGAATCAATCCGCGCTCGCTGGAGTGGCAATCGCAATGAGGCGCATACTTGCACTTGGTCTCTACGGGGCCTTTGTGACCCTGGGATTGCGAGATTTCGCCTTTCCAGTTGCTCTCTTGGGGGGCGCGGCAGTTGTCTACATTTTTCTGCCAAAGGCATGGTCGTGGCCAAGGGTGTTCACTAAGGGCCTTCTTCTCGAACTTAGACCTTACGCAATCATGAGCGCTGTGGGGCAGCTTCGGAATTTCGATGTACCTTTGATGGCTTCGGTATTCGGGGCGACGCGATCCGCCCCCTATGCTCTTGGTGCAAGGCTGGCCAACCCGGTGCTTATCCTTGCTGGCAGCGTAGGTAACGTGCTTGTCGCGCGCCGGAAACACATACGTGTCAGCCAACTCGGACTCGTTATTCTGGCGGGCTCAGGGTTGCTTGGCATGGTCCTGGCCGTGTCACCGTTCGCCGCGCCAATCATCGCTTCGTTTGCTCAACCCTATGTTTCGTGGCTCAACGGCCCCAATGTTTACGTGGCGCTTGTCGTGTTTTGCCGTTTTCTCATGGTCGCGTTGACGATGGTTCTCTCAAGTACCCTCGTGAGCATGGCGAAGGTAACCTACGCGGCGCGCGTAAACGTCGTTTTTGCTCTGATTGCTTCGGGGACAATCCTCATCGTTGGTCTTGGGACCAACCAGATTCTTGTTACTTTGTTCGCGTCAATTTCCATCTATGTTTTTCAGGTCGCGGCGCTCGGAGTCGCTGCATTGAGTGGTGCGAGGCGGGATGTGCACGATGTCTAATGTCGACTCAGATATTCATCGTCCTGAACTAGGGCAAATTATGTCCAAACCTGCGCCCAAGCTAGTCGCATTTGTGCTCGTCTCAATGCCATATCTTTTCGTGTTGGGCGCCCTGACGCCGCCTCAGATGGATAATTGGCTGCCGGCAACCAGCTTGTTCGAGGGCTTGTTCTTTGTTGCAGCTCTTGCCTTTATTTTTCGACTTTCACGCCGAATTGCCTGGTCTTTCTTTGCCCTCGTCATCTTCGCTGCGATTCACATGGGTCTCGCTCTTGCAAGTGGCAGCACGCCATTGGACGAGATTTTCAGAGCCCATAAATGGATCCTGTACCTGATCGGACTTTGTCTCTTTGTTGGCCAGAGTCTTCCCGACTCCTCTAGAGTCGCCCGTCTAACAAAGTTCCTCATTATTGCCGCCTTCTTCAAGTATTTCTACGCTGTCGCACTCTTGGGGCTGAATGCGAGACCTGCGATTCTGACTGAGAATAACTATGAACTTTTTCTATTGATCGGCTTGCTCGTTGTCTGCTACCGATTCATGGGCCAGCGAGTATTCAACTACGTAATTCTTCTCGGGCTTGAAATCCTCGTGTCGGGATCGAGATCTGCCGCAATTGGTTTCGTCATATTTGTTTTTTTCGTCACTTTTTCAGGAGAAACCGGGAAAAGTTTCCGCCGCTACTTGTGGGCGCTTTTGAGCATCGCTGTGGTTTGGATCCCTCTTGTGGTTTTTCAGTCGAGAAACACGTCACTTGACACATTGGACAGAATCAATTTCCTCAACCACTTTTTAATTGAAACTAGCGGATGGCACTTGGGGGAGTGGTTGTTTGGCGCGGCTCCAATGACTCAACTTAGCTCCTCAACCTGTCAGAGCCTGTCTTACTACTACCTCCTGCTTTCTAGTGCTCAGGACGGAAGCTGTTATTCCGTGATACTCCATTCGTTCTTCCTGCGCGTCATCTTTGATTTTGGAGTTTTGGGTATGGTTGCAACATTCGTGAGCTTGTGGATCATCATGCGGGTCGGCGGTGTCGATAGGGGAATTGCCATTGCTCTCGTTGCACTTGCCGTCGCGAATGGTTTTTCTGTCTCAGGCCCGAACAATGTCTACGTAATTCTCCCGGTGGCATATGCCATATTGGTAGCCCAACGCTCGGAAGTTCGATCAGGGGCTTCAAGGAATTTGAATCAAGAGAAGAAGAGGAGCGCTTTGGCATGGTAGCTGCAGTGAGATTAGCGGTCATAATTCCGGCTCGCGATGTAGCCACGGTTCTCTCCAAGCAGCTCAAGCTCATCCTGTGCCAAGAGGCTTCGTGGGATTTCGAAGTCATCGTTGTAGATAACGGTTCGATTGATGACACTTCGCAGATTGCAACTAAGCTTGCAACTCAGGATTCTCGAGTCAGGGTTGTCCAAGCGAGAGATGGAATTGGCGTTGGTTACGCAAGAAATGTGGGCGTCGCAAACTCAAGCGCCCAGTTCTTGGTTTTTGTTGATGCCGATGATTTAGTGCACCCCGGTTGGTTGCAAGCCTTTATTGAAGCCTTTGAGTCGGGCGCGCTAGCAGCCGTCGGCAGGTTGCGCTACGTAACGACTTCAGGGATCCCGCTCTTTGAAACGACAGGTCTCTTCCCAACGGGTTGGGCATCGCCGGGGGCCGCAGGATCAAACTCTGGTTTTACTCGAAAAGTTTATGACTCAGTCGGCGGTTTTGATGAAAACCTGCGTCGAGGCTGGGAGGATATCGACTTTTTCGTTCGCTCAGGCAGGAAGGGTTACAGAATCGTCGAGGTTCGGGATGCTCTCATCGACTACGTTCAGCGAGAAGACCCGGGCGCAATTTTAGGGCAATGGACAAGATACGGCGAAGGCCTTGTTGATTTTTGGAGGAGCCACGCCTCCTGGGGGATGCCAGCCCCGAGTTTATTCAAAGCGAAATCTGCAATTCTGTTTGAACGCCTTGTCGGTATTCTGCATCTTCGCAAGAACCCGACCTCGATATTCAGAGGACTTCGCCGACTGGGGCGGAATGTAGGGCTTGTCAGGGAATTTTCAGTGCAGCAAGCGGCTGACGCGGGCCAGCAGCCACCGAAATCACACAATCGCGCCTCGCACGCAATAAACGTTTATTGGTGGGCGCCCTCAAGGATGCCGTCGGACCTCGCCCGCGAAACAATTACGACTGGAGCGGCTTGGACTCGCTTGTTGAAGTCCGGTTCCGGCATGCTGACAAATTTTGGTGATGAATTTTCCCAAATTGCAGTTGCTTACGCGACCGGTCGACGCGTTAACTGGGCACGACCTGACCGGGCCGATCTAGTAGGCCTCGGGAGCGTCTTGAATAGGGCGATGAAATTTGAGTCGCAGGCACAATACTGGGGCACTGGCCTTCGCGGCGAATTCGACGAGCGTAGCGCGCCTGACTTAGATCAAATTTTAGCTGCTCGCGGACCGCAAACCCAGAAGCTTTTGGGGTTTTATGGCCCCATTGGAGATCCGGGGTTACTCGTGCGGGGGCTCGTGGGACGCCCAACTCGAAAACGCGGTGGCAAAGTGTATATTCCTCATTTCAGGGATTGGAATTCAAAGCTTGGGCGATATCACATCTCGCTCCTGAGGAATCACGGCATCAAAATTTTGGCTTCAAACCTTGACCCGTTAGAAATTGCACGCGAGATTTCACATTCCGACTTTGTCGTGTCATCCAGTTTGCACGGCCTTATTTTTGCAGATGCCCTTGGTGTCGCTAACCAGCTTGTTATGCCTGCATCAATGGAACCTACGTTCAAATACCTTGACTATTTTGGCTCTGTCGGCTCGTCGTTCGAACCAATTTCTCACTTAGAACTCGTCGCCCGGATAAATGATTCGAGCTATGTTGGGCTTCGGGAATTTCAAACGAACCAACTTAGCGCGACCATAGACGGCCTTTGCGAGGGGCTCATGTCGGCAGCTCGGCACGTTGGGTAGCGTCTCTTTGTTCGATGTCATGATTGCGATGGAATTACTTTGACTCAGTCTCGACGGCCTACAAAATTCGAGCCAGCAAGACTCGTCGCTCACAGCTGTTCATGTGTGCAAACCTGTTCAGGGGGCCAAGATCCCGATGCGCTAAAGACCTTAGGGCTGAGTAACGCAAGATAATCCGAGGAGAACAATCTGAGGTTGCCTGGACCTCTCGTAACAGGTCATGCGATTGCCTTCCAGCTTCACCCAACTAAGCAATCATGCCCGACAGCCAGTCTCGGTTTAAATCCCGGTGCGAAATCTCTCCGGCAATCTCGACTTTGGGCTCAAGGTCAAAGATGTTTTGGGGGAGGTGACGATGACGGTAGACGGCCACGACGCAAGCGGGGCGACTCGGGGAAGATTGTAAACCTGCTGAACTAGCGCGGAATCTCGCACGCGGGCGTGCCGCCCGGCAGGCGGTGACGGTTGCGCGCGACCTGGCGATATCCCCAGGCGCAAAGGGCGCGGTTGCCCGGCAGACGCATGCCCCAGGCAATAAGTCGATGAAACCAGTCGCCCTGAATGTGCATGAGTTCGGCGAAGCACTCTGCCCCGCCGAAGATGCCCTGATCGCTCACGAGGTACACCTGGCTGGCAGCTTGCTCCTTGGTGAGACCGAGCGCGCCCAAGTCGGTGAGCTGCCACGCCGCAATCTGAAGCGGCGTGAAGGAGCGCTTCTCAAAGTGTCGCGCGACGGAAGTGCAAAAGCCACAGTCTCCGTCGAACACGAGTGTGGGCATACAGCTAGTTAAGCATGAGTACCCGGCCCAGCACGTCCTGCAGGGTTGCCTCGGGGCTCGAGACCATGGCATGACTGCGCCACGCAACGACTCCGTCGGGTCGCACGAGCACGGCACCTTCAGCGCTCACCTCGCGGCGACGCAACCACGAGAGACGGTGGTCGCGGAAGTCACCTGCCGCGTGACCGATGCGGATACCTCGCACGGGAACCCCTCGCTGAGCCGAGACGGAAGCTGCTGCAGCCACCCACTGGTCGCCGGCCTCACCGGTGATGAGCAGGAACGAACCGGGCTCGATGAGGTCGGTCAGCGCGATGTGTTCGCCGTTCTGATCAGTCAGGAAGGCGTGCGGAACGGGGCCGCCCGGGTAGGTGCTCGGCTGGTAAATTCGCACCTCATCGACGTTGGCCGGGGGCTCGGTTCCGTCAGAAATGACCGCGCTCGAGGCGTAACGGTAGCCGTACTCGGTGTTGTGCTCGTTGAATTCCTGCGATTGGAACGCGAGAGCCTCGTGCACCTGGCGACGGTAATCGGCATCTTCTGGAGCATCGCTCCACATACGACGTAGCTGCGCCCAGTTCGCTTCCTCGCCGGCGGTCGGGTCCATTCCCAGTGCTGCACCGATGGCCATGTGGTGCATGGCGTTTTCGGTGGAACGCTGCACGTTTCGGGCGGCTACCGGCTGGCGCTCGGCCTCGTAGGTGTCGAGCAGGGCGTCGGTTGCGGTGCCGTTCAAGACGGCAGCAATCTTCCACGCGATGTTCTGCGAGTCCTGAATGGCCGTGTTGAGACCGAGTCCACCCGTCGGGCCGTGCTTGTGAGCAGCGTCACCTAGTAAGAAGACACGACCGGCACGGAACTTCGGTGCAACCAGCGCCTCAAAGCTCCAGCGCGTAATGAGGTGAACGTTCGGGTTCAAGTCGGGGATGCCCAGTACGCGGAGCATGTCGGCGATCATCGCCTCGTCATCGAAGATGCGCTTGTCGTCGGCCGCGTAGTTGAGGTGGAAGACCCACTCCTCCGAGTTGGGGCCCCAGTTATCGGGACCCATCGGCACGAGCAGAGCAAGCAGGCCGACGTGAGGTGGCCACATCCAGCGAATCAGAACGTCGGGGTCGGTCGACCACTTTGAGAGGTCGGCGCTGAAGTGCACCGACACGCTGTAGAGAATGTTGCGCATTCCCTCGAGCTCAATGCCAACCTGCTGGCCAACGGTGCGGCCACCGTCAGCGCCGAGCAGGTACTTGGCGCGAACCGTGTACTGCTCGCCTGTTTCGTTGACGCGCACGGTTGCAGTCACGCCGTCGTCGTCCTGAGTGAACTCGAGGAGTTCGTGACCAAACCGGATGGAGCCAGGCGCCTTTGCCTCGGCGTGCTTGCGCAGAATCGGCTCGAGGCGAATCTGAGGGAGGTTCGTCTGACGACAAGGGCTCGCGATGAGCCATTCGGGGTCCGCGCCGCCGGCTCCCCAGTTCTCTTGCTTGGCGATGACGCGCCCGTAGTTGGCATCATCGCCGACCAGGCCGGCGTACCACGCCGTAGCCGCCATGTTCTGCGGGGGAGTGCCCGCTTCGTAGATGTCTTCGGCGGCGCCGGCCTTGCGATAGATCTCCATGGAGCGCTGTTGAAGGACATGGGCCTTGGGCAAAACCGAGGTGCCCGGAGCGTTTGAGATGGTCAGTGACTCAACACCAAGGTCACTGAGCAGCATTGATGCGGTGAGTCCGGCGCCACCGGCGCCAACGATGAGGACGGGAACTTCGATGTCGGAAAACATTGCTCTCCTTTGAGCTGCTTGATGCCTGTGCACGAAATGTTCTGTAGTGAACGTTCCAGATAGGTTACAACGTGCAGGGCTTTGCCACAAGGGCGAGCTCAACTCGGTCGATATTAAGCAGTGGGAGCGAGGCGGACCACAATCTCGGCCATCGCGTCAATCAGCGCTGACAAGGGAACCTCAGGGTTTGTCTCGACCGTAAGAAAAGCACCGTTGAAGAAGGTCAGTGCTGTCACGGTCAGCTGGTCTGCAATTCGAGTCGCGGCAACATCGCCCTGATCCGCGAACGCTTCACGAATCTGTTCGTGCAACTGCGCTCGTCCGCGATCATTCACTCTTTTGAGAATTGCCACCGTTGCTTCATCGCTCGGATTGGCAAGGATGAGTAGAAAGAGAAGTCGAAGAAACTCGGGGTGCTCTTCTGCCGAGCGACGTGCCTGCTGAAAGCGTGCGCGAAGCAACTCGAGTGGCGACAGTCCCTTCGTCGCGGGCTCGGTCACCTCTTGAGTGGTGGCAAAGAAGGCTTCGGCACCTCGTTCCATAACAGCGGCCAAGATGCCCGCCTTCGAGCCGAAGTGCCAATAGATCGAGCTCGCCGGAAGTCCGGACGTCTGCGCAATCTTGGCCACGCTCGCGCCGTCGTATCCCGACTCAGACATCAGCTGAAGGGCAGCATCGAGAATTGCGGTGCGCGAGCGCGCTCCCAACTCCTGACGCTTATTCAGCTTGGTCGCAGTCTCCACGGGTCAAGCCTACGGACTCGGTGCCTATTCGGACGCGGTGACGGTTGCCTGCTCGGCGAAGTCGGATGTGCCAAACGGGGTGTGCGGGGAACGGTCGACTCCGAACGAGAAGACGTCGGGTCGGGCGTAGTGTCCTGAGCCGTCAGCAAAGAATTTGGCAAACGGAATGAGTGAGAGGTCGAGGTCTGCGTAGAGAATGGCTTCGTCGTTGCGGTGTGGCTCAGCGAGCCACTTTCCGTTCGGCGCGATAAAGCCGGTCATTCCGCCGCCGACGGTCGGGGCATCCGGGCCCTCTGGCACACCGAGTCGCTCGATGATTTCTTCTGACACACGTCCTTGAACGACAATGACGAAGGTTTGTGAACAGATGGCATGAGCCTGAGCCAGGGTGGATGAGTAGTGGTCGAAGTCGTCAGCGTTGGGGTCGGCATGGGTGGCGCTGATGGCCGGCCATGCCGCAACGTGAATCTGCTCGCCGAGGGCGGCAAGCGCGTACTTGTTGAGGTCCATGCTGTGCTCGAAACAGATGAGACCGCCGACCTTGGCAAAGCCGGTGTCGACAACGAAGACGTCGCGGCCATCGCCTCGACCCCACACGGTGCGCTCGGCGTTGGTGGGGTGCAGTTTGCGGTGCTTGGCAACCAGTTCGCCAGAAGGTGAAAACCAGGCTTGCGTGTTGTAAAGCGTGCCACCTTCGCGCTCGTCAACGCCCAAGCAGACCCATACTCCGGCTTTGCGGCAGGCCTCGCCAATCGCGCGGGACTCCTTGCTGGGAAGTTCAATCGAGTTCAGGTAGAGCTCGCGAAACAGGGGTGCCGCATATTTCGTGGTGTGCGACCAAATCCAGTGCGGGTAGCCCGGCAGGAACGTTTCGGGAAAGGCGATGAGTTTGGCGCCGGCCGCGCCGGCCTCTTCGATCATGGCGATTGTCTTTTCAACGCCAGCCGCAAGGTTCAAGAAGGGTGCCGCAGCGTGAACAGCGGCGACTTTGACGACGTTCGAGAGTTCATCCATGGTCACACCCTAGGCTTCTCGCACGATGAGCGAAAGGCAATGCGTGCAGATGGGGTGAAGATGCCCCGCAGGCACCTTTCTATGTAGGCCCCGTCGGTCCCCGCCGCGACCAGCAAAGCGATGCTTTGCATCAGCGGCGTGGGCCCATCGAACCCGGTTCTCGCTCACCAGGGCGAAAATGAGAAAGACCCCCTAAAGGAGGTCCTTTTATTTATGTAGGCCCCGTCGGGCTCGAACCGACGACCCACGGATTAAAAGTCCGTTGCTCTACCAACTGAGCTAGAGGCCCGCGCCCGAAGGCACTCCTCCATTCTAGAGATACCGCGCTGGGGCCGAGAGTCAGCGAACGAGACCGACACTTCGCTTGTAGGCGAGGATGCGCATGACCTTGTGTTCCATCTCGATGCGCGAGAGGTAGCCCGTGCCTATGGCTGCGGTCACGGCCTTCTCGACTCCGGCTGTTCCACCACACAGCAGAGCGACATCGACACCGGCCTTGAGCGCACGCAGCGTAGCCCGAGGCACCGAGCCGCCTGTGGTCGCGGTTGCCGCATCCATCGACAGGGAATCGGTCACAATCAGTGAGTTGGGCCCGACGCGCTCGCGTAGGTATGAAAGGGCACTCGGCGAGAGGGTGGCCGGCTCGCGACCTTTCGTCAATCCGGGAACAGCCAAGTGCCCGACCATCACTGCGTGAAAGTCGGCCGCGAAGGCAGTCTCAAACGGAACGAGGTCAGACGTCTTGAGCACGCTCAGTCGCGGGATGGTCGCTGCTCCGATGTGCGTATCGGATGCGCGTCCGTGGCCAGGCCAGTGCTTGATCACCGGAATGACGCCGCCTGCTTTTAGGCCGTTGCCCCATGCCACGACCGCCTTGCCCACTGTGCTGGGCTTGGACGAGAACGCGCGCCCACCGGCGCTGATGAAGTGTCCGGGAACATCGAGGTCGGCCACCGGAGCAAACGACATCGTGATGCCCAGTGCGCGCATCCGGGTGCCGTAGTCGGTGGCCGTTGCGGTCAGTTTGCTCGCTGACCAGCGGCCCATGGTTTTTGCCGAGGGAAGCGCATAAATCGCTTCATCGAGGCGCTGCACATCACCGCCCTCTTCATCGCTGGCAATGATTGGTGGCACGCCAGCCGTATTTTTTGCGGCAAGGGCTGAGATCACCTTCGCTAGGCGCGGAGGCGTCGAGCCGCCCAAAATGGCCACACCCCCAATGCCGTGCCGAACTGCGGTGGTCAAACTGCCAAGGTTGTCGAGCGGGGCGCAGAAGAAGAGCGTCTGAGTCGCCAGCTGCGCGTTCGACCACGTGGAAGGATCGCTCACCCGATACGGGCTCGGTTCATTCGGAATCGATGCGGACGCCGGGTCTGAGACCGCCAGAGTTGATACGGTCAGGGCGGTCACTGCGGTGAGCGCAATCGCCCATGCTCGCTTCGCCGCAGTCATTCACCCAGCTTAGGCATTCACTGGATGCGGGAGAATGAGAGACATGTCTTTCCACCGCCCCGCGATGTTCGCCGGTCACGAGTTCTCGGCCTTCGAGGGCGCCTCGGATCCGGCGGCGGTGAGCGCGCTCGCGCACGAAAGTGCATCCCTGCTTCTTGCCCACGTCAAGGATGCCCCGGCCTCGGTAGTCGACCGGGCCGTCGAGCTCACCGATGAGCACGGCCTCGACCTCGCCGCCGAGCTCTGGTCGCAAACCGGAGCACACAGCTTGCCCGGAAGCCTCTGGAGGCTCTATCTGGTGCGGGCGGTCATTCGCGAGCAAGACGCCCACATGAGCCACCTGTACGCCGTCGGCAACGCGGTGCTCCACACTGCCGACCACGTGGTCGCGGGCGCCCCAACCCCGGCTGGCCCGGCCGAGATTCGCGAGCTCGCCGACCAGATTCTGCGGGGAGCCTTCGCAGGTGATTATGGTCACGCCCTCGAGCGAGCGGCAGCTTTCTGCCGTGTCACCGCTGCGGGCTGCATCGAACAGGCCCACGAAAACGACACCGTGAACCCCGAACTTGCGGCAGCTCTGACGACCCAGGGCGCCCGCCTGTCGACCATCGGAAGCGAGCTCGATATCTGTGCTCGCATGTGGCGAAGCGACAACCTGGTCTAGCCCACACGCTTAGAATTGGATGGCCGGGCCGCAGTAACCCCGGGCTCCAATATTTCGCCGCTACGAGCGGCCTTCCGCCGAGAGGCGTTTACCTGCGGCTCGGCTTTACTTTCGTCGGTTGAGTAGCCCGCAGGGCGTATCGCAACCTGTTCGTTACCCGAAGCGACCGGAGATGTAGTCCTCGGTTGCCTGCACAGAGGGCCGTTCGAAAATCGTCGTCGTGTCATCGAATTCAATGAGCTTGCCGGGTTCACCGGTGCCGGCGATGTTAAAGAACGCAGTGCGATCCGACACACGTGAGGCCTGCTGCATGTTGTGCGTCACAATCACGATCGTGTACTCGGCCTTGAGTTCCTCGATGAGGTCTTCGATGGCGAGCGTCGAGATCGGGTCGAGAGCCGAGCAGGGCTCATCCATGAGCAACACATCGGGCTGCACCGCGATTGCGCGGGCAATGCACAGACGCTGCTGCTGACCGCCGGAAAGCGAGGAGCCCGGCTTGTCGAGGCGATCCTTTACCTCTTTCCAGAGGTTGGCTCCCTTGAGTGAGTTCTCAACGATGTCGTCTGCCTCGGTTTTCGGAATGCGCGTGTTGTTCAGCTTCACGCCGGCCAGCACGTTGTCTCGAATCGACATGGTGGGGAAAGGGTTCGGGCGCTGAAAAACCATGCCGACCTGGCGACGCACGAGAACGGGGTCGACGTTGTCGGCGTAGAGGTTGTTGCCGTCGAGCAGGACTTCGCCCTCGACGCGAGCTCCAGGGATGACCTCGTGCATGCGATTGAGCGTGCGCAAGAACGTCGACTTTCCGCAACCCGAAGGACCGATAAAGGCAGTCACTGTGCGGGGCTCGATGGTGAGTGACACATCTTCTACGGCAAGAAATTTGCTGTAGTAAACGTTCAAATCACGAACTTCAATGCGCTTAGACACGGGATTCCTTTGTGTGGTGGCTTATCGGTTGCCCTTGGGGGCAAGAACTTTGGCAAGGATGCGGGCGGCGAGGTTGAGCAGCATGACAATGAGCATGAGAACCAGCGCGCCGGTCCAAGCACGGTCAATGTATGCCTGTGCGTCTGCGCCTTGGTTGGCGTATTGCGTGTACACGTATACAGGAAGGGTCGTCATGCGGCCCTTGAACAGGTCGCCATTGAGGCTTGTGCTCAAGCCCGCGATGATGAGCAAGGGCGCCGTCTCGCCAATGATGCGAGAGATCGAGATGACGACGCCCGTGATGATTCCGGCAATCGAGGTCGGCAAAACGACCTTGATGATCGTGAGCCACTTAGGAACGCCGAGGGCGTAAGACGCTTCGCGCAACTCATTTGGAACGAGCTTCAACATCTCTTCGGTTGAACGCACGACAACCGGAATCATGAGCAGCGAGAGTGCAACTGCGCCGCCGATGCCGAATCGGATGCCCGGGCCGAACACAATCGCGAACAGCGCAAAGGCGAAGAGACCGGCAACGATTGAAGGGATGCCAGTCATGACGTCGATGAAGAACGTGATTCCCTTGGCGAGGCGACCCTTGCCGTATTCGACGAGGTAGATGGCTGTCATGATTCCAATCGGAATCGAGATGACCGAGGCTGCGGCCGTCACTTCAAGCGTTCCCACGATGGCGTGAAGGCCTCCACCACCCGCACCTACGACATTGCGCATCGACGTCGAAAAGAACTCCCAGTCGAGTCGATTCAGCCCGTTTGCGACGGTTGTGATGATGAGCGACAGCAAGGGAATGAGCGCGATGCCAAAAGCTCCGTACAGTGCGCCTGTGACGAGTCGATCCGTTGCCTTACGCCGGCCCTCGACGATTGTGCTTAAAACATAGATAAGTGCCACGCTCAAAATGATTGCGATGATCAGCGCCGCGACGATGTTCAACGAGTTGGTGATGCCAGCAATCTGTAGCACCCAGGAGAAGGCGAACGACACCAGGAGCGAAAGCACTGCGGTTGCGAGAAGCGTGCGGCGCCCAATTGAACGGCGAGAATTCGTGAAGTCAACCGTCTGCATTAGTTCGCTCCCGAGAAGGCGTTGCGACGGTTGATAATGACACGAGCAATTGAATTCACAATGAGCGTGATGATGAACAGGATGAGGCCGGTTGCGATGAGCACGTTGATGCCAAGCCCGTGCGCCTCAGGGAAGTTCAAGGCGATGTTGGCAGCAATCGTGGTGGGGTTTTGAGACTGCAGTAGGGCAAACGACACGATGACGGCGGGCGAGAGCACCATGGCGACAGCCATTGTTTCGCCGAGTGCTCGACCAAGGCCGAGCATGGTTGCCGAGATGATTCCGGCGCGACCGAAGGGCAGTACGGCGGTCTTGACCACTTCCCATTTGGTCGCTCCCAGAGCGAGCGCGGCCTCTTCGTGCAGGCGAGGCGTTTGGAGGAAGACCTCGCGACACAGGGCCGTGATGATGGGCATGATCATGACCGCAAGCACGATGGCAACGGTGAGAACCGTGCGACCGGTTCCTGACACGGGGCCGGCGAACAGGGGGAACCATCCCACATTGTCGACCAGCCACGCGTAGAAGGGTTGAACGAATGGTGCTAACACGCTTATGCCCCAGAGGCCATATACAACCGAAGGCACGGCGGCCAACAGGTCGATGACATATCCGAGCGGTTGTGCAAGACGGCGTGGCGCGTAATGCGAAATGAACAGTGCAATGCCAACGGAGATGGGCAGTGCGATCATGAGGGCCAGGGCAGCTGCCCAGACCGTTCCAAAAATCAATGGACCTACATAGGCCCAAAAGCCAGCGCCGTCGTCCGAGATGTCTTTCGGCTTGGCGCTGAGTGCGGGCAGGCTTTGTGCCACAAGAAACACAGCAACTGCGGCCAGTGTGACCAAAATGATGATGCCCGCTGCGAGAGAGAATCGCGAGAAGAGCTTGTCGCCAAGGCGTCTGATTGAACGCGGGGACGTCCGGGCTGTGGTGGTCACAATTCTTTCTTACTGCATCGAGTCGAACATAGGAAATGCCCGGCTCTCAAATTCGATGTGAACCTGAGAACCGGGCATCATCCGGCTGATTACTTGATGGCCGCCACGATGTCGCCAGCCTTCTTTGACAGCTCAGCGGTAAGCGGTGCAGAGCCAGCAGCCTTGGCTGCAGCGGTCTGCCCCTCGGGGCTCACGATGTATCCGATGTATGCCTTCACGAGCGGGGCTACCGCAGCGTCAGCGTACTGCTGGCATCCGATGATGTAGCTCACTAGCACCAGCGGGTAGTGCGAGGAGTCGGTCGTCGCACGATTGATCTTGAATGCCAAGTCAGCGGCGTCGCGACCTTCTACAACGGTCGACTCAGCAACGACAGCAGCGGCACCTGCAGCACTCGGTGCAACGAACTTGTCGCCCACCTTGATGTTGGCAACACCCAGGCCAGCGGCCTTGGAGAAGTCGGCGTAGCCGATGGTTCCCTTACCGTTCTTGACAGCCGAGACAACTCCCGAGGTGCCCTGGGCGCCCTCACCGGTTTTGCCAGGGAATACGTCAGCCGCAGCTTCGGTCCAGTCGGCCGGAGCAACCTTGTTCAGGTAATCGGTGAAGTTCTTGGTGGTTCCCGACTTGTCGGAACGGTGAACAGCCGTGATGGCCAGGTCGGGAAGAGTGGTTCCCGCGTTCAATGCTGCAATAGCTGCGTCGTTCCACTTGGTGATCTTGCCGGTGAAAATCTTGGCAAGCACCGATGCGTCGAGGTTCAGGCTCTTGACTCCGTCAACGTTATAGATGACGGCGATGGGCGAGATGTACGAGGGAACCTCGAAGAGCATGGTGCTGGGGGCACAGCCGGCGAATGTCTTGGTGAGCTCGTCATCGCTCAAGTACGAGTCGCTGCCGGCAAATGCGACGCCACCAGCAATGAACTGCTCGCGACCAGCACCAGAACCGGCGGGGTCGTAAGTGATGTTGACGTTTTCGTTTGCGGTCTGGAAAGCGGCAATCCAGCTTTCCTGGGCGCTGCCCTGCGCCGACGAACCTGCACCAGCGAGGTCGCCGGATAGGTCAGAGCTGCCTCCGCCTGCACACGCAGTCAAGAGAAGAGCAGAAACAGCGGTTACCGAAGCAATAGCCGCATAGCGACCAAAGCGGGTCATCTTCACGATGTGGTCCCTTTCATGGGGGTCGATGTCGAACGTACGTTTACGTTCGATACAACGATACGGGAGCAGATGTCGCATTCAGGTCAAGTCAGATGAACGGCGTGCGAAACCCAATCTTGTTTTCTGCCTAGCTCAGCTGTGCGAATGCTGAACGTGCGGTCGGTGACGCGTTGAGAGATCGTGCGCACCGTGCGGGCTAAACGAGCGCGTCGTGCGTTTCGATTGCGATGATGCGCGAACGGGGGCTCTCCGAACGAATGTGAACCACACTGAACGACGCAGTGTCGAGTTCAGCCGCTTGATAGAGGGACGCCGTTGTGGGTGTCCCGGTTGCTGCAGCGATTTCTTCGAGCAAGACAGGAATTACGGGGCCGTGACTGCACAGAATGGCGTTCTTGCGTTTGTGCAGGCGGCGGTCAACAATGTCGGTGATCTCTTGGCTTGCCCCGCGGAACGCGTGTTGTGACAGGTCATCGGTCACAGTGATTTTGCGATCATGTGCCACGGCAAACGGTTCGAGCGTTTGAACGCATCGAACGCTCGAACTCGAAATGATTTTGGTCGGGCCCCATGCGGAGAGTGAGGCAACAATGTGTTCGGCTTGGCGCAGTCCTTGAGGGGCGAGCGGCCTCGTCTGGTCAGGCAAGCGATACGTGAGGGGGTCTAACGCCTTCGCATGCCGCAACACGATGAGAGCGAAAGATCGATGAGCGTCGGTGGCCACGAGCGCCTCGAACAGATTCAGAACGTGCCGATCGAGGTCATAGGTGAGTTCCTTCGCGACCTTGTGAATCGGAAGCCATCGCACGGAGGTGACTTCCTCATTTGGAACGAACACTGACGCCTTGGCAGCTTCATCGCTCACCTCGGCGGCCCAGTAGTGCACTTCCTTGGACTTGCCGTTGGCGAGGTCGTACCGAGTGACGCCTAGCGGCGCGCCCAGCGCAACGTTGACCCCTGTTTCCTCCCAGGTTTCACGAACTGCGCACTGGGGCAGGCTTTCACCCGGGTCTAGCTTTCCCTTAGGGAAGGTATGGTCTTTCTGAACCGTGCGGTGAATGACGAGGAGATGAATGACCCCCTTGATTTCACGCCAGCAAACCGTGCCGGCGGCGTAAACCGTTTCTGAGACTGCCGGGCTCATCGGTTCAATCCGGACCGACGGCGCCTAGAGATGTTTTCCATCAGTGTGTCTTGCAGGTCGGCGAGCGGGGTCTTCTTGGCGTCGAGGTGGTGACGTTCCCAAATACCGTTCGACCCGAGCCACCACGATGCCGTCGCATCTGACATCGCCAAGTCAAACATCTCGTTGAGTTCAGCTTGATGTTCCTGCGAGGTAAGGCGCACGAGGGCTTCAACTCGGCGATCAAGGTTGCGGTGCATCATGTCGGCACTACCGATGTAGACCTGAGGCTCACCCGCACCCTCGAACATGAAGACCCGCGAGTGCTCAAGGTAACGACCCAAGACCGAACGAACGCGGATGTTCTCAGAGAGCCCGGGAACGCCGGACTTGAGAGAGCAGATGCCCCGCACCAAGACATCCACCGGAACTCCTGCGTTGCTCGCACGGTACAGCGCATCAATGATCTCTTCGTCAACCATCGAGTTGATCTTGATTCTGATGCCGCTGCGCAGGCCGGCCTTGGCGTTCTTAGACTCCTGATCGATCAGCTTGAGCAAGCCCTTTCGAAGGTGAAGAGGCGCGACAAGAAGGCGCTTGAACTTCTTCTCGATGGCATATCCCGAGAGTTCGTTGAACAAGCGGGTGAGGTCTTTACCGACCTGCAGGTCATCGGTGAGCAGGCCGAAGTCTTCATATAGTCGGCTCGTCTTTGGGTTGTAGTTACCCGTTCCGATGTGGCTGTAGTGACGCAGCTGGCCCTTTTCTTGGCGAATGACCAAAGCGAGCTTGCAGTGAGTCTTGAGGCCGACCAGCCCATAGACCACGTGCACACCGGCCTTTTCGAGCTTTCGTGCCCACGTGATGTTCGCCTCTTCGTCGAAGCGAGCTTTGATCTCGACCAGCGCGAGCACCTGCTTGCCGCGCTCGGCTGCACTGATCAAGGCTTTGATGATGGGGCTGTCACCCGAGGTGCGGTACAGGGTCTGCTTGATGGCCAGCACGTTGGGGTCGGCGGCGGCTTGCTCGAGGAACGCCTGCACGCTCGTGCTGAAGGATTCATAGGGGTGGTGCAACAAGATGTCTTGACGACGGATGGCCGCGAAAATGCTCTCGTCTGAGTCGTCTGAACCTTGCAGGGCAACTGCCGTGCGCGGAACGTGGGGCGGGAACTTGAGGTCGGGTCGCTTGAGTCCGGAAATCTCGAAGAGGCCACCCAGGTGCAGGGGTTCAGGAAGCCGGTAGACCTCCTGCTCGGTGATGTCGAGCTCGCGTACCAGCAGATCGAGGGTCACGGCATCCATGCTCTCGCCGATTTCGAGGCGGATGGGCGGGCCAAAGCGGCGCCGAAGCAGACCCTTCTCGAGAACCTGAATCAGGTTCTCGGTCTCGTCTTCTTCGATCTGAACGTCTTCGTTACGAGTAACGCGGAACGCGTGGTGTTCAAGAATCTCCATGCCCGGAAAAAGCTCGCCGAGTTGGTTGGCAATGAGCGCCTCGAGCGGAATGAATCGAACACTCTCGAGCTGCTCGCGTGCGTCGACTCGAATAAAGCGCGGAAGCATCGCGGGCATTTTGAGGCGAGCAAATTCTTCGGTGCCGCTCTTGGTGTTGCGCACCCGAATGGCGAGGTTGAGTGAGAGCCCAGAGATGTAAGGGAAAGGGTGAGCCGGGTCGACTGCCAGCGGCATGAGCACTGGGAATATCTGGTCACTGAAGTAACGTGACAGCGCGAACTGGTCGGCCTCGTCGAGCGAGTCCCAGGTGACGATGTGAACACCGGCCGACGCGAGCGCCGGGGAAACCATCTCTCGGTAGGCCCGAGCGTGCCGGTCTTGAAGTTCGTGTGCCTTGGCTGAGATGTCGGTGAGCACGTCTGCAGGTGCGCGACCGACGTTCGTGGGTACGGCCAGACCGGTCAGGATTCGTCGCTTCAGACCGGCGACGCGAACCATGAAGAACTCATCGAGGTTGCTGGCAAAAATGGCCAAGAAGTTTGCGCGTTCGAGCACGGGCACTGTGGGGTCTTCGGCAAGCTCGAGCACCCGTTGATTGAACGCCAGCCAACTCAGTTCGCGGTCGAGATACCGATCGTCGGGCATGCCCACAGTGTTAATGACACCGGTTGCCTCGAAGTCATCATCGACGCCCTCGACGTTGTCGTCGGCGGTGAGGTCTCCGGGGTTAGTGGGCACGTTCTTATCTTCTCTATCGATATGAACGTGAGGTTAAGCGTTTGCCCGAGCAGATGACGGCGCTTCTTCGCTGGCGTTGAATCGGTAGCCCACGTTGCGAACCGTGCCGATGAGTTGCTCCATGTCGCCGAGCTTGGCGCGAAGCCGCCGCACGTGTACGTCGACCGTGCGGGTTCCACCGAAGTAGTCGTAGCCCCAAACCTCTGAAAGCAGCTGTTCGCGCGTAAAGACACGGTTGGGGTGCTGGGCTAAAAAGCGCAACAGTTCAAACTCTTTGAAGGTGAGGTCAAGCGTGCGCTCGTTGACCTTGACCGAGTAACTCGCCTCGTCGATGACCACGCCCGATGAAGAAATTCGCGAGTCAACTGCGTTGTCGGCAAGGGCGCGTCCGAGTACAAGGCGGATGCGCGCATCCACTTCTGCCGGGCCGGCGGTGTCGAGCACGACGTCGGCAACCTCCCAATCGGGAGTGACTGCCGCCATGCCACCCTCGGTCACGACAAGGATGAGCGGAGCGTTGAGGCCGGTCGCGTGCAGAATTTTGCACAGCGTCTTGGCTTGAACGAGATCGGCGCGGGCATCCAACATGATGATGTCGCTGTTGGGGGCGGTCACTAGCTGAGCTGGCTCCGCGGGAATCACTCGAACTTGGTGCGTGAGCAACGAGAGGGCGGGCAGAACATCGCCGTTGAGGCGCGAAGCGAGTACAAGAATCGATGCCATGGCGCCTCCTTCCCGTCGTTTCCTGGGTCTTTTTAGTGTAACCGGGTTGAACGCCCTTCCTTCCCGCGGAATTTCACACGCGGTCTCTGGGCGTCCGCGCGGTTAGGATAGTCACATGCTCGTTGGACTCGAACTCTTCTTCATCGGCCTGCTCGGCCTGGCCGGTCTGGCGATCGCCTGGATCGCCGGCATCGTCGTCTTCAAGCTCTACAAGGGCCAGCGCTAAGGCGCACGCATGTCCGACGCTTCGTCGTCAGCTGTTCCTCTGGGGAACCCATTCACGCAACAGCGCGACCTCGCGGCCGGCTCTGCTGCCGTCGTTTTCTCTGACCGCGGAGTCGTTGCGGTTACGGGCAGCGATCGCCTGAGTTATCTCGACTCTCTGCTGAGTCAGGATCTCGCTCGGCTGTCGCCCGGGCAGAGCGCCGAGGCACTGTTGCTCGACCCCCAAGGTCGCGTTGAGCGAGCAATGCGTGTGATCGACGACGGATTAACCACGTGGCTCCTCGTCGACGAAAGTCAGGCCGGCCCACTCGCAGCCTTCCTCGACCGAATGACATTCAGCAAAAATGCCGCGGCCGCCGATGTCTCGACTGAGTACGTCGCCGTCGGATTCTTTGGTGCAGGTGTTGCATCGACCACAGTCAGCCCGGCAGCGCCGAACGGGCTCGCCCTGCTGTGGCGCGACCCGTGGAACGAAGTTGTCACAGGTGGCTGGCAGTACGCCAGCGAGGCTGACCACCCGGCCAGCGAATGGATATACGCTGAGGCCGTCGTTGCGCGTGCGTCACTTGAGACTGCACTTGGTGGCATCGAGCTGGTTGCCCCCGACGCATGGGATGCCCTGCGGGTGGCCGCGTGGCGTCCGCGTTTTACCTCCGAGGTTGATGCCACTGCGCTTCCGCACGAGACAGACTGGCTGCGCTCGGCCGTGCACCTGAGCAAGGGCTGCTACCGGGGCCAAGAAACCGTCGCCAAGGTTCACAACCTCGGGCACCCGCCGCGCCGACTCACGCTCTTGCACCTCGACGGCTCGACGAACATCCTGCCGCTGGGTGGCGCCGAGGTGACCTTCGACGGCGACGCGGTTGGACATATCACCGCCGCCGTTCGTCACTTCGAAGAGGGCCCTATTGCGTTAGCGCTGCTCAAACGGTCGGTGGCTCCCGATGCCCTCTTGACCGTCGTCAGCGAAGAGGGTGAGATTTCGGCAACACAGGTGGTCATTGTTCCCGCCGATGCCGGTCGCACGGTGAATGTGCCGCGCATGCCACGCCTTGGCGCAGTGAGTCGCAACCCACAAGGCTGAGAAAAACCTCTCGGGCGGGCCTAGTGCCAGCGAAATCCGTTCGGTGCCACAGCAGACCAATCCACCGTGATTTCTCCCAGTCGCCAGCGAGTTCTACCGGCCTGGACGGGCCAGCCATTCGACTTCATGGTTTCGACCGTCGCAACCCAACGCTGACTTGCGCCAAAACTGCCCAGTGGCGCGTGCGTCTTCCAGGCCCGGTCAAGCTCGGTCATAAATCGATGGACGCTCTCACCTTCGACATTGCGATGAATGAGCACCTTCGGCAGGCGCTCGGCGGCAATCGAGGGCTCTTCGAGCGCGTCGAGCTTGAGCGACAAGCTCAGCGACTGTGGCCCATCGTGTGTGACCGCAACCCACGCCGACACGCGACCAATCTCGTCGCAGGTTCCCTCGATCAGAACGCCGTCGTCAGACAGTGCGGAGACCATGCGACGCCATGCCTCGAGGACGTCTGCCTCGTCGTACTGACGAAGCACGTTGAACGCCCGAATCATCGCGGCCTTTTTTCCGGTGGGCAGCGGGGTCTCGAATCCGCCGAGTTCGAAGGCAACACCGGTGACCGGGCGACCGGCTTTCGCCCACGAAGCGAGTTCTGCGCGTGCACTGCTGACCCGATCGGGGTCGATTTCGAAACCGATGAGCCGGGCATCCGGGCGCACTTTGCGGATGCGCTCAATGAACTCCACGGGGGTCACGGCCTTGGCGCCATAACCGAGGTCAACCACCAACGGGTTCTCTGTGGTGCGCAGCGCAGGCCAGGTTTGCGCCCAACGGTCGACGCGACGAAGGCGATTGGGATTCGTCGTTCCGCGAGTGATGGCGCCGATGGGCATGCTTCTATTCTCGTAAACTTGAGCTATGACTGAGCACACTTTGATTCTTCTTCGCCACGGACACTCGCAGTGGAATGAGCGCAACCTTTTCACTGGCTGGGTCGACTGCCGACTCAGCGAGAAGGGCATCACCGAAGCCAAGCGCGCCGGCGTTTTGCTTCGTGAGAACAACGTGCTCCCCGATGTGCTCTACACATCGCTGCTGACTCGTGCAATCGCCACGGCTAACCTCGCTCTCGATGAGGCCGACCTCGCCTGGATCCCGGTCAAGCGCAATTGGCGTTTGAACGAGCGCCACTATGGTGCATTGCAGGGGCTCGATAAGGCAGAGACGCTCGCCAAGTATGGCAACGAGCAGTTCATGACGTGGCGTCGTTCGTTCGATACTCCGCCGCCTCCCATCGCCGATGACAATGAGTACTCGCAGGTCAACGACCCACGCTATGCAGGCATCGACGGCGAAATCCCCAAGACCGAGTGCCTCAAAGACGTGATTGACCGCATGCTTCCCTACTGGGAATCAGACATCACAAAAGACTTGGCTTCCGGTAAGACCGTTCTGGTCACGGCCCACGGAAATTCGCTGCGCGCGCTGGTCAAGCACCTGGATGGTATCTCTGATGACGCCATCGCAGAGCTGAACATTCCAACGGGAATCCCACTGGTCTACAAGCTGGATGCGAACTTCATGCCCATTGGTAAGGGCGAGTACCTCGATCCCGAGGCTGCTGCTGCCGGTGCGGCCGCTGTTGCCGCTCAGGGCAACAAGAAGAACTAGTCGACCGGTGCCCAGTCGCCTGTTGCCAGGTACTTGACCTTCTTGGCAATGGATACGGCGTGATCGGTGAAGCGTTCGTGGTAACGGCTTGCAAGAGTGGCGTCGACGGTGTCGCTGACGTCGCCCTTCCAGGTCTCACCGAGCACCTTGTCGAATACGCGAAGGTGGAGGGCGTCGACAACGTCGTCGATGTCGCGAATCTCATCGATGAGTTCTAGATTCTGTGTTTCGAGTAACAGAACGAGCTTCTGGATGGCCTCAACATCTTTTTCGCCCATCTTCTTGAACGTTCCGCGCAGACCCTTCGCAATGGCCTTCTCGGGGAAGCGGTAACGCGTGAGCTGCGCGATGTGGTCGGCCAGGTCGCCCATTCGTTCGAGGGATGAGCTCATTCGAAGCGCACCAACGACCGTGCGCAGGTCACGTGCGACGGGCTGCTGACGAGCGAGGATCTGAATCGAAAGTTCGTCGAGCGAGATAGCGAGTTCGTCGATGTAGACATCATCTTCAATGACCTGTTCGGCCAGGTTGATGTCGCTGTTGCCGAACGCCTCGGTCGCACGAGTGATGGCGACCTCAACGAGTTTGGCCAGTTCGACGAGACGACTTTGAACGTCACCGAGCTCTTGTTGGAAAACTTCGCGCATTGTTCATACTCCTTAAACCTTCGCGACCTCAGTATGTCGTTCAAAATGTCGCACCAAGTGACGAAAAACCCCGAGGAAGGTAAACAGAATCCACACAACGGGTGAACTCTCGTTGCCGATACCTTATCGCGGGCGAAATGTTTTTGGTGAGAGCCCTCACGTGCCCTAGCGTTTAAACAACATGGCACTCTGGGTCGTACTTCTTTCAATTGCAATCGGCACTGTTGCCGGCGCTGGAGTGACCCTTCTCGTTGTCTTCTCCCTTCGGCAAGCAACCACGGCTGTCTCCATGGCCTCAGGTTTGCTCCCGCGTGGTGTTTCCGAACTCGTTTCGTTAATTGAGATTCCGCTTGCCATCGTCGACGGTGCTGGTGACATCGTGGCCATGTCTCCGAGCACGCAAGAGCTTGGTCTGACAAAGAACACTCGATTCGCATCATCAGAAGTGCGCAAGATTGTTGAACGGGTTCGAGCGACGGGCCGCCCCGCAGCCAAGGAGCTCGAGCTGAGTCGCGGGCCGCTCGGGGGCGCCACCATCAACTTGTCGATTCGTGCGGATCGATTCGGAGCAAACTTTGTCTTGGTCGTCATGGCCGACAAAACCGAGATGCGACGCCTCGAAGAGGTGCGACGGGACTTCGTCGCGAACATCAGCCACGAGCTGAAGACACCTATTGGTGCCGTCACCCTTTTGGCAGAGGCCTTGCAGCAGGCCGCTGATGATCCCGACACTGTGCGTCACTTCGCGGAGCGACTCTCAGACGAGGCCGCACGCCTGTCTACTCTCACGCGAGAAATTATCGACCTGTCTCGCTTGCAAGCAGAAGAGGGCCTCGAACCATTCGAGCTACTCGATCTGAACGACGTGGTGGCTGCAGCCGTCGACCACAACCAGGTCACGGCCAAGGCTAAGGGCCTCGAAATTGTCTACGGCGGCGACGCAAACGCAACCGTCAACGGTGACTCGAACCGTCTCGTCATGGCAATCAGTAACCTCATCACGAATGCCATCACCTATTCCGTTCCCCCCGGCCGAATCGGTATCGGCATCACTCGTTCTGCCCAGTTCGTTGAAATCGCTGTGAGCGACAACGGCATCGGAATGACGGCCGACGAAACCGAGCGAGTCTTTGAACGCTTTTATCGAACCGATCAGGCTCGTTCTCGTTCAACGGGCGGAACCGGCTTGGGCTTGAGCATCGTCAAGCACATCGTTAATCACCACGGTGGCGACATCAAGGTGTGGTCGCGTCCGAACCGAGGTTCGACGTTCACCCTTCGCTTTCCCTACGTGCCGTCCACCAACGAATCCGCCAAAGAAAAAGAAAAGGTTGCGTAATCGCTCATGACAAAGATTCTTTTGGTTGAGGATGAGGTTGCACTCAGTGAGCCTCTCGCATTCTTATTGAGCCGCGAAGGCTATGACATCGACGTCGCCGACGACGGACGCAAGGCGCTCGAGATGTTTGCTGCTCAGGTCTACGACCTCGTGTTGCTTGACTTGATGTTGCCTGAAGTTCCCGGGGTGGAGGTCTGCCGCCAGATTCGACTGAAGTCGCAGACTCCGATCATCATGCTGACGGCAAAAGACACCGAGGTCGACATCGTTGTTGGACTCGAGCTCGGCGCAGACGACTATGTGACCAAGCCCTACTCAACGCGCGAGCTTCTCGCTCGAATTAAAGCGGTTCTTCGCCGTCGGGTTGATGAACCCGTCGAGAGCGAATCAGCTGTGCTTCGCTCGGGCGCTGTTGCGCTCGATGCAGAGCGTCACACCCTGCACGTGAACGGTGCCGCAACGCCCATCCCGCTCAAAGAGTTTGAGTTGCTCGAGTACCTTATGCGCAACGCTGGCCGAGTGCTTACTCGCGGGCAACTCATTGACCGGGTGTGGGGCAGCGACTACTTCGGCGACACCAAAACATTGGACGTGCACATCAAGCGTGTGCGATCACGCATCGAATCAGACCCCAAGAATCCGGTCATGCTGTTGACCGTTCGGGGCCTCGGCTACCGATTCGAAGAACCGGCTTAGTCTGCGACTTTCGTCAGCCGACTAGTTGACGACAGCTTCACCAAAGAAGCAGCCCGTCGCGACCGAGCACAGGCGGGGCTGAGGCTCGAGGCCGTTGTATTCGGGCTGACCCGTGGTGAGAACCGGAATCAGAGTGGTGTTGTTGCCGGTGCCGTCGCTGAAGGTGACTTCGAGCATTGCGCCCGGCTTGGCGTTGATGCCGTCGAGGATGATCTGGGATTCGTTCCGGCCACCCCACGTCTTGCCGCCAAGGTCACTCGAAGGAACAATCTGCTGGCTGATCTTGCCCTCGCCGTAGCCGATGGTCAGAGTGATGTCGTGACCGGTGGTGTTGACTCCGGTGAGAATCAGGCTGCCGAGCTGGCCGTCGTTGCTGATCACAATGAGGTCGCGCAGTTTCAAGGCGCCGACGTTGACGCCGACTCCGTCGCTTGCGTCGTACTGCTTGGTGGTGGCCTGAGGTTGAATCAGGTTGCAACCACTGGTTCCCAGGGCAACACCCAGGGCAAGAGAAGCAGCAAGAACGATGCGGAACTTCACGGCGGATTCCTCCAAAGTAGTGAGCCGGCCTGCCGCTTTTGGGCGAAAAGACACAGCTGAGAACGAGTGAAAGTCTAGCCCACCCTCCTCTGGCCCACTGGTTCCCGAGCAACCGCTGAGCGAAAACGACCGCGGAATCTGCGGGGCCGCACCCGTGGTAAACTGGAGGTCTGCATCGAAGGGTTCTAAAGCATGCAATTTGTCGTTGGCGAAACGGTTGTCTATCCGCACCACGGCGCAGCGAGCATCACAGAAGTGAAGACGCGCGTCATCAAGGGTGAGGAAAAGCTCTACCTCAAGCTTCACGTTGTTCAGGGTGACCTCACGATTGAGGTTCCTGCAGAGAACGTTGACCTTGTGGGTGTGCGCGATGTCATCGACAAGAAGGGTCTCGAGGCCGTGTTCGAGGTGCTGCGCGCACCGTTCACCGAAGAGCCCACTAACTGGTCGCGTCGTTACAAGGCCAACCTCGAAAAGCTTGCCTCGGGTGACGTCATCCGCGTCTCTGAGGTCGTTCGCGACCTGTGGCGCCGTGACCAAGACCGCGGTCTTTCCGCCGGTGAAAAGCGCATGCTTGCCAAGGCTCGTCAGATTCTGACCTCGGAGCTCGCTCTGGCTGAGAAGACGAACGAAGAAAAGGCTGGCGAGATCCTCGACGGCGTTCTCGCCTCCTAGGGTTCGCTCAGGCTCGTCATGACCACGGCCGTCATCATTGTCGCGGCCGGAAGCGGCACTCGCTTAGGGCTCAATCGCCCGAAGGCGTTTATCGAGGTTGCTGGGCTCACTCTCGCTCAGCGCAGTGTTGATGCCGCACGTGAGGCCGACCCTCTCGCGCAGATTGTTCTCGTTGTTCCCGACGGGCAATCGAACTTGCCGACTGGAGTGACCGCGGTAACCGGCGGCGCAACCCGCCATGAATCAGTCGCTGCCGGTCTCGCTGTGCTCGCCGACGATGTCGAGGTCGTTCTCGTGCACGACGCTGCGCGCGCTCTTGCTTCCGCCAATCTGTTTACCCGCGTGATCGAGCGCGTTCGAGAGACAAACGCCGGAGTTGTTCCCAGCCTTCCTGTCTCTGACGCCATCAAGCGCGTCAATGCCGAAGGCTTTGTCACCGAGTCGGTTGACCGCTCCGTGCTTGCCGCCGTGCAAACCCCACAGGGCTTTCCTCGAGCCGAGCTTGAGGCCGCCTACGCCAGCGTTCGCGCAGACGACCACAACGACGACGCCGCCGTCTTTGTCGCCGCCGGACGCCAGGTGCACACCATTCCAGGTGAGGCCGTCGCCTTCAAGATCACGACGCTGCCCGATCTCGAGCGAGCTCAGGCGTTGCTTGCGCCCGTGAGTGCCGGCTACCGCATCGGCTCAGGCACCGACGTCCACGCCTTTGGCTCCACCTTGGGCCTGTGGCTCGCCGGCTTGCACTGGCCAGAAGAGCTTGCCCTTGCCGGGCACAGCGACGGTGATAGCGCATCCCACGCCATTGTTGACGCGCTTTTGGCTGCGGCTAATCTCGGTGACATCGGGGGTATGGTCGGCACCGACGACCCCCGTTTTGAGGGCGCACACGGCGAGGTTTTCATCCGGGAAGCGGTGTCTCGGCTGCGCACAGCGGGGTTTGAGCCGGTCAATGTGACCGTGCAGATTCTGGGCAACCAGCCCAAGCTCGCCCCGCGCCGCGAAGAAGCGCAGCAGGTACTCAGTGACTGGGTGGGAGCACCGGTTTCGGTTTCGGCCACCACCACCGATGGCCTCGGTCTCATGGGCGAGGGCAAGGGCATCGCCGCAACCGCCACGGCACTCATCAAACCGCTGGGCTGATTGAGCCTGTCGAAATCAGCGACATCGAGCGACGTGATTTCGACAAGCTCAATCACCTTGAGGTACCCGCCGGTAGGCTGGAGGGCGTGAGCATCCGACTTTTCGACTCGAAAGAGCAGGCCGTTCGCGCGTTTATCCCGCGCGAGTCTGGTCGGGTTGGTATGTATGTCTGCGGCCCCACAGTTCAGTCGAGCCCGCACGTCGGGCACCTGCGCAGTGCCCTGGTCTATGACCAACTTCGCCGCTGGTTGACGCACCAGGGACTTGCCGTCACCATGGTGCGCAACGTTACTGACATCGACGACAAAGTTCTCGACAACGCCAACGCCGACGAGCCGTGGTGGGCTCTGGCGTACCGCATGGAGCGCGAGTTTAACGCCGCTTACTCGGCCCTGCGCATCCAAGCGCCGACCTACGAGCCCCGCGCAACCGCCAGCATTCCCGAGATGATTGCGCTCATTGAGCGACTCATCGAGCGCGGGCACGCCTATGCAAGCACCGATGGCTCGGGCGATGTCTACTTCGACACTCACAGCTTTGCGGCGTACGGCGCTCTCACGAACCAGGGCGTTGACGCCATGGATGCCGCAGCCGACGCCGACCCGCGTGGCAAGAAGAACCCCACCGACTTCGCACTCTGGAAGGGTCACAAGTCTGGTGAACCCGAGTCTGCGAGCTGGAGCACCCCGTGGGGTGCCGGTCGCCCCGGCTGGCACATCGAGTGCTCGGCGATGGCCACCAAGTACCTGGGCTCCGCCTTCGATATTCACGGCGGAGGTCTCGATCTTCGCTTTCCCCACCACGAGAACGAGTTGGCCCAGTCGGCCGCCGCTGGCGACGACTTCGCCGGGTACTGGCTCCACAACGGGCTGGTCAACATCGGCGGGCAAAAGATGAGCAAGTCCCTCGGCAACTCGTTCTTTGCCGCTGATCTGCTTGCGGCTCAGCGTCCCATCGTCGTGCGTTACTTCTTGGGCTCAGCTCACTACCGCTCGACCCTTGAGCTGCACGAAACCGCGCTCGCCGAGGCTGCATCCGCATTCGAGCGCATCGAAGGCTTCCTTTCCCGTGCCACGCGCGCCGGGCTGACGGCAACAACCACCGTTCCCGCCGCGTTCGCCGAGGCGATGGATGACGACCTCGGTGTTCCCACCGCGCTCGCCGTCGTGCACGACACCGTTCGTGCTGGTAACACCGCCCTTGACGCCACAGACAGCGCGAACGGCGCAGCGGCTGCCGGTGAGGTTCGCGCAATGCTTGACGCCCTCGGGTTGAACCCTGAGTCACCCGAGTGGGCCGACGGGTCAGCCGCCGGTGATGCCGCCCTCGGTGCACTCGATACGCTTATTACATCCCTGCTCGAAGCCCGCGCGGCGGCACGAGCGAACAAAGACTTTGCGACATCGGATCGCATCCGCGATGATCTGGCAGCTGCCGGTATCACCATCGAAGACACCCCTGATGGGGCACATTGGAGTTTCCATGGCTAGCAAACCACGCGCTGGAGCAGTGCGAAAAGGAACGAAGGGCACCAAGGTCGGCACTGGCGGTCACGGCCGCAAGGCCCTGGAGGGCAAGGGCCCGACCCCCAAAGCCGAAGATCGCGAGTGGCACCCGGCTGGAAAGCGCAAGGTTCGCCTGGAGAAGCTGGCCTCAGTGGGCAAGCTTCAGCCTCGCGGCAATGGCCGTGGCGGTAACAGTTCGGGTCCATCCAAGCCGGCTGCTCGCCGCAGCAAGACCGACGACTCGGAAATCGTGACCGGTCGCAACTCGGTGCTCGAGGCGCTGCGCGCCAAGATGCCCGCGACAACGCTCTACATCGCGACCCGCTCCGAGATGGACGACCGCATGCGCGAGTCAATCTCGCTGGCCAACAACCGCGGCATCGCAGTGCTCGAAGTCATGAAGCCCGAGCTCGACCGCCTCAGCGGTCACGACGCTGTTCATCAGGGCATCGCACTCAAGGTTCCGCCCTACGAGTACGCGCACCCGATTGACCTGCTCGAGAAGGCAATCGAATCGGATACTCAGCCACTGTTCGTCGCACTTGACGGCATCACTGACCCCCGCAACCTCGGCGCCATCATTCGCTCAACTGCAGCTTTCGGGGGCGACGGCATTATCTTGCCGCAGCGCCGCTCGGTGGGCGTCACCGCGTCGGCGTGGAAGACCTCGGCGGGCGCCGCCGCTCGCTGCCCAGTCGCCATGGCCTCAAACCTGACCGCCACGATCAAAGAGTTCAAGAACCGCGGCGTGTTCGTGATTGGCCTCGATGGCGGCGGAGACATCCAACTTCCGGGTCTCGCGCTTGCCGATCGCCCGCTGCTGGTGGTCGTGGGTAGCGAGGGCAAGGGCCTGTCTCGACTCGTGACTGAGCACTGTGACGCGGTTGTTTCTATTCCTATTTCGGCTGCCACCGAGTCGCTCAATGCGGGTATCGCTGCAAGCGTCGCTCTGTACGAAATTTCACGCCTGCGCGCAGCATCCGTTTAGACCTTTTACAGGGTTCACCTCTACTATCGAACAGTCACGCCGAATTTTTTGGCCCAGCAAACACCAGGAGCTACACACATGACCACCGGTGCGCATGGAAATCGTCCCACTAAAAACCAGCGTCGCGAGGAAGCTCGCGCCAAGGCAAAGTCGCTGCGCGAGTCGCAGGTCAAGAAAGACAAGACCCGCAAGGTTCTGACCCAGGTCGGCGTTGTCGTCGGCGTTCTCGCGCTTGTTGCCGTGATCTTCGGTGTCATTCAGGGCAACCTGCCCAAGCCCGGGCCACGACCGGCCAACATGGCCAGCAACGGCATCGTGCTAACCGCTGAACTGGGCACCGATGGCAAGCCCACCGGAAACATCGTGGCCGAGACCAACGCTGCTCTTCCCGAGGGCGCTGCACCCATTCCCACGACGCCCAAGGCCGGCATCCTCAACATCGTTGAGTATCAGGACTACATGTGCCCCATTTGTGGCAATTTCGACAAGAACGACTCCTCGGTCATCGAAAGTCGCGTGAAGTCAGGGGCCGCAACATTCGAGATTCACCCCATCGCGATTCTCGACCCGCAGTCGCAGGGAACCAACTACTCCACTCGCGCCGCAAACGCGGCTGCCTGTGTTGCGAACTTCTCGCCGAATTCGTTCTTCACGTTCAACCAGCTGCTCTATAGCAATCAGCCAGGTGAAGGCTCGGCAGGTTTGTCCGATGAAGAACTTGCGAACTACGCAACTATCGCGGGCGCAAGTCCTGCTGAGAGCATCACAAACTGCATCAGCAAGCAAACCTTTAGCGCGTGGGTTGGCGAGGCCACAGCGCTGGTGACGGCCAAGGGTGCCATCATGCCGAACTCCGACAACGTGGCCTTCGAGGGCACCCCGACTGTCATCGTCAACGGAGCTCAGTTCAAGGGCAAGGTTGACGCACAGGGCAACTTCTTCCCCGCTGAGCTCGAGGCATTCCTGCTCGAGCAGGCCGGCAAGATGGTGACCAACCCGTCGTCGACGCCGACGCCGACGCCGGCGCCTGAGAAGTAACGCGGTCAGTTTGCGCAGCCCTTGCCCCCATCGTTCGACGTTGGGGGCGGGCAACGCTTGTTTCGTGGTCGGTCATGGCACGGTCGGTAGAATCTCACGCTCTGTCATCTGGTGAGAGTTGCCGAGGACGCGAGCGTTGCCAGAAACTAGGATAAGTTCGTCGGCGCCGGCCCGGCGCATATTGGTCATATATGACGAGTGAGGGTTCTCCGTGACAACGCACTATGACCACTGGATTGACGGTCGTTCCACGAAGGGCGACACCGACGATCGCTTCGTCACCCACAACCCCGCCACGGGCGCGGAGGCGTCATCCATTGCCTTAGGTGGTCCGCGTGAGGTCGCCCTGGCCGTTGATGCGGCTGCTTCCGCTGCGGCGTCTTGGCGCCGGTGTAAGCCAGTTGAGCGTGCCCGGCTCATGCTGGCCTTGGCGGCCCGCATTCTGGAGGAACAAGATCGTCTTGCCCAGATCGAGACGTCAGAAACCGGAAAACTTGCCGCCCTTGTGCCTCTGGAAATCGCAAATTCAGCCGCTTACTTCGAGTTCTATGGCGGGCTGACTCATTCGGTACACGGGGACACGATTGACCTCGGGCCTGGGTTCCACTCCTATACCGTGCGCGAACCTTTCGGAGTTGTGGGCATTATTACGCCGTGGAACGCGCCGCTCAACCAGGCGGCACGAGCCGGGGCGCCGGCCTTGGCCGTGGGCAACACGATTGTCATCAAACCGTCGGAATTTACCTCCGCGACCACCCTAGAACTCGCGCGACTGGCTTCTGAAGTCGGTTTCCCGCCGGGCGTGATCAATGTCGTGACCGGCGTCGGCGCGGACGCGGGTTCGGCCCTAGTGCAGCACCCTCGGGTCAGGAAAATTGCCTTTACGGGCTCCCTGCGTGCCGGTAAAGAGATTGGCAAAATTGCCGCGGATCGAATCCTGCCACTCACTCTTGAGTTGGGCGGTAAGAGCGCAAATATCGTTTTCGCTGATGCGGATTTCGACAAGGCAGTTGCGGGCGCTCTCCGAGCGTTCACGGCGAACGCGGGTCAGACGTGCACGGCGGGGTCACGACTTTTGGTGCAGGAAGACATCCATGATCAGTTCGTCGAGCGACTCGTTCTGGCAGCCAAGGGGGTTGTGCCGGGGGTCACTCTCGGGCCGATGACGACTGTTGCCCAGCGCGAGAAAGTTCACGAGTACTTTCTCATTGCTCACGAAGACGGCGCAGTGGCAGCGCTCGGCGGTGAACCCGTGAGCTCGGAAGCCTTGCGTCAGGGAAATTTTGTGACGCCCACCATCTATGTTGGTGTGTCGAATGACATGCGGATCGCCCGCGAAGAAGTTTTCGGCCCAGTACTTTCGGTCATTCCCTTCGCGAGCGAAGCAGAAGCGATTGAGATTGCCAACGACTCCGACTACGGGCTCGCGTCGGGCGTATGGACCCAAGACATTTCTCGCGCGCACCGGGTCGCGTTCCAGATTGAGGCCGGTCAGGTCTATGTGAACACGTGGATGGGGCCGATCGTTGAGACTCCCTTTGGCGGCTTCAAAATGAGTGGCTACGGTAGGGAAAAGGGTCTCGAGGCGCTTCATAATTACACTCAAGTGAAGAGCATTACTGTCGAACTTTGATACTCACTGAGGGAGCGTGACGAGATGGCTACCAGCTCAGAGCGTGAGGGCGCAAAGCGCTCGGTTCTCGGGCGTGCTTTTGAGATTTTGGATTGTTTCGAGGGCGCTGGCGACGAGGTCAGTGTCGCGCACATCGTTGAGAAGACGGGTCTCCCAGCGGCCACCGTTCACCGACTCCTCAGCACTCTCTTGAGCTGGGGTGGCGTCGAACGCGTCTCTCATGGGCGCTACCGGTTGAGCGACCGCGTGTGGCGTCTGGGGCTCGGTGCGCCAGCCGTAAAGAGGCTCCACGAGATAGCCCAGCCCATCCTGGTGCAACTTCATGTGGCTACTCAGGGCACCGTCTATCTTGCGGTGCGCGACAGGGGCTACGGACTCTTTGTCGATCGGATCACCCGCATCAAAACCACTCCGGAAACCGTGAGCGCCAGCCGGCGTCTCCCGCTCGAACAGACCGGCGGAGGAAGGGTTCTGTTGGCCTTTTCCCCGGAAGCTCAATACGAACGACACGTGCTCAACAAACGGAACACCTCGGCGAAGAAGTTGCACGATGACCTCGCGGATATCCTCGATGGCATTCGTCGAACCGGGGTTGCCGTTACTCACGACGACGTGATCCCCGGGCGCCTTTCTGTGGCCGCCCCCATTTTTGACAGCGAAAAGGGAATCATCGCCAGCGTCTCCGTGACATTTCGTGAGGAAAAACTCAATCCGCGGGCAATCGAGACGGCGCTCATTCCCAACGTGAAACTGGCGGCGAAGGCCATCGCCTCTGAGATGGCCAGCCTGAGCCTGCTCGAGTCAGATTCTCGCTAATCGACCTCGTGTTGAGTGCCCCATCGGTCGAGGGGGGAAATTTCACTATGTGAGAAAGATGCGAAACGACTGGCGCCAATTGGTCATGCTAGAGACACACCCGCCTCCCCGATGACGTGAGCACATCACGCGATAAGGAAGAACATGTCCTACACACTCAGCGAAGAACAAGTGGCGATCAAGGAAGCAATCGACGATCTGGCCCGCGGCTTTGGCGATGAGTACTGGAGAACCGTCGATCGGGCGAGGGAGTATCCCGATGCATTCGTCGCAGCTCTCACAGAGGGCGGCTGGCTGTCGATGCTCATTCCCGAGGAGTACGGCGGCGGGGGCGCGAGTATCCAAGATGCGGCCGTCGTTCTCGAGGCTCTTGAGCGCAATGGATGTTCGGCGGGAGCTGCCCACGCCCAGATGTACACCATGGGCGTGATTTTGCGCCACGGAAGTGACGAGCAAAAGCAGCGCTACCTTCCGGCCATTGCCGCAGGAAAGCTTCGTCTTCAGTCTTTTGCCGTGACGGAACCCGACGCGGGAACCGACACGACCCGAATTCGCACCTTTGCCGTCCGCGAGGGTGACGAGTATGTGATCAACGGAAACAAGATTTGGACCTCACGGGTCCAGCATTCTGATCTTCTGATTCTCTTGGCCCGGACCACCAGGTTTGAGGACGTAGAGAAGAAGACCGACGGAATGAGCGTTTTCATCGTTGATCTTCCCGAGGCCCTGCGCACCGGCCAGATTGTCGCGTCCAAGATTGACACGATGGTGAACCACGAAACAAATGAACTCGCAATCGTGAACCTGCGGGTCCCGGCAACGAACCTCATCGGTGAAGAAGGGAAAGGATTCCGGAGCATCGTAAGTGGCCTGAATTCCGAACGAATTCTGGTGACCTCCGAATACATCGGAGCCGGATTGTGGTTTATCGATCGCGCCTGCGCCTATGCCAAGCAGCGCGAAGTCTTCGGACGTCCAATCGGTCTCAACCAGGGAATTCAGTTCCCCATTGCCCAGGCCTACGCGAACCTGCAGGCGGCTAGCTTGATGCGGTGGCAAGCGGCCGATCTCTTTGAGTCAGGCGGGAATCCGCAGTTCGAAGTGAACGCGGCCAAGTTGCTGGGGTCGCAGGCTCTCTGGGCTGCGGCCAATGCGGCGTTCGACACCTATGGCGGATTTGCCGTGGCGGAGGAGTACGCTGTCGAACGACGATTCCGCGAAGCACGGCTGCCGAGCATCGCGCCGATTAGCAACAACATCGTGCTTGCGGGAATCGCGCACGGAACTCTCGGTCTGCCTAAGTCGTACTAATGAAGTCGCACAGCGGTCACGGCTTGACTGCCACCATCGTGGAGTTTGCGTTGCGTCCCGTCGCGCCCTCAGCGCGCATTGAGCACGCGGTCACACGTGCCCTCATCGATACCGTCGGTGTCACCCTTGCCGCACAGAACGTCGAAGCAGAGCCCCTTGTCCGAACGTGGGCCCTTGCCCAGGCCTCTACCGGAACTTCACCGGTGTGGACCTCGGGGGACCTGGTGACACCCTCTACGGCAGCTTTCATCAATGCCACGGCCGCGCACGTTCTGGATTACGACGATATTTCGCCCACGCGACCCATGCATCCGAGTGCCGTTTTGCTGCCAGCGATTTTGGCGGTGGCGCAGGTGCGAGAAGCCGACCCACGACTCATCGTCACGGCGTACTCGGTGGGGGCTGCCGTGTTCCGAGCCGTAGCCGATTTACTGCCCCACGAGGTTCACTATGAGCGCGGTTGGCACACCACCTCGACGGTTGGCCGCCTCGCGACTGTTGCCTCCCTCATCTCGCTGTGCCGACTCACTCCGCAACAGGGGGCCCGCGCGCTCGGCGTGGTGTCGTCGTTAGCTGCGGGGATGTTGGCAAATTTCGGCACGATGACGAAGCCACTCCACGCCGGGCTTGCTGCCCGCGATGCAATCATGGCGTGTGAATTGGTAGAGGCAGGATTCACCGCCAACGAAACCGCTCTCGAGACGGACCGCGGCTTTCTCGACATGTACGGTGCAGAACGGGGCAATCGCCCGGGGCATTCTTCGGATCAGCTCATGGACGCGCTCGAATACTGGCGCGCGGAATGGGATACGGATTGGGGCATCAAGAGATACCCCGCGTGTTACGCCACCCACCGTGCGGCAGATGCGGCCCTCCGTTTGCGAGCCGCGCACGATGTGAAATCTGCGCGGCACATCACGGTGACTGTCCATCCGGAAGGGCTGCGACCCCTGCTGACGGGACATCCTCAGACGTCCAACGAAGCAAAGTTCACCATGTCATACGTGATTGCCACAGCCATTCTCACGGGCGAGTTGCGCCTTCGGGATTTTGACGGAGATGCTCTTTCGAACCCAGCGGTGATCGAGCTGATGACGAGGATTACCGTGGCTGAGTCAGAAATTCCCCCGTTGGGGCCTCCCGAATACGAGGGAGGTTTTGCCGTAGTCTCTCTGGAAATGGCCGATGGACAGATAGTTCGTGAACGCGCCGATGTGACGCACGGTGATTCTCGGAGCCCCCTCACGGAAGGTGAGCTCACGGCCAAATTCCTGGATTGCTGTTCGGGCGGCAACCTCTCATTACCCCAGGCGCAAGTGCTCTTTCGGGCCCTCGAGAATTTGCCGGGCGGACAGAGCGACTTTACGCAACTGCTCAACGCCCTGAGCGCACGCGAAGATTTCGGGGGCATCAGGCCATGACCGAAAGTGGAGCACACAACCCGTCAGCGCACCTTCCCCGCGTGACGATTGTTGAAGAGGGAATGCGCGAGGGGATGCAGATTGAAAGCGCAGACATTTCCGTGGATGCCAAAGTACGACTCCTGGACGCACTGTCGCGCACGGGACTTACGCACATCGTGGCGGGTTCGTTTGTGAGTCCCCGTTGGGTTCCGCAGATGAAAGACGTCGACGAGCTCTTGCGCAGGTTTACGCCTGCTCCAGGTGTCACTTACACGGCACTCAGCCTGAACCACCAGGGCGAACTTCGCAAGGCAGAGCACACCCCACCGCTCTCACCCCCCGATGGGGTGGGCAGATCGATGCTTCATTTGTGCGACGTCTTTTTGCAGCGTAATACTGCGCGGACCCTCGAACAGGAGCGTGTCGCAGTGGCGGAGACGATAGAACGCGCTGTCGATGTCGGCGTCTCGAGTGCCATCATTGCCGTCAACGCCGCGTGGGGATCGAACTGGCTGGGCGCGTTTTCCGAAGAGCAGCGAATGGAGGCCCTCGCCTTTCAGAGGGACGCGTGGATGACAGCGGGAATCCCCACGACGGGTGTTTATTTGGGCGACCCTATGAGTTGGAACACTCCTCGGGTTGTTCGTGCTCACGTTCGCCACGTCATCGAGACGTGGCCAGACCTCACCTCTGTTCACCTCCACCTGCACAACGGACGCGGCACGGCCCCCTTATCGGCCTATGCGGCACTGCACGAGTTGGACGAACGCCATGAACTCATCATCGATTCGTCGATTGGCGGCATGGGCGGCTGCCCCTATTGCGGAAACGGCCGAGCCACGAAGATGATTCCCACGGAAGACCTCGTTTTCCTGTTGGAGAGCGAAGGGATCGATACGGGGGTAGACCTGCCAGCACTCATCGAGGCAGCTCACCTCGCCGAAGAAGTCGTGGGGCACGAACTCTATGGGCATGTGTCGAAGGTCGGCGCCCTGCCCTCGGGGCAGTCGCTTTATGCCATGGACATGCCTCTCATTGAGACCATCGCCGAGGCACAACACTTTCGGTTAGGCCCCGGTACTTATGCCGGCGGCTCGGCGCCGTGGAAATCACCCATCACGTCAGTGCACCGTGATGAGCTTTCCGCGCGTGAGAGTTCGCCGACGGGTGGCGAACCAGAATGACAACGTCGCCGCAGCCCGGCACGGGCTCTCTCGCGGGTCTCCGCGTCGTTGAGATCGGAACGAGTGTTGCCGCCCCCTATGCGGCCCAGATCCTCGGAGATTTTGGCGCGGATGTCGTCAAGGTGGAACGCATCGGTACCGGTGATGACAGCCGCAGTTGGGCTCCGCCTCAGTGGGACGGGGTCAGTGTGACGTTCCTGGCTTTGAACCGCAGCAAACGGAGTCTCGTTGTCGACTACAAATCCGACGCGGGAAAAAAGATTTTGGAAAGCCTCATTTCGGAGAGCGACGTCCTGATCCAAAACCTGAGGCCCGGCGCGCTCGCGGCCGCAGGATTTGATGCGGGGCACATCAGGACCCTGAATCCGAGACTCATCTATTGCGAGCTTTCGGGCTTCGGTTCCGTGGGGCCTCGGGCGAGTGATCCGGCCTATGACCCGCTCGTGCAGGCCTTCAGTGGCATCGTCAGCATTACCGGTGACGAGAGCAGCGCACCGTCGAGAGTCCCCGTTTCTCTTCTCGACATGGGTACGGGAATGTGGGCCGCCCTCGCCGTGTTTGAGGCTTTGCGTCGACGAGACCAGACGGGCTTGGGAAGTCACGTGGAGCTGTCTCTTTTGCAGACGGCTCTGACGTGGTTGACCATTCCGCTCATGGGAGTTCAGTCGGGAAGCCCGGTTCCCGGTCGCCAGGGGTCTGGACTTGCGGGTGTCGTGCCCTACGGCGCCTTCCCGTCGTCCGACGGGTACGTGTTTATCTCGGCGGGAAACAATCAGACGTGGCACGACCTACTCGATGCTCTGGGGGCGGGGCACCTCAAGGAAGTGGACGAGTATTCGACCAACCCACAACGGGTGATGCATCGTGAGGGCGTGACGCGAGACCTGTCGGCAGCAACGTCCCGGTTGACGTCTCACGAACTTGTCGGCCTGTTAGCCGCAGCGCGCATCCCGCATTCACCGGTGCAAACGTTGGACCAAGTCCTCGGCGACGAGCAGGTCCACGCACTCGGCCAGTTCAGGGCACTCCACCATGACGAGATATCCGAATTCACTACCCTCAATCTTCCGATGACGTTCGACGGCGTCTATCCCGAAATTTCGCAGGCACCTCCTGCGCTGGGCGCTGATACGCACGGTGTCCTCGCGTCGCTTGGGTTGTCCGAGGCCGTCATCGCGGATCTTCTTACCCAGGGGGTTGTGCAACAAGCGGAACCCGGAAGCGACAGAATGGCTTCCGACGCCACCACGAAACGAACTGACGGTGCTGTATGACCACGAAAGGTGCTCCTATGTCTGACCACTCCGACGAGGTTGTTTACGAGGTTCGTGGCCATGTCGCCTTCATCCGCATCAATCGACCCGAGCGACGAAACGCACTTGCCACTTCTACGGTCGAAGCAATCAGCAACAGTTTTGTCCGGGCCGGCGAAGACGACAACGTGTGGGCAATCGTGCTAACTGGCACGGGCGACAAAGCCTTTTGCGCGGGTGGAGACCTAAAAGAAATGGACGAGATTGCTCGGTCCGGTGCGCAGATCCACATGCCGATGACGGGACCCTCCCGCAACATGTTCGAAATCATCCTGGAGACATACAAACCCACCATTGCTGCGGTCAACGGGGCGGCGCTCGCCGGAGGGTGCGAACTTCTGCTCGCCTGCGACCTGCGCATCGCCGTAGACGATGTGCAGATTGGGCTACCCGAGGCAAAGCGCGGCATGGGCGCCAATTTTGCCTCAGTCGTTCTTCCCCGCATGATTCCCCGAGCCATTGCCATGGAGATGTTGTACACGGGCAAGTCCATCGGTGCTCAGGAGGCTCGAGACTTGGGGCTCATCAACCGGGTGGTGGCGCGCGCAGACTTCGACTCTGCCGTTCAGTCGTTTGTCGACGAGATTGTGGTCAACGCGCCGGTGTCACTCAGGCGTTACAAGGAAATGGCCGCGAAGGGGTGGGAACTGCCCGTCTCGGTGGCCCTTCGCTTGAACGCCGGACCGAATCCGTACACCAGTGAAGATCGCGTCGAAGGCGTTCGCGCTTTCGTTGAGAAACGGACGCCGAACTGGAAGAACCGCTAAGAAACCTCAGGCAAGCGAAGCGACCAAATCTGTCATTTCGGTGCGCGACGGAATTCCGCCGGGGATGCCATCGACAAGGAAATCTTCGAAGATACCCTCGACGATCGCGGAGATGTCACTGTCACTCATGACAATGCCTGCTTCACCGAGGGTTAACGGCAGACCCAGACCAGAGATGAAGATGGTTAGGAATTCAGCGAGGGCATTTCCGAGGTTTTCTGTCGAGAACTGAGAATCATCGATGCCGCACGCTCGCAGGATCGGCCGGATTTTTTCTCCCGTACGCGGCGCCAAGAACCTGGCCACGGTCGGCAGCGTGACGCACGACGACAGGCCGTGAGCCAGACCGAGCCGGGCTCCGAGTTGATGACCAATCGCGTGGGAGAGACCCAAGGTGCCATTGCTAACACCAAAGTACGACTGCCACGATGCCAATTGAGCGTCACCCCGAAGGGCTGAGTCCGTGGGGTTCATGAGGGTGGCGGGCAACACGCGCACGAGGGCGGTGATGGCCGCACAGCTCAGACTGTCGCTGAACATCGACGACTGATCCGACAGCACGGTTTCGATGGCGTGATCAAGTGTTCGCATTCCCGTCATGACCCACGCAGCGGCGGGTGTTGCCACGGCGGCATCGCTATCCAGGATGACGGCGGCGGCGGCCATCGGAGGTCCGGCGAACAGGTCCTTGTTTCCTGTTGTGGGATTCTTGAGCGCACCGCCGTCTCCAAACTCAGCGGACGACAGCGTGGTCGGGATGGCAATGTGTGGAATGGTTCGAGCGGCCGCAGCAGGAAAGATTGGCCCGTGATCCGACCGCTGGGCTCGGTACTCGTAAAGAGCGTCCTCGGTCGAGATGTTTTCGCCCACACACAGTGAGACCAGCCGGGCCGTGTCAATGGTGCTTCCACCGCCGAGGCTCACCACACAATCGGCATCTGCTTCGCGGGCGACTTGCGCGGCGGCCAGCGCGACGCCGTAGGGAGTGTGCGGCTGCACGGAATCGAAGATCGCAACAATTCGCTTGCCGGACCATTCCGTGAGGCGGGCAACGAGGGCTGCGTCACGGCCGGCAGACGGCGTCAGAATGAGGAAGGCGCGACGAGCCCCATACGCATCGAGCACTTCACCCAGCCGCGACATACTTCCCGGGCCAGACCACATTGCGCCGACGTTCGGATACCGGAATACGCCTTGGCTCATGGTGTCACTTTCGAAGTCGGCATAGTCTCAGGGATGCGGTCTCGCGATTCGAGGCGCACGGTCCTAGGCTTGCTCGGCGATGTCATCGTCTTTCAGCCGGCTCAATATGTCTGCAAAGACCGGCATGATGTACGACTTGAAGAGCTCGGGATTCTCAGACATCGGGAAGTGACCGAGACCTTCCATGAGAGTGTAGGTCGACCCGGGCACCTCATCGTGCAGAGCCTTGACCACTTTCGGCGATCCCGACCAGTCGTAGTCGCCACCCAAGAGATACACGGCGATTTGCTTCGTATTGATTGTTTTGGCCGAACTGCTCACGTCGTGTTCTCCGCCGTAGTAGTTGAGATCGCCCTCGAAAACGCGATGCGAACCTTGGCCGTAGATGAAGGCCACTTCACGCTTGAGTGCTTCGGGGCTCATCGGTGCCATAAAGGTGTACATCATGGCCGCCTTGGTTTCGTTTGTCATGCGCGGGTGACCAAAGTAGGTGCGCAGTTCCGGCGGCGCAGAGTTTTCGGTGGCTAGCCCGGCTTCGAGACCGATGACAGCGCGGAACTTATCAGGATGGCTGATGGCTAAGTCTGCCGCGAGGTGGCCGCCCATCGACGCGCCCATGTACACCGGGCGATTCAGTTCAAACGCTTGGTTGAACTTGATCATGAACTCGAACAAAAAGTTGAGCGTCAGTTTGTATTCCTCGCTCCACCAAGATCGAGATGTTGGCGGTATCGACTTGCCGTGAAAGGGGAGGTCCGGCACGAGGACGCGGAAGTTCGACGTGATGTCGCTGTCTTCCAAGATGTGGCGGTACAGACGTCCGTCGGTTCCCGCGGTGTGCATGAGCACGAGCGGGATGCCCTCGCCGGCCTCCTCGTAGAAGACGCGATACTCGGTGCCTTGAATGTCGAGGTAGACGTAACCCCCGTGAATCGGCGAAATTTTAGCCATTGTCGTTATCTCTCTCTCGCCTCAGGCAGCCCGGGAGGCTTCGTTGTTGACCTGACGCATCAGGTCGGTTGTTCGCCGGACGGCCGCGTAGTAGCAGTAGAAACTCTCGAGGTCTCCCGTGATTCGGAGCCCATGGTGAAACTGTGCAGGAAAGAGGTCTTGAAAGAGGGGCGCCGGGACAGCGGCAAGAATCTCACTCCACACCTCGTCGGGGGCTGAAATGTCGGCCGTGAATTCGTGGAACAGTCCTGGCGCCGGAACAATCTCGGTCACCACGCCATCGCGAATCACGACGAGGAACGAGTCGTCGCCGAGACGATATCGCAGTCGGGCATCCCACATTCGTGACGACAGCGCGAACTCGGGGTCCGCGTTCATTACTTCTTTCAAACGCTCAGTATTTAGCTTCACGATCCACCTCGTTGTGTGTGCGTGTGCCGGGAGAACAAGTCTCAGCGGCAACTCTGGATGTCCTCATTTTTACTGCAGTCGTCGCATCCACCAGGCGATGTCTCATGCAGTGGAATTCGACGCGTCATTTTTAGTTCGCAACAGGCGTCGTCCGGAGGGATGCGCCATGATGTCATCATGTCCGAAAATCTGGAACGGCGTAAGAGTCTGGTGAAACTCGCGCCCGTTCGCGAGGGGCGGGTCTTGTGAAAATTGTGGTTCTGGTTAAAGAAGTTCCCGACACTTGGGGCGAGCGTTTCCTCAACCTCGAAACGGGGCTCGCGGACCGCCACACAAGCGCCCGTGTTATAGATGAAATCGTCGAACGTGGGCTTGAATTCGCCATTTCGTGGGCGGCGAAAAATCCGGGAACCGAGGTTATTGCTTTGTCGATGGCTCCGGTTGAGGCCACGACGAACATTCGCAAAGCTCTGGCGATGGGGGCCGATCGGGGAGTTCTCGTTTCTGACGAAGTCTTAGTGGGAGCTGACATTACCCTGACGGCGCAAGTGCTTGCTGCCGCGCTCACTCACACGGGCTATGACCTCATCGTTGCCGGAGATCAGACGACCGATGGCGCTGGGGGAGTAATCCCGGCCGCACTGGCTGAACTCCTTGATCTGCCACTCCTGAGTCGACTTGCCTCGATCGACGTGACGGGGGGTAAGGTTCGCGCGACTCACATATCGGAGCGTGTGACACTTTCTCTGTCTTCGTCGTTGCCGGCCATTGTCTCGGTCACCGAGCGTTTTCCCGATCCCCGTCTTCCGAACTTCAAAGGAATCGTGTCGGCAAAGAACAAGCCGCTTGAGATTCTTAGTGTCGCCGACTTGGGCGCCACGATCGATGTCCTCGAATCTCCCCGCGCAATCCTGACGGACGTCGAAGCAAAACCTCCGCGCGTCGCAGGCCGCAGGGAGGTCGAAGACGCGGATTCGGGCAAGCGTCTGGCGGACTTCCTCAGACAGAACCAGTTGGCGTAGGCAGCGAGATGGCAACCGACAACATACTTGTTTTACTCGAGGTGACCCCAGACGGTCATCTCGCTAAGAGCAGCGCCGGGCTGCTCGGAGTAGCCGCCGGGCTCGGCAGGGCCGTCGCGCTTATTGTGGGATCACGCGATGCCGCTGAGCGCTTGAGCGAGTCCGCCTCCGAGCTGGGTGCCGCGCAGGTTCTGCTGGCGGAGGACGATTCAACTTCTTTTGTCACGCCGAGCGTGGATGCCATGGAATGCGCGTTTCAGGCCTGCAATCCGAATGCCGTCATCGCGGCTCATTCTGCCTACGGAAGAGATGTACTTGCTCGGTTCGCGGTCAGGATGGGCCTCGCCATTAACGTCGACGCCGTCGACGTGACGCGAGACGACCAAGGCATCGTGGCTCATCACTCGGCATATGGCGGAACCTACAACGTCACCTCCGCGGTGACTTTTGGCGCTCCCGTGATCACACTGCGCGCAGGAATCGCGAATGTGCGCGCGGCGGCACAACCCACCGTCGCTGAAAATCTCGTCGTGCCCTCGTCTGGGCGCAGATCGGCCGTCATTGACGCCAGTGAGGTGTCAGATGCTCCCGTCACTTCGCGCCCCGATTTGCGGGGAGCAGACCGCGTAATTTCTGGCGGCCGCGGATTGGGCTCGGCCGAAGGATTCTCGCTTGTCGAGCAACTTGCCGATGCTTTGGGCGCGGCAGTTGGAGCTTCTCGAGCCGCCGTTGATGCGGGTTACGTGGCGCAGAGCTCCCAAGTTGGCCAAACGGGAGTGCAGATTTCGCCCCAGCTCTACATCGCACTGGGTATCTCAGGTGCCATCCAGCACAAGGCGGGAATGCAGACGTCGAAGACAATCATCGCGATCAACAAAGATGAAACCGCGCCCATTTTCGATGTCGCCGACTATGGGGTTGTGGGTGACGTCTTTACGGTCGTGCCCAAACTGCTCGATGCCTTAGCTGCCGCGGACTCTTAGCCACATGCCTCCAGAGAATATGCGGCGAGGCCTTCCGCGCGTGTCGGGCGGTGAGCCGTGGCCGCTCGGTGGCGCTGCCGCCGTCGCGAAAGACGACATGACTTCGGGGTCACTGTCAGATTCACGAGAGTCATCGCAACAGTCTGCAGAGGCCCACAGTGCCGAACAGGCACATCCTCTTCCCATCACAAAAACACCGCCTGCTGGCGCCCGTTCTGCGCGAGCAGGCAGCCCGTTGCGTCAGGGCCTTCCGCGCGAAGTAGGCGGTGAACCGTGGCCAGCGCTCGGGCCGCTGACGACCCTCACCCCAGATGTTCCCATCCCTGTTGCTGAAACGGACAACCTCGCCACTCCTGCTGAGTCCCCTCACGATTCGTCGAGTGACTCCTACAGCGTGGCCGCACTGCGCGCTGAGCGGACGACGCGCGCGGCAAAGATCCTCATCGGCAGTGCAATCGTTGTCGCCATCGCGGGTGTCCTTGTGTTGGTTGCCCGGTATCTGCTTGACGTTCCTGCCGTTGCGGACTTTCTTGTGACGTATCCGGGTGTCACGGAACTTCCTGCGAATGCCCCCGTAGGTATCCCCGCGTGGCTCGGGTGGCAGCACTTCTTCAATGTTTTCCTCATGGTGCTCATCCTCAAATCTGGTCTCGAGATCCGCCGAGGAAAAAGGCCGGGAGCCTTTTGGGCGCCGAGACGTGCGGGGGCGAGCAAAGTCAGTCTCACCATTTGGTTTCACCAGGCCGTTGACGTTCTCTGGCTCGTGAACGGTGCGGTCTTCATCGTGCTGCTTTTTGTCACCGGTCAATGGGTGCGCATAGTCCCCACATCGTGGGAGGTCTTACCCAATGCCGCGTCTGCCCTGCTGCAGTATGTGTCGTTCCACTGGCCCAGGGAGAGCGGTTGGGTTAACTACAACAGCCTCCAAGTGCTTGCCTATTTCACCACGGTCTTCATTGCCGCGCCCCTGGCCGCGATTACCGGGTATCGCATGTCGGCCATGTGGCCTGCCTCGGCTCGGAGGGCTAGCGCCCTCTTCCGCCTTGAGTGGGCGCGGGCCATCCACTTTCCCGTGATGATCTATTTCTGCGCCTTCATTGTGGTCCACGTTTTTCTCGTGCTGGCCACGGGCGCGCTTCGCAATCTCAATCACATGTACGCCTCGCGAGATTCAAGTGACTGGATTGGTTTCTGGCTCTTCATGGCCTCACTCGTTCTGAGCGGCGCGGCCGTGGCACTGTCGCGGGATGTGTTCATCGCCCCCATTGCTCGCATTTTTGGATCGGTTACTCGGCGCTAGGTCCGGTCAGCGACGAACTCCTCGCTAGACATCCGTTTAGACTTGGCATGGGCACGAGGTACTCGTGACTACTTTGCCGACTTGGCGCAATTGGTAGCGCACCGCTCTTGTAAAGCGGGGGTTGTGGGTTCGAGTCCCATAGTCGGCCCCAAGTCTTCACTCTCAGGCAGCTCACACGGTGGGTGTCCGCGACGGCTTTAGACTAAAGAGCAACGCACACGTCACAAACCGGTGGGAGGGTCGAATGAATTCAGCGAAGTCTGACGGAACACCGGCATCCAGCTTGACCGACTACGACAAGTCGATCCTCAATTTCGAGCGCGAGTGGTGGCAGCATCCCGGTTCGAAAGATGAAGCGATTCGGGTGGCGTTCGATATTTCTCCCGCGCGTTATTACCAGCAGCTCACCGCTTTGCTCGACTCGCGTGCCGCGCTCGAATTCGACCCCATGCTCATCAAGCGTCTGCAGAAGGTGCGCGAACAGCGTCGCGCCAGTAGGGCCGTTCGCATGCACCCTTCCAATCAGAAAGAACGAGACTAAAACCCAATGGCAACCAAGACTGAACCCGACCGCTTTGACGAGCTGCCGACCGACATTGATCGTCACGGTTCGCACCGCTCGCTGGGCCGACGTCGCGGGGGAGTGACCTTTGCTTGGGCTGCGCTCTCGACAGGGATCCTGGTCCTTCTCGGCACCATGGGGCTTTTTGCCTACAACGGCAAGCTTGACGTCGTTCGATTTCTCTTTCCCGGCACGGTAGCCACGGCCAAACCGGTGCCGACCGCCGTACCCACCATCGACCCCAAGATGGCAATCGCAGTTCTCAACGGAACCCCTACCCAGGGTCTGGCAACGACCGTCGGCGACATCCTGAGCAAGGCTGGCCTCACGGTTAGCTCGCGCGCGAACTCCAGCGAGACCACGGTTAAGCGCACCATGGTGTTTTACTCGGCAAAGAGCGCAGAGGGCGCTGCTCGAGGTGCATGCACCGCGTTGAAGTCGGCTTGTCTGATCAAACTGACGACCGCGTACGCCAACAGTGGCTCCCCGCTGACCATGGTGATCGGTCTCAACTTCAAGGCTCCCCTCACCCAGTAGCGACTATTTTCGTCGCCCTCGCGCCAATCGTTACCAAAAGTTCCCTAAAAAGGAATAGGCGTGCGAACACTTGTGACGGTAGTGTTGGGCAACGGCTTTCGCGGCTCTCGCGCCTGTCGGTTTATTACTGCAATTGGAGAAACACATGGCGACTGGAACCGTTAAATGGTTCAACGCTGAAAAGGGCTACGGTTTCATCACCGTAGACGGCGACGAGCAGGACGTATTCGTCCACTTCTCGGCAATCGACATGGACGGCTACAAGGTCCTCGAAGAGGGTCAGAAGGTTGTCTTTGAGGTTGGTACCGGAAACAAGGGCCCGCAGGCGGAGTCAGTTCGACTCGGCTAAGCCGTCGATCGAAACTTTGCACCACCGCGAAAGTCGCCTAGAAATAGGCGGCTTTCGTCATTTAACCCCGCGGGCGGATGCGCATCCCCCGGGTTTCTCACAATATGCCGGGGAATTTTGCACTCGAGCCCCGAGAGTGCCAATATTGGTTTAGCACTCATAACTTTCGAGTGCTAATTTCACACCCGTGATTTGAAGTCCAAGGAGACTAAAACAACATGGCAAAAATCATTGCTTTTGACGAAGAAGCACGTCGTGGGCTTGAGCGTGGTCTGAACACGCTCGCCGACGCAGTGAAGGTAACGCTCGGACCACGCGGTCGTAACGTTGTCCTCGAAAAGAAGTGGGGCGCCCCCACCATCACCAACGATGGCGTCTCGATCGCCAAGGACATCGAGCTCGATGAGCCTTTCGAGCGCATCGGTGCCGAGCTCGTCAAGGAGGTCGCAAAGAAGACCGACGACGTAGCCGGTGACGGTACCACCACCGCGACTGTCCTGGCTCAGGCGCTCGTTCGCGAAGGTCTTCGCAACGTCGCCGCTGGCGCTGACCCCATCGCACTCAAGCGCGGCATCGAGAAGGCTGTTGCAGCCGTCGTTGTCGAGCTTGAGAAGAACGCCAAAGAGGTTGAGACCAAAGAAGAGATCGCCGCTACCGCATCGATCTCGGCCGCTGACCCGCAGATTGGTGCCCTTATTGCTGAGGCCATCGACCGAGTCGGCAAAGAGGGTGTTGTCACCGTTGAGGAGTCGAACACCTACGGCACTGAGCTCGAGATCACCGAGGGCATGCGCTTCGACAAGGGATTCCTTTCGGCATACTTCCAGACCGACCCCGAGCGCCAAGAGGCCGTCTTCGAAGACCCCTACATCCTGATTGTGAACTCGAAGATTTCGCAGATCAAGGACCTCATCCCCGTCATCGAGAAGGTTGCCCAGACGGGCAAGCAGTTGCTTATCATCGCTGAAGACGTCGACGGCGATGCTCTCGCAACTCTCGTCGTCAACAAGATTCGCGGAATCTTCAAGTCGGCAGCCGTCAAGGCTCCTGGCTTCGGTGACCGTCGCAAGGCCATGCTTCAAGACATTGCCATCCTCACCGGTGGTCAGGTCATCTCTGAAGAGCTCGGCCTCAAGCTCGAAGGCGTTGGCCTCGAGATGCTCGGTCAGGCACGCAAGGTCGTCATCACCAAAGACGAGACCACCATTGTTGAGGGCGCCGGTGCATCCGAGGCCCTCGCAGGTCGCGTAGCTCAGATTCGTGCCGAAATCGGCAACACCGACAGCGACTACGACCGGGAGAAGCTCCAGGAGCGCCTGGCGAAGCTCGCTGGTGGAGTCGCCGTTATCAAGGCAGGTGCCGCTACCGAGGTAGAGCTCAAGGAGCGCAAGCACCGCATCGAAGATGCTATTCGCAACGCGAAGGCAGCTGTCGAAGAGGGCATTGTCCCCGGTGGTGGAGTTGCACTCATCCAGGCCGGCAAGGTCGCTTTCGACAAGCTCAAGCTCAAGGGTGACGAGGCAACCGGTGCAAACATCGTGCGCGTTGCTATCGAAGCTCCGCTGCGTCAGATTGCGTTCAACGCAGGTCACGAGCCCGGTGTGGTCGTCGATCGCGTTCGCTCGATGCCCAACGGTCACGGCCTCAACGCCGCAACCGATGAGTACGGCGACCTCGTTGCGCAGGGAATCATTGACCCCTGCAAGGTGACCCGATCGGCTCTGCAGAACGCGGCTTCGATTGCGGCTCTGTTCCTCACGACTGAGGCCGTTGTCGCCGAGAAGCCCGAGCGCGCAGCTGCGCCGATGGGTGACCCCTCGGGTGGCATGGACTTCTAAGTCTGAACCTCAAAAGTGGGCTCCTCGAAAGAGGAGCCCACTTTCGTTAACCGCTGAACATGCGAAGTGTTGCGGCCTCGATGTCGGCGTAGTGGCGCGCGGCCTGCGTCAGTGCAACGGTGATTGCACTGAGGTCGGTTTCGACTCTCTGTTGGGTCTGATGCCATTGCGCCACCACTGACTGAAACGCGGTGGACGCGCTGCCCTGCCACGATGCCTGTAGCCCACTGAGTTGGGCATGCAAGCTGTGTACTTCATGCTGGAGCCGGCCGATATTGGCGGTGACGCTCTGTGCGGCAGCGCTGACAGCGTCGCTGTCGATGCGAATGTAGGTCATTCCGGCAGGCTAAAACAGGAGCGGTCGGCTCGGTGCCTGCGCCGAACAGAATGTGTGAACTGGTTTAGACCTCGTGCTGGGGACGAGCGACGATCGGAAGTGTGACGGTAAACGTGGCACCACCACCCGGGGTCTCGCTGACATCGACACGACCGCCGTGAGCATTGACGATGGACGATACGATTGCCAACCCGAGGCCACTGCCGCCGGTCTCGCGGGTTCGCGAGTTGTCTGCGCGCCAGAACCGCTGAAAGATTTTTTCTCGAATCGGCGCCGGAATGCCCTCGCCGTGGTCGATGACCGCGATGGTCGCCTCACCCGCGGCAGTGTCGACGCCAACACCGAGCTCGAGCGGGCTGCCCGCATCGGTAAAACGCATCGCGTTGCCCAGCAAGTTTGTGATGACCTGGCGAATCTTGTTTTCTTCGGCGGTTATGACGACCTCGGGTGCTTCGACCGACCCGTCGAGGGCGACGACGCGCACTGTTCGGTCGGGGTCTTGAGCGCGCGCATCCATGGATGCGTCATGCGCCACGATTGTCAGGTTCACTTCGCTGAGCTCAAGTGGGCGGGTCTCATCGAGCCGCGCGAGCTCAAGAAGGTCTTCCACGAGAACTCCCATTCGGATCGCCTCTTTTTCGATGCGATCCATGGCCTGGGCAACCTCTTCGGGCGTTTGGAGGGCGCCCATGCGGTACAGCTCGGCGTATCCGCGAACGGACACCAGGGGAGTGCGCAGTTCGTGGCTAGCATCGCCCACGAAGCGGCGCATTTGATCGATGGTGCGCGCACGATCGCTAAAGGCGCGGTCAATGCGACCCAGCATGGTGTTGAGGGCGCGGTTCAACCGACCCACCTCTGTGTTCGGGGTTGACCAGGGCAGGCGCTGGCTGAGGTCTCCGTCGGCGATAGCCTCGGCCGTTTTTTCAACCTCACGCAGCGGAGCAAAAGTGGTCGTCACCATGAAGCGGGTGAGCATGGCGCCGATGATGACCACGCCGATGCCGAAGCCCAAGAAGATGGAGAGGTACGTGGTCAGCAGTCGTTCGAGGGTTGCGGTTGAAAGTGCAACCACCACGGTGCCCACCTCGGTCGTGCCGTAGAACGAGACTGGCATAGCAATCGCGTGATACAGGATGCGCGTGTTGCCGCTGCGAACAGCGAAGACGGCCCCGTTCAAGGTCGCCGTCTCGGTCATGGTTGGCCCCGGAACGAGAGCCGGGCGAATCGCGGTGGCTTTGTCGTTCCAGTTCTGTTGCATCATGTTGCCCGCTGCGTCATAGACGGCGTAGTAGTACTCGGTGGGTGCGCCCGATGCACTCAGCGTTGACTTGGTGGGGTCAACAACGTGTGACAGGTCAGCGCTTACTGCCAGGAGTTGACTGTCGAGCTGCCCGATGAGGGCTGGCTTGAGCATGGCCATCGTTCCGATTCCAGACACCAAAAGGCCCAAGGTCAGTAACAGTACGGTGACTGATGTGACCTTGGTCCTGAGGGAGATGGAATTCCATCTCTCGTGAAGTCCGGCTAGCACGCCTTCATTCTCGCAGGCTAAGCCTTCGGAACCCTGAGCATGTACCCGAAACCACGTTTGGTTTGGATGAGAGGCTCGGTGGCAATCGGGTCAATCTTTCGACGCAAGTACGAGATATATGACTCGACAATGCCGGCGTCGCCGTTGAAGTCGTACTCCCAGACGTGATCGAGAATCTGCGCCTTGCTCAGCACGCGGTTCGGGTTGAGCATCATGTAGCGCAGCAGTTTGAACTCGGTCGGGCTGAGGTCGAGTGTGTTGTCGCCGACCTTCACCTCGTGCGTGTCTTGATCCATCGAAATCTCGCCGGCGATAATCATCGCCTCTTCTTCCTTGGCCATCGTGCGGCGAAGGATGGCGTTAATTCGAGCGACAATCTCGTCAAGGCTGAACGGCTTGGTGACGTAGTCGTCGCCGCCTACGGTCAGGCCAGTGATCTTGTCTTGAGTGTCGTCCTTTGCAGTCAGGAACAGTATGGGGGAGGTGTACCCGGCTGCACGCAGACGCTTCGTAACGCTGAACCCGTTCATGTCGGGAAGCATCACATCCAGGACGATGAGGTCGGGCTCCTCGGCGAGTACCGCCGAGATAGTTCCGGCCCCATTCGAAACGGACTGAACGGCGAAGCCCTGAAAACGGAGGGTGGTTGTCAGCAGGTCGCGGATGTTCGGTTCGTCATCAACAATGAGGATTTTTGGATTTGCCATGACGACAGTCTCTGACAGTTTCCTGAGAGAAGTCTGAATGTCAGCAAAAATCTACTGAGTGATTTCTGGAAGCGAGTGGGCATCCACAATCTCGTAGCTGTAGCCCTGTTCGGCCAGGAATCGCTGCCGATTTTGGGCGTAGTCCTGATCGATGGTGTCGCGGGCGACGAGCGTGTAGAAGGTCGCGGTAAAACCGCTCTTCTTGGGGCGAAGCAGACGACCGAGTCGCTGGGCTTCTTCTTGGCGCGACCCGAAGGCGCCCGATACCTGAATGGCGACGCTGGCCTCGGGCAGGTCGACCGAGAAGTTAGCGACCTTGCTGACCACAATCACAGGCTCGGTGCCGTCCCGGAATGCCTGGAACAGCCTCTCGCGCTCATCGACTGGCGTTGCACCGGTGATTTCGGGAACTCCCAGTGCGGCGCCGAGCTCGGCCAGTTGGTCGAGGTACTGACCAATGACCAGGATGCGCTCTTCTGGGTGCGCCGCGATGAGCTGCTTCACAACCGAGAGTTTGCTGGGCGTGGTGGCTGCCATCCGATAGCGTTCGCCATCGGTTGCCGCAGCGTACTGCAGTCGTTCGTCATCGGGTAGGTCAATACGAATCTCTTTGCATACCGCCGGAGAAATGAAGCCCTCTTGCTCGATTTCTTTCCATGGGGCATCGAAACGCTTGGGGCCGATGAGGCTGAACACATCAGACTCGCGGCCGTCTTCACGAACGAGCGTCGCTGTCAAGCCAAGGCGGCGGCGTGCTTGCAGCTCAGCGGTCAGCTTGAAGACTGGTGCGGGCAGCAGGTGCACCTCGTCGTAAATGACCAGACCCCAGTCGAGGGCATCCAGAAGAGCGAGGTGAGCGAACTCGCCCTTTCGCTTTGCGGTGAGAATTTGGTAGGTCGCGATGGTGACGGGCTTGACCTCTTTGACCGACCCGGAGTACTCGCCGATGTCTTCGGCGGTTAGGCTGGTGCGCTTAATGAGCTCGTCGCGCCACTGGCGTGCCGAAACCGTGTTCGTCACCAGGATCAGCGTGTCGGTCTTCGTGGCGGCCATCGCTCCGGCACCGACAAGCGTCTTGCCCGCGCCACAGGGCAGCACCACAACTCCAGAGCCACCGGTCAAGAAGTTGTTGACCGCCTTTTCTTGATAGTGACGCAAGCTCCAGCCGCTTTCGTCGAGGCCAATGTCGTAGTGCGAGCCTGGACGGTAGCCTGCGTTGTCTTCGGCGGGCCAACTGAGTTTGAGTAGTTCTTGCTTGAGCTGACCGCGCGCCCAGGCCGCGATGCGGAAACTGTTCTCGTTGAGGCGGCCGGTGAGCAGCTCGGCCACGCGCTTTGACTTAGATACTTCAGTGATGACTGCGGCGTCGGTGCCAGTGAGAAGAAGGCCTTCCTCGTCACGCTCAATCGTGAGGCGCCCGTAACGATTCATTGTCTCGGCGATGTCGAGGGTTACTCCGGCGGGAACGTCGTACTTGGAGTAGGTCTCGAGGGTGGCCAGAATCTCGTCAGCGGTGTGACCTGCGGCCCGAGCGTTCCACAGACCTAGCTTGGTAATGCGGTACGTGTGGATGTGCTCGGGGGCGCGCTCAAGCTCGGCAAAGATAGCGAGGTCGTGTCGTGCATCCGTCGCTTGCGGGTGAGCAACCTCGAGCAGAACTGTGCGGTCGCTTTGAACAATGAGTGGGCCGTCTGGCATAGCTTTCTACGCTACCTCAGCTGGCGTGATTGCGGTGATGCTTGCCAGCGGGAGGGTGCGCTCAACTTCACTCTTGCGGTCGAGACCGCGGAAGCGGCCATTGCTCAGTCCGCGCGGATCAATGAGGAAATCACGGGAGCTGCCGTCGGGCAGGGCCACTGTCACGTTCACGAGCGTGCGATTGCGAATGGCTACTTCAATCTGGCGCACGAGCCACTGGTCATCACCTTCGTTGACCGGAGCAGCGCTCGCGTTGAGTCGCTCGACCAAAGCCGAGATTGCATTAACAACGCTTGTCGACCCGGTCGGGGTAGCCGGGGCGGGTTCCCACGGTTGAATCTCACCAGTCTCGTTCTCCAGCGCCGCCGGGTACTTCTCACCGAGGAGGTTGCGCATCACGACACTGACATCGTGCGGGCTCGAAAGCGAAAGCTCGGTTTCGACGGTGAGCCCAAGGGCTTTGAGCGCGAAGTCGGCGTGCAGGCGCTTGGCCAGTGCGGCGTCGGAACATGTGATGAGTGTTCCCCTGCCCTCTGAGCGCACGCGAATAGAAGCGTGCTTCGTGCCGACGTCGCTGATCAGGTATGCGACGGGCTGCGGGATGCCCGTGCTGCTGATGTCGCCCAAGAAGCCCTCGATTTCGGTTGCAGAAAGCCCGTGGTCCATGGCCCGAGAAATGAGCGGTGCACTCAGCCGATAAGTAGAGGCAATCGAGCGTGACTCCACGGTGGCGATGCGACGCAGCTTTGACTCGATCTCGGGGCGAAGTGGTCCGGGCGCCACGATGGTCAGATCGCTCTGCACCATGACCTTCTCGATGTACGAGGGAAGCAACGCCGAAACGCGAGCTGTCGCAGCAGGGAGGTTGCCGAGCGCGATTTCGGCTCCAACGGTAGTGCGGGAGCCGTTCACCCGCAGACCGAGTGCGTCGGCTTGGGTCAGCGCAACGGTGCTCTGCGAGAGAACAACTTCGGGATCAACGGGAAAGAGCCACTGGAGGTAGGCGGTTAGTGCGTCGGCCCAATCCGCTCGTTCAGTCAGTGCATCCAGAATCGCTGGCGTGAGTGACGCGCGCCAGCCCTGTGCAAGAAGCGACCAGCGCTCGGCGGTGCCCGCATTGCTCCACGGGTTGGTTGTGGCAACCGACCACAGACCGTTGGAAAGCTCGACGAGCTCGGCGCCGCGCATGAGGTGGAGCAGTCCGCTGAGGTCGGCCGGTAGGTCTGGAATCGCGGCGGCGACGCGGGTTGCGTCTGCAGAGCTGATTGATCCGCGCGAAACGGTGCGAAGTCCGCGAACGGCCATCAGCTCGAGCAGTTCATCGATGCGAGTGACCATCGCGGTCGCCTGCTCAAGCGCGGCGCGCTCGTAGCGCTCATCGATCGTGGCAAGCGCGTCGGTCGGCGGCTCACTGTTATCAAAAGCAATAGCGGATGCCCGGGCAATCGTCTCTGCGAAGGCGGCGCTTCCGTCGCCCAGTGCGAGTTCCTTCAAGTGCGCGTTGCCCACATCGGACACGTTGCCCCCGACGAGTTCGACGAGCTCGTTGCGACGAAGGCGGGCTAGGCCTCGGTCGATGGAGGTGGTTGTGAGCAGAGCATCTGCAACATCGAACCAGTCACGAAGGCCAGTGACAGTAGACAGGCGAATCGCCAAAAGCGACTCTTGAGCGGAAGGGGTCATCTCGCGCAGCGTCTGCACGAGAGAAAGAGTGGTGTTCATTGAGGGCTAGCGCGTAGCGCCCGAGGCCTCTCGGCGGCGGCGGCGAAAGTTCAGCGTGATCAAGCTCACAATGAAGATGAAGGCCAAGGGCAGGGCAACGAGCGGCATCACAACCAGCACGGGCCATATGCCTTCACTCACGTTCGCGTGGAAGATTCCGGTGCCGAGAATGATGGCCAAAAACGAGAGGATTGTGAGGCCAATGGTGCTGATAACCATGCCTCCGAGAACTCGTTCTGCGCGGCTGGGACTGGGGGTTGCGGGTGCTGCGGTTTTCTTGCTCATCCCCTCAGAATAGGGTGCCTACATTTCGTGCCGGTAAACTAACCATGCAGACCGCCTGATAGGAGCAGCACCATGCCAACCGGCAAAGTCAAGTTTTACGATGACGACAAGGGATTCGGCTTCATCGCATCCGATGAAGGTCAAGAAGTATTCCTGCACGCGTCAGCGCTGCCCGAGGGTGCCAAAGTTCGTCAGGGCAGTCGCGTTGAGTTCAGCCTTGCTGATGGCAAGCGCGGTCCCCAGGCGATGTCCGTTCGTGTGATGGATGTCCCTTCGGTCGCGAAGCTTTCTCGCAAGCCCGCCGACGACATGGCCATCATTGTTGAAGACCTCGTCAAGCTGCTTGACGGCATTGGTTCAAACCTCAAGCGTGGTCACTACCCCGACAACGCGCACAGTCGCAAGGTCGCGTCGATGCTTCGCCGTGTCGCAGATGAACTCGATGCCTGAGGCAACCCTCACTGACCTGCAGCGTGAACGTGCGCTCGCCGCGCTCGCCGAAATCACCATCCCCGGAACTGTGGGCGACTTTTTGCACCGCGTCGACAACGAAGACGGCAGCTACGGGCTGATCTTTTCGAACACGATGCGTGGCTACCCCGGTTGGCAGTGGACAGTTTCAATGGCTGAGATTGACGGTGACGAGCCAACCGTGATTGAGGCCGAGCTTCTGCCGGCCGACGGCGCACTTGTTGCCCCCGACTGGGTGCCCTGGTCGCAGCGACTGGCCGAGTACCTCGAAGCCCAGAAGCAAGCTGGCATCGACGAGGAGGCCGCTCTCGCTCAGATGCAGGCCGAGGCCCTGGGTGACGAGGATGAGCTCGAAGGTTTCGACGACGACGATGATGAAGACGACGAAGACGATGAAGACGACGAAGACAATGATCATCTCGACATCGATGACGGCGCCGACGATGACGATGACGATGACGCCGATGACAACGCCGACGATGACGACGCCGATGACGACGCCGATGACGACGACATCGACGAAGATCCAACCCTGCCTTAGCTGATTCTCTCCTCGTTGTCGAGATGGGAAACGCCCACCGATGGGTCTAGCGATGATCCCGATACTGGAGTACATTTCCAACTAACCGGTAAATCTGCGTCAGAGTAGTCGTGGGTTCCGGCGTTTGAAAGGCAGTTCCTTGGATCTCTTGCTTTCTGTTACTCAAAACATGTTCATGCTCGGCTTTGTTGCTATGGCAGCCGGTGCGTTCTACTTCTTCATGGAGCGCAACGACCTGAAGCCCGAGCACCGCTCAGTAGCAACTTATGCTGCAGTGATTGCCTTCGTGGCAGCCATCCTTTACTACGTCATGAAAGACGTCGTGGGATTCCCCGGTGGAGAAATCGGCGCGGCTCAAATCGCGCAGACCGTTCCGCTTCGTTACATTGACTGGGTCATCACCACCCCGTTGCTCTTGGTTGAGTTTGGTCTCATCGTTGCCATCGCTGGTGGCGCCACCAAGGGTCTGGTTACCCGCCTCGTGCTGGTTGACCTCGTGATGATCGTCACCGGATTCCTCGGTGAGATCTCGACCCCCGGCAGCGCAGCTGCTTACGTCTGGTTCATCCTCTCGGTTCTCGCATGGCTGTGGATCGTTCTGATGGTCTTCCAGGTCAAGGTCGAGGGTGCTGGGTTCGCTCAGCAGGCCGTCAAGACGATGCGCCTCTTCGTGGTCATCGGCTGGGCGATCTACCCACTGGCAACCGCTATCCAGCAGTTCATGCACATCGGCGGCGCCGATGTCGGAACCGCTGCTGCAGTGGCCGCACTTATCTATGTTGTAGCCGACGTGCTCAACAAGGTTGGTTTCGGAATCGTGGCCGTTCGTGCCGCGAAGAAGGCCTAACTAGCCACCAGCTCAAAAAGTATGCCCCGGCGAAAGCCGGGGCATACTTCGTTAAGAGCTAGAGATTGTCGACCACGTACTCGATACAGCCGATGAGGGCGCGCACGTCGTCAGGCTCGATGGCCGTGAAAGTAGCAACCCGCAACTGGTTGCGGCCGAGCTTGCGGTAGGGGTCAGTGTCGACGACACCGTTGGCACGGAGCACCTTGGCGATGGCTGCAGCGTCGATGCTTTCGTCGAAGTCGATGGTCACCACCACCTGCGAGCGGTTATCCGGGTTTGAAACAAAGGGGGTCGCGTACGACACAGACTCGGCCCAGCTGTAGAGGGCGTTTGAGCTCTCTTGAGTGCGTCCATCTGCCCAGGCGAGCCCGCCGTTGTTGTTCATCCAGTCGATTTGGTTTTCCATCATGACCAGGGTGCCGACTGCCGGGGTGTTCAGCGTCTGCTCGAGGCGCGAGTTATCGACAGCGTTTTTGAGACTCAGGAACTCGGGGATGTAACGACCACTTGCCGCGATGCGCTCGACGCGTTCGATCGCAGCAGGCGAGAAGAGTGCGAACCACAGGCCTCCGTCTGAAGCAAAGTTCTTTTGCGGGGCGAAGTAGTACACGTCGGTCTCGGCTGCGTCGAACTTCACTCCGCCGGCGGCGCTTGTTGCGTCGATGACGGTGAGCGCTCCGGCGTCACCGCGAACGCGCTTGACCTCTGCCATCACTCCGGTGGATGTCTCGTTGTGTGGCCAGGCGTACGTGTCGATGCCCTCGGTAACGACCACTTCACTGCGCGACCCACCGGGTGCTTCGATGACGAGCGGGGCCTCGAGGAAAGGTGTCTTTGCCGCGGACGCGAACTTTCCTCCGAACTCACCGAAAACGAGGTTTTCGCTGCGGTTTTCGATGAGCGAGAAAGCGGCGGCATCCCAAAATGCGGTCGATCCGCCGTTGGCGAGCAACACTTCGTAGCCCTCAGGAATCTGGAAGAGGTCTGCCAGGCCTGATCGCACGCGACCGACGAGGTTCTTGACCGGAGCCTGGCGGTGTGAAGTGCCTAGCAGGGCAGCTCCGGGGCCGGCGAGAGCAGCAACCTGCTCGGGTCGAACCTTGGAGGGGCCGCATCCGAAGCGTCCGTCGGCGGGAAGGAGGTGAGCGGGAATCTTGATGTCGGCCATGCTGCGATTTTATCGGTCGCTCGATGGTCGAGCAGCCACCCTTGCATAGACTTAGGGTTACCTAACCTTCCAACCCCGGGACTTTGCGATGACGGATCTGATCGATACGACAGAGATGTATCTGCGCACGATCCTGGAGCTCGAAGAGGAAGGCTTCGTTCCGATGCGTGCTCGCATCGCCGACCGGCTCGGGCACTCTGGACCGACGGTCTCGCAGACCATCGCGCGCATGGAGCGTGACGGTCTGGTGAACGTCGCTGATGACCGAACGCTCGAACTCACGGATGCCGGTCGCTCCGGCGCTGTACATGTGATGCGCAAGCACCGCATTGCTGAGCGCCTGCTCGCCGACATCATTGGCCTCGAATGGGAAGCTGTGCACGAGGAGGCCTGCCGCTGGGAGCACGTGATGAGCGATCACGTCGAGGGTAAGATTCTTGAGCTGCTTGGGGAGCCGCGCGAGTCCCCGTATGGCAACCCGATTCCCGGGCTGGAGGAGCTCGGGCGCAAGGCAACCGAGAGCTTTGGAGCCGGCGTTGTGAGTCTCGACCGAGTCACGCCCAAAGATGGAGCCGTCGTTACGGGCGTTCTGCGTCGCCTCGGCGAACCCATTCAGTCGGACACCCAGACGCTTGCCCTGTTACGTGAGTCTGGGCTGGTTCCGGGGGCGGGATTGAGCTCGAGCCGCCCGACCGGCGGATTGACAGTTTTCGTGGAGGTTGGGTCTCATGCGCTGACCTTGCCCCAAGATGTAGCGATTCACCTGTTCATTAGCCCCCACTAGTTGTGTTTTGTGCACGAGCGCACAATCCACAACACACCCTCCTCAATGTGACTTTTAGGTAACGAGAAGGTAACCTTGACATTGAGTCGAGAGCACAACACGCTCTCGATATCGCATATCGGGACGTCCTCAACCCCGTCTCTCGATATGAAAAACCCAAAGCGTATTTCGCATTGGACGGGTGAGCAACCTAGCTCAGAGGGCGCCGGAGGTAAGCACTTTGGCCAAAATAGGTATCACGTCTACGCGAGGATCATTTGCTCCCTCGACCGGTGACGTTCCTGGTTCTCGCCGCGCTATGCGCAAGCAAGAGAAGAAACTTTCGCGCGTCAAGACATCGCGCCACGTTGACGCAACAGTTGTAGCTCAGAACAGTCGCCGCTGGGGAACTGTCACCGTCATGTCGGTCGCGTTCGCGCTTGTGGGCACGCTCGGTTTGCCCGCTTACGCTGACAACCCCGCCACTCGCGATTACGCTCCGGTGGTCGACCTTGCCTCGCTTAACGAAGACTCACAGACGATTGCGGGAACCGACGCCGCAGCATCCAATGGTCGCGACAAGGTTCGAGTCGCAACATCAATCGAGTCGCTTCGTGCCGTACAGAACAACGGCTGGAGCGGACCCACGGTTGCCGACTTCTTGAAGAACCCGCCGAACCCGCACTTCAGCCTGGCTGCGGTTTACCGTGAAGCGCTCAAGTATCAGGGTGTTCCCTATGTATACGGCGGTTCGACTCCCTCGGGCTTCGATTGTTCCGGATTCACGCGTTACGTTTACGCCTCATTCGGCATTCTCCTTCCGCACTCGGCCCACCTTCAGTTGGCCATGGGCACCCCCATCGCTGAAAAAGACGCCAAGCCCGGTGACCTGGTCTGGATGGAAGGCCACGTCGGCATTTGGGCCGGTCCGGGAATGATGGTGGATGCTCCCACTGAAGGTCGCTCCGTTTCGTACGAGAAGATTTACACCACCCACTACGTGGTCTTCCGCGTCGGCATCTAAACCAAATTCTTCCGCTCGAGGCGTGTTGCGAATAGTCGCAGCCCGGCACTGTGAGTTAGCGTGAGCGCAAGCATCCATTTGGATCTTGGGAGAACTCGTGTTGCACAGCAGAAAAACCCTCGCCATGGGTCTTTCGCTGCGCTCTGGCTCATGGGAGCAGCAACACAGGTTTGCCGAGTTGATAGGTAGCCAACGCATACCTACAGCCACGGCATCTTCGCGCGCACACCGGCACTGCCCCCTCGGGGCGGTGCCTTTTTTGTTCGCCGAAGCTCGCGAGATCGGATGCGCCACACACCAGCCACCTGCACGCCATGCAGGTTCAGCCCAAGGAGCACCCCCGTATGCGCACACTCGTTCTTAACGCCGGATTCGAACCGCTTGCCGTGGTTTCGTTTCGTCGAGCACTCATGCTCGTTCTGAATAACAAAGCCACCATCGTCAAAGCCGACGATGAACATCCAGTTCAAGCGGCAACTGGTTCGTTCGATCGCCCCTCGGTGATTGTGCTTCAGCGCTACGTCAAGGTTCCGTACGTTCGCCGTGTTCCGGTTTCGCGTCGTGGAGTGTTGCGTCGTGACGGCCAGCGATGCGCTTACTGCGCCGCATCCGCCAACACCATCGACCACATCATGCCCAAGTCACGCGGCGGCAAAGACACTTGGGACAACTTGGTGGCCTGCTGCTTTAGATGCAACAACGTCAAGGGCGACCGCACCCCGCAAGAAATGGGATGGCGCCTGCGCGGCACCCCGAAGATGCCCAGCGGTCCGACCTGGTTCGCGCTCGGTCTCGACCGCCGCCAGCCCGACTGGGAAGACTTCTTGGCACCTGCCGCTTCGCAGGCCGCCTAGATAGAGTTGCGGCATGCGATTTGTTGACCTGTCGATGCCACTCGATGACGTTATTCCGGTAGACCCGCCTTTTCTTCGTCCGAAGATTGAGTACATGGATCACATCGGTGGTCTGCCCGGCATGTTTGACCAGTTTGGCATTCGCCCGGAGCAACTACTCGATGGGCAAGGCCAGGCAGCTGAGCGGGTCAACATGACAACGCACTCGGGAACCCACGTGGATGCGCCCTGGCACTACCACCCGACGATGAACAATGGCGAGCGAGCCTGGACCATCGATGAGGTACCACTCGACTGGTTCTTTCGCCCGGGCGTCAAGCTCGATCTGCGTCACCTGCCCAACGGAACCTTGGTGATGCCGGAGCACATCGACGAGGCGCTCGATGCCATCGGCTACACGCTCAAGCCATTCGACATCGTGCTCATGAACACCGTCGCGGCGGCGGCCTATGGCACCGATGCGTTCGTTGACACGGGCATCGGTTTCGGCCGCAAGGCGACACTGCACCTGACCGACCAGGGTGTGCGCGTTGTTGGCACGGATGCCTGGGGCTGGGACTTGCCGATTGTTGAAAACCGAAAACTGTTCGAGGCCACAGGTGACCCCTCGGTCGTGTGGGAGGGCCACAAGGCCGGCGCCGAGGTGGGCTACTGCCAGATTGAAAAGCTGCAGCACCTCGAAGACCTCCCGGCCACCGGCTTCACCGTGGCTTGTTTTCCGGCCAAGGTGCGCGGGGCATCCGCCGGCTGGACGCGCGCGGTCGCCATCTTCGAGGAGTAAGTGGCTCAGTAGACTTGTTTCGTAGCCTCCGTAGCTCAATGGAAGAGCAGTTCCGTCCTAAGGAAACGGTTGGGAGTTCGAGTCTCTCCGGGGGCACCATAGACGGCTTACTCGAACCATCACCCCCATCCATGGCGGTGAGCAGGTCGTCTACGGTTTGCCAGCTTGTCTGGTTGTTTCGCGCCGCTCGAGCGACCGACCTGATGTGCACCGACGTCTGCGAGCAGGCGGTGGAGATCGACGAGGCCCGATTCACCCCCCGACTCGCTGCCCGGCGAAGTGAACTGGAAAAAGAAGTTCAAGGTCGCAACTCCCGGTACTACGACCAACAAGAGGAACTGATCTACCGAAACCAGCAGGACCGCAAGGCCGAGCACGAGGGCGCGATCCGGGAGTACCGGGCCAAGGAGAAAGAGGCGCGCAAGCTTGCCCGCCAGACCGATGATCCGATGGAACAGCTTCGTTTGAAGAAGGAAGCCCGCAAGTGGGAGCAGCGCGCTGAGGACGCGGACGAGAACTTCCGGGAGACCCGCCAGAAGCTCCGCGCCGAAGGGTATGACGCGTCGCTCATCAGCGACGGTGCGCAGGGTCTCAAGGAGATGATCGCGCAGAAGCCCGACCTGGTGCTCCTCGATATCGTCCTGCCGACCATGAACGGCTACGAAGTGCTGGAAGCGCGCAAAGAAAATCCCGCGATCGCGACGATCCCGGTGATCATCATCTCCAGCAACCGCGATGAGGCCGTCGCCATCCAGGCGGTCCGCCTCGGGGCCCAGGACTTCATCTGCAAAGGGCACGAGTACGAGGGCACCCTGTTCCGCGTCCTGATCCACGCGGTCGAG
>CAIOLM010000024.1 GCA_903859205.1 uncultured Microbacteriaceae bacterium
CGTTCGCCACTAATCCACCGGAGCAAGCTCCAGCTTCATCGTTCGACTTGCATGTGTTAAGCACGCCGCCAGCGTTCGTCCTGAGCCAGGATCAAACTCTCCGTAAAAGAGTGATACCGATCAGCAAGCTGACCGGAAATCGTTTGTAGCGACCTTCCGGAATGGGAAGAGCCGCTACGAGTTTGATTCTGACAAAACAGAACAGTCATTGCTGACATGTTTTGTTGTCTTTAATTTTTTCCAAAGGAATCTCTTACCTAACCGAAGTTAGGTACGAGGTATTTGGCATTTGACAATGTGCACGCTGTTGAGTTCTCAAGGATCGGACGCTCCTCATTAAGAACCTGGTAGGTCCAAATTGAGGGCAACTCTCCGAGCTTACGTATTCAGGCGGTTCAATGCAAATTGAGGTCTCAACCTTCTCTCGAAGGTTTTCCCTGTCGCATCGTTGCGCCTGGTAAGCGGTGCCACACCCCCAGATAACTGTTGGTGGAGCGAATGTCTCACTTGAGGCCGAGCGGCGTAGCAGCCAACTTCGAACCTTTGGGCGACAATTCACTAACTTAGTACGAATTTAGGGGTGCTGCAAATCCTGACCGAATCCCGGGCGTGTCGTGCCGAAGACTGCCCCGAACCCGTAGAAATCAGTGACTTTGACGGGGGCGCCGTCGCGGTCGAAAGTGGTCCATTTGCCGACCTGAACACCGTGCTCAAAGGAGCCCGTGCGCATCAGAGAACCGTCCTTGCGAAAGAACTCCCAATAGCCGTGCATCTGACCATTGACGGTCTCGCCGCTGTAGCGCCGATTGCCGTTGGCATAGAGCTCAGGACGATCGGGCATTACTACCGAGAGTAGGAGCGACGTCTGAGCAGGGCGAGAAGTACTCCGCCAACAAGCAAGAGAACGGCTGCTCCCCCAACAAGGAGTAATTCATTCGACGTGCTCCGGCCCGTCGAGGCGAGCGCGCTGGAGGACGTGTCCGATCGCGGGCCTGCGTATGTGACTGCGTATTCGACCGGCGTTGTACCGTCGGGCTGAGTATAAATATCTGCAATCGTTGCCCCGACTCCAAGGGACGCTCCGTTGCCATCGGTTGACCGAAGGGTCGTCGTGATTTCCACTGCCGAGGTCGATTCCGTGGAGTCAGTCTGCATGACATACCAGTCATCTTGACCGCCATGATCGTGCCAATAGTCAGTGTCCGTGAACGTCCCTTGCGTGTGGCTCACGTAGTCCAGGAACCCGGAACCCGTTGCTGTTCCCTCGAAACCACTGCCAATGCCGGCGAAGTACGTGCCATTGAGATTGTCGAGGTTTGCAAAATTACCTCCGAGAGCATGCCCATACGCGGCACCATTGCAGCCGGGATGAGTCATCTTGAAAACAATGGTGTCTCCCACATCAGCAGTCACTGAAACCGCGTGAGCGCAGTCGATGGTGACGTTGATCGTTTGCGGCGCTGCAGAAGCTGGGCTCGCAAGAGGTGCGGAGGCGGCAAACACGGCGACACCTAGCGCAAGCGCCGACAAGGTGCGGCCGAGAATCTTCATGAGGAGATGCTACAACCCGGGCGCGCGATGCCTGTGTATTACTCGACGAAGATGCCGGCGAGGGTCTTCTTGCCACGGCGAAGGACGGCCATGCGCGACGGGAGCACGTGGCCCTCGAGGGTGGCATCCTGAGCTTCGATCTTCACGTTGTTGAGGTACACGCCGCCCTCGGCGATCGCGCGACGAGCAGCAGAGGTGCTGTCAACGAGTGCGGTGTCGACCAGGAGTTGAGCAACCTGGGCTGACGCCGGCGCGGTGGTGTTGGGCAGCTCGCGTAGAGCGGATTCGAGGGTCTGGGCATCCAGCTCTGTGAGCTCACCCTGACCGAACAGCGCTGCGGCAGCGGCGATAGCGGCGTCGGTGGCAGCTGTTCCGTGCACGAGCGAGGTGACCTCGTACGCCAGGGTGCGCTGGGCGACCCGCTTGAACGGCTCGTCAGCTACGCCCGTAGCCAGCTCGTCGATCTGAGCGCGGGTCAAGAAGGTGAAGACCTTGAGGCGATCGATGACGTCGGCATCGTCTGTGTTGAGCCAGAACTGGTAGAACGCGTACGGGCTGGTCATCGAGCCATCGAGCCAGACGGCGTTGCCCTCTGACTTGCCGAACTTGGTTCCGTCACTGTTGGTGATCAGCGGGGTGCCGATGGCGTGCACGCTCTTGCCCTCAGCGCGGTGGATGAGGTCGGTGCCGCTGGTCAGGTTGCCCCACTGGTCGCTGCCGCCGGTTTGCAGAACGCAGTCGTAGGTGCGGTACAGCTCGAGGAAGTCGAGGCCCTGCAGAATCTGGTAGCTGAACTCGGTGTACGAGATGCCCGCATCGGAGTTCAGGCGTGCGCTGACGGCATCCTTTTTGAGCATGGTGCCGACACGAAAGTACTTGCCAATCTCGCGCAGGAAGTCGATGGCAGACAGCGGTGCGGTCCAGTCGAGGTTGTTCACCATGCGAGCGGCGTTAGCGCCCTCGAACGACAGGAACTTCTCGATCTGCGAGCGCAGGTAGCCGACCCACTCGGCAACGGTCTCGTGCGTGTTGAGCGTGCGCTCGGCAGTGGGGCGCGGGTCGCCGACAAGTCCGGTTGAGCCGCCAACGAGACCCAGCGGCTTGTGACCGGCGAGCTGGATGCGCCGCAGCAGCAGAATCTGAACCAGGTTGCCCAGGTGCAGGCTCGGGGCGGTCGGGTCGAAACCGCAGTAGTACGTAATGGGCGCGCCAGCCAGGAGCTTCTTGAGCTCGTCGGCGTCGGTGGAGACGTGAATCAGCCCGCGCCACACCAGTTCGTCCCACAGAGTGGCGAAGGTGGCGTCATTGGACTGCTGGGCGAGCTGTGCGGGGGTGCTCATCAGCGCTCCTCGAGATCAAGGGCACGAGCAAGCTTGGTGACCGCGGCGGTGAGCTGCTTGAGCTGAGCCGCGACTGCCTTGGGGGCCGTTCCGCCGGCACCAGAGCGCGATTCAACCGAGCCACGCGCGGTAAGCACACTACGGACGGCTGGCTTGAGGTGTGACGAGATGGCTTTGTACTGGGCATCCGTGGGTTCGTGAAGTTCGAGGCCGCTGGTCTCACAGAACTGCACCAACTCCCCCGAGATCTCGTGTGCGTCGCGGAAAGGTACGCCCTGCTTGACCAGCCACTCGGCGACATCGGTGGCCAGCGAGAAGCCCTGGGGGGCGAGCTCGGCCATGCGCTCGGTGTTGAACGTCAGCGTGGCAATCATTCCGCTGAACGCCGGCAGCAGAACCTCGAGGGTCTGCACCGAGTTGAACACAGGCTCTTTGTCTTCTTGCAGGTCGCGGTTGTACGCCAGCGGCAGACCCTTAAGCGTGGTCAGCAGGCCGGTGAGGTTACCGATCAGGCGACCGCTCTTTCCGCGGGCGAGCTCAGCGATGTCGGGGTTCTTCTTCTGCGGCATGATCGACGAGCCGGTCGAGTAGCCGTCGTGCAGGCGCACGAAGCCGAACTCCTTGGTCGACCAGAGGATGACCTCTTCGGCCAGACGCGAAACGTCGATGCCAATCTGCGCGGTGATGAAGGCGAACTCAGCAACAACGTCACGGCTCGAGGTTGAGTCGATTGAGTTGGGTCCGGGGGCGCTCAGGCCGAGCTTGTCGGCGACCAGCTTGGGGTCGAGCCCCAACGAGCTGCCGGCCAGTGCGCCTGCACCATAGGGCGACAAGGATGCCCGCGCACTCCAATCACGGAACCTCTCCAGGTCACGCACCAGCGGCCACGCGTGCGCAAGCAGGTGGTGCGCGAGCAATACGGGCTGTGCGTGCTGCAGGTGTGTGCGGCCGGGCATGATTGCACTCGGATGCGCGTTCGCCTGCGAGACCAGAGCATCGATGAGTTCAATGAGCTCGTGCGAGATCAGGCGCGAGTGGTCGAGCAGGTACAGGCGAATCAGAGTGGCAATCTGGTCGTTGCGGCTGCGGCCTGCGCGCAGCTTTCCGCCGAGTTCAGTGCCGGCGATTGCCACGAGCCCACGCTCGAGGGCGGAGTGGACATCCTCGTCAGATTCGAGCGCGACAAACGCACCCGAGGAGACCTGCTTGCGAAGAGTCTCGAGAGCGGCGTGCATCTTTTTGGCCTCGGCCTTGGTCAGGTAGCCGGCGGCCTCGAGGGCTACTGCGTGCGCCTGTGACCCGGTGATGTCGTAGTCGGCGAGCGCCCAGTCGAAGTGCGTCGACTTGCTCAGGCGCGCCAGTTCGGGTGACGGGCCCGACGCGAAACGACCGCCCCAGAGCGCGCCAGCCTCACCAGCACGGTTCGTGCTTTTCTTGGGGGTCTTGGCTGCCATGAGTGGCCTTTCGATTTCGGGTACGCGAAAGCTACCTGTCTAGGTTAACGGCGTAACGGGAAGGGTCGCGTTACGCGAGGTCGCGGCGAGCCGAGATCTTCGACGGAAGAGACCAGATCTCGATGAAGCCCTTGGCCTGCGACTGGTCGAACGTGTCACCGGTGTCGTAGGTGGCCAGGTCGAAGTCGTAAAGGCTCTTCTCCGACTTGCGACCGGTAACCACAGCCTGACCGGCGTGCAGCTTGATGCGGATGTCTCCGGTCACGTAACGCTGAGTGTCGTTGATGAACACGTCGAGCGAGCGCTTGAGACCTGAGAACCACAGGCCGTCATAAACGAGCTCGGCCCACTCGGCCTCAACGCGGCGCTTGTAGCGAGCCAGGTCGCGCTCGATGGTGAGGTTCTCAAGCTCTTCGTGAGCGTTGATCAGCGTGATGCCAGCCGGCGACTCGTATACCTCGCGGCTCTTGATGCCCACCAGTCGGTCTTCGACGATGTCGATACGACCAACACCCTGAGCGCCAGCGAGCTCGTTGAGCTGCATGACAGCCTGCAGAGGCGTGACGGCCTTGCCGTCAATCGCCGTCGGGATGCCCTCAGTGAAGCTAATCGTGACCTCGGTGGCCTCGCGCGGAACCGAGGGGTCCTGCGTGTAGGTGTAGATGTCTTCGATCGGAGCGTTCCACGGGTCTTCGAGGAACCCGGTCTCAACAGCACGGCCCCACACGTTCTGGTCGACCGAGTACGGGTTCTTCTTGCTCTGCGCGATCGGAAGGTTGTGCTCTTCGGCGTACGCGATGGCCTTGTCGCGCGTCAGTGCGAGGTCGCGAATAGGTGCAATCGAGGTGAGGTCGGGTGCGAGGGCCGCAACTGCAGCCTCGAAACGTACCTGGTCGTTGCCCTTGCCCGTGCATCCGTGGGCGATGGAGTTGGCGCCGAGTTCTTTGGCGGTCTGAGCCAGGTACTTGGCAATGATCGGGCGGCTGAGCGCCGAAACCAGCGGGTAACGCTTCTGGTACAAAGCGTTGGCCTTGAGTGCGGGCATCAGGTAGTCGGATGCGAACTCGTCTTTGGCGTCGATGACGACGGATTCGACGGCGCCGCAATCAAGGGCGCGCTGACGGATCTGCTCCATGTCTTCGCCGCCCTGTCCGACGTCGATGGCCATGGCCACGACCTCTTTACCGGTGGCATCTTTGAGCCAACCGATACCTACAGAGGTGTCGAGACCACCGGAATAAGCAAGGACAACGCGTTCAGACATGTGTCAATTCTAGAGGGGTCAAGGTGGTCGAGCTTGTCGAGACCACGGCCGTGATTTCGACAAGCTCAATCACCTTTGCGTGAACAGGCGTAGGGTGCGGAGTATGAAGGTAAACGAGAAAGTCATTGTTGTTACTGGCGCCGGCAGCGGAATTGGTCGAGCGGTTGCGCTCGAGCTTCTGGCGCGCGGCGCGAAGGGCATTGCCGCGGTCGACATGAACCCGGATGCCCTGGCCGAAACGGTCACGCTCGCCGGAGCCAACGCGTCCAAAGTGAGCACCCACACCGTGAACCTCACCGACCGCAAGGCGGTGGCCGCACTTCCGGCGGCTGTCATCAAGACGCATGGGCAGGTTGACGGCTACGCGAACGTTGCCGGCATCATTCAGCACTTCGTCAAAATCAACGAGCTGAGCTACGAAGAGTTCGAGAAGGTCGTCAACGTCAACTTCTGGGGAACTGTGGCGATGTACAAAGAGTTCATCCCGTTCTTGCTCAAGCGGCCCGAGGCGCAGATTCTGAATGTGTCGAGCATGGGTGCGTATGCGCCGGTGCCCGGCCAGACCGCTTACGGTGCAACCAAGGCAGCCGTTCGGCTGTTCACCGAGGGGATTCGAAGCGAGCTCGCCGGCACGAAGGTGGGTGCGAGCGTCGTTTTCCCGGGTGCTACCGCCACGAACATCGCAACTAACTCAGGCGCGATGGATGCCGCGGCGAGCGCAGAGATGGAAGCCTCAGCATCCAAAATCAAGATGCAGAGTGCCGAGCAGGCTGCCGTCAAGATTGTAGATGCGTTTGAGAAGAACAAATTCAACGCGCCCGTGGGCTCAGACGCCAGCACGATGTACCGGCTGATTCGCCTGGCACCCGAGTGGGCCGCCAACCTCATTCAGAAGCAGATGGCGAGCTTGCTGGGCTGATTGAGCCTGTCGAAATCAGACTTTGCGTCGACGCAGGCTCAGCACAGTGAGCGAGCCAGCGGCTGCAAGCAAGAGCCCCAGCGCGCCGAGCGACATCCAGTTTGGGCCACCGGTGTTGGCCAGCTTCTCGACGGCTCCCCCGCCGGCGGTGTTCTGCGGGTCAGCGGCGAGCGCAGGATCCAGAGTGAACGCCTGAAGGCTTCCGTTGTACTCGTTGGCAACGTAAAGCTTCGAGCCATCTGGCGAATACTTGATGCCCCAGGACCCAACGATGCCGTCGTGGGAGGAAGTGCCGGGGTTGCCAACCGGCTGTGTTGCCGTCACCGAGAAGGTCGCGGTGTCGATCAGGGAGATGGTGCTCTCTGCACCGTTCGCGACCGCAAGCTGCGACCCGTCCGGGCTCAGCGCAATTTCGCGGGGCCCCTGACCGACAGTCACCGTGTGCGTCACCGCTCCTGAGTTCAAATCAACATATTTGACGTCGTTGGCGGATGCATTCGAACTCGCAACCCAGAGCCCGCTGCCGTCGGCAGTTACTTCTAGGCCGAGAGGAGCGTTGAAGCCGGTAAAGGTGCGTGTCACGGTCAAGGTGTCGAGTGCAATCTCGGTGACGGTGTTACCGACGATGTTGCTGACATAGGCCTTGGTGTCATCCGGTGATACGGCGATGTAAAACGGGGCCTGCCAGCCGGTTCCAGTGATAGCCACCGTGCTCACTGACAAGCGGCTGCTGTTGTCGACCGCCCGGAAGGTGTCATCGACTTCAGACGCCGAATAAATCTTGGTTCCAGCGTGGTTAAAGGCCGCGGCGATTGGCGTATTACCGCCAGGAGTCTGTTGCGTTGTGAGAGTGTTGACATTCACGTAGACGAGCGCGTTTGACCCCGAACAGGCAATGGCGGCGGTTGTGCCATCCGGCGAGATGGACACCCCGTAGGGGTGTGTACAAAGTGACGTGTTGGTAACTGTCGAGTCAGTGGTGTCGAATCGAGCCACCGAATTTGCCGTGTAATTGGTCACGAAGACGTAGCGGCCGTCTGGCGTGACATCGAGCGAGACCACCCAGTCACTGGACTGACCGAGCACGTACGAAGCGTCGCCGACGATGGCCGCCTGCGCAGACTGCGAGCCCACAAGCACGGCAAACACGGCGGCGACCGCAACCCAAGCTGCAGCGATAGAACGTTTCACCGGTGTGGCCTTTCTCAGCACGACTGTGCACAGCCTATCGGGGTGAAACCCCCAGAGCACGACTAGCCGCGAACGTCGCGAGCGCTGGCCTGCAACAGCCAGACCAGCAGGGCCTTTTGCGCGTGCAGGCGGTTCTCGGCTTCATCCCAGATGACCGACTGTGGGCCGTCAAGTACGTCAGCGCTGACCTCATAGCCGCGGTACGCAGGCAGGCAGTGCATGAAGATTGCCTCGGCATTCGCGTTGGCCATGATGGATGCGTCGACCTCGTAACCGGCGAAGTCAGCAACGCGCTGGGCCTTCTGGTCTTCCTGGCCCATCGACACCCAGGTGTCAGTGACCACGACGTCGGCGCCGGTCGCGGCGGCCTTGGCGTCTTGCGTCACAGTGACCGAACCACCGGTGGATGCACTGATCGCCTGAGCGTCAGCAACCACCTGGGCGTCGGGCTGGTAGGCCGCCGGCGCCGCAATGCGCACGTTCATGCCAGCGGTGGCGCAGGCCAGCAGGTACGAGTGAGCCATGTTGCTCGAGCCGTCACCGATGAATGCGACGGTCAGGCCGGCGAGCTCACCCTTGTGCTCTTTGATGGTGAGTAGGTCGGCCAGCAGCTGGCAGGGGTGAAACTCGTCACTGAGCGCGTTGACCACGGGAACCTCAGAGTGGGCCGCCATTTCCTCGAGGCCGGACTGCGCGAACGTGCGCCACACGATGGCTGCGACCTGGCGGTCGAGCACCCGCGCGGTGTCGGCGATGGACTCTTTTGCTCCCATTTGGCTGCCCTGGGCATCCATGATCAGGGGCACTCCCCCGAGGTCGGCGATGCCAACGGCGAACGAAACGCGCGTGCGAGTCGACGTCTTGTCGAAGATGACGGCCACGGTCTTGGGGCCCTGCAGGGGCTTTGCCAGGAAGCGGTCTTCTTTCAGGCGTGCGGCCAGATCAAGGATCTGGGCCTGTTCAGCCGGGCTGAGGTTGTCGTCGCGAAGAAAGTGGCGGGTCATGCCTTAAGCCTAAAGGTGGTTTCGATACGCGCTGCGCGCTACTCAACCAGCGAATTAGCCGGCGGTTACCTCGGTGCCCGAACCGGTCTGCGTGAATACCTCGAGCAGAATCGAGTGCGGAACGCGGCCGTCAATGATGGCGGCCTTCTCGACTCCTCCGTCGACGGCTTCGAGGCAAGCGGCCATCTTGGGAATCATGCCCGACTCGAGGCTCGGTAGCAGGGCGCGCAGCTCGCTGGCGGTGATCTGCGAAACGAGCGAGTCAGTGTTGGGCCAGTCGCTATAGAGGCCGGCAACGTCGGTGAGAATCACCAGCTTGGCGGCGCCCAGAGCGACGGCAACCGAGGCCGCAGCCGAGTCAGCGTTCACGTTGAGCGACTGCCCGGGAACGTCTTTATCGGGAGCAATCGACGAAATGACGGGGATGCGCCCGGCATCGATCTGCGCGTGCACCGACTCGGGGTTCACGCCGACTACGTCGCCGACGAGTCCGAGGTCTACTTCTTCGCCGTCGATGACGACTCCGCGGCGTTCGCCGACGAAGAGTCCTGCGTCTTCGCCCGAGATAGCTGCGGCGAGTGGGCCGTGTTCGTTGATCTGCCCCACCAAGTCACGGCTGACTTGGCCGGTGAGGACCATGCGCACAACATCCATTGCTTCTGGCGTGGTGACGCGGTAGCCGCCGCGGAATTCCGACTCGATGCCGAGGCGTTCGAGCATCTTGGTGATCTGCGGGCCTCCGCCGTGCACGACGACGGGCTTGATGCCCACGGTGCGCAGGTAGACCATGTCTTCGGCGAACGCGCGCGTGAGCTCTTCGCTGACCATGGCGTTGCCGCCGAACTTGACGACGATGATCTCGTCACTGAAGCGCTTGAGCCACGGAAGCGATTCGATGAGCGTCGCAGCCTTGATGGCGGCGGCCTCGTCTTCTTGGCGGCGCAGTTCGGTCATTGATTAAGCCTAGCCGGGTCTCGATACACGCTTCGCGCTACTCGACCAGCGACTAGGGCTTGAGGAAGTTGCCACCCTTGTCGGTGAAACCACCGACGGCGATGAGGATGATGTCGATGAGCCACCAGATGCCGAAGCCTCCACCGGTCAGCAACATCAAAATGCCGGTGCCCGCCTTGCCCACATAGAAGCGGTGAATCCCGAGGTATCCGAGCAGGATGCACAAAATGAGTGCGACGAGCCAGCTTGAGTCACTGCGGTATCCGGCCATGGTTTCCCCTTTTTGGTGTTGGCGGTGGTTTCGACAGGCTCAACCAGCGACTAGCTGGAGTAGGCGCTGTTCTCGTGCACGTAGTCGTGCGTGAGGTCGTTGGTCCAGATGGTGGCGGTGTGCGAGCCGACCTTGAGGTCGATCTGAATGTCGACGGCTCGAGGCGTGAGGTCGACCAGGTCGCGCGGCTGGTCGGGCTGGCCACCCTGACACACCTGCACGCCGTTGAATGAGACATCGATGTCGTAGGGGTCAAACTCGGCGCCGGTGGTTCCGACTGCGGCAAGAACGCGACCCCAGTTGGCGTCGTTCCCGAAGATGGCGGCCTTGAAGAGGTTGTTGCGTGCGACCGAGCGACCCACCTCGACGGCGTCGTCCTCGCTGGCGGCGTTACGAACCGTGATGGCGATGTCATGGCTTGCGCCCTCGGCGTCGGCCTGCAACTGCAGGGCGAGTGAGGTGCACGCCTCGGTCAACCGGGCAGTGAATTCGTCGAGTTCGGGAGTAACACCGGATGCCCCACTGGCCATGAGCGTCACCTGGTCGTTGGTCGACATGCAGCCATCGCTATCCAGGCGGTCGAAGGTGACGCGCGTGGCCGCACGAAGAGCGGTGTCGAGTTGGGATGAGGTGAGGTGCGCATCCGTGGTGATGACGACCAGCATGGTGGCCAGGCCGGGTGCGAGCATGCCGGCGCCCTTAGCCATTCCGCCAATGGAATACATTCCGGTATCAGCGGTTCCGCCCTCGATCACGCAGGTCTTGGGCTTGGAGTCGGTGGTCATGATCGCTTCGGCGGCGTTCATTCCGCCGGCGAGGGTTTGGGCATCCGCGTGGGCGAGCGCCTCGGCGGCCAGGTGCACGCCGTTGACGAGCTTGTCGAGCGGAAGCTGCTCGCCGATCAGACCCGTCGAGCACACCAGGGTGTCGCCGGCAGAGATCTTGAGTGCGTCGGCGACCGCCTCAGCGGTGGAGTGCGTGACCTGGAAGCCCTGGCTTCCGGTGTAGCAGTTGGCTCCGCCGGAGTTCAGCACGATGGCTTCGACCACGGCGTCGGCCATGACCTGCTTGCTCCACAGAATCGGGTTGGCCTGGCAGCGGTTCGAGGTGAACACCGCGGCGGCGCTGGTCAGCGGCCCGAGGTTCTGCACGATGGCGAGATCTTTGTTGCCCGACTTCTTCAAGCCGCAGGCGACACCGGCGGCCGCGAATCCGGCGGGGGTGGTAACGGTCATGGGTCAAATCTATCGGTCGAACCAGTAGTGCCCGCGGAGCTGAAGAAATGTGATTTTGTCGCCGTCAATCTCATAGACAATTCGATGCACGAGATTCACTCGCCGAGACCACAACTCGGTATCGAAATGTTTCAGACGCTCGGGGTGTCCAGTTCCGTTTCGTGGCGTGCGTCGAATCTCTTCAATGAGTTTGAGCACTTTGCGCGACTGGGGCTCTGGCTGCCCCATCCACCAGGTCAGATCGGTCCAGGCGATGGCATCAAAAGCAACCTTCATTTGCCGAACATGTGCTTTTCAAGCTCATCGATCGTCATCTCAACGACGGGATCTTCAATACGGCGATTGATCAGGGCCTGCAGTAGTCGCATGCCTGCGACAGGGTCTTTGAACAGGTCGAGAGTGGTCTTGTACGACTGGTAGACATCAGCGCTCACGAGCACGGCTGTGCCCTTGCGCGAGGTGATGTAGAACTCCTCCTCAAGCTCAACAGCGTCTTCAATCAGGCTGAAGAGTGTGCGGCGCGCTTCGCTGGCAGTCAGAGCTTTCATCGGTCTCGTCCAATCAAGAGTGGTACGAGAAATGGTACTACTTTGTGAGATGGCCATACAAGCGTTTTAGACCACTGAATTCGCCGATTTCGGGCGCGCTAAAGCGATTGTGAGTTTCTGCCAGCGCTCCCCCAAGGTGGAGAACCTACGGAGCGACGCCGTTCACGGTCAGGCCGGTCTGCTCGGGGATGCCCAGCGCGATGTTCGCCGATTGGATGGCAGCACCAGCGGTTCCCTTGACCAGGTTGTCGAGCGCGCTGACCACGACCAGGCGACCGACCTTGGCGTCGATAGACAGGCCGATCAAGCAGGTGTTGGCGCCGAGAGTGTCGGCCGTGCGCGGGAAGTGCCCGGCAGGCAGCACCTGCACGAACGCTTCGGTTCCGTAGGCGGCGTCATACGCCTTGCGGATCTGCTCCTCGGTGACGCCGGGCTTGAGCTTGGCGGTTGAGGTAGCCAGGATTCCGCGGGCCATCGGCACGAGCACGGGCGTCATCGAGACGGTCACGTCGCCATCGCCGGTCGAGTAGTCGCCCTGCGACGTATCGAGACCAAGCTTCAGGTTCTGAATGATCTCGGGCGTGTGCCGGTGCGATCCGCCCACGGCATAGGGATTAGCAGAACCCATGAGCTCGCTGCCGAGCAAGTCGAGCTTCAGGCTCTTTCCTGCGCCAGAGGGGCCAACGGCCAGCACGCTGACGATGTCGGTTGTTTCGACGAGACCGGCAGCGACGGCGGGAGCAAGTGCGAGCGAGACCGCGGATGCATTGCAGCCGGGGGCCGCGATGCGGGTGGCTCCTGCGAGCGCATCCCGAATTTTGCCCGGCTTGCCGGTTGAGCCTGTCGAAACCAGCAGCTCAGGAATGCCATAGGCCCACGCCCCGTAGTACTGGCCACCGTAGTAGGCGGCCCAGTCGTCGGGGTTGGTCAGGCGGTGGTCGGCGCCGCAGTCGACGACGAGCGTGTCGGCGGGTAGCTCGGCCGTGATCGCCCCGGATGCTCCGTGCGGAAGCGCGAGAAACACCACGTCGTGCCCGGCCAGGCTGGCGGGCGTGGTCTCGGCCAGGGTCAGGTGGCGCAGCGAGCGCAGGTGCGGGTGCACCTCAGAGAGCTTCTGTCCGGCGTTGCTGTGCGCGGTGACCGTGCGCACCTCAAATTCGGGATGCGCAGCGAGCAGGCGCAGCAGTTCACCGCCGGCGTATCCGCTGGCTCCTGCGACGGCGACTGAGTAACTCATGACTCAAGGTTATCGGCTTGGCCCAGTGTCACTTGGAAGCGATACGGTTTGAGCATGGGGAATGACAACACGATGGATGCTCTCCGCGCATTCGTCAGCGAGCGCGACTGGGGCCAATTCCACACGCCCTCAAACCTCGCAAAGAGCGTAAGCATCGAAGCCGCTGAGCTTCTCGAGTGCTTCCAGTGGAGTGACGAAGCTGACGGCCACAGGGTCAAAGAAGAACTCGCAGATGTGCTGACCTATTGCTATCTTCTGGCAGACAACCTCGGGCTCGATCCGGAGCAGATCATCCTCGAAAAGCTTGAAGACACGAAGGCGAAGTACCCGGTCGATAAGGTCCAGGGAAAGAGCACGAAGTATGACAAGCTCTAGCATCGAGCGGTTTCCTTTCGACAAGCGAGTACTCAAAGGCCTGAGCGACACAAACCCGCGCCTCGAAAACTGGCCCGTGGTCTACACAATCGATAACGACAAGTCGATCTATGTCGGTGAGACTACGAACGCCCGTGTTCGCATGCAGCAGCACCTCGAGTCCCCCACGAAACAGGGGCTCAAGCGGATCCGCGTGATAATCAATGAGGAGTTCAACAAGTCCGTCTGCCTCGACCTCGAGTCGCACCTGATTAGGTATCTCGCAGCTGACGAAAAGTACGAAGTCATCAACGGCAATCACGGAATTTCAGACGCCGACTACTTTGAGCGCTCTCGATATCGCGAAGACTTTGATGAAATCTTCAAACAGCTCTTCGAACAGGGCGTTTTGACGCGCTCAATCCCCGACATCGTTAACAGCAACCTCTTCAAGTACTCCCCCTACAAGGCCCTGAACACAGATCAAGCCGCCGCGGTCGAGGAAATACTTGAGCGACTTTTCCAAACGTGGAATGCGCCGAGCGACGTTCCCATGGTGGTCCAGGGTGACCCCGGCACAGGTAAAACGATTGTCGCGATCTACCTGGTCAAGCTCCTTGCCGACATCGCCAACAGCATCAGCGAGGATGCCCTCGAAAGTGATTCGCTTTTTGCCGACTTCTTTCAGCCTGGATACAAGGAAATCATTGGTAGCCCACACATCGGGCTCGTGATTCCGCAGCAGTCGCTTCGCAAAACAGTCCAGAAGGTTTTCGCCAAGACGCCTGGGCTAGACAAAAACTGGGTTATCAGCCCGTTCGATCTGAATACCCGTGACGCCTACGACTTACTCATCGTCGATGAATCTCATCGCTTGGGGCAGCGCGCAAATCAGCCGTCAGCCGCTCAAAACAAGAAGTTCACGACCAACAATCTCGCACTCTTCGGCAATGATGACTCCTCGTGGACGCAGCTCGACTGGGTGCGTGCCGCAAGTAGACACCAGCTTCTTCTCATTGATGCAGCACAGAGCGTCAAACCAGGCGATCTTCCCCTGAAGCAGGTGGAATTCCTGATTCGCGAAAGCCGTTCAGAAAACGTCCTTTTCCGACTTCACTCCCAAATGCGCGTTGTTGGCGGAAATGACTACATCGATTTCGTTCGTCGACTCTTGAATCTCGAGCAGATCGAGTCACTGGATTTTGGAAAGTATGACTTCAGAATCTTCAACGACTTCAGTGAGATGCGTGACGCAATCATGGCCAAGGATGAGGCGTTCGGACTTTCTCGCCTTGTCGCTGGTTACGCCTGGCCCTGGGCCAGTCGTAATGACAAGACCGCGACGGACATCGAAATCGATGGCATCCAAATGCAATGGAACCAAACTCCAGTCGACTGGATCAACTCCCCCAATTCAGTCAATGAAGTTGGCTCGATTCATACCGTTCAGGGCTACGACCTCAACTATGCCGGCGTGATTATCGGCCCCGACTTGAGCTTCAACGACGCGACTGGGCAGCTGGTCTTTAATCGCGATAGCTACTTCGACACCAAGGGCAAGGAAAACAACCCCCGTCTTGGCGTGACTTACTCTGACGAAGACCTGCTCGAGTTCGTGAAGAACATATACAGAGTGTTGCTGACCAGGGGCATCAAAGGTACGTACGTGTTCATTCACGATTCCGCACTTAGGAGCCGAATTACCCAGATGATCTCCTGGCAATAGCTACTGCTCCTCGTGATTCCACTCGGCGTCGGGGTTGAACAGCGAGCCGTACTGGGTCTCGGGGTAGGCCGTGTTCGGGCTGTACCCGTATGGTCCGCTGTGCACGTTGCCCTCCTCTTCGGCGGTCATCCCCGTGTTGGTGGTTGCGGCTCGCGGTGCGTTTGTCTTTGGTTGCTGATTGACCGGCGTCGTTCTCATGCGCATGACTCCAACGAACATGCGAAAGAAAAAACGCACCACCACGAAGATCAACCACCCCAGAAACAAGAAAAAGGCGATCGCGATTACTGCATCCATGAATTCCTCCCAGAAACAACATCGCATCGCGCACTGACACCCAACGCCTGACCGCCTAGTCTGGGAGCAGTTTGAGACGAAACGAGGAGCTCATGTTCGCAGAACGCACGACAGCACCACGCACATCCGTTGGGCTGTGGGTCTTGCTTGCCATCTCGTACTTGGCCGCATTCGTGCCGGCCGGAACCCCGGGCTCTATCACCCTGATCGTCGGGCTCGTTCCCGTGGCGTTCTCGCTCTGGCACTTCACCCGCTGGGCCGGTGCCGCCACAGCATGGTTGTCATTCGTATCGGTCGTCATTGTGAGCTTCACCGGTGAGGCTATTGGTGTGGCCACCGGGCTGGTGTTCGGCAATTACTTCTATCCGGATGGACCGCTCGGCCCGCTGCTGCTCGGTGTTCCCCCGCTGATTCAACTGCAGTATTTTGCGATGGCGTATGCGTCGCTGATGCTCGCCCGTTCCATCGGCGGAGCGCTGACCCAAGCCGCCCGCGGATGGCGCCTCGTGGGTGTCTCGGCTATGGCCGCCTTTGGCATGACCTTGCTCGATCTGGCCAGCGACCCGTGGCACGCCACCGTGCTTCAGCAGTGGATTTGGCGCGACGGCGGTGTGTACTTCGGCATCCCGCTGCACAACTTCTTTGGCTGGTTCTTTGAGACGCTCGTCTTCTTGCTGATCGCTCAGGCCCTCCTCAACCGCCGGGTCGCACTGACGCGATTGGCCGAGCCCAAGCCGCGCGGATTCCTGCTGCAGGGAGTGCTGCTCTACGGCACGTTCCCGTTCACCATCGTGTTTATTCCGTGGGTGCAGGCGAGTGGCGGCTTCAGCACCGAGTCGATGGTGATTGCCCAGGCGATGGTTATCGTGGCGCTGTTTGCGGTTGTTCCACTTTGGGTTGCGTCGCTGCTGGCGCTGCGAGGCAACAGACGCGGCTCGCCCCAGTAGAACTACTCGCGGATGGTCGCGCCGAAGGCTGCGGCAGCGGCTGCAACGCCGGCCTGCTTGGCCTCGGTGGCCTCGGCCTGCGTGAGCGTGCGATCGGATGCACGGAACCGGAGCGCGAACGTCAACGAGCGGTGACCCTCGACCACGCCCTGACCCTCATAGAGGTCGACCAGACGAGCATCTTCGAGCAAGTCGCCAGCACCGGCAACTACTGCCGCGAGCACTGCATCTGCGGGAATATCTGACTTCACGACCAGTGAGAGGTCTTGCGTGGCAGCGGGCATCGTGAAGATGGGCTGCGCTTCGGTTGGCTCGCCAGCGAGTGCAGTGACGGCGTCGAGGTTGAGCTCGATGGCTGCCACACGGCGCGGCAAGTTGAAGCTCTCGGCGAAGGCCGGATGAAGTTCTCCGGCGTAGCCAACGACCAAGCTGGTTGAGCTCGTCGAAACCAGCGCGTCGGTGATTTCGACAGGCTCAATCACCTGAACGACGAGTTCAGCACAACGACCGGGGTGGAAGCTCGCGTGTGAACCCTGACGAACCTCGATCTCGACACCAGCACCGAGCGAAATCTGCTGGGCGACCTCGAGCGCGTGACTGTAGTCGAACTCGCTGGCCTTGAGGCCGGGCTGGCGCTCGATTGACTCGCCGACCAGAACGGCTGCGATGTGGCGCGGCTGAGCAGGAATACCGGCGGCAACGGCCTCTAGTTGGGCATCCGACGGGCGAACCGCACCCGGGAACATGTCGTGACCGTACTTCTTGCCCGCTTCAGGCAGGAAAACACGACCGAGCTCGAAGACAGCCGGGCTGGTGAGCCCGCGGGCGCGGTTGCGGGCAGCGGTCTGGAGGAGCCCCGGAAGCAGTGAGGTGCGCATCCACCCGTGGCTAGCATCGAGCGCGTTCGCCAGGCGAACCTGAGCTACGGCGGTGCCAGCAGCAGAACCGAACAGATTGTTGGTTGCCTCGTCGAAGAACGGGTAGCTGAGCGTCTCGGTGAGGCCGGCAGCAGCAAGGGCGTCGGATACGCGGCGGCGCACCACCTGAGCCACGGTGTATCCGCGGCCGGGAGGTGCAACCGGGAGGCTGGCCGGAATGACGTCGTAGCCGAAGATGCGGGCGACCTCTTCGGCGAGGGTCCACTTGTCGGTGAGGTCGGGGCGCCAGCTCGGCGGAGTGACAGAGAACCCAGCGGGGGTCTCGACGACCGTTCCGCCGATTTCGGCCAGCGTCGAGCGCACCTGCTCGGGCGTGTAGTCGTAACCGATGAGGTCAGAGACGAAGTCTGCGGGCAAGTCGATTGCTTGGCCTCGATACGCGCCTTCGGCGCTACTCGACCAGCGATCGTCTCGACCGGCGAAGAACGAGCCGTGATCAGCCGCGGTGCCACCAGCCAGATCAACCAGCAGCTGCACCACGCGACCAGCAGCAACCTCAGCCACAGCCGGGTCAACACCGCGCTCGAAACGCTTGCTTGCCTCGCTGGGCAGCTTGTGACGACGAGCCGTGCGCGCAATCGACACCGGGTCAAAGTTGGCGGCTTCAACGAGCACGTTCGTGGTCGCCGATGAAATCTCGGTGGATGCCCCACCCATCACACCAGCAAGACCGATCGGCCCGCTTCCGTCGGTGATGAGCAGGTCTTCAGCGTTGAGCGCGCGCTCCACGCCATCGAGCGTGGTGAGCTTCTCCCCCGCGGCGGCGCGGCGAACAACCAGGCCACCGGTGAGCTTGTCGAGGTCGTAGCCGTGAATCGGCTGGCCGAGCTCGAGCATGACGTAGTTCGTGATATCGACAGCCAGCGAAATCGGGCGAATGCCGGCAAGGCGCAGGCGCGCGACCATCCACGGCGGGGTCGGGCGCGAAGCATCGACGCCGGTCACCACGCGGGTGGCAAAAACGGATGCCCCCACACGACCGCGAATCGGAGCCGTGTCGTCGATCGTCACCTTGAACTCGTTGCCGAACGAACTCGCAACGTGTGCTCCGCCGGTTGCCGGCAGGTGCGAGGCCGGGTCGCGGAAGGTCGCTCCGGTGGAGTGACCGAACTCGCGGGCAACCCCGCGAATCGAGAAGGCGTAGCCGCGGTCGGGCGTGACGTTGATCTCAACGGCCGAGTCATCGAGCCCGAGCAGCGAGATGGCGTCGGCGCCAATCTCGAGAGCGCTCTCGGGCAGGCCAAGCGTGTTCAAACGAATGATTCCGCTGTGGTCGTCGCCAAGGCCAAGCTCCTTGAAGCTGGCCATCATGCCGTCGCTGGTGTGACCGTAGGTTTTGCGCGGGGTGATCTCAAAATTGCCTGGCAGAACAGCGCCGGGCAGAGTCACCACGACCTTGTCGCCGACCTCAAAGTTGGATGCGCCGCAGACGATTCCGCGAACATCCTTGTCGCCCACCTGCACCTGGCACCAACGGATCGTTTTGCCGTTGCTCTGCTCTTCGGGGGTGAACTCGAGTATCTGCCCGACAACAACCGGGCCAGTGACATCGAAACCGTGCAGGTCTTCTTCTTCGAAGCCGACCTTGACCAGGGCAGCGTGAACCTGCTCGGGCGTGGTGCCGGGTTCGAGGTCGACGTATTCGCCGAGCCATGACAGTGGAACGCGCATCAGACCACCATTCCGAACTGCTGGCTGAAGCGAACGTCGCCCTCGACCATGTCGTGCATGTCGGCAACCTGGTTGCGGAACATCAGCGTGCGCTCAACGCCCATACCGAACGCGAAGCCCGAGTAAACCTCGGGGTCGATCCCGGCCGAGCGCAACACGTTGGCGTTGACCATGCCGCATCCGCCCCACTCGATCCAGCGTGCGCCGCCCACGAAGGTGGGGTGCCACACGTCGAGCTCGGCGCTGGGCTCGGTGAACGGAAAGTAGTTGGGGCGCAGGCGAATCTTGGCGCCCTCGCCGAACATGAGGCGTGCGGCGTGCTCGAGGGTTCCGCGCAGGTGAGCCATCGTCAGACCCTTGTCGATGGCCAGGCCCTCGATCTGCGTGAAGACGGGGGTGTGCGTGGCATCGAGCTCGTCGGTACGGTACACGCGACCAGGGGCCAGAACGTAAATCGGAACCTCGCGGTCGAGCATGGCGCGAATCTGCACCGGGCTGGTGTGCGTTCGCAGCACCAGGTGCGAGTCGGCCGGCTCAACGAAGAACGTGTCTTGCATGGCGCGAGCAGGGTGGTCTTCGTCAAAGTTCAGCGCGTCGAAGTTGTACCACTCGCTCTCGAGCTCGGGGCCTTCTGCGATTTCCCAGCCCATGCCCACGAACGCGTCACAGAACGCCTCTTGCAAAAGCATGAGCGGGTGCCGAGCACCCTTGCGCCAGCGGCTCGGTGCGGCCGTGACATCTACTCGCTCGTTCTCGAGTTGGGCGTTCTGCTCGGCGCTGACAATGCGCTCTTCGGCTTCGGTGTACGCCTGGTTTGCCTGTGCGCGAGCCTGACCCACGAGCTTGCCGGCTGCGGCCTTTTGGTCGTTCGGCACGTCTTTGAGTGCTGCGTTTAGAGCAGCGAGCGCGGATGCATCACCAAGGTGCGCCGAGCGAGCGGCCTTCAGCGAGGCCGAGTCGGTTGCGGCGGCAATGGCCTCAAGCGCGCCATTCAGCGCGGCGGCAACGCTCGGCTCAGTGATTTCTACAGACACAAGTCCCAAGTTTACTTGGGAGCGGGCAACCCGAAGAACACGCTGGACCACCATTTAACCGTGTTGAGAGTCGCTGGCGAAAGGGAGCCCATGTGCGTATGCAGGCGCAACCGAGAAACGGTGCGAACCTGTTCGGTCATGATCCACGAATCGGTTTGGATGCCCGTTTCACCGACCGCCTGAATGTGATTGGGCCACCCTCGTTTCGTTCTCGTGAGAGGCATCACGATAGCTAGAGCGTCGACGGGTTCGAGATATTCATAATCAGCAACCACGACAACGGGACGACGCCCGCCCTGCTCGCGCCCGACACCCTCCCCCAAGTAGGCCCACCAAATTTGCCCAGGTGCCAGCTCCGGCCCCACCGCTAATCCCACTTTTCGTCGAGATCAAGGCCATCCATAAGGGTGGAATCCCAGATAGAGACCTCAGCCATGTAGTCAGCCCATTCTGCGGGTGTCACCCGAGCCATGACCGCCCGAAATTCGGCAATCTGCTCGGCACGCTCTCGCTCGTCAAGCAGCTCATTGAGCAGTACGTCGATGCTCGAGTAATTGCCCTCATCAGCGCGATGCTTGAGGCGATCACGGGTTTCAGCAGTGACCTTCACGGTCGTAAACGTAGCCATGCCTCAAGTATACAAAATATATACCTGAGCAAAAGGGGGAAACTTTGCCGCAATAACCGGCTCGGGAAAACAGGTTTTGCTAGGAGCGATGCGCGAAAGCGCTCTGGTACAGCAAAACGCTGGCGGCAGTGGCCAGGTTCATCGACTCGGCCTCGCCGTAAATCGGCACGCGCACGGCGGAGTCGGCCATGTCGAGGTGCTCGTCTTCCAGCCCGCGTGCTTCGTTGCCGAAGAGCCAGGCTGTGGGCTTAGCCAGCTTGCCCGCGGCAGCTGCCTCGGGAAGGTCAACGCCCTTGACGTCGGCGGCGAGCACCTGCAGGCCTGCTGCACGGGCGGCGGCCAGGGCATCCGCCAATTCGACACCCACGGTGACCGGAATGTGAAAGAGCGAACCCGTGGTCGAGCGAACGACCTTGGGGTTGTACAGGTCGACCGAACGACCGGTGATGATGACGGCGTCGGCGCCAGCAGAGTCAGCAACACGGATGATCGTGCCGAGGTTGCCCGGGTCGCGCACCTCTTCGAGGATGGCGACCAGCTTGACCGCTCCCCCGTCGCGCCCCTCAGAGAGAACCTCTTTGAGCGCGGTCGGGAACTGGTTGCACACCGCGATGAAGCCTTGCGGGGTGACGGTGTCACCCATCGCATCGATGACCTCTTCGGAGGCGAACTCGACGTGAACACCCGCGTCGACGGCCGCAGCGGCGATGTCGCTGTAACGCTCAAGCGCCGTGGGCGTGGCGAACAGTTCGACAATCAGCTGGGGTCGATAAGTCAACGCCTCAGCAACGGCTTGCGGGCCCTCCAACAGGAAGAGCCCGGTTTCTAACCGGGCTCCCCGCTGTGAGAGCTTCGCAACCTGCTTGACGCGTGGAGCGCGCGGGTTGTCGAGCATTCGTATTTAGGCCTGAGCCTTCGGTGCCGAGGTGTCGGCAGGAAGAGCCTTCTTGGCGGTCTGAACCAGCGCTGCGAACGTGGCGGGCTCGTTTACGGCGAGCTCAGCCAGGATGCGGCGGTCGACCTCAACGCCAGCCAGAGCAAGACCCTGGATGAGACGGTTGTAGGTGAGGCCGTTTGCGCGCGATGCAGCGTTGATGCGCTGGATCCACAGGCGGCGGAACTCACCCTTCTTCGCGCGACGGTCGCGGAAGCTGTAAACCATCGAGTGGATTACCTGCTCCTTGGCCTTGCGGTAGAGGCGTGAACGCTGACCGCGGTAACCCTCGGCGCGCTCGAGAACAACGCGGCGCTTCTTAGCGGCGTTGACGGCGTTTTTTACACGTGCCATTTCTTTTTATCCTTGTGATCGGTCGGCGAACTAGTGGCCGAGAAGCTTCTTGACGTTCTTGGCGTCTGCCGGCGACAGCACCTGTTCTGCATTCAGGGTGCGCTTACGCTTTCCCGACTTGACCTCGAGGTTGTGGCGCATGCCAGCCTGCTGCTTCATGATCTTTCCGCTTCCGGTGATCTTGAAACGCTTCTTCGAACCCGAGTGGGTCTTCTGCTTAGGCATCTCTTTCTCCTTTTTGTGTGGTTTATTCAGCGGCCGGGGCAGGTGCAGCAGCTTCTGCCGGAGCAGTCGTTGCCTTTCCAGCCTTAGCCTCGGCCTTGGCAGCATCACGCTTTGCGTTCTGCTCTGCCTTTACTTCGGACTTGCTCTTCAGCGGACCGATGACCATCACCATGTTTCGACCATCAATGGTCGGGGTGTGTTCAACAGTTCCGAATTCAGCAATGTCTTCAGCAAACTTCTGGAGCAGGCGCACGCCCTGCTCGGGACGCGACTGCTCGCGACCGCGGAAAAGAATCATGGCCTTGACCTTGTCGCCTCCGGAGAGGAACGAGACGGCCATCTTCTTTTTGGTTTCGTAGTCGTGCTCGTCAATCTTCAGGCGAAAGCGCACCTCTTTGAGAACGGTGTTTGCCTGGTTGCGACGAGCGTCTTTAGCCTTCTGAGCGGCTTCGTACTTGTACTTGCCGAAGTCCATGATCTTGGCCACGGGGGGCTTGGACTGCGGGGCGACCTCTACGAGGTCAAGGTCGTTCTCTGCCGCCATGCGCAGGGCAGCGTCGATCGATACGACGCCCACCTGTTCGCCGTTGGGACCGATCAGGCGTACTTCTGGAACGCGGATTCGGTCGTTAGTGCGTGGATCGCTAATGCGTGGCTCCTCAAGAGTTTCCGGTATGTGCTTCGGAAAGAAGAGCGCGCGCAAGCCAATGCAGACTTCACACAATGACACCCTGACCTACCCGCCGTTCTCGTTGCCGAGACCGTCAGGCGGAGTGTAAGAACCCGGTAACCTTGAGGCTGACGGGTGGGAGCTAGCTCCACTTTCCGTGGATCACAACGCACGAAGCGAAGTGAACCTTGGCAAGACTACCAGAGAAGGCGCCATGAGCGAAAACCAGGATGTTCAGCAGCAGGTCATCGACATCGCTGAAGTACCCGCCGTTGAGGTCATCGTCGAGGTTGCGGTCAACCTGATGAGTGCCGCTGCCATCAAGTGCGGCCTGGCCGACGAAGAGGGTGAGCCCTCCATGATGGATCTCGATGAGGCTCGCAAGCTCATCAATGCCCTGGCCGGATTGATTACCGCCGCAGCATCAGACATCTCCGACTCGCACGCTCGCCCACTTCGCGATGGTTTGCGCTCGATTCAGCTCGCGTTCCGCGAGGCGTCGCCGATTCCCGACGAGGTCGGTAAGGGTCCTGGCGAAAAGTGGACCGGCCCGGTCAACTAGCTAGTAGTCGCAGGAGACCGAGAAATACACATCGGTCGATATCGAGTTCTTGAGTCGCGCGCCCGCCTAGCGAGCGGCGATAACCTGCACCGTCATAGATGTGACGCGCTCGGCAATGACATCCACCTGGAGCCAGCGGTTCGAGAGCACCTCGATCTGCTGAACGACCTGATCTTGAGGTAGGTCAGGAATCAACGAGATTTGCACGACCAGCTCGTTCTCGATGCCGCGGGCGTCGGGGTCGCCAGCGATGAGGCGCACTCCCCGCACGAAGAACTGACCGTCAGCCGAGTCGTTGAAGGCAGCGACGATGTCGGGGTCGATGTGGTTGGGAACCCAAGCGCGACCGGTTGCCATGGCCTCAAGGGTCTTGGCACGCAGCGCGATTTCGGTCTCAGAACCCGGGTCAACCACGACCATCTCTCCGCCGTCGTGCAGCACTGAAGCCGCAACACGAAGGCCGTCGACGGGAATGGGTCGGGCATCCGGATTCCACGCGTACATCGACGCGACGTTGGAGAATACCGGCAGAGTCTTCTCACCGTTGGGGCCACCCACGTAGACGAGGGCGAGCTCTTGAGTCTTGTCTACCTTGTGGCCGTCGTCAGTGAATCCGATGTCGCCGGCTTCGGCGATGAGCGGGGCGAGCAGGCGAGAACTCTTGATGACCTCGACGGCGCGAGCATGAGCGTGAGCGCGCTCATCACTGAGGTACTCGTGCGAGCGAAACTCCTTCATCGCGGCGAGAAACTCAGCCGGGGCGGTTCCGTCGTCGCCCGCGAACGCGTTGGGCTCGAAGCTGCGACCAGCCCAGGGCTGACCCGCCGAGTCTGCCTGGTCGCTCGATCCAAACATGTGGTTGTCGTCTGACATCTGAATTCCTAGGTGATTGAGCTTGTCGAAATCCTTGGATTGAGCTTGTCGAAATCCTTGGATTGAGCTTGTCGAAATCACGGCTGGTTTCGACAGGCTCAACCAGCTCAATTGGCTACTTGTAGGCGACCGCGATGGCCTGCTCGAGCGTGAACTTGCCGGCATACAGCGCCTTGCCGACGATCGCGCCCTCAACGCCGGTGGGAACCAACTCGCGCAGAGCGATGAGGTCGACAAGCCCGGCGATACCACCGGATGCCACAACCGGCTTGCCGGTGCGCTGCGTGATGCTCACCAACAGGTCGAGGTTCGGGCCGTTAAGCATGCCGTCGCGCGTGACGTCTGTGACGACGTAGCGGGCGCATCCGGCGTCTTCGAGACGGTCGAGAACCGCCCAGAGGTTTCCACCCTCTTTGGTCCAGCCGCGGGCAGCAAGCGTCTCGCCGCGAACGTCGAGTCCGACGGCAATCTGGTCACCGAAACGGGCGATGGCCGAAGCTGCCCAGGTCGGGTCTTCAAGCGCGGCGGTGCCGAGGTTCACTCGCGTGGCACCACTCTCGAGCGCTGACTCGAGGCTGGCATCGTCACGGATGCCCCCGCTGAGCTCAATCTTTACGCCGGGTACCTCGTTGATCACGCGACGCAGCAGCGCACGGTTTTCGCCGCGGCCAAAAGCGGCATCGAGGTCGACGAGGTGAATCCACTCGGCGCCCTGGTTGGCCCAGTCGGCAGCAGCGTCAACCGGGTCGCCGTAGTTGGTCTCGGTGCCGAGTTCGCCCTGGGTCAGGCGCACAGCCTTGCCCTCGGCAACATCAACGGCGGGCAGCAGCTCAAGAATGGGGGCAGACATATATTCCTCTAGCGGTATGTGTTCGGGTAAAGCTTGTGATTACAGGGTTGTGAGCCAGTTGCGCAGCAGTTGGATGCCCGCCTCGCCTGACTTCTCCGGGTGAAATTGGGTAGCCGACAGTGGCCCGTTTTCGACCGCGGCAACGAAACGCTCGCCGTGACGAGCGTAAGTGACGTGCGGCGCCGGGAACGGCGCGATGACCTCGAGGGTCCACTCGCAGGCCGCGTAGGAGTGCACGAAGTAGAAACGCTCGTCGCGAATGCCCTCGAAGAGCACCGAGTCGAATGGAGCATCGACGGTGTTCCAGCCCATGTGGGGCAGAATCGGGGCCTCGAGTTGGCGCACAACACCGGGCCACTCCCCCAGACCTTCGGTGTCGAGCCCGTGTTCTACTCCGCGCTCGAACATGACCTGCATGCCCACGCAGATTCCCAAAACCGGGCGCCCGCCAGCCAGTCGGCGCTCAATGACTTCGCCACCGTCGGCGCCTTGGAGGGCATCCATCACGGCAGCAAACGCACCGACACCCGGCACAAGCAGACCGTCAGCCTCAGCGCACACCTTTTTGTCACGCGTGAGTTCGACCGTTGCACCGGCGAGCTCGACCGCCTTAACAGCGGAGTGAATGTTGCCGATGCCGTAATCGAATACGGCAACGCGGGGTTTGGTCACAGAGCACCCTTAGTGCTGGGTACTCCTGAAACCAGAGGATCGATGGCCTTAGCCTGACGGAACGCGCGAGCGAACGCCTTGAACTCAGCCTCGGCGATGTGGTGCGGGTCGCGGCCAGCGAGCACGTTCACGTGCACGGTGAGACCGGCGTTGAAAGTAATGGCCTCGAAGACGTGACGAACCATCGAACCAGTGAAGTGACCACCGATGAGGTGGTGCTCAAAACCTGCGGGCTCGCCAGTGTGAACCAGGAACGGGCGACCCGAAATGTCGACCACGGCCTGCGCCAGCGCCTCATCGAGCGGCACGAGGGCATCGCCAAAGCGCGAGATGCCCGACTTGTCGCCCAAAGCCTCGCGAATGGCCTGACCCAGCACGATGGCGGTGTCTTCGACGGTGTGGTGCACGTCGATGTGAGTGTCACCCTTGGATTCGACGGTGAGGTCGGTCAGCGAGTGCTTGGCAAAAGCGGTCAGCATGTGGTCGAAGAACGGCACGGTGGTATTGATCTTCGAAACGCCCGTGCCATCAAGGTTGAGCGTGAGTTTGACGGTTGACTCGCTCGTCTTTCGCGAAACAGTCGCGACGCGCTTTGCTTTTGCCATGCCTTAAGTCTAGGCGAGCGTTCCGTTCAGTTCAGACAATGCGGCGAGGAACTCGCTGGTCTCGGCCTCAGTGCCGGCGGTCACGCGCAGGTGATTTGCAATTCCGATGTCACGGATGATGATGCCCTGCGCCAGCAGCTTGTCGAAGGTGTCTTGCGGGTTCGCCACGTTGCCAAAGAGCACGAAGTTTGCCGCGCTCTCGTAAGGGTGGTAGCCCATGTTGGCCAGCTCGGTCACCAGGCGATCACGCTGGGCCTTGATGTCATCGACCATGGCGAGCATCTCGGGTGCGTGAGCCAGTGCCCCAACGGCAGCAGCCTGGGTCAGAGCGCTCAAGTGATACGGCAGACGAACCAAACGGATGGCGTCGACCACTGCCGGGTCGGCGGCCAGGTATCCCACACGAGCGCCGGCAAAAGCGAATGCCTTGCTCATCGTGCGCGAGACCATCAGGCGCGGGCGCCCCTCAAGCAAGCTCAGCGCGGTGCCCGAGCCATCGGGAGCGAACTCGGCGTATGCCTCGTCGACGAACACAATTCCGTCAGTTGCGTCGTATGCGGCGGCAATGGTCTCGACCGAAACCGGGGTTCCGGTCGGGTTGTTCGGGGTGCAGAAGAAAACGATGCTGGGGTTATTCGCCTTGATGGCGGCTACCGCTGTCTCGGGCGAAATGCGGAAGTCGGCGTCGCGCTCGGCAGTAATCCAGGTGGTGCCGGTGCCGTTGGCGATGATCGAGTGCATCGAGTACGTGGGCGGGAACGCCAGCACCGAACGACCTGGGCCACCAAAGGCCTGCATGTGCTGCTGGATGACCTCGTTTGAGCCGTTTGCGGCCCAGATGTTGGCGGCGGTGAGCCCGTGGCCGAGGTAGGCCGCCAGGCTCTCGCGCAGCTGGGTGAATTCTCGGTCGGGGTAACGGTTGATGCTCGTCAGTGCCTCACGCGTGCGGGCCACGATGTCGTCGATGACGGCCTCGGGCACGGGGTGCGTGTTTTCGTTGACGTTGAGCTCGACGCGCACGTGAGCTTGCGGGGCGCCATAAGGCTTCTTTCCGCGCAGGTCGTCACGGATGGGCAGGTCATCGAGCGTGGTCACACACTCAAGTTTAGGCGCCGGAAGTGATGACCACTGCGAGGAGCAAGAAAAGCAGCAGGCTGCCGGCGATGGCGCCCAAGATTCCCAACAGAATTGAGATGTCTTTTCGAACGAAAGCCGATGTCACGCCCAGGGCGATACCAACGACTCCGGTGATGAGACTGGGGTACGGGCCGACGCCCGAGTTCACCTGCATCGCCAACCAGAACGTGTATAGCGACACAATCACCAGAATGAGGGCGATCCAGGAAAGGATGCTGCCGGGCAGGAAGGTGACGGAGCTGTTGTAGCGGCGGCGAATCATGCGTCAAGTATGGCGGATGCGCCCTTGCTTAGAGTGTGGCCCTGCGTGTGAGGCGGACTTACTTGTACTGCGCGGGGATGGCCACGCGCTGACCAGCCTGGATGTCACCCTCGAGGTGGTTGTAGCTCACCAGTGCGTCGACAACGTCGCGGGGGTCGGCCGAGGGGGCAACTCGCTCAGCGATCTGCCAGAGCGATTCACCCGAGCCGACCGTGATGTAGGTGGAGGAGTCTGAGACCGACTCGTTCGAGGCGCCGGCCTGGCCACCATTAAGAGCAGCGAAGAAAGCCGCGATGACGAGTGGCAGAACGATGAGCGCGATCAGAACGCGGCGACCACGAGTGGTCATGCGCAGGCGGGTGAAGCCTGCCGACGAAGTGCCAGCCGCGGTGTGTGTTGCGAGGCCCGTTGCTATGCCAGTTGCGGTGATGCTGCTCATGTTGTGCTCCTTAGGTGTTATCTCGAACCGGACTCTCGGCCGGGAGAGCCCGGTTCGAAGATGTTTCGAAGATATATTCGAAAGAGCCACTTTGTCAAATATATTTTCGAAGAATTCGCACAAAATCTTGAAAATCTTCGAATATGTGTTTGGTTTTAGTGCCTTTTTCGAATAGAGTTTCGGTTGTTGCACGTAGTTCACCATGAGCCACTGACAGCAAACAGACAAGGACTCCCATGAGTGACATCAGCCCCCAGATCGCCAAGCTCAGCGTGCGTCAGCGCACCGTGCTCGAGATGATTCAGCAGTTCGTCGAGTCGAACGGCTACACCCCGTCGATGCAAGACATCGCCGACGCTTGTGGCTTCAAGTCGCTCGCCAGCGTGAGCTACCAGCTCACCCAGCTCGAAGAGGCCGGCGTCATTCGCCGCGACCTCGGTCGTGCGCGTGGAATCGAGCTGCTCACCGATGGCTTGGTTTCGACAAGCTCAACCAGCGAGAGCGGCACGAGCATCCCCGACAACGTCATCCCCTTGGGCCACAGCGTGAGCGTTCCGTTGGTGGGTCAGATTGCGGCTGGTTTTCCGATCACGGCCGAGCAGAACGTTGAAGACACCTTCGCAGTGCCCGAGCAGCTGGCCGGCAAGGGCGAGCTGTTCATGCTCGAGGTCAAGGGTGAGTCAATGATTGACGCCGCCATTTGCGACGGCGACTTCGTGGTCATCCGCGCTCAAAAGAATGCGGAGAACGGCGAGATTGTTGCCGCCATGATCGACGGCGAAGCAACCGTCAAGGTCTTCAGCCAAAAGGATGGCCACACCTGGCTACTCCCCCGCAACTCGGCGTTCCCGCCCATTCCTGGTGACCAGTGCGAGATTCTCGGCAAGGTTGTCACCGTCATGCGCAAGGTCTGATTTCGACGGGCTCACTCAGTGGGCGTAGCAGAGCGATTCAGGTCGCGAAGCACCGGTAGCAGCATCACGCCGAAGCCCAAGATAAACGTGGCAATCATGAGCCCGAGATAAACGGGCTGAGCGCCGTAGAGCTGCACGAGCCATCCCACGATCGGCATAGCCACCGGCGGGGCCATCGTGAACAGAGCAAGCTGAACACCGAAGACGCGGCCCTGCAGTCGCGCCGGAAAACGGCGCTGAATCATGGTGCTCAACAGCGGATTGATCGGACCCCACACCAAACCGAGCAAGAACCCGATCATGGTGAAAAGCCAGACCGGCGGAAAGAACGACATCGACAGCAGAATGGTGCACGAGCCGATGGTGCAGATGCGAATCAGCGTCGACATGCGCATGCGCTTGGACAGGAACTCAAACAGCAGCGAACCGACGGTGACGCCCAACACCATCGCCGAAATTACAAGACCGAGACCGACCGGATCATTGCGCTCATTGAAGTAAAAGGGCAGCACGATCTCTTCGCTCGGGATGTAAACGGCGTCGAGAATCACGATGAACGCGGTCAGGATGAACAGTGCTCGGTCTCCCGCGAGTGCGCGGAAGCCATCCACCGTTTCTGCGATGAAGCTGCCCTTTTCTTCGTCACGGTCGTCTTGCCCGCCGACGGTGTGAGTGACACGAATCAGGCTCACGCACAACAGTGAGAGCACGTACCCGGCAGCGACGAACCAGAACACGTTGCCCGCACCGACGAGGGCAATCAGCAGCGATCCGGCCGCTGGGCCGGCAATCCAGCCGATGCCGCGAATGGCCTCGTGAATGCCGTTTGCCCGTTCGAGCGGAATCTGCCCAGATTCGGCGGTGTTGACGATGAGCGACTTGCGGGCAGTGAAGCCGGGTGGCTCAAGGAGCGAACCCAGCACCGAGATGACCACGGTGAGCGCGATGCTCAGCCCCCAAGCGCCAACGGAGAGGGCGAAGCCTGCCGCCGTGAGCGCAACCAGCGCATCGGCGATGATGGCGATTCGACGGCGACCCACGTTGTCGATGAGCGTGCCCGCGAGCGGGTAAACAACAAACGACACCAGGCCCTTGATGGCAACGACGATTCCGGCAACGAGTGCCGAACCGGTGGCCTCGAGAATCAGCCACGGCAGCACGATGTAGGTCATGCCGCTGGCGACTGCCGACAAGACCGACGACACCTCGAGCATGACAAACGGGGTGAGTCTGCGCGTAGCCATGATTACTCGATCACGCCAACGTGTCGAAGCACTTCGAGCACGGTTTCGTGCTCATTGAACGCATACAGGTGGATGCCCGGGGCACCGGCATCGAGAACGGCGTTTGCCAGATCGACCGCGTGCGCGATTCCGATGGCACGCTGCTCTTCTTTTGTGGTTGCGGAGGTGAGGGCATCCGTGAGCTCGCGCGGGGTTTCGAGGCCCGTGATTTCAACGATTCGCGCCAAGCGATTCGCGTTGGTGACAGGCATGATTCCCGGTGTGAGCGGAATCGTGACACCCGCAGCACGCGCGCGCGCCACAAAATCGATGTAGTCGCTGGCGGTGAAGAACAGCTGCGTGATGGCGAAGTCGGCCCCGGCAGCCTGCTTGGCCAGCAGAGCTTCGATGTCTTGGTTCTCGCGCTGCGAGTCGGGGTGTCCGTTCGGAAAAGCCGCGACGGCGATGCGAGCGTATGGGCTCACGCTGCGAATGAGAGCGACCAAGTCGGCTGCGGTTTTGAGCTCGCCGAGAAAGTCTTCTGTGGCCTCGGCGCCTTCGGGCGCGTCGCCCCGCAGAGCCAAGAACGAGCGGATGCCCGCGCCATAGAACTGGCGCACCAGTGCTTCGGCCTCTTCGCGGGTCGAGCCTACGCAGGTTAGGTGCGCCAGTGGATCGATGGCGGTGTTCTGGCGAATGTAAGAGACACACTCGAGGCTCGAGTCACGCGAGCTGCCGTTGGCACCGTAGGTAACGGTGATGTACTCGGGGCCGACCGACGCGAGTTTTTGAATCGTGTCGTGCAGGGCATCCTGCATTTCGGGTTTGCGCGGCGGGTACACCTCAAACGAGAAGGGAGTCTTGGCGCGCATCCCTCAAGACTATCGAGACTACGCAGGCGCTCTCACAGGGTTTCGCTTTACTCTGAAGGCATGACCGAACAACAGCCTTACACCGTCGTCTCAACCCACGCAGGTTTTGAGATTCGCGAGTACCCCGCATACGTGCTCATTCAGGTGGATGTCGTCGGTGACTTCATGTCGGCCGGCAACATGGCCTTCTCTCCCCTGGTTCGCTACATCAGCGGTAACAACGATGCCGGCGCCCGCATGGCCATGACTGCTCCCGTTATTCAAGAGACCGTTCAGGGCAAGCACCACACGGTGAGCTTTGTTCTGCCGGCAGGCATGGACCCGAAGTCGCTGCCATTGCCCAAGGACGCGCGCGTGCGCACCACCCCGGTCGACACCCACCGCGCCGCCGCTCGAAAGTTTGGTGGCGGCTGGAACGAAAAGCGTTTCAAGGAGAACGGCGAGGCTCTGCTTGCCGGCGTTCGCGGAGCTGGGCTGCAGACCGACGGCGATATTTACTACGCCAGATTTGACCCGCCTTGGAAGCCGGGCTTTCTCAAGAAGAACGAAGCGCTGATTCGACTGGTTTAGGTTTCGATACGGCCTGCGGCCTACTCAACCAGCGATTTAGTCTTCGACGAACTCGGCGAAGGCTGCGGCATCTGCCGGGGTGACCCGTGCGTGCACGCGCGTTCCCTCTTCGACGTAGTCGGTTTCAAGAACGAGCCCGCGCAAGTGCAGTGACGAAACCACGTCACCGCGGTCATACGGCACGAGCAGGTGCACGTCGACATCAGGCGACGGGATGCGCTCGGCGATGATCTCGAGCAACTCTTCGATGCCCTCGCCGGTGCGGGCGCTGACAAAGATTGCTTTCGACTCAAGTCCGCGCAGAATCAGGCGCGTGTCGTCATCGACGAGGTCGGCCTTATTGAAGACCACGAGCTCAGGAACCTGACCTGCGCCAGAATCTGCGAGTACATCGCGCACCGTCTTGATTTGGCTGGCGGGATCGGGGTGCGACGCGTCAACAACGTGCACGAGAAGGTCGGCGTCTGCCGCCTCTTCGAGGGTTGAACGGAATGCCTCAACGAGCTGGTGGGGCAGGTTTCGCACGAAACCGACGGTGTCGGCGAGTGTGTACGGTCGGCCATCCTCGGTTTGGGTCTTGCGCACGGTCGGGTCGAGCGTTGCGAACAGGGAGTTCTCAACAAGCACACCCGCGCGAGTGATGCGGTTGAGCAGGCTCGACTTGCCCGCGTTGGTGTACCCGGCGATAGCCACCGAGGGCACCGCGTTGCGCTTGCGGTTGGCTCGCTTGGTGTCGCGGGCGGGCTTCATGGCGATGATCTGCTTGCGCAGCTTGGACATGCGCGTATTGATGCGGCGGCGATCGAGCTCAATCTTGGTCTCACCCGGACCACGTGAACCCATACCGGCACCGGCAGCACCGACTTGTCCACCGGCCTGGCGCGACATCGAGTCACCCCAACCACGAAGACGCGGCAGCAGGTACTCGAGCTGTGCGAGCTCAACCTGAGCCTTACCCTCGCGGCTCTTGGCGTGCTGGCTGAAGATGTCGAGAATGACCGCCGTGCGGTCGATGACCTTCACCTTGACCACGTCTTCAAGGGCACGGCGCTGGCTGGGGGCCAATTCAGTATCGGCGATGACCGTGTCAGCACCGACCTCCCAGACGATGTTCTTGAGTTCTTCGACTTTTCCGCGACCGAGGTAGGTGGCCGGGTCAGGAAGGGGGCGCATCTGCATGACGCCGTCGAGCACCTCGGCACCGGCGGTTTCGGCGAGCGCAGCTAGCTCACGCAGCGAGTTTTCGCCATCGACGACAGCGCCCTTGGGGTACACGCCGATCAGTACGACCTTCTCCAAGCGCAGCTGGCGGTACTCAACCTCGGTGACGTCTTCGAGTTCGGTCGAGAGTCCGGCAACGCGGCGCAGAGACGCGCGCTCTTCGCGGTCGAGCTGGTCGCCATCCGTGTTGCGAACGTCGTCGCGGCCCATCTCGCCCTTATCGGCGAGTGCCTGGGCTTTTCCGCTGCTGAAAATCGAGACGGGGGCTTTTTCGCCACTGGCCCGAGCAAGGATGCGGTCGACGATGTCGTCGGAGTCTTTTGTCATTGGTACTAAAGGTAACGCCTGATCGCGCCGGAGTATTCCTTGCGTTCGAGGGCTGGCCGGGCGATACCCTCGAGACATGACCGATTCATCCCCCGAGGCCATCGAACACTACTTTTCGGCGAGCCCGGCGGGTGAGTTTCGCACCACCGAGATTCAGGTGAGCCTGGCCGGGCGCGATTTCAGCGTCGAGACGTCGGGAAGCATCTTCAGCCCCGACCACATCGATGCCGGCACAGAGGCCTTGCTGCGCACGGTGCCCGAACCACCCACCTCAGGCAACCTGCTTGATATCGGCTGTGGTTGGGGTCCGATCGCGTTGACCCTCGCGCTCGAGTCGCCCGAGGCCAGCGTCTATGGCATCGACGTCAACGAGCGCGCGCTCGAGCTCACACGTCGCAACGCGGCCCGATGCGGGGTTGCGAACCTCAGCGTCAGCACACCCGATGACCTCGACGCCGGCATCCTGTTTGAGACCATTTGGTCGAACCCTCCGATTCGCGTCGGCAAGTCTGAGCTGCATGGCATCATGCAGAAATGGATCCCTCGACTGGCGTCGGGCGGCAGCGCCTGGCTGGTCATTGCCAAGCACCTTGGTGCAGATTCGTTCGAGAAGTGGCTGGCGTCGGAATTCAGCGACACCCACAACGTGTCGCGCGCGGCAAATCACAAGGGTTTCCGCGTGATTCAGGTCACTCGCGCTAACTAAGCGTTTGCTGTACCACAACTGACCCCCTCGCCTCACAGTAAAGTCCGCGCGCGCCGGCGTAGCATTACCTCAAGCAGCTGGCACTCCCCCAACTGTGCCCTGCCCAAGGATGATGATGAGTACTCAGTACGATGGCGTCACACCCATTGGATCGCGAAGCAGCGCCAATGAATCACTCAAGGAATTCGGCGAGCGCATTCGCCACTTTCGCACCGCTCGCGGGCTGACCCAGGTGGAACTCGCCGACAGCGCTGGCGTTGACCGCAAGACAATCAGCCGGATCGAAAACTCGCGCTTCTCCCCCTCGCTCATCAACGTGTTCGCAATCGCCGACGCTCTCGATGTGGAGCCGCGCGAACTTCTGTAAGTAAATTCCCCTCATTTTCACCTGAGCGCAGTAGCGTGGCAGAAGGCAACTTCTTGGGGGAATCATGTCATCACAGAGCACCATTGCCATCGCCGGAATCCTTGACGCGAGGGGATGCGGTTGGACGCTCGACGTTCAGCAAGACGACCCACAAAAAGTCGTGCAGTGGCTGTGGGCCGCGCCTGTCGCCTCGCTTGAAGCCGTCGGGCCTCGTGAGGCTGGAATTGACCTGAGCGACCAGGTACTCAAGGTCGGCCTCAACTTAATCGAGCCAGACAACGTGACCACCCACCTCCCCAACCAGGTTGAGGTTCTTGGAGCCTGCCCGTTCCGCCCGCAGCACTGCGATGGCGAGCACGTCGTCGCTTCTGGTACGGGAACCCTCCGCGCGAGCTAACCTCGCCGTTGACTCGAAGCTAGCGATGCCACCTCACGCTATGGGCTACGCGAGCTCGACGGTGCCGGTGTAAACCAGAGTCGCGGGGCCTGAGAGAGCAACATGTTCGCCCTCTTCAGTGGGGAACATGCGCACCGCGAGGGTGCCTCCGGGAACATCCACCCGCCAGTTGTTGGGGGCACCCACGCCGGCCCAGTGGCGCGTTGCCAGGGCCGCCGCAACAACGCCCGTGCCGCAACTGAGGGTCTCTCCGCTGCCGCGCTCGTGAACGCGCATGCGAATGTGGCCAACGCCATCGGTCACGAGCGGATCGCTGGGAACAACGAGCTCGATGTTCACGCCGTCGGGCGCCACGGGGTCGAGCTGCGGAATGACAGTGAGGTCTGCGGCTTCGAGCTCGTCGACCGACGAGAGCGCGAGCACCACGTGCGGGTTACCGACGTTGATGCCGAGGCCCAGGCGGGCCACGGCGACGTTCTTGACGCGCACGAGCGGTTCGAAGTCGTCGAACTTCCAGCGACCCATGTCGACCTGGAATCCGGATGCGTTCTGCTGCACGTCGCGAACGCCTGCACGCGTGCCGATGGCGAGCGTTTCACCCTGGGCGAGGCTGGCGAGGCCGCTCTCGAGCAGGAACTTGGCGAATACGCGCACACCGTTGCCACACATCTCGCTGACGCTGCCGTCGGCGTTGTAGTAATCCATGAACCACTCGGCGGCGGGCTCTTCGGCCAGCGCGCGGGCGCCGGCGCCATCCGCCACCACAACACCCTTGGCGTCACGACGGTTGAGCTTGCCTGAACGCACCGCGCGGATGATTCCGTCGGCACCGATGCCAAAGTGGCGGTCGGCCAGCGCGGCCATTTGGTCAGCGGTCAGCACAATCTCGCCGTCGGGGTCGGCGAACAGCACGAAATCGTTGCCGGTGCCGTGACCCTTGGTGAAATGAAGCGAGAGTGCCATGACTCCAGCTTAATGACCGGCAGGCCTGAGGTTGATGGCATCGGCCGCGCCGAGCTCGCCCACAGGCAACCAGGTCACGTCGGCATAGCGTTTGAACCAGCTCACCTGACGGCGGGCGTAGCGGCGGGTCAGGGCCTGCGTTTCGGCGATGGCCTCGGCGTCAGTCTGGGTGCCTGCCAGCTGGGCAAGGGCCTGAGCGTATCCAATCGCTCGACGCGCGGTGACGCCGTTTTCGATGCCGGCGGGGATGAGCCCGCGCACCTCATCAAGCAAGCCATCGGCCCACATCTGCTCAACACGGCGATCAAGGCGCTCAACCAGCGCGTCACGGGCGTCTGTGAGGCCGTAAATGGCGCTCTGGCGCCAGTAAACCGGTTCCTCGGGCAGAGTTCCCAACGCGGCTGAATCGCCCGTCATTTCGATTACTTCGAGGGCGCGCAACACGCGGCGCGCGTTCTGCGAATCGATGCGTTCGGCGGCCTCTGGCGCGAGCTTCTTGAGGCGCGCGAACATGAGGCCGGGGCCCTGTTCAGCCAGTTCTTGCTCGAGCCGCTCGCGAATGGCGTCATCGTGCCCGGGAAACTCGAATTCAAATAGCACGCTCGAGACATAGAGCCCCGACCCGCCGACCAGAATCGGCGTTGCTCCGCGCGCGATGATGTCGTCAATCACCGCGCGGGCCTGCGTTTGATAGGCCGCGACCGAGGCCTCTTCGGTCACATCGAGAACATCAAACATGTGATGGGGCACTCCGGCGCGCTCAGCCGGGGAGAGCTTGGCCGTGCCGATATTCATACCCCGATACAGCTGCATCGCGTCGGCGTTGACGATCTCGGCCGCGCCACCCTGATCGTGGATGCGTTGCGCCAGCTCAAGCGAAAGCTGCGACTTGCCCGTGCCGGTGGCCCCGACAATGGCAATCAGCAAATTACCGCTCGCCATCGTTCACGTCGTAGATCGGCGTCGTGGCCGAGCGCAGGCTCGGCATGCCGAGGTTGGTTGCGCCGGAACCGCCAACAGCACTGGGAACACCGCAGGACTCTGCCTCAGCGCGATCCCATGCATCACCAGCAATGGTGCGGCGCACCTTGAGTGGCGAGCCATCTGTTGAGTCGGCAATCAGGTGGAACGAAGCTGCGTCGGTGACGGTTACCGTGACAAGGTCGCCGGGCCGGGGAATCTCGCTGCCCTCGGGCACATCAAAGTGCACCAGGCGCGAGTCACGCGCTCGACCGCTCATGCGGTGGCGGGCGGCATCTTTGCGGCCTTCGCCGTTGTTGACGAGCACCTCGACCTCGCGGCCGATTTGAGCCTGATTCTCTTCGAGGCAAATCTGGTTCTGCACAGCAACAAGGCGCTCAAAACGCTCTTGCACGACCTCTTTAGAAATCTGGTCTTCCATGTCGGCAGCCGGCGTTCCGGGTCGCTTGGAGTACTGGAAGGTAAACGCGGTGGCAAAACGCGCCTCGCGCACCACGCGAAGCGTCTCTTCGAAGTCTTCCTCGGTCTCGCCCGGGAACCCAACGATGATGTCGGTGCTGATAGCGGCATCGGGGATGGCCGCGCGAACGCGATCGAGAATGCCGAGGAACTTGTCACTCCGGTAGGAACGGCGCATCAGCTTGAGAATGCGGTCGGAGCCAGACTGCAACGGCATGTGCAACTGCGGCATGACCGCGGGGGTCTCGGCCATGGCCGCAATGACGTCGTCGGTAAAGGCTGCCGGGTGTGGGCTGGTGAAGCGGATGCGCTCAATGCCCTCGATTTTGCCTGCCGCGCGCAGAAGCTTGCCGAATGCCTCGCGGTCGCCAAACTCGACACCGTAGGTGTTGACGTTCTGCCCGAGAAGAGTGACCTCGATGGCGCCGTCTTGAACGAGAGCCTCAACCTCGCGCAGCACATCGCCGGGACGGCGATCCATTTCTTTGCCACGCAGAGCCGGAACGATACAGAACGTGCAGGTGTTGTTACAGCCAACCGAGATGGAGACCCATCCGCTGTAGGTCGAGTCACGCTTAGTGGGCAGAGTTGATGGGAAAGTCTCGAGGGACTCGAGAATCTCAATTTCGGCTTCTTCGTTGTGACGCGCGCGCTCGAGCAGCCCGGGCAGCGAACCCATGTTGTGCGTGCCGAATACGACGTCGACCCAGGGCGCCTTCGCCAAGATGACTTCTTTATCTTTCTGAGCAAGACAACCGCCCACGGCAATCTGCATGCCCTCCTGGGCGCGCTTGATGGATGCCAAGTGGCCCAGCGTTCCGTACAAGCGATTGTCGGCGTTCTCGCGAACCGCACAGGTGTTGAGCACCACGACGTCGGGCTGCGCCTCGGCAACATCAACGGCGTCGGGGTCAAGTTCAACCGCAGAAGCGGCAGGGCGCTCAAACTTGGTGTACCCGGCGGCCTCCATTGCCCCAGCAAGACGCTCCGAGTCGTGCACGTTCATCTGGCAGCCAAAAGTACGCACCTCATAGGTGCGCTGGCGACCTGATTCGTCGCGCGCCACATCGCTCGGGGCGATGAGGGTGGGCTGCTCAGTTGTGCGGGTCATAACCCCACAAGTTTACGCGTGACGATCGACCTCGAAGAGTGCCATAGGAACCGCGGAACGGTTGTGCCCTAACCAGCAGGCGGATACTCGCTAAAGGCGGCCTGAATCGCCTCACGCACGACCCCGCTGGGGTAACCGCGGCGCGAGAGAAAACCGTGGAGGCGTCGCTCTGCCGTGGAGCGATCGAAGCGTTGCACTGACGGAGCGCGCTTGAGCGCTTGGTCGATTGCACGGTTGAGTTCGTCGGCCTGGTCGATGTTTGCCAGAGCCTCATCGATGGCCGACTGGGTGAGGTTGCGCTTGCGCAACTCAAGGGCGATGGCACTACGGCCCTGCCCCTTGCGCAAGACCAGCCGCCCGGTGAGCTGCTCGGCAAGGCGGAAGTCGTCGACATAGCCGAGATGCTCTACTTTGCCCAGGAGCTCTTCAACCGTGTTGTCGTCAAGGTCGCGCTCGCGAAGCCAGAGCCGCACCTCATGAGCTGACATGTCGGCCATGCCGAGCTTGCGCAGCAGGGACTCATAAATCTCGTCAACACTTTGGCTGCCTTGGCCCTGCTCGTCAGCGCGACTCTCATCTGCGCCGGCAAAGGGATGGTGCTGCTCATCGACGGTTTCGAAACTGACCCCCGTCTCGCGAGCAGCAGACGCAGGCACCGCCGCGGGCTCCCCCTCAGAGGGAACCCACGGCAGGTACGTGACGTTAGACATCAGCGATGGTTGCTACTGCGTCGGCGAACCGAGTTAGGAAGCGACCGCGTCAGACTCGGTTGCCAGCGCCGGCGGGGCCACCGGTGCTGAGGCGGCAGGAGCAACGGCTGCCTGCTCTTCGCCCTTGACGATGCCGAGCTTGACGAGCAGCTTCTGCTCGATTTCGAGGGCGATGTCGGGGTTCTCGAGCAGGAAGTTGCGCGAGTTCTCTTTGCCCTGGCCAAGCTGTTCTGCTTCGTAGGTGTACCAAGCGCCAGACTTCTTGACGATGCCGTGGTCGACGCCGTAGTCGATGAGGCTGCCCTCACGCGAGATACCGGTTCCGTACAGGATGTCGAACTCGGCCTGCTTGAAAGGCGGGGCCATCTTGTTCTTGACGACCTTGACGCGGGTGCGGTTACCCACTGCGTCGGTGCCGTCTTTGAGGGTTTCAATTCGACGAATGTCGAGACGAACCGATGCGTAGAACTTGAGCGCCTTACCGCCGGCGGTGGTTTCGGGGCTTCCGAAGAAGACACCGATCTTTTCACGCAGCTGGTTGATGAAGATCATGGTGGTGTTGGTCTGGCTGAGACCACCCGTGAGCTTACGCAGGGCCTGCGACATGAGTCGAGCCTGAAGACCCACGTGCGAGTCACCCATTTCGCCCTCGATTTCGGCGCGAGGAACCAGAGCAGCAACCGAGTCAATAACGATGAGATCGATTGAGCCAGAACGCACGAGCATATCGGCGATTTCAAGCGCCTGCTCACCCGTGTCGGGCTGAGAAACCAGGAGTGCGTCGATGTCGACGCCGAGCTTGCGTGCGTATTCGGGGTCGAGCGCGTGCTCTGCGTCAATGAACGCCGCGATGCCACCCGCGCGTTGAGCGTTGGCGATGGCGTGAAGTGTGAGAGTGGTCTTACCCGAGGACTCAGGACCGTAGATTTCGACGATTCGGCCACGAGGAAGACCGCCAATGCCGAGCGCCACATCGAGTGCGATCGACCCGGTGGGAATCACCTCGACGGGAGCGCGTTCATCGCTGCCGAGGCGCATAACTGAACCCTTACCGAACTGACGGTCGATCTGGGCGAGGGCTGTTTCTAGTGATTTTTCGCGGTCAGCGGCTGATGCCATGGCCGGCTCCTTTTCTACTCGAGGTGGTGGTCGCCTATAGGCTGCCGGGCTGCTGCCTCGCTACCGACCGGCCTGCGATCTCGGGAGAAGTGATCTCGAGAGATGTAGGGCGGGACGGGCGCTGTGCAGTGCTTCCGACAAGGCGGATGCTCCGGGTTGAACAAGAGCCAAGGTATGTGGCGCCTCTGACAGTGAAGTCAGCTGCGTCACATGCCGGGAAAGCTCGTGACAACTGGTGCATGTGTAGGAGGCTACACCTTTTCGAATATTTCTTCGAATAGAGACGACGGCGTGTCGGAGGTTACTCGGGCCAGTTCGAAGCGACGGGCGCGTCATCCTTTTTGGGCTCTGGCAGACCAACGCCGTGCCAGCGAGATTCGGGAACATCGGCTGCGCGACACAGAGCGAGCCACACCGTGCGCGCAGGAATGCCGGCCTTGAGCGCGGCCGAGGCCGTGCGCTCCCCCAGCTCGGCAATCACCAGGTCATCGACAAGAACCCGGCCGTAGGCATCGCCAAATTCGGTGCCGACCGCGTACCAAAACTCACTGATACGCATGATGAGAGAAGAAAAGAGTTACTTGCTGGCGCGCAGATAGTCGGCGACGAACTCGTCGGGAACAGTGTCAGGGATGCGCGAAATGGGCTGCATGCCCTCGAGCGCACCGAGACGGTCTGCAACCTCGCCCATGATCACCGAGATAGGAGTTTCAAGGGCGTCGGCAACCGCAGCGAGAATTTCGCTGGATGCTTCTTTTTGTCCTCGTTCGACCTCGCTGAGGTACCCCAAAGCCACGCTAGCTTTGCTAGCGACCTGGCGGAGGGTGCGACCTTTTTGCAAGCGGAAGTCGCGGAGAACATCACCAATTTCGTGACGAACGAGAATCATGTTTCTCTTACCTTTCTTCCGATTGAGATGACTCTAGGGTATTTCGAGCCTCTGACACACACCGTATCGAAGTGTTTCTGAGCAACACTTGTGAGTCAAGGTAGAAAACACTGGCCAGCCACAAAATATTCCGTTGCGTGGCTACTTTTCGAGGGCCACCAGCACGTCAGAGAGCAGTTCGAGGGCAGCGATGCTCGAGCGAGTGCGAATAGCTTCGCGGTCGCCATCCAGCAGCAGTTCACGGTGCCATCGCCCAAACGGCGTCGTCACCGCGACAAAAACAACGCCGGGAGCCTTGCCGTCTTGCCCGTCGGGGCCAGCCACGCCCGTGGTGGCCACACCGAAATCAGCGCCAATCGTGTCACGCACGCCGTCGGCCATCTGCATGGCGACCTCACCGTCAACCGCGCCGACGCGATCGAGTAGGTCTTCATCGACGCCCAGCACCTCATGCTTGACATGCGTGGCATAGGCCACGACTCCCCCGCGAACAGTGGCGGATGCCCCGGGCACGCTGGTCAGCGCGGTCATCACCAATCCGCCGGTCAACGACTCAGCCACCGCGACCGTGCGACGCAAGCGAATCAGCCGATCAACCAGATCAGCGAGCGCGTTGCGTCCTTCGGCGGAGGATGTGGGCATGAACTCAGTGTGACGCAGAAGACGAGCGGTTGTGAAGCCACGCTTCGACCAGATACATGATGCCCGTGACCACGGTGAGTGCCAGAGCGATTGCCATGAGCACGAGGTTGAGCGTGTTCATCCAGTCGCCCCACAGAGCCTGGAGCGGCAGCAGAGCGCTGGTGATAGCCAGGAACTGGAAGATGGTCTTGAGCTTGCCACCGCGCGAAGCAGGGATGACGCGCTTGCTGAGAACGGCGAAGCGGAAGACGGTGATGCCGACCTCACGAACGAGAATGAGGATGGTGACCCACCAGGGCAACTCGTTCATGAGTGAAAGCCCGATGAGTGCGCCGCCGGTGAGAACTTTGTCGGCGATGGGGTCGAGAATTTTGCCGAGGTCGGTGACGAGGTTGAAACGACGGGCAATCCAGCCGTCGATGCCGTCGGTAGCCATGCCCACCACGAAGAGCGCAGCGGCCCACCAGCGTGCGGGGTCAGCCGGGCTGTCGTGCGAAATGAGCAGCAGCCAGATGAATGCCGGCGCAAACAGAATGCGCACGATGGTGATGATGTTGGGCGCGCTCCAGTTGCTGACCTTGCGCTGCGTCTGGCTCATCACTCTTAGTCGCGCCCCGTCAGGCCCCAGGCGTCTTCATCGCCCTCTGCTTCGACTTCTTCGAGGCCAGCCATGGCGGCGTCGCGGTCCTGCGCGATGACATCGAGCGACGGGCGCGTCAGTGCCGGGGCGGATGCGGGCGCCGCCGCAGGCGCAGCAGACGAGTCGAGCCCGCGGAGCTTGGCCAGCACGCTGGGCAGCTGCTCCTGCGAGACGAGCACGTCGCGCGCCTTGGACCCCTCGGAGGGACCCACGATGTCGCGGGACTCCATGAGGTCCATGAGGCGACCCGCCTTCGCGAAACCGACGCGAAGCTTGCGCTGGAGCATGGACGTTGAGCCGAACTGGGTTGAAACGACCAGCTCAACGGCCTGCACCAACACATCGAGGTCATCCCCGATATCCGCGTCGATTTCTTTGCGCTCGACCACGGCGGCAACATCATTGCGGTACTCCGGCTGTGCCTGACGCGTGACGTGCGCGACAACCTTGTGAATCTCGGCCTCGCTCACCCACGCGCCCTGAACACGAATGGACTTGTTTGTGCCCATGGGCAGGAACAGTGCGTCACCCTGACCGATGAGCTTGTCGGCTCCGGGCTGGTCGAGAATCACGCGGGAATCGGTAACGCTTGTCACGGCAAAGGCAAGGCGGCTCGGCACGTTGGCCTTGATGAGACCGGTGACCACGTCGACGCTGGGTCGCTGGGTTGCCAGCACCAGGTGAATACCTGATGCACGAGCCAGCTGCGTGATGCGAACGACGGAGTCTTCGACGTCGCGCGGGGCGACCATCATGAGGTCTGCAAGCTCGTCGACAACGACAAGCAGGTACGGATACGGGCGCAGAACGCGCTCGCTGCCGGCGGGCAACACGATCTCGTTGTTGGTGACCGCGCGGTTGAAGTCGTCGATGTGCTTGAACCCGAAGCTGGCCAGGTCGTCGTAGCGCATGTCCATCTCTTTGACGACCCACTGCAGCGCTTCGGCTGCCTTCTTGGGGTTCGTGATGATGGGCGTGATCAGGTGCGGAACTCCAGTGTACGGCGCAAGCTCAACGCGCTTCGGGTCGATGAGCACCATGCGAACCTCGGCCGGCGTGGCACGCATCAGGATGCTCACCAGCATGGAGTTCACGAAACTCGACTTACCTGAACCGGTGGAACCCGCGACCAAGAGGTGAGGCATCTTGGCGAGGTTAGCGACGACGAATCCGCCTTCGACGTCTTTTCCGACTCCGACGGTCATGGGGTGCTCGCTCTTTGTCGCGACGTTGGATCGCATGACATCGCCGAGCGTGACAATTTCGCGGTCGGTGTTGGGAATCTCAACGCCAATGGCGCTCTTGCCGGGAATCGGCGAGAGGATTCGCACCTCGTTCGAGGCGACAGCGTACGCAAGGTTCTTCGACAGGGCCGTGACGCGTTCGACCTTGACGCCCGGGCCGAGCTCAATCTCGTAGCGGGTGACTGTGGGCCCGCGGCTGAAGCCGGTGACCTTCGCATCGACGGCGAACTGGTCGAGCACCATGGTGATGGCACGAACGGCCTCGTCGTTGGCAGCAGAGCGTGCCTTCGCGGGCGGGCCAGCAGCCAGAACATGCATTGCGGGAAGTCGATACGGTCCAGCGGCGGCCGGGGTGAGCGGGGCCACCTCAGCGGTGTGCTGCACCGGAATGTCAATGGGTGTGGTGGCCACGTCATCTTGCGCGGATACGTCGATGCCCGATTCTGCGCCATATGCGTCTACGGCATCTTCGGCCTGATTGAGCTCGACCGCGAGTTCAGCGGGGTCGAACTCGCGCGTGGGCATGAGGTCTTGGTCACGAATGACAGGGCTGTCGAAGGCGGGGTCTTCTTCGCGACGCGAGGAGTTGCGGCGCCACCAGGGAAGCTTGCTGGCCTCTTCTGGGTCGAGTGCGTCGGCACCTTCTGCATCTTCGTTGGCAGCCGAACCTCCCACGAGGTAAGCCCACAGCTCGCGCAAACGACGACCAATGCGCGTCGGAGGCGTCTTGGTCATGATGAGCAGCGATAAGAACGCGAATGCGAACATGACTGCGCCCGAACCCCAGGGCGTGATCACAGACGCCAGCGGGCCAGCAACCAGCCAGCCGAGGAGGCCACCGGCGTGGGCGAGGGCTTCCATGCCGTCGGCGGGAGCCGGCTGACCGCCAAAGAGGTGAGCTAAGCCAGAAACTGCAAGCAAAAACAGAACAACGCCGACACCGATGCGGTTGTTGTCGGTGACGGAACTGGGGTGACGAAACAGCCAAATGGCCAAAAGCATCATGACAACCGGAAGGCCAAAGGCAATGACGCCGAAGAGCCCGCCAAACGAATAGGCGCTCACGAGCTGCGCAGCCGGAACCGCGATGAGGAACCACTGGATGACCGCACCGGCGATAGCCAACAACACCAGTGCGAACGGCACTCCGTCGCGGCGTTCTTCTCGTGAGAATCGCTCGGGCCCGAGCATGCGCGCTGCGCCGCCGGCGACGTGCGCCAGAGTCATCCACACCTTGGCAAAACCGGTGTATTCATGCTCCCCGGAATTGCTCGATGCGCTAGCCGAACGGGCAGACGTGCGAACCGAGGGGCGCTTGGGCGCGCTCGAACCACCGCGCGAGCGCGCGGGAGTGCGTGACGATTTCTTCGTGCCCGAAGCCATGCCTCTACGGTACGCACGAGCACTGACAATGCCCGGGATTACGCGGGAGTGTTAGGAAATGGCTACCTGACGACGACCCACGCGGTTGCGTCACTGTCGAGCTTTCCGTCGACCAACGGGGCGCTCACAACCACGACCTCGCCGGCCGGTAGCGTGATGGGTTCAGAACCAAAGTTGGTGATGGAACGCCATCCGTTGCCGCGGTCAAAGTCGATGACCTGACCGCCGTCGAGCGAGCCCCAAGAGAGGTCTTCGCCGGTGAGCAATTGCTTGCGAGCGGCCACTGCGGCGCGGTACATCTCGAGAGTCGAGGATGCATCGGCCGACTCGACGTCGACGGCGTACTCGGCAAACCACGCAGGCTGGGGCAGGTGTGATCCACCCGAGCCAAAGCCGAACGACGAACCCGTGCTGGTCCAGGGCAGCGGAACGCGGCATCCGTCGCGACCCTTGTACTTGTGCAGGTTGCGCTCCCACTGCGGGTCTTGGATCTCGTCGAGCGGGATGTCCCAGACCTCGTGCAGACCGAGCTCTTCGCCCTGGTAGACATAGGACGCGCCGGGGAGGGCGAGCTGCAGCAAGCTAGCCGCACGAGCACGCTTGGTGCCGAGCTCCATGTCGAGCACGCCACCGGCGTTTTCGCTCAGCAGCCAGGCATTGCGGTCAGCACCCTGAGGCAGGCCGAAACGGGTTGCGTGACGAACCTTGTCGTGGTTCGAAAGTACCCAGGTCGACGAGGAGCCGACCTCGGCCGCGAGCTTCACGTTGAAGTCGATGTGACCGCGGTACGAGTCGGCATCCCACGGCGACTCGAGCAGGTCGAAGTTGAATGCCTGACCGAGTTCGTCGGGCTTTGCGTAGAGCACTCGACGCTCGGCGCGCACGTAAGCCTCTGCCACGGCGACGCGGGGCGGGTCGTACTCGTCGAACACCTCACGCCACTCGCGGTAGATCTGGTGCACATCGTTGCGGTCAAAGATGGGGTCGTCACCCGAGAGCGGGTTGTCGAAGTCGACAATGGCGGGCTTGCTGCGCAGGGGCTCGCTCAGGTCTTTCTTGAGGGCGTGAGCGACGTCGATGCGGAAGCCGTCGACACCGCGGTCAGACCAGAAACGCAGGGTCTTCTTGAAATCTTCGTGCACCTCGGGGTTGTCCCAGTTGAAATCTGGCTGCTCCGGAGCAAACAGGTGGCAGTACCACTGGCCCGGCGTTCCATCGGGGTTGGTGATGCGGGTCCATGCGCGGGGCGCAAAGTGCGACGGCCAGTCTGATGGCGGCTCGTCGCCGTTGACGCCCTTGCCGTCGCGAAAAATGTAGCGGTTGCGCGCAGCCGAGCCGGGCTCTGAGGCCAACGCCTCTTGGAACCACACGTGACGGTCAGACGAGTGGTTCGGGACGATGTCGACAAACACCCGGATGCCCTTGCCGTGCAGTGCCGCAATCATCTCGTCAAAGTCGGCCAGGGTGCCGAGTTTGGGGTCAACATCGCGGTAATCGTCGACGTCGTATCCACCGTCAGCAAGTGCCGAGGGGAAGAACGGACTGAGCCACACAGCGTCGAGGCCCAGCGACGCGAGGTAGTCAACGCGCGAGGTGACGCCCTTGAGGTCACCGATGCCGTCGCCGTTCGAGTCAGCGAAGCTACGCGGGTAGATCTGGTAAATGACGGCCTGGCGCCACCAGTTCTTGTCTTTGCTCAGTGTCATGAGGCCTGAATCCAAACGGTCGTGTTTTTAGGGACGAGATTGCCCTTGAGTGGGCGGCTGGCCAGAAGAACCTTGCCAGCGGGTGCCGGAACGTTCTTGGCGCCAAAGTTTGTGAACGACTGCCAGCCGTTCGGGCGGGCAAAGTGCAGAGTCTTTGCAGGGCTGTCGATCCATTCGAGTTGCTCTTCGCTCTGCAGCTGCTTGCGAAGCGAGATGGCCTCGCGATACAGCTCGAGCGTCGACCCGGGCACGCCGTCTTCGGCCTCAACCGAGTAGTCACCGAACCACTCTGGCTGCGGCAAGTGCGAGCCGCCAGTGCCAAAACCGAAAGACGAGCCCTCGCGGGTCCAGGGCAGGGGTACGCGACAGCCGTCTCGACCCTTGCGGGTCTTTCCGTCGCGGATCCAGATGGGGTCTTGCAGGTCTTTGTCGTGCAGGTCGGCGACCTCGGGAAGTCCGAGCTCTTCGCCTTGATAGATATAGGTGCAGCCAGGCAGGGCGAGCAACAACATTTCGGCCGCCCGAGCGCGACGCAATCCGCGCGTGTAGTTGATGCCGGGAACGGTGCCGTCGGTCATCAGCCAGTTGTCGTAGTTGGTGCCCTTGGGTAAACCGTAACGACTCGCGTGACGAACCTCGTCGTGGCTCGACAGCACCCAGGTCGACGAAGATCCAGCCGCCTGGGCCAGCGTGAGTGCGTTCGAGATGCTCGTCTTGAACTTCTTGGCACGCCACGGCTGGTGCAGGATGTCGAAGTTGATGGCCTGACCGAGCTCGTCGGGGCTGGCGTACAGCGGGCGGCGGTAGAGCGGAGCGTTCGCCTCGGCGATTGCAACTCGGGGCGGGTCGTACTCGTTGAAGACCTTGCGCCACTCGCGATACACCTGGTGCAGTTCTTCACGATCGAAGATCGTCTTGAGCACGTCTTCGCCCGTGACCGCGTAGTCAAACGACTTGATGCTGGGCATCGGGTCGCTCATGTCTTTCTTGAGCGCGTGGGCCACATCAACGCGATACCCGTCGACGCCGCGATCAGCCCAGAACCGCAGGGTCGTGATGAAGTCGTCGTAGACGTCTTGGTTGTCCCAGTTGAAGTCGGGCTGTTCTGGAGCAAACAGGTGCAAGTACCACTGCCCTGGCGTTCCGTCGGGCTCAGTGACGCGAGTCCAACCGCGGGGGCCGAAGTGTGAGATCCAGTCAGACGGCGGCTCTTCGCCGTTGGCGCCCTTGCCGTCGCGGAAGATGTAGCGGTCGCGAGCTGCCGATCCGGGGCCAGCTTTCAGAGCCTCTTGGAACCAAGGGTGCTGGTCAGAGGAGTGGTTCGGCACGATGTCTACGAAGACACGGATGTCGACCGCGTGCAGCGCCTCGAGCATTTCGTCGAAGTCCGCGAGTGTTCCCAAGCGTGGGTCGACATTACGGTAATCAGCGACGTCGTATCCGCCGTCGGCAAGCGGCGAAGGATAGAACGGACTCAACCACACGGCGTCGATGCCGAGTTTGTGCAGGTAGTCAACACGCGAGGTAATGCCCTTAATGTCACCCAGTCCGTCGCCGTTCACATCGGCGAAGCTGCGCGGGTAGATCTGATAGATCGTTGCCTGACGCCACCAGTTGGCGTCGCCCTTCAAGAATGTGTGCTGTGCCATATCCAAATCGTTTCGTATCTGTGTTTCTCAGGGGTTTCGCGCCTGAACCCGGGTTGCCGTCTCGCGACCCGGGCACAGCGGAGCAGACCTAAAGGTGCAGGCCTGATCCAACAGCGCTGTTGGAAAGGGTGTTACTTGACCGAGCCCATCGTCACACCGCGCATCAGAGTGCGTTGGAAGATGAAGAAGAAGATGATCGACGGAAGTGAACCGAGCAATGCCGCAGCCGCTCGCGCGGTCGGGTCGGTCGTCCACTGGCCGGTGGTGATAGCGAGCCCAACGGTCACGGTCTGGTTGTCGTTAGACGGCAACAGAACCAGTGGCAACAGGAACTCGTTCCAGCTGTAGATGAAGAAGAACGTTGCGAGCACGAACAGGGTAGGTCGCAGAATAGGCAACACAACGCTGTAGAAGATTCGCCAGGTGCTGGCACCATCGATGCGCGCTGCTTCAAGCAGCTCGACCGGGAATTCTTCTAGGACAGACGACAACATGTAGGTGCCGAACGCGATGTTCATAATTCCGATGACGATGATGACCGACGACAGGTTGTCATACAGACCGGTCAACTTCGCCATGTTGTAGAACGGGTAGATCAGCGCTTCCTGCGGAATGGTGAAGGCCACCATGAAGACCGCGAGCAACCAGAAGCGACCGCGGATGCGACCGATACCGAGCGCAAAGGCGGTGAAAGCGCTCAAGATCACGCCGATAGCGGCCGACACAAGGCTGACCACGACAGAGTTAGCGAGCTTCAACGGGAAGTTGACGTCGTTCCAGAACTTGATGATGTTCGAGAAATTGATGCTCGTGGGAAGTGAGAGCGGACCACCGGCGGTGAAATCCGCCTCCGTCTTGAACGAGTTGATCAGAGCCATGTAGAACGGGAACAACCAGCCGATCACAACAATGAGCAAGATGAAGAAAATGAGCCACGAACCGAAGTTCTTTTTCTTGAGCTCGCTCTTGCGTGCCTTGATGGGCTTGGGCTGCTTGAGAACTACAAACGTGCCGTCTTGGGCAACTTCAACGAATTCACTCATCGCTGCTTAGCTCCTTCGTTCTGGCGAGTCTGCACATACAGGATGACGATGGCCAGGATCGTCAAAATGATGGCCAAAATCGTGGCGATCGCAGCACCGTAGCCAACGCGGTGGTTGTTGAAGAACTCGGCGTACGAGAAGTAGGCGGGAACCTGGGTTGCGGTTCCAGGTCCACCGGCTGTCATGACGTAGATCGGCGCGAAGACTTTCAGGGCAGCGACGGTCGTGGTCAACAGCACCACACCAATTTCGGGCCCGAGCTGAGCCACGGTGATGATGCGGAAACGCTGGAACCAGCTTGCGCCGTCAATCTGCGCGGCCTCGGAGAGCGAGGGGTCGAGTCGAGCCATGCCCGACATCAGAATGACGATGGTGTAACCAATCTGAACCCAGACCATGATGACCGAAACGCTCCAGAACGCCAGGTTGGCGTCGCCGAGCCAGTTGGGCTGGGCCGGGGATCCGATGTTCCGCAGAAAAGTGTTGATGACACCAGTAGAGGGGTCGAGAAGCCACACCCACATGATTCCGGTGATGGTCAACGGAACAATCTGGGGCATGTAGAGCGCGCCGCGCAGGAAGGCTGATGCGCCGTTTCCAAAGCGGGGGGCGACGTAATCAAAAATCAGCGCGCCGATAAAAAGCCCCAAGAACGTCGGGACGATCGACATGGCACCGATGAACATGATCGCGTGCAGAAAAGACTCCCAGAACACTGGGTCTTGGAAGAGGTTGACGTAGTTGTCGAAGCCGATGAAACGGGGCTTACCAACGCCGGAGTATTTGGTGAAGCTGAGGATGATGTTCCAGATGAACGCGACTCCGACGAGTCCAGCGAACAAAACGAACCCGGGAAGAAGGAACCACAGGTAGCTCCGGCGGTCGCTCAGCGCACTGAGGCCCTGTGCGCGCTTGGCGGAGGCCGCAGCAGCGACTTTCTTTGAGGCTTTGACTTCAGACCTCGTGGACATACCTTCTCCGATCACGTCCCTGTGAGAACTTCATTATGGAAGAGAAACCTGGTGCGGGCAATGCTGCCCGCACCAGGTTTCCCGGGAGCTAACTAGCTAACTAGTTGCCCTTGTTCTTCTCGTAGAAGTCCGTGACGGTCTTCGTGTAAGCAGCGGCGTCGCCGTCAGAAAGGAGCTTCTGACCAGCAGCGAGCTGAACATCGAAGTAACCGGCTACGGGCCAGTCAGGGTACCAGCCGAGTCCGTCGCCAGTGGCGAGGATGTCAGCGAATACCTTGTTGGTCTTGACGGCCAGCGGGTTCTTGAGCGACGCGAGGTCAGCTGCAAGAGGAAGACCGCCGAGCTCGCCGAGCTGGTTCTGGTACTTCTTGCTGAGGATCAAGTTGATGAACTCAGCTGCGAGGTCCTTGTTCTTGGACTTCGAGGGGATAACCAGGAGGTTACCTGCCGAGCCCTCGGACATGTTTCCGGGGTTCTTGAACTTGTCCCAGTTGAACTTGATCTTGTCCTGCATACCCTGGTCAAGCCAAGTACCACCCATAATCAGCGGGCAGGTGTCGCCCTTCTGGAAGGCAGCAACAGCGTTGTCAGCGGAAATACCGGCAACGTTCTTGGGGAAGTAGCCCTTTGCGAGCCAGTCAGACATGGTGGTAGCAGCGTTGTTCCACTTGCTCCAGTCGACCGGGCCAGCGAGCTGCTGGAAGTTTGCAAGCCATGCCTTGTCTGCACCCGAGAGGGTCAGAGCGTAAGCGAGGTGCACGTTCTGGTAGTCCTTACCACCGATGCACTGGGTCTGGCCAGCAGCCTTGATCTTGCCAAGGAGAGCGGAGAGCTCGTCCTGAGTGGTGGGAACAGTCCAGCCGTTCTTGTCGAACGCGTCCTTGTTGTAGAACCACGACACGTACTCACCGTAGGAGGCGATACCGTACAGGTTGCCCGAGCCCATGATGCCCTTGTCGTCGTACTGTCCGAAGGTCAGAGCCGACGGGGGAAGGATCTTGTCCCAGCCGTACTTGGCGCTGTAGTCCTTGAGGTCAACGAGGAGTCCAGCAGCAGCAACAACACCAGCGGTGGCGTTACCCTTGTTGTACTCGGTGAGGTCAGGAGCCTTGTCAGAGTCGAGAACAGCTGCGCCGCTCTTCTGCATCTGGTCCCAGGTCTTGAGCTCGAACTTGATCTTTACGTTGGGGTGTGCTGCGGCGAGCTCGTCAAGAGCAGCCTTCCACGTGGTAGCCATGGCGGTGTCCTTCTCGTACCACCAGACGTTGAACGTGTCGCTGCCGCTCGAACATGCCGAGAGGCCACCGAGTGCGAGTGCGCCGGCAGCTGCAATAGCTGCGACGCGGAGCCCGCGCTTAGTCGTGTGCTTCATGTAGGTTTACCTTTCTCATTGGCGACGGAGTTGTCGCGCAACTTCTTTGGTGCTTCAAGGTGTTTCGTTCGCGTCTGTCGACGCGCGTCGATACAAGTGAATAAATTACTCCCGAATGGCGACTGCACGCAAGTAGGGAATGCACGCGTGTCGCGATTGTGACCTTTTCGTGATGAGGAATATACGATTTGGTCGGCAGCGGGAGCTATTTGCGCGGAACCGGCCCCGTGCTGCCTCGATCGGTAAACACGGCATCACCCAAGAAGTGGCGCGGTTCTGAACCTGTGGAAGCGCCCGCCAGGCTGTCAGCGAGGAAGCGCGCCGCGGTTGAGGCGAGCAACGCACCATCGACCCCGATGGATGTTTGTGCCGGAAAGGTGGTCTCGGCGGCCTCTGGCGAAATACCCAGCTGCAACAGCGAAAAATCGGCCGGAATGCTCAGGCCGTGCGAGACAATCGCCTCGATGGCTCCAATAACAGCGGGTTGGTTGAAGCCAATGAGCGCGGTCGGTGGGTTTGCGCCGGCCAGCATGGTTTCCATTGCCTCTTTTCCGGCACGGATATTGGGGCGAACGCGCTCGATGTCGAGCGTCACTCCTGCCTTCTTGGCCGCTGAAACCAGGTTTTGCTCGGTGCGAACGACGGGACCGTATCCTGCCGTGAACATGTCCTCGGTAAGTCCGATGACGGCAATATGCTCGTGCCCCTCCTCGGCAAGGTGTTCGATGGCCATCGGACCCCATTGGCCAAAGTCAGCGTCGACCCAGTCACAGTCGGATTCGTTATCGGTGCGACCAATGAGCACGAAGGGGGTGCGTGTGGATTGAAGGACGGGGATGCGCGGGTCTTCGCGTCGCACCTCCATGAGAACCACACCGTCGATCAGACCCTGCGACACGATGCGGCGAAGCGAATCAAGATCTTCGATGGGGTTGGGCCACATCAGCAGTTGATAGCCGGCGCGCGACAATACATCGGTCGCGGCCTGAACGTACTCGAAGTCAGACGACTCGAAACCGCGCTCCCCCACCGGGAACGACAGTGCGATCAGCCCGGAGCGACGCCCGGCCAGACCCTGCGCCATGGCGTTTGGCGTGTAGTCGAGCTCGGCCATGGCATCCATGATGCGCTTGCGCGTTTCGTCAGAGATGGAGCGCTCACCTGTGAGCGCGTAGGTGACGGTGCTCGCCGAGACGCCGGCAAGGCGCGCCACATCGGCACGCGTTGCGCTTCGCTTCTGACCAGACATCACGTTGCTAAAGATAGAACAAAAAGCGTCTAGGCCTCGATAACGAGCGGAACAATCATGGGGCGACGACGATAACCCTTGTTGACCCACTGCCCGACCGTTCGGCGAACCACCTGCGAAAGCGCGTGCGAATCACGGGTTCCGTTGGCGGCAGCGTCAGCGAGCGCCTTGGCAATATCGGGCTTGATTTCGTCGAAGACGGAGTCGTTCTCGGCGAAGCCCTTGGCGTGAATCTCAGGACCGACGATGATGCGTCCGGTAGCTGCATCCACCACGACGATGATCGAGATAAAGCCCTCTTCAGCGAGAATGCGACGGTCTTTGAGGTCGTTGTCGGTGATTTGACCGACTGCGGCGCCATCGACGTAGACAAAGCCTAGGTCGAGCTGTCCGACGATCTTGGCGACACCGTTGCGCAGGTCGACAACGGTTCCGTCATCAGCGAGCACGGTGTTCTCGCGAGGCACGCCGGTCTCCATGGCGAGCTTGGCGTTCGCAAACAGGTGGCGGTACTCGCCGTGCACGGGCATGACGTTCTTGGGCTTGAGGATGTTGTAGCAATAGAGCAGCTCGCCAGCAGCAGCGTGACCCGACACGTGCACCTTGGCGTTGCCCTTGTGTACCACGTTGGCTCCGAGCTTGGTCAGGCCGTCGATTACTCGGTAGACCGCGTTCTCGTTGCCGGGGATCAGGCTCGAGGCCAGGATGACCGTGTCACCTGCGCCAATCTCAATCTGATGCTCGAGGTTTGCCATGCGGGCCAGAACTGCCATGGGCTCACCCTGAGAACCGGTGGACATGTAGACCACCTGGTCGTCGGGCAGGTCGACGGCTTTTTTGTAATCGATGAGCAGACCGTCGGGCACGTTGAGGTAGCCCATGTCGGCGGCGATGCCCATGTTGCGCACCATCGAGCGGCCCAGCAGGGCAACCCGACGACCGTTGGCAGCGGCGGCATCAAGCACCTGCTGCACGCGGTGAACGTGCGACGAGAAGCTCGCCACAATGACTCGGCGCTTGGAGCGATGAATCACGCTCTCGAGCACGGGCCCGATGTCTTTTTCGAGCGGAGTGAACCCCGGAACATCGGCGTTCGTCGAGTCAGGAAGGAAGAGGTCGATGCCCTCCTCGCCCAAACGAGCGAATGCGCGCAGGTCGGTGATTCGCCCATCCAGGGGCAACTGGTCCATTTTGAAATCACCGGTGTGCAGCACGAGGCCAGCTTCGGTGCGAATGGCAATGGCAAGGGCATCCGGAATCGAGTGGTTAACCGCAATGAACTCGAGATCGAATGGGCCGAACTGCTCGCGCTGGCCCTCTTTGACGGTGAACGTGTATGGCTGGATGCGGTGCTCTTTGAGCTTGGCCTCGACCAGCGCCAGGGTGAGCGCCGAGCCAACCAGCGGGATGTCTTGGCGCAGGCGCAACAGGTATGGCACCGCACCGATGTGGTCTTCGTGGCCGTGAGTAAGCACGACCGCGAGCACGTCGTCGAGACGGTCTTTGATCGGACTGAAGTCCGGCAGAATCAGGTCGACGCCAGGCTGGGTCTCTTCAGGAAAGAGAACGCCACAGTCGACGACGAGCAGCTTGCCGTTGATTTCGTAGACGGCCATGTTGCGACCGATTTCGCCGAGTCCGCCCAGCGGGATGATTCGGAGGGTACCTGCCTCGAGTGCGGGCGGGTCATAGATGTCGTTGGGCATGTTCCTCAATTAGGGATAACGCAGTGCCCGTGAATTGCTAGCGAGTTGTGCCAGCAATCTTCGGGAGGGCACCGCCGGCCGCAGCATTGCGGTCAGGACGGAAGTTGGAGAAATCGACGCCGGGAATGTCGCCAACGAGCGAAATTTCGTCTTCGATCATCGCGGCCTCCCACTCTTCGGGACCAACCAGGGGCAGTCGAACCCGCGGGCTCGAAATTTGGCCGAGGCCGTGTAGAACGTATTTGGCGGCAACAGTGCCGGGCACGTGCGTCATGACAGCCCGCACGAGTGGCTCGAGCTTTTTGTGCTGCTCGGTCGCCGTGTGCAAATCGCCACGGTTGACCGCGTCAACCATGACTCGGTAAGGCGCCGGTGCCACGTTTGCGGTCACGCCAATGAGACCGACAGCGCCGATGGCCAGGTGCGGAAGCACGTTTGCATCGTCACCCGAGAAGTACATGAGGTCGGTCTGGTTGATGACGCGGCTAACCTCGCTGAAGTCGCCCTTGGCGTCTTTGACCGCAAGGATGTTCGGGTGCTTGGCCAGGCGCAAGAACGTTTCGTACTTGACCGGAATACCCGAGCGCCCGGGGATGTCATAGATGATGACCGGCAGGTCGCTAGCATCAGCGACCATGCGGAAGTGAGTGAGCACACCAGCCTGCGTGGGCTTGTTGTAGTACGGCGTGACAATCATGATGGCGTCGGCGCCGGCCTTTTCGCTCTTCTTGACAAGCTCAATGGCATGCGCGGTCTCGTTCGAGGGACCACCCATGATGATCTTTGCGCGACCGGCAGCTACCTTCTTGCCAACCTCTACCAGCTTGACCTTCTCGGCATCCGTCAGGGTGCTGGTCTCGCCCGTGGTGCCAGTGACGACAATGCCGTCGGCGCCATTGACGATGAGGTCATCGATGTGGCGCTCTACGTCGTTCCACGCCACTTCGCCGTCGGCGTTAAAGGGCGTGACGAGAGCGACCAGTACTTGGCCAAAGGGGTTTTCGCGCTGAGTCACCCGTTAAGGCTATCGGATAGTGCTGTGCACCTAGCGCCCGAGCATGTTCTTGAGGGCTTCGAGCTCCTCGGGAGTCGGCGCTGTCTTGGGTGCTCCCCCGCCGAGACCAAAACCTGAACCGCCGCCAGAGCCGCCCGCCGAACCGCCCGCGGCGAGCGCGGCGTTCTCGGCCGCGCGCTTGGCTGGGTTGCCAGACTTGGAGCCCTTTTTCTTGTTGTTCTTGCCTTTGCCACCACCGTGACTCAGGGCCTGCATGCCCTCCATGCCGGGCATGTTGGGAACTCCGCCCTTGGCCATGGTCTTCATCATCTTGGCGGCCTGCTCAAAGCGATTGACCAACCCGTTCACGTCGGTAACGGTCATGCCCGAACCCTTGGCGATGCGCAGACGACGCGAGCCGTTGAGCAGCTTGGTGTTGCGGCGCTCAGCCGGGGTCATCGATTGAATAATCGCCTCGGTGCGACTCAGCTCTTTGTCATCAAAGTTGTCGAGCTGCTCTTTCATCTTGTTGGCGCCGGGGAGCATGCCCATGAGTCCCTTGAGGGAGCCCATCTTCTTGATCTGCTGCATCTGGTCAAGGAAGTCTTCGAGCGTAAAGCTGTCGGTTGCGATCTTCGCGGCAGCCTTTGCCGACTCTTCCTCATCGAAGACCGACTGCGCCTGCTCAATCAGGGTGAGAATGTCACCGAGGTCAAGGATGCGGCTAGCCATGCGGTCGGGGTAGAACGGCTCGAAGTCATCGAGCGTTTCACCGGTGGAGGCGAAAAGAATCGGGCGTTGCGTGACCGAAACAACAGAAAGCGCCGCACCACCACGGGCGTCACCGTCGAGCTTCGACAGAACAACACCGGTGAAGTCGACGCCCTCTTGGAAGGCCTTGGCGGTGTTGACCGCATCTTGACCGATCATGGCGTCGATGACGAAGAGCACCTCGTCGGGGTTGGTTGCCTTGCGGATGTCGGCGGCCTGCTTCATGAGCTCGGCATCGACACCCAGGCGTCCGGCGGTGTCAATGATGACGACGTCGTACTGCTTGTCGGTGGCAAACTTGATGGAGTTCTTGGCGACCTTGACCGGGTCACCGACACCATTGCCCGGCTCGGGCGAGTACACGGCTACGCCGGCGTTTTTGGCGACAACCTCAAGCTGAGTAACCGCGTTGGGGCGCTGGAGGTCACAGGCCACGAGCAGAGGCGTGTGCTTCTCTTTGGCGAGCCACTTGGCGAGCTTTCCGGCCAGAGTGGTCTTACCGGCACCCTGCAAACCGGCGAGCATGATGACTGTCGGTGGCTTCTTGGCGAACTCGAGTCGGCGCTGTTGGCCGCCCAGGATTCCCACGAGTTCTTCGTTGACGATCTGAACAACCTGCTGCGCCGGGTTCAGCGCCTTGCTGACGTCGTCACCGAGGGCGCGTTCGCGAATCTTGGCAGTGAAGTCTTTAACGACGTCGAGCGAGACGTCGGCGTCGAGCAGAGCACGTCGAATCTCGCGAACGGTTCCGTCTACGTCGGCCGGGCTGAGCTTGCCCTTGGTGCGCAGGTTTTTGAGCGCGTCGGTAAGACGCGACGAGAGATCTCCGAAGGTTGCCATAGCCCCTCTAGCCTAACGAAGGAGCTACTCGACGAGTTGCGCCGCGAAGGCCACCGGCGAGAAACCAGCGAGGTCGTCGATGCTCTCGCCGCTACCAACAAGCTTGACCGGGATGCCCGTGCGCTCCTGCACGGCAAGCACGAAGCCTCCCTTGGCTGATCCATCGAGCTTGGTCAGCACCAGGCCGGTGACTCCCGCGTGCTCGAGGAACGCCTCGGCCTGGTTGAGCCCGTTTTGACCGGTGGTGGCGTCGAGAACCAGAAGAACCTCACTGATCGGTGCCTGCTTCTCGATGACACGACGAATCTTGGTGAGCTCATCCATGAGGCCACCCTTGGTGTGCAGACGCCCGGCGGTATCGATGATGACAATCTCGGTGCCGTTGTTCTTGGCCCACTCGACTGTTTGGTACGCAACCGAAGACGGGTCTTGACCCTCTTGTTGGGGTCGCACCACGTCTGCTCCGGCTCGCTCGGCCCAGGTGGCGAGCTGGTCAACGGCAGCGGCGCGAAAGGTGTCTGCTGCCCCGACGACGACCGTGCGACCGGCGTTCTTGACGAAGCGCGCAAACTTGCCAATGGTGGTGGTCTTTCCGACACCGTTGACTCCGACGACCAGCACGACCGCGGGGCGCTCACTGAGTTTGAGGGTGGTGTCGAACTTCGACAGACGCTCTTCGAGTGCTTCGCGCAGCATGCGAATGAAATCGTCTTCGTCGATGGACGGGTACTTGGCCACGTTCGCGCGCATGACATCGATGAGTTGTTCGGTTACCGTCGGGCCGAAGTCGGCGCCGAGCAGGGTGGCTTCGAGGTCTTCCCAGGTGTCTTCATCGATGTTGAGGGCACGCTTGACCTTGGCCGCGGCGACCTTGGGGGCTTTCTCGGGCTTGAGAGGCTTGGCTGGCTTGGCTGGTTTTTCCGCCTTAGCTGGTTTTTCAGCTTTGGCTGGCTTTGCCGGCTCGGTGATTTCGACAGGCTCAATAACCTGAGCAGGCTCAATAACCTGAGCAGGCTCAACAACCTGCGCAGGCTCAATCACCTCAGTGGGCTCGGTGATTTCGACAGGCTCAATCACCTCAGTGGGCTCGACGACCTGCTCGTCAGCCTCGGCTCCACGACCGAACAGGCTCTTGAGCTTGGCTCCGAGCCCCCAGCCCTTCTTCTCGGCCATTAGACCGCGGCGCCTTCGGTGGTATCGACAGCGGCGGTCTCGACGACGGCCGATTCGACAGACTCAGCCGCCTTGTCAGACTCGGGCTGCACGCGCTGGCCGACGACAGCCGAGACGCCGTCCTGACGCATCGAGACACCGTAGAGCGCATCCGCGATTTCCATGGTGCGCTTCTGGTGCGTGATGACGATGAGCTGCGACGACTGACGCAGGTCTTGGAAGATAGTGAGCAGGCGACCCAGGTTGGCGTCATCGAGAGCTGCCTCGACCTCATCCATGATGTAGAAAGGCGAAGGGCGCGCCTTGAAGATGGCGATGAGCAGGGTGACCGCGGCAAGCGAGCGCTCACCACCGGAAAGCAGGCTCAGGCGCTCAATCTTTTTACCGGCAGGCTTGACGGAAACCTCGATGCCCGTGGTGAGCAGGTCGTCGGGGTTGGTCAGCGCGAGGTAGCCAGAGCCGCCAGGGAACAGCACAGGCAAGACCTTCTCGAACGCTGCCTTGGTGTCTTCGAAGGCCGACTCGAACACGGTCTGCATGGTGGCATCCACGTCTTCGATGATCGAGAGCAGGTCTTTCTTGGTGTTGTTCAAGTCGGTGAGCTGCTCGGTCAAGAAGGTGTGACGCTGCTCGAGCGCGGCGAACTCTTCGAGAGCCAGCGGGTTGACGCGGCCGAGCTGGCCGAGCTTACGCTCCGCCTTGTCGAGACGTGACTGCTGCTCGGCGCGCACGAAAGCAACGGGGTCACCCTCGGCCTGCGGAATGAGCTGGTCGGGGCCGTATTCAGCGATGAGTACATCTTCGACCAGACCAAGTTCGGCACCGGCGCGCTCGAGGTAGCTCGAGAGGGCGAGCTTCTTTTCGTAAATCTGGAGCTCGAGTCCGTGCACATTCTCGGTGATTGAGTGCAGGCGCTCGCGCAGTGACGACTCGTCTTGGCGCAGCTGGTTGAGTTCGACGTTCGCGGCCTGACGGTCAGCTTCACGCTGGGCGAGCACGACACGGGCCTCGGCAACCGAGCGGTCGATGGAGTCAAGAACGGGTGGGATGTCATTGGCGACGGCCTGAGCCGAGTCAATCTGACGACGACGGATGACCGCGCGACGAGCAGCCTCCTCTGCAGCATGACGGTCGGCGTTGAGCTGCGCACGAAGAGATTCGACGCGAAGCTCTTCTGCTCGAACGCGCTCGCGGGCCGTCTCGAGGTCGAGTCGGGCCTGAACCTCGGCCTCGCGCTGCGACTCGAGCTCAACGAAAAGCGCCTCGCGGGCCGATGCGTCGAGTACCGGGCGCTCAACAGCCTCAAGCGCGGCGAGGGCCTGATCGGCAGTGGCTACCTCAGCGGTCGCGGTTGCAACGCGCTCTGCGGCAAGGGCAAGCCCAGCGTCGATGCGCTCGCACTCGGCAACTGCGGCCTCAGCTTGCGCGCGGGCGCGGTTGTGAGCCTCTGAGCGAGCAGCGAGCTGAGCGTCAAAGGCACGCAGAGCGGCGAGCGCAGCGGATGCGCGCTCCTTGGCCACCTCGGCCTCGGCGCGCTGATCGGCCAGGGCGAACCGAGCTTTGTCGCTGAGCACGCCAACCTCGTCAAGACGTGCCTGAGCAGCATCGCGGTCGGCAACGAGTTCGATACGGCTGCGCTTAGCTCCGCTGCCACCGCGCAGAACGTAGCGAGTGAGTACGTCGCCGTCTTTGGTGATGACGGTGACGTCACGCTCGAGCGACTTGTAGGTCGACTTCCATGCGGCCTGAGCCGCGGCGATGTCGTCGGCGACAACGGTATCGGCAAGCAGGGCGAGTAATCCGGCGGGTGCCTTGACCACCGAGAGCGCGGGAACAACTCCCGAGGCAGCAGGCGGTTCAGAGATTTTGCGTGATGCGTCGGCAACGATGATCTCGACGCGGCCGAGTTGGTCGCTGCTCGCGTTGGCGAGCGCGTTGGCGGCGGCATCCATGTCGTCGGCGAGCACTGCGTCGGCAAGAGAACCAAGAGCGGCCGCGATGGCAGCCTCATAGCCAGGTTGCACCGTGACGTGTTCGGCAACCAGTCCACGAATACCGGAGAGCTTGGCGCCGACCAGGGCGGCCGAGCCGTCTTTCTGATCGAGAGCCATCGACAGTGCACCCGTGCGAGCGGAGAGAGCGTCGCGCTCACGCTCGAGGGCGTGCAGCTCGTCGCGCAGGCGGTCCATCTCGGCGTCTGCGGCAACCACGGCCTGCTGCGCCGATTCGTAGGCAGCGTTCAGACCCGACTGGTCTTCTTCGGTTGACTCCGACTCGGCTTCGACCGTGGCAAGGGTTGAGTTGGCAGTGTCGCGACGCTCGGTGGCGGCGTCAAGCGCAGCCTTCTGGCGACTGACCTCGCCCTCCACAGCAGCGAGCGTTGAGCGGGCTGACTCGAGTGCTCCACGGGCGGAGGCCAAATCTAGATCGTGCTGCGAAACCAGGGCGCTCTGGGCGGCGATCTGTTCGTCAATTTCGTCGAGGCGAGCGCGGGCATCCACGGTCAAGGCCTGAGCACTCTGCCACGCGGCATCGGCAGTGATCACGGCCTCGCGAAGCAGAACAACCTCGGCGTCTCCGGCATCAATCATCTGTTGCGAGATACCCGAACCCAGCGGAGTCATCTCGCTGTCAGAACCCAACAGCGCAAGGCGCTGGTTAGCGAGCGTGTACAGACCGCGCAGGCGCTCCTGCACCGACTCGAGAGCGAAGACGGTTGCGCGAGCGGCCTCGACCTCAGTAACCGACTGGCCGGCCTCGAGGTGGCGAACGCGAAGCGTGGTTCGCTCAAGCTGTTCTTGCAACACAATGCGCTCAGTGTGACGCTCGGCCTCAGACTTGTTGTGAGCCTCGAGCGCGGAGCGCAGGGTGACGACATCATCGGCAAGGATGCGCGCACGGGCGTCGCGAACCTCAGCCTGAATGCCCTGAGCCTCGCGCGCGATTTCTGCCTGCGCACCCAGGGGCTTGAGCTGACGGCGAACCTCGCCGGCGAGGTCACTCAGGCGGGTGAGGTTGGCCTCCATGGCTTCGAGCTTGCGAACGGTCTTTTCTTTGCGGCGACGGTGCTTGAGAATTCCGGCAGCTTCTTCGATGAACCCGCGGCGGTCTTCAGGACTGGCCTGCAACACATTGTCGAGTCGACCCTGGCCCACGATGACGTGCATCTCTTTTCCGAGACCCGAGTCACTGAGTAATTCTTGAACGTCGAGCAAACGGCACTGCTCTCCGTTGATGGCGTACTCACTCTGACCATTGCGAAACAGTGTTCGGCTGATGGTCACTTCGCTGTACTCGATGGGCAGAGCCCCGTCAGCGTTATCGATGGTGAGCTGAACTTCGGCGCGACCGAGTGGGCCACGAGTTGAGGTTCCGGCGAAGATGACGTCTTCCATCTTGCCGCCGCGCAGTGTCTTGGCACCCTGCTCGCCCATAACCCAGGCGAGGGCATCCACGACGTTCGACTTACCCGAGCCGTTAGGCCCGACAACCGCGGTGACACCGGGCTCGAAAGCGAAGGTGGTGGGCTGAGCAAACGACTTGAAGCCTTTGAGCGTCAAGCTTTTTAGGTACACGTCGTTGGCTCCTGAAATTCGCAGTGCAATGGCACTGCGTTCAAATTTAGTGGATGCTCGACCAGAACGTGTTCAGAGCTGCGCCAACCTCGTGTGGGAAGTCAACGACGGCCAAGTGGCGACCGCCCTCGACCACGAAAAGCTTCGCGTTGGGAAGCCCCGCCATGAGCTCGCGAACGGCATCCGCGCTGATACTCGGGTCATGATCGCCGGCAATAACCAGGGTCGGCACCGTCACTGAACCGAGCTGCTCGCGCACGTCGTAGGAGCTCAGCGCCTCGCAACACTTGGCGTAGGACTCCGCGTCGACATCGAGCAGAACATCCATCAGCGTTTCGAGCCAGGGGCCTTCATCAGCGATAAACGCCGGCGAGAACCAGCGTGGTGGAAGGTCGGTGACCATGGATGCCGTGCCGTGCGCACGAACGGTGGCGCTGCGGTCGGCCCACGATTCGGCAGTACCGATTTTGGCAGCAGAGAACATCACGGCGGTCGAGCGCAGGCGGTCACCGTGATGGATCGCCAGCTCGAGCGCGACGCCACCACTGATGCTCACGCCGGCAAAGTCGAACTTGTCAACACCGAGCCGGTCGGCGATGACGATGAGTTCATCGGCAATCTCGCGCAACGTGAATTCGGCAGTTGCGATATCGGAGTCACCATGGCCAGGAAGGTCCCACGTGACGGGCTGGATATCGGCAGAGAAGTAGGGCAACGCCCGCGCCCACATGAGCGACGAGCTGCCGAGCGAAGAACCAAGGAAGACAACGCGCCCGGAGGAGTCGAAGTCGTCAGGCAGACGGTAACTGATTTCGGGCCGTGCCATTAGTGATCGTTTTCGAGCTCGTGACGAATCGACTCGGATGCTGCCTGCAACACCTCAACCAGGCGCGGGATGTCGAGATGAGTGAGGTGAGCAACTACTCCGAGGGCGGCAACAGCGCGACCGCCGCGAAGAATGGGAACGGCAACAGAACCGTTTCCGGCCGTGCTCTCTTGGCGAGTGAGCGCATAACCGCGCTCGCGCGTTTCGTCGAGCTCTTTCTTGAGCTTGACCGGGTCAACAATCGAGTACGGCGTAGTGCGCTCGAGCGGGCGACCGAGGTACTTCTCGATTGCCGCCGGGGTCTGCCAGGCCAGGAGCACCTTGCCCACACCCGTGGTGTGCAGGGGCAAGTGACCGCCGGCACGCGCGCCGGTGTGCACCGAGCGCTCCCCACCGAGACGGTCAACATAGAGCGCCTGTCCGCGGTCGAGCACGGCGAGCGTGATGTTCTCGCCGGTCTCTTCGTAGAGACGGGCAAGCGTGGGCAGGGCTCGGTGGCGAAGCTGGTCGCTCACCGGAGCGAGCTGACCGATCGACCACATGCGCGTTCCAATGCGGTACTTGCGATCGGAGCCGCGCACGAGGAAACCGCCCGTGACCAGTTCGGCAACCACGCGGTGTGTGCTCGACATCGGCAGCAGAGACTTCTTGGAAATCTCCGAGAGGGTGAGGGCACGGCGACGCTCGTTGAAGCATCCAAGCACCGCGATGGCACGGCCAATCGAAGAGATGGGGGCACCGGCGGTTGTGCGTGCTGGACTCATGAACTACGACCCTTCAGGGTGCTCAAAACGGAGGTTCCAATGAGCGGAACACTACTCCGCCTCGACGGCGATAACAAAATCGTGCCCGGTTCGAGTGGGCTGACGCGTTACGCCGGGGTCACTCCGAAGGCCTCGGCAAGCTTCTGAATCTTCTCGGCGCGACCGAGTCGCGGCAGGTCACTGCCGTCACGAACAACGCGACCGCGCGATTCAAAGTCAGCCAAGAAGTCTTGCGCCCAGGCCACGTCAGATCGGGTCGGGCTGATGGCCTCGTTGATGACCGGGATTTGCTCAACGTCGAGGCAGAGCTTTCCGGTCAGACCCAAGGCAACGGCAAGTTCTGACTTCTCGCGCAGGATGGGGTGGCTGGTTCCCACGGTCGGCCCGTCGATGGGGCCGGGCAAGTTGCCGATTCGGCTGGCAACGACGAGTCGTGACCGCGGGTAGGCCATGGCCAGGTCATCGACGCTTGTGCCGGTGTCGCGGCGATAGTCGCCGCTTCCGAATGCCAGTCGGAACGCTCCCCGAGCACAGGCGATGTTGCGAGCCTCCTCGATGCCGAGGGCGGATTCGATGAGGGCGAGCACTGGCGTTGCCCCACCGAGGCGATCGAACGTCTCGGTGACGTGGCTGGCGTCTTCGGTCTTGGCGAGCATGACGCCGAGCAAGCCGGGCGCTCCGCGGAGTCCGTCGATGTCATTTGACCAGAACGAGGTGGTGCGATCGTTGATGCGCACCCAGCCCGTGCCGCCGCCGTCGAGATAGGCGCGAACATCGGCGAGCGCCTGAGGCTTGTCTTTGGGATCGACAGCGTCTTCGATGTCGAGAATGATTTGGTCGGCGCGCGACTTCTCGGCGCCGGCAAAACGCTCGGGGTGGGTTCCAGAAACCAGCAGCCAGGATCGTGAAATCTCGGGGGCTACGCGAGCACGGAATGAAGAATTGGTATCAGACACGCTCGCCATACTAACGACGCGCGTCGTCGCACTTCTCCCCAGCGCACGCAATGCCTGCTATCAACCGGGAGCGGTGCCCCCACAAAAACTAGACTTAAACCGTGGCTGAAAAACCTGCACCGACGCGCTCCGTGACCGGGCGCGCACTCGCTGTGCTCGACACGTTTGACGCCACCCACCGCCGCCAATCGCTGGCGGCAATATCCCGCAGATCAGGGCTACCGCTCACGACGGTGCACCGGCTCGTGCACGAACTTGAGAACCAGTCGGCGCTCGTGCGCGGCTCTGATGGCGACTACGAGATCGGCAGCAAGATCTGGCGGCTCGGCATCCTGGCCTCGGTACATTCCGAGCTGCGCGAGGTTGCCCTGCCCTATATGGAAGACGTGTACCAACTCGGCAACGACGCCGTGCAGATTGCGGTGCTCGATGGCCTGCGCTGTTTGGTGGTTGACCGGATTGCGGGCTCACGCACCATGGAAGTACTGAGTAAACCCGGTTCTCGGTTGCCCCTGCACGCCACGGGCGTGGGCAAAGTTCTGCTGGCGTTCGGCGACAAAGAGCTCCAAGATGCCGTGCTGAACTCGCTCGACAAATTCACCGACCAGACCATCACCGACGCTGGCCAACTGGCAAGCCAGCTGCAGACCATTCGGTTGCAGGGCTTCGCTCAGACGTATGAGGAGCTCGCCGCCGGAGCATCCTCGATCGCGGTCCCCCTGCGCGGCAAGGGCGGAAAAGTGATTGCAGCCATGGGAATCGTGGCCCCCACCGGCGTTCGCGACATTGGCAAAATGGTGCCGGTCATGCAGGTCACGGGCGCGGCACTGTCGAAGAAACTCGTCGAGAGCGGCTTGGGCGACGCATCTCGACTCACCGTGGAATAACAGCCCGCCAGAGATTAGCCTTCCGGTATCCGGAATGCTGGTTGGTTTTCTGCGCGCCGATGCGGTTCTCTGGATACAGACTTATTCGCGCACATTCAAAGGAGAACCATGGCTCGCGTCGTTCGAGGAACACCCCGCACCCCTCTCGAGATTGTTGATGGTCTCGCCAAGCTCGGCGTTGCCACCGTTCACGAGGCTCAGGGTCGCATTGGCCTGCTGGATGTTCGCCTGCGCCCGATTTTTCCTGCGATGGTTGCCGGCAACGCTCTGACTTGCGAGGTTGCCCCCGGTGACAACTGGATGATTCACGTTGCGGTCGAGCAGGCTCAGCCCGGCGACATCCTGGTCGTCACGCCCACCAGCCCCTGCGACGACGGCTACCTCGGCGACCTGCTTGCCGAGAGCCTCATGGCACACGGCGTTCGCGGCCTTGTCATCGACGCAGGTGTACGCGATGTTGCGACTCTGACCGAGATGGGCTTCCCGGTTTGGGCCAAGACCATCGGCGCTCAGGGCACCGTGAAAGAGACGGTTGCCAACGTCCAGACCCCCATCGTCATTGCCAACCAGGCAGTTCGCCCCGGTGATGTCATCGTGGCCGACATCGACGGTGTTGTCGTCGTGCGCCGTGAAGACGCAGCCGAGGTGCTGAAAAAGGCCCAGGAGCGCGAGGCCAACGAGGCCGGCAAGCGCCAGCGCCTTGCCAACAAAGAGCTCGGCCTCGACATTTACAACATGCGCGAAAAGCTCGCCGCCAAGGGTCTGGTTTACGAGGACTACCAGGGTGAGTAACTCCCAGGTTGCCGTTGACTGCGCCGTCATGCGCGGCGGAACCTCCAAGGGTCTTTACTTCTTGGAGAGCGACCTGCCGAGCGACCGCGCAGCACGCGACCGCTTTTTGCTCGCAGCCATGGGCTCGCCCGATGTGCGCGAGATCGACGGCATGGGCGGCGGACACCCGCTGACCTCCAAGGTGGCTGTCGTGAGCAAATCTTCCCGGGAGGGTATCGACGTCGACTACTTGTTCTTGCAGGTATGGCCCGACCGCGCTGAAGTCAGCGACACCCAGAACTGCGGCAACATTCTTGCCGGCGTCGGCCCATTCGCCATCGAAAAGGGATTGGTTGCCGCTCACGATGGCATCACTCCCGTCGCGATCTTTATGGTGAACACTGACTCGAAGGCAACGGCGTTCGTTGAGACGCCGGGCGGCGTGGTCAACTACGCCGGAACCGCGCGCATCGACGGCGTTCCGGGCACTCACGCGCCAATCAACATCAACTTTGAAGATGTCGCGGGCTCGAGCTGCGGCGCCCTGCTGCCTACCGGCAACGTGATCGACACAGTCAACGGCGTCGAGGTCACCTGCGTTGACAACGGCATGCCGGTCGTTTGCCTGAACGCGTCTGACTTTGGTATCACCGGATACGAGACGCCAGCCGAGCTCGAGGCTAACGCCGAGCTCAAGGCTCGCGTGGAAGAGATTCGCTTGGTCGTCGGCCCGATGATGAACCTCGGTGACGTCACGAACAAGACCGTGCCCAAGATGAGTCTGCTCGCCAAGGCGCAAGACGGCGGACTGCTGAGCACGCGCACGTTCATTCCGCACCGCGTACACGAGTCCATCGGAGTACTCGGTGCAGTTTCTGTAGCCACGGCGTGCATGCTCGAAGGCAGCGTCGCCGCCAAGATCGCCGGTCTTGAGACCGTGGGGTCGAGCCTCGAGGTTGAGGTTGAGCATCCGACCGGTTTCTTCACAGTGGCCATGGAGGTCGACAACTCGTCAGGCTCCCCCGTCGTCACCAAGTCAGCACTGCTTCGCACTGCCCGCATGCTCATGTCGGGCTCCGTCTATGTCCTCGAATCCGCTTGGGAGAACAAGTAAATGATTATCGACTGTCACGGTCACTACACGACCGCACCCGAGGCGCACAATCAGTGGCGCATCGACCAGCTCGCCGCGTTCAAGGCGGGCCAGCCCAGCCCGGCCTACCCCGAAATCTCAGATGAAGTAATCATCGAGTCGATCGAGAAGAACCAGCTCAAGCTCATCACCGAGCGCGGCTCCGACCTGACCATCTTCTCGCCTCGCGCATCCGCGATGGGACACCACGAGGGCGACCAGCGCATCAGCCTGGAATGGACCGTCGCCTGCAACAACCTCATCAAGCGCGTTGTCGACCTGTTCCCTGACACTTTCGTGGGCGTCGCCCAGCTGCCTCAGTCGCCCGGCGCAGACCTGACCGAGACCATCAAAGAGATGGAGCGGTGCATCAACGAGCTCGGTTTCATCGGGGTCAACCTTAACCCCGACCCCAGCGGTGGAATGTGGCAGACCAAGCCGTTGACCGACAAGTTCTGGTATCCGCTCTACGAGAAGATGGTCGAGCTCGACGTACCCGCCATGATTCACGTGTCGGCTTCGTGCAACGAGAACTTCCACGCGACCGGCGCGCACTACATGAACGCCGACACCACCGCGTTCATGCAGCTGATTCAGGGCGACCTGTTTGGTGACTTCCCCACGCTGAAGTTCATCATTCCTCACGGTGGCGGCGCTGTTCCCTACCACTGGGGTCGCTACCGCGGTCTGGCTGACATGCTCAAGCAGCCCAACCTGTCGACCCACCTGATGAACAACGTGTTCTTCGACACCTGCGTCTATCACCAGCCGGGCATCGACCTCCTGGTCGACGTCATCGACAACAAGAACATCCTCTTTGGCTCGGAGATGATTGGTGCCGTGCGTGGCATCGACCCCACCACCGGTCAGTACTTCGATGACACCAAGCGCTACATCGACGCTGCCAAGATCAGCGACACCGAGCGCGCGGCCATCTTCGAGGGCAACACCCGCAAGGTGTTCTCTCGCCTAGACAAGAAACTCGTGGAGGCAGGCAAATGAGCCCAGCATTCGTCAAAGACGCCGACTGGCTCGACTGGCATCCGAACCCCAGCAAACCGAAGTTCGTCGTGCCCGCCGGCGCGGTGGATGCACACTGCCACGTGTTCGGCCCGGGCGATGTTTTTCCGTTCGCACCCGAGCGTAAGTACACCCCCTGCGACGCTAGCTGGGAGCAGCTGTTCGCCCTGCGCGACTTCCTCGGCTTCGAGAAAAACGTCGTTGTTCAGGCAACCTGCCACGGATCTGATAACTCGGCACTACTCGACGTGCTTGAGCGGGCCGAGGGTAAGGCTCGTGGCGTAGTGACCGTGAAGTCAGATATCAGCGTCGAGGAGCTGGAGCGTATGCACGCTCTGGGCGTTCGCGGTGTTCGCTTCAACTACGTCAAGCGCCTGGTTGACCCCAAGCCCGACGACTACTACCGCGCGATCATCGAGAAGATTCGCCCGCTGGGATGGCACGTTGTGCTTTACTTCGAGCCGGCCGACCTGCGCGAGAAGAAGGACTTCTTCAACTCGTTGAACATTCCACTCGTCATCGACCACATGGGTCGACCCGACGTAAGCAAGCCTGTCGAGAATGAAGAGTTCGAGATGTTCCTCGACTTCATGCGCGGCAACCCCGACATCTGGTGCAAGGTGAGCTGCCCCGACCGTCTCACGGTCTCGGGTTCACCGCTGTACGCAGATGTCATTCCGTTCGCCAAGAAGATCGTCGAGGAGTTCCCCGACCGTGTTCTGTGGGGAACAGACTGGCCCCACCCGAACATGAAGAAAGAGATGCCCGATGACGGCATCCTCGTCGATTATGTTCCGTCGATTGCGACCACCCCCGAGCTGCAGCAAAAGCTGCTCGTCACCAACCCGAACAACCTGTACTGGAGCTAATCATGAAGCCCAATTTCGAACCGTTCAGTGACATCCCCGGCACCACAATCTTTACGATTGAAAAGTCGCGCGAGGGATTCCACCTCAACCAGTTCTGCATGAGCCTGCGCTCAGAGGAGAACCGCAAGCGATTCTTAGCCGATGGCCCGGCCTACCTGGCCGAGTGGCCACTGACCGACGAGCAGAAGCAAGCCGTCATCGACCGCGACTTCCAGAAGATGCTCGACCTTGGCGGAAACGTCTACTTCTTGTCGAAGATCTTTGCTTCAGAAGGGCTGTCTTACGTTCAGGCTGTCAGCACGATGACCGACATGAACGCTGAGGAGTACCAGGCGATGATGGTGGCCGGCGGCCGCAACATCGAAGGATGGCGGTCCAAGAAGGAACGAGGAGAAGCCTAATGGGCAAGATTGTTGCTGGAATTAGCACCAGCCACGTGCCTGCCGTCGGCCACGCCGTCGACGCCGGGAAGCAGCAGGAGCCATACTGGGCGCCGATGTTCGAGGGCTATGAGTTCTCAAAGCAATGGGTCAAAGACAACCCCGCCGATGTCGACATCATCGTCTACAACGACCACGCCTCATACTTCGGCATGGAGATCATGCCCACCTTCGCGATGGGCATCGCTGACTCCTACGCCATCTGCGACGAAGGCTACGGTCGTCGCCCGATTCCCGATGTTGAGGGTGCGCCGGAGCTTTCGACGCACATCGCTGCGTCGCTCATCCTGGATGACTTCGACATGACGATTCTGAACGTGCTCGAGGTTGACCACGGCCTGACCGTGCCGATGTCACTCATGTTCGGCACCCCCGAGAAGTGGCCCACCAAGGTCATCCCCCTGCCGGTCAACGTGGTGATGTACCCCCAGCCCTCCGGCGAGCGCTGCCTCTCTCTCGGCAAGGCAATCAAGCGTGCCGTCGAAAGCTTCGACGACGATGTGAAGGTGCGCATTTGGGGAACCGGTGGCATGAGCCACCAAATTCAAGGTGCGCGTGCCGGTCTCATCAACCTTCCATGGGACAAGCAGTTCATGGATGACCTCGTCAACCAGCCCGAGGTTCTGCAGTACAAGCCGCACCTCGAGTACATGATCGAAGCCGGTTCGGAGGGCGTTGAGCTGATCATGTGGCTCATCATGCGCGGAGCCCTGGGCGACAAAGTCAACGAGGTTTACCGCTTCAACCACGTGCCCGCATCGAACACCTCGGTCGGACACCTGATTCTCACTCCCAAGGAAGACTAAGCATGACCGTAAACCTCGCAGTCGTTGGCCTCGGTGCCTTCGGCCAGAAGCACCTTGACGCTCTGGCGAACATCCCCGACGCCAAGATTCAGTACGTGGCACACAGCCGTCAGAACATTGCCGATGAGGTTGCCGAAAAGTACGGCGCCAAGGCCGGCTTTGACAGCTACACCGAGCTGCTCAAGCAGCCCGACCTCGACGGCGTTCTGCTGGCCACCCCCACGCAGATGCACCACGCGCAGACCATTGAGGGCCTTCGTGCCGGCAAGCACGTCATGGTTGAGATCCCCATGGGTGACAACCTCGCCGGCGTGCAAGAAATCGTGGATGTTCAGCGCGAGACCGGCAAGATTGCGATGGCTGGTCACACCCGCCGCTTCAACCCCTCGCACCAGTACGTGCACAACCTCATCACTGCTGGCGAGTTCAATATTCAGCAGATGGATGTGCAGACGTACTTCTTCCGTCGCACGAACATGAACGCCATGGGCAACCCGCGCTCATGGACCGACCACCTGCTCTGGCACCACGCTGCGCACACGGTCGACCTGTTCGCCTACCAAACCGGCGAGAAGATTGTTAAGGCCAACGCTATTCAGGGTCCTAAGCACCCCGAGCTCGGCATCGCCATGGACATGTCGATCCAGCTCAAGACAGAGTCGGGCAAGATCTGCACTCTGTCACTCTCGTTCAACAACGATGGCCCGCTCGGAACGTTCTTTAGGTACATCGGTGACACCAACACCTACATCGCTCGCTACGACGACCTGTTCACCGGCAAGGAAGAGCAGATTGACGTGTCGAACGTTGCGGTGTCGATGAATGGCATCGAGCTGCAGGACCGCGAATTTGTCAGCGCGATTGTTGAGGGACGCGAGCCCAACTCGAGCGTCGCTCAGGTTCTGCCCTGCTACGTGGTGCTCGACGAACTGCAGCAGCAGCTCGAGTACTAGCCACACAAACCACAAAGCGCCAGTCCCCGCATGGACTGGCGCTTTGTTTTTGACCCTAGCTCTTGGCCTGCGGAGTGTTCTTTGCGTCACGTCGTCGGGAGGCGGTCACCAAGACGGCACCCCCGATGAACGCGAGTAACGCAAAGATTGACAGGCCTAGGAGGCGTGGCTGGTCAACACCCGTGTTGGGCAGTGATGCCGGCCGGGTCGGATCATTCAGCGTGCGGGCAAGCAATCTGAGCGGCGAGTAGTTCTCGTCTACGGAAAGGTAAACGGTGGTGAAGAGGCCGTCGGCGTCAACCACAACCCCGCCAACATCTCTTGGGTCGAGCATGACGGGTGCGCCCCAGCTTCCGCCATCGACAGCTATGGTCGCCCAGCCACTGTAGTCATTCCCGTTGTAATAGGTCATGACGGCCGTTTCGTTTGCGTCGATAGCAATCGACATGCCACTTGGTCCGCTGGTCTCCCTCGGAACGCTTTTGACAGCAGCCCAATGCGCCCCGTCTTCGGAGGTACGCGACTGGAGTCCGGAACCGTGAATCCACGCCACCAAAGCTCGGCCCTTCCCATCAACGACGGGAGTCGGCCCAAAATTACTACCCGATGATGTGAGCGAGACAGCAGCGAGCCAAAGACCCCGCCGAACAACACTCGCCTTGATTTGCGAAGTTTGACCCGAAATATTGACCCACGTGCATATGCCACGGCCGCGAGATCCCATAGCAAGGGAAATCCCCGTGGGCGCTTCTCCGGGCGCAGAAAGGCGTGTCGGTGATGACCAAGTTCCATCTGGTCGCGACGACACGGCCTCGATGACGTCGTGACCACCGGTTTCCTTCAAGTAGCAGATCGTGAGAGAACTCGCGTCACCCGCTCCGACGGAAAAATAATTGTTGGCACTGTCCACCCCAAGATCGAGGCTCAGTGGTGATGACCATGTGATTCCATCGCGTGATGTTCGCGTCACAATGACCTGGGTGTTGTTAACGCCTTCAAACCAGGAAGCCACGAATGTTCCGTCAGCACCGACGCTGAAGTGTACGTAGCCATTGCCACCAGGTGACCGAATCTGAACAGCAGTGGTCCACGGGCTCCCGTTATCGGAAGCGACGGACCACACACTTGCATCCTGGAGGCTGGCCCACAATGCCACCACCAATCCGTCGCCGTTGGAAACGACGCCGGTTGCCGATCCGGAATCCACAATTTGTTCGGGCGCAGACCAGGCTCCACCATGAAGCGAGGTTGATGAAAAAACTCCGCCGTAAGCAACGTCCCAGATGGCGGTCGCCAGCCCCGCAGGACTAGTGGTGACAGAACTGCCACGTACGCTCTGGGCTGAGACGGTCAGTGGTGCCGACCACGACAGTGTTGACGCTTGCGCGGCTGAAAAAGGGACAACCAACCCGAGCACGACCGCGGTCAGACCAGCTAGAACTCCTAGAACAAAACTCTTCACGGGACTAGCCTAGCCCTTGGCCTGCGGAGTGTTCTTTCCGTCACGTCGTCGCGAGGCGGTCACCAACACAGCACCCCCGATGAACGCGAGCAACGCAAAGATTGACAGGCCTAGGAGGCGTGGCTGGTCAACACCGGTGTTGGGCAGTGACGCCGGCCGTGTCGGCTGCGGAGGAGCATTGAGTGTTCGAGAAAGGAGCGAAGTCGTACCACGCCTGTTGTGCTGGTAGACCGTTGTGAAGATTCCTTCAGTGTCGACAACGACCCCTCCATAATTCCCGGGGTCGAGCATGACCGGCCGGGCCCAAGCACCTCCGTCGGGAGCTATTGCCGCCCATCCAGGGTCCGTGCCGTCATCACCGTAAGCCTCCACAGTCATGACCGCACTTTCCGATGAATCTAGAGCAATCGAAACAGGAATAGTCTGCCGTCCATCAAAGGTAGGCGTTCTCTTGATCGGCCTCCAAGAGCTGCCGTCGCTGGACGTGCGCGACTCAATAGTCGTGTCATTGTGCATCCAAGCGATAACGGCACTCCCGACCGAGCTGAAGCCAATGATGATGCGGTCGTTGTAACCGGAAACTGACAAGGTCATGAGGTCCGACCACTGCGAGTCGCGAAGAACGCGGGCCATGACACGCCGACCTTGTTGCTCCTGCTCAATCCAGGAGCACAAACCCCATCCACTTCGACCGGAGGAACTCTTGGCATAATTGGCATCAATACCAGGCGTGGAGAGCCGCGTTGGGGACGACCAAGTGCCCCCGGGTGATGCAGTGACGGCTTCGACCACTCCGACTCCATCAAGCTTCGAATAACACATCGTAAGAACACCCGAAGCATCGGAACTAACCGAGAAAGTATCGTGGTTAATGTCGTCAACCCCAAAGTCAAAAGTTACCGCTGGAGTCCAGGTAATTCCGTCAGCCGATGTCCTAGTGTCCACGTACCGATTCCCGGTCAGTCCGGAGTACCAAGAAACGACTAGAGAGTCATCCCCTCCAAGAACGAGCGCGACATTTTCCATGCTGCCGCCCAGTCTCAGTTGAACTGCGGGAGTCCACGGCGCCCCATTGGTGGAGGTTCTGACCATCACAGCCCCTGAGGATCTATCCATCCACACCACGACTGTCAATCCAGTGGAAGTGGAAAGGAGACCTTGTGGAATGCTGTTATCTGAAAGTTTTTCCGGGACCGACCACGCGGATCCGCGGACTGACCTCGAAGCCACGAGGTCGCCTGACGAAGACCAGACTGCAGTCGCGAGGCCGGACGGACTCGTGGTTATAAAACTCTTATAGGGATCGCCGGACGCTGGCAGTGTTTGAGGTGCCGACCAAGTCAGCGACGTTGCCTGCGCAGCAGAGACAGGCAGGACGAACGCCAGAAAAAGTGTGGTCAGCGCGGCGACAAAGCCTGCAAAAACCTTCTTCATGAAAATACTCTAACCACGCGGAATCCTCTTGTTGTGCATTAGGCGCCCGTGAGTGAACTGGATGGGGGCAAGCATGGTGCTTTCGAATCCGCTCTCGCTGAGCAGCTCGACGACATCTTGCATGTCCATCTGACGACGCTTGAAGTTCACTGACACGTCGGCCAGGTAGTCCTCAGCAGTGTGTGCGGTGCTTGACTCGAAGGCGCGAAGAATTTCTTGGTGCATCCAGTCGGACTGACCAAGAGTCTCAGCAGCCCACAGGGTGTCGACAAGCACGTTTGCGATGCCGTTGTCGAGAAGTCTGCGCAGCAGGGTGCGAGCCGCTGCTTGGCCGGGTACATCTGAGATGACCTCGACGCTCGTGTATGGCGCGAGTAGCTCAGCAAGACGCGCAGCTGCCGGGCCTGATGCGGCAAGCGCGAGGTCAGCGTCTACCTCCGAGCCGGGAAACGCGACCGTGACGTCTGCGAAACCTCCGGCGGTAAAAACCTCGCTCAGACTGCGCTTGAGCCCGGGGGTTCCCGTGTTGAGGTCGGCGTAAACGGCGCCGGCGGCAAGGGCATCCACGCTCTCTCGCGCGGTTTTCAAGGCCTGAATGGGCGAGGTTGCCGTCAACACCAGCTGTGCGTCAGAGACGGCCTCAACGACCTGCGCGCCACGCTCCACGAGTACGGCCGCCAACCGATCAAGGTCGGGGCTTGCGCCAATCACGGCGATACGCGTTGCGTCAGTCATGTGTCGATTCTTTCGTATTCGGCGCTAGCGACTTTCGTCGAGCTCCTTGGCTATGGATGCGGCCGC
>CAIOLM010000025.1 GCA_903859205.1 uncultured Microbacteriaceae bacterium
ACCCGACGATTGCGCTGCTTGTCTCGGGTGGTCACACCTCGCTGTTGCTCGTGCGCGATCTGACCAGTGACGTCGAGATGCTCGGCGAAACTATCGATGACGCTGCCGGCGAGGCGTTTGACAAGGTTGCGCGCGTGCTCGGTCTGCCCTACCCCGGTGGCCCGCAGATTGATCGCGTTGCTGCCGACGGTGACCCCAAAGCGATTCGCTTCCCGCGTGGTCTGAGCCTTCCTAAAGACATGGACAAGCATCGTTACGACTTTTCCTTCTCCGGTCTCAAGACCGCCGTGGCTCGCTGGGTCGAGGTACGCAAGGATGCCGGCGAAGAGATTCCACTGGCCGATGTTGCCGCGAGCTTTCGCGAGGCGGTCGTCGACGTACTGGTCACCAAAGCTGTCAACGCCTGCAAAGACCTCGGGGTGCCGCGCCTGCTGCTTGGCGGTGGCGTCATTGCGAACGCTCGACTGCGCGAGGTGGCGATTCAACGCACCACCTCGGCTGGCATCCAGCTGCGCATTCCCGAGTTCAGCCTGTGCACCGACAACGGCGCCATGATCGCCGCGCTTGCGAGCGAGCTGATCATGGATGGCGCGCAGCCCTCGAGCCTCACGTTCGGCGCTGACTCAACGCTCCCGGCAACGCACATTCACGTTCACTAGCGCGGGTAATTCCCAGCCCCGCAAGCGTAGGCTGGGAGCATGTCGAACAACACTGTTGAAACCAAGTCCACCAACACCATGGCCCTCGTCGGGTTCATCCTGTCGCTCTCGGGCTTCGTTGTGGGCATCACTGCCATCCCCGGAATCGTGCTTGGCCACATCGGCCTGAGCCAGATTCGCAAGACCGGTGAAGACGGACACGGACTCGGGGTCGCTGCGCTGGTGCTCGGCTACATTCAGGTCGGACTCTGGGTTGTCGGGTTCTTTCTGCTCATCGTTCTGTTCGCGATCTTTGGTCGCGCCTGGATTGACAATGGCGGCATGTACTACGACAACGCGATGATGAACTAAAGCCTCTTCGCCAGAAGAGCCTTTCTCTCGTCGCCCACCCGGGTCAAAAAAAGCACGGCTGATTTCGTTCCGCTGAGCTTGAGCTTCTTGCGGAACTCGGCAGGGTCGATGTCGACCCCGCGTTTCTTGATCTCGAGCGTTCCGATATCCCGCGCCTTGAGCTCTGCGGTCAGTGACTTCACGTCGAGCGCGAACACTTCGTGGACTTCGAAAGTGTGAGCGAATGGCGTTTGCGTGAGTGACTCGCTCGACAGGTAAGCAATCTGGTCCGCAATCGGATGTGCGCCAATCCGCCTGGCCAAGTCGCCGATGAGCCTCGCACGAATGACCGCACCGTCTGGTTCGTAGAGGTATTTCGCGAGAGGGCCAACTGCCTCGTCAGGGGCATCCGATGACCCGGTCATTTCGTGCATGCCGTTCGCATCAAGCAGTAGTGCTGCGCGCGTGATCTCTGGCCTGGCCAACGGGCCGAACCACAGGCCCATCTCGACGAGGTCGCCGTTGACCGAAACCCACTGTGCCTCGCAGTTGTCGGGAATCAGGTCGCGGTCAAGACCGGGCCCGAACATGATTCCGGTCGGCAGTTCGGTGGCGAGACCGAACGCGAACTCGAGACTGGGGGAGTAGTCGTCGCTCGAGACCCTCGACGTGTTGCTGTGTCCGCTTGTGCGTCGGGCGGGGTCAAGAAAAACACCGTCGATGGCCGAAAGATCGAGCCGGGTGGCGTCGGCATTAATCACCACGGTCTGGTCAAAGGCAGCCAGGTTGTAGGCGGCCAGTGATGCCGTAACCTTGTCACGTTCCACGGCGGTCACAGCAATGCCAAGCGCCGACATCGCCAAAGCATCTGCGCCGAGACCGCAGCCCAGGTCGGCCACTCGCTCAATCCCGGCAACACGGAAGCGCCCGGCGTGCAATGCGGCAACCTGTAGGCGGGTTGCCTGCTCGAGCCCAGCCTCGGTGAACAGCATCTCGGCAGCAAAGTCACCGAACTTGAGTTCTGCCTTGGACCGCAGGCGCGCCTGAGTCAGCACGGCCGAGACCAGTTCA
>CAIOLM010000026.1 GCA_903859205.1 uncultured Microbacteriaceae bacterium
GAGGCAGCAAAAAATCTGCCCAATGTAAGGGCTCAAAGCATGCAGTTCTTGGGGAAAAGCACCTTTGCATTTCCTGTGGATGTGAGCGTTCCTGCCTCAACGTATGCCTATAGCAAGACGTGGCAGGCGGCCCAGTGGAAGGCCGTGAAATCTCACTTCACGCACGTTTTGATCGAGGCCGAACGGCCGTTGTTCGGCAAGAAGTTCTCGTCGTTCTCGGCTTTGCGTGCACTGAAGGGTGAGGTCAGAGCGATGCGGGCCGCTGGCCTCAAGGTCGGCTTCATCTGCCACGGGTCGGATGTTCGCCTCCCTAGCCGCCACGCTCAACTTGACGCCGACTCCCCATTTGCGAAGGGTTTGATGAGCCAGACGGCCGACCTCGAACGTCAGGCCAAGGAGCACATCAAGCTGCTCCGCGAGTTTGGCGGGCAGGTTTTCGTCACAACGCCTGATTTATTGCAGGACGCTCCTGAAGCCACGTGGCTACCCATCGTTGTGAATCCGCTCAAACTCCCCAAAGGCGAAGCACCCCTCACACGATCACGACCAATCGTCGTGCATGCTCCAACGAACGCCCTTCTCAAAGGATCTGAAATCGTTGACGTTCTCATGCAGAAGCTCCATGACGAGGGCGTGATTGAATACCGCCGGCTCTCGGGTTTGACTCATGAGAACCTGCTTCAGGAGGTCGCGAGCGCAGACATCGTGCTTGATCAGTTTCGGCTGGGCATTTACGGGGTAGCGGCCGTTGAAGCGCTCGCAGCCGGCCGAGTCGTAATCTCACACGTCAGTGACTTCGTTCGTTCGTTCGTTCTCGAAAAGGACGGAGCTGAACTTCCTATCGTTGAAAGCCGTGCAATTGACCTCGATTCAACAATCAAACTCGTCATTCGCGAACGAGCTCGCTTCCAGCGAATAGCGTCCACCGGGCCCGCGTTTGCGAGCAGATATCACAATGGGTCGCTTACCGCGAAAGTTCTGGCGGGATTTCTGCTCGCGCACTAGTTCGATATCTCCGAACGTCATACACGCCCAGCAACGATACATTTGCAAGGTGAAGAATCGTCGCGTTGTTATCACTGGGGCAAGCTCGGGAATAGGCCAAGCCACTGCGCGGCTTTTTTCCCAGCACGGGTGGAGTGTTGTCGCCGTCGCCCGTCGCGCCGACCGTCTGGCAACCCTTGCTGCAGAAATCGGATGCGCCACCTTCGTCGCCGACATCACCGAGCCGGCTGACGTTGACGCCCTTCATGCCTACCTTGCAGATTCAGGAGCGGTTCACGCGCTCATCAATAATGCGGGCGGGGCTTTCGGCGGCGCGAGCGTCGAAGAAAGTGACCCGGCGGATTGGCAGAAAATGTTCGACGTGAATGTCATCGGACTCAAACGCGTGACCAGTGCGCTCCTGCCCCTGTTGCGCCAAGCCAGTACCGACTCGCACGCTGACATCATGACCGTCACATCAACAGCCGGATTTGTGCCTTACGAGGGCGGCGGCGGATACAACGCCGCAAAGTTCGCCGCTCACGCCGTCGTTGGCGCGCTTCGTCTCGAGCTCGCAGGGGAACCCATCCGGGTCCTGGAGATTGCTCCGGGCATGGTCAAGACAGAGGAATTCGCCCTCAACCGGTTGGGCAATCCCGCGCGCGCGGCCGCGGTCTACGAGGGCGTCGCGAATCCGTTGACCGCCGAGGATGTTGCCGAAGTAATCGTGCACGCGCTCGAACTGCCCGGACACGTGAATCTCGACCTCATCACCATTCGCCCGGTCGCGCAGGCGGCACAACACAAGCTCATCCGGGGAGAACTTTCTCCGAAGCCCAGTGGCAACGAGTAGAGGCACCGAGCCTTGTCGAACGTTCAGACTCCCCGGCGGCCAGCGACCGCCCCACTCGCCTCGATGCGCTTACCGGCCTGAGGTGGTGGGCGGCTTTCGCCGTGTTCATGTTCCACATGCGCTTCCTGCCACTGCCTGGGTTTGGTTCTCTGGCAAAACTCGGGGACTTCGGCGTGATGTTCTTCTTTGTTCTCTCGGGATTTGTGTTGACGCTTTCCACGACTCCCGGCACAAAGAAGAGCACCTTCTACTGGCGGCGCTTCTCACGAATTTGGCCGGCAAACTTCGTCGCGCTGCTCCTGGCTATTCCGATTTTTTACAGCTTCTCGCCTGACCCCGATCACTGGTGGGTCAAGATGGTGAGCATCCCGATTCTGCTGCTCTCTGTTCCGATTCTTCAGGGGTGGTCGCGAGATCCGGGTGTGCTCTTTTCGGGCAATCCGGCGTCATGGACCCTCACCTGCGAATTCTTCTTCTATGCCCTTCATCCGTTTATCTCGCGTGCCATGCGCCTTGCGAACACTCGTGGTCTGCTCTTCGTCGGAATCGGCGTTTTTGTCATCTCCCTCGGGTACAACGCCGTTTCGCTCAGTGGCTGGGGAGGATGGACGGCCCAAGTACCGTTGCCCATTTCGCGCCTGAGCGAGTTCGTTCTGGGCATGACCGTCGGCGCGGCCGTGCGACGCGGCTACCTCACCAAGGTCCCTTCGTGGACCGCGTTCGCTTGCTTGGGTGCTTTTTGCTTGGCTCTTGCGGCCGCAAGTTCAATGAAGCTCGACTCTTTCGCCTCGCACATTCTGATCGACTACTCCCCGTCATGGATGCTGCTGATTTTCACCTTCATGATTGCCGTCGTCGCGGCACGCAACGCTCGCGGCAAGAAGTCAGTTCTGCAATGGCGACCTCTCGTGATTTTGGGCGAGTGGTCGTTCGCGTTCTACCTCGTTCATGCCACCTGCATTTACTTTGTTCGCGACTTCCTCGGTACACGCTCCGCCAGTTGGACCAACCTCGGCTGGTACCTGGTCATCTTCGTCTTCGCTCTAACCGTGGCTGGTCTGCTGCACTTGGTCGTCGAGAAACCGCTCGAGCGGCGACTTCGCTCGTGGTGGGATGCTCGGTTAGCGCTGAATGCGGCGAGGTAGGAACGTAGCGACACCAACGAACAGGATGATGACGACAACTTGCACGATAAGTCCCGTTCGGAAACCAACATCGGCCTGACCGACCAAGGCGTAGGTGAAGAAGACCGTTCCGAAGATTGCAACGCCTACCGACGAGAAGACCGACTGCACCGCCGAGAGCACTCCGCTGGCCGATCCGCTCTGCTGGGGTTCAACCGTCGAGAGAATCGTGTCAAAGATAGGAGCGGCGATGAGCCCGGTTCCGATGCCCGAGATCACAAGGCCCGGAACAATCTGCCAAATGCTGAAATTGTCGAGACTCGAGAGCGAGAACCAGAGGACGACGACACCGAGGAGCTGAACCGCGGCACCGATTTGGAGCGTGAACCTGCCGCCAAGCTTCTCCGCCAAGAAAGCGCCGCTCAGGGTTCCGCCAATTGCAGAGCCAACCGCGATCGGGATGTTTCCTAAGCCTGCTTCAGCCGAGGTGAACTTCTCACCAAACTGCAAGAACAGGGTCAGAATCAGGTAGATGCCGGTAAAGCCCGAGAAGTACAGGCCGAGGCCGGCCAGACCGAAAGTGTAATCCCGGTTCTTGAAGATGGTTGGGTCGATAAGAGTCGTCTTACCCTTGCGACGCGCAATGAACTCGAGTCGGGCGAAGAGCAGGAATCCCACGACGGAGCCGGCAAGCATGAGGTAGGTCCAGAGGGGCCATCCGGCCTCTTGCCCCTGAATCAAGGGGTAGACCAACAAGCCAGAGGCCACCATCACCAAAAGCGCGCCGAAGATGTCGATTTTTATTGAGCGGTCGCCCGCGGATTTCTGAACGAAGCGAATGGCCAGGAGCGTCGCAGCCACGCCAATCGGAACGTTGACCAAGAAGACCGCGCGCCACCCGAGGTCGAGCACGTTCGCCTCGATAAGAAAGCCACCGATGACCGGTCCGAGGATTCCGCCAAGCCCAAAAGCCGGACCATATGCCGCGAATGCCTTGACGAACTCGGCCGGCGGGAATGCGTCGCGAATCAGTCCAAAACCCTGAGGGAGGAGCATTGCGCCCAAGAACCCCTGCACGAAACGCAGCACGATGAGTGCAGCGATGGTCGGAGCTACCGCGCAGGCAAGAGAAGCGAGCGTGAAGCCGATGAGTCCGAAGAGGAACATGTTGCGTCGGCCAAAGCGGTCACCCAGGCGACCGCCCAAGATGAGTCCTGATCCAAGCGAGAGGGCGTATCCACCAATCACCCACTGCAGCTCGGTCGGAGTCGCGTGAAGTTTTTGGGCCAGCTCAGGGCCGCCCACGTTGACGATTGTCGAATCGAGAAGATCCATCATTTCGGCGATCAGAACGACCGTCAGCACGAGCCAACGGTGCTTGTATCCGGCGACCTGTTCGGTTGACATGCAGAGGCCTTTCGCGGGCGAGAGTGAAGAAAACCCCCGAGATTTCGGGGGTTTTTCATTCGCGGAGACGGAGAGATTTGAACTCTCGGTTCCCTTACGAGAACTCCACCTTAGCAGGGTGGTGCACTAGGCCTGACTATGCGACGTCTCCCGTGCGCACCTCACGGAACGCAACTCACACAGTCTAATAGTGGGGCGACCCTAGGTGAAAACTCAGGGCACAAGGGATGCGCTAGTTGGCCTTCGAGCAGGTGTACTGATCAGCCGACTGACCCGTGATGCTTCCGTCGAGCTGGACCGGCTTGGCGGTCGCGGTTGGAGTGGGCGTGTTCGTCGGCTTCGCAGTCGCCTTCTTCGTTCCCGTGGGGGTAGGAGTCGGGGTGCTAGCTACGGCTGGCGCTTTGCCCGCTTCTGCTCCGCGTCCAAGACCACCGGTCAGAGTTACCGGGAGGTCTTTGTTGAGGGCATCAAACAGTGTCGCCGCGGCTTCGAGGTCGGGCTTAACCTTGCTTTTGTAAACCCCCGGGTTGCCGAGGGTTCCCGGGTACTGAACGAAGACGATGTTCTTCAGCTCGATGTTCCTTAGTGCGAGGGCCATCGAGACGAGCACATCAGGGTTGTTCAGGCTGCTCGAAAGCGTCATGTTCGAGACCATGACCTTAGACATCGAATACAGCGTGAGCGGATTCGTCAACACACTCTCGCTCTTAACCTTGCGCATCAACGCGCTCAGGAATACCTGCTGGTTGCTGATTCGACCGAGGTCGGACCCGTCACCGACACCGTGTCTGGTGCGCAGGAACGCAAGCGCGCCCCATCCTTGAAGCACATGCCAGCCTTTGCTGAGCTTGAGGTTCGTGTACGGGTCGTCGATGTTGTCGCTCACGCACACTCGAACGCCGCCGACAACCTTGGAGAGTCCTACGACCGCGTCAAACGTGACCAACCCGGCGAACGGAATCTTGAGCCCGGTGAGTTCCTCTACCGTCTTGTTGACACAGGCAAGGCCACCCTCGGAAAGAGTCGCGTTGATCGGGCCAGTCCACCCGCCACCGCCACCGGCGCAATCAGCAATAGGCACAACCATGTCACGCGGGATACTCACGACGGTGACGTTTTTGTGGTCCTTCGAAACGTGAATGACCATGGTCACGTCGTTGAGCGAGGAACCAGGGTTAGCGCCATAGTTGTTCGATTGGCCGTTGCGAGTGTCACTTCCGACGAGAAGCATGTTGAATCCGCCTTCAATGGCGCCGATTCCGGGCGGCGGGCCGTCGAGTTTGACAGTGCGACGACTCTGCAAAATGTCGTAGGCAGCGATGGCGGCGACCGAACCGCCACTGACCAAAACCACGGCCAGCGCGATTCCGATTACGCCGAGAATTGAGCGGCGGCGAGGGAGCGTTCCCGCTCGTCCATGACGAACGACACCTGGCGCAGGCGTCGCCTTGGCGCTACGAGCGCGGCGAGCCTTTTCGTTCGGGTTGGTCATGGGGGTCCTTCAGTTTGTGTGGCGGAGGGCGTGGGATTCGAACCCACGAAACATTTCTGTTCACTGGTTTTCAAGACCAGCTCCATCGGCCGCTCGGACAGCCCTCCCGTGTTACAACTTCCAGCGGCGGAAGGTAACAAGGGCAAGTCTACCCGACGGCTCACCCTAGGCTTTCAGCACTTACTGGCAAGAACCTGAGCGGATGACCGTTCGAGCGTCTCAGCGAGGCCGAATCGGCCCACGCCCGACGTGGACTAAACCCCTGGCAGCGCAAGCAGCGGCGCCACGGCACCGAGTTCGCTGGCCGGGCCGGTGACTTCGTTTGCCACCGCGAGCACTTCTTCGGGGGCATCCCCCATGGCCACACCACGACCGTGAGCGGCGGCCCACTCGAGCATGTCGATGTCGTTGCGACCGTCACCAATGGCAAACAGCCGCGAGCGTGGAATCTCGAGATGCTCGCGGACGCGCTCGAGACCGGTTGCTTTGTTAACGCCCTCGGGCGCGATGTCGAGCCAAGCGGTGAGCCCGATTGCGTAAGTCACGCGGTGCAGTCCCATCTCTTCGACCGCGCTCAGAAAATCATCAGTGTCGTGCGCTGAAGAAACAACAACGACGCGAGTTGCCTGCCGGTTGAGTAGCTCTTCGAACGGGACCTTGTGACTGCCGTAGAGCGACTGCATGCCAGGGAACGGCTCGGTGAAGTAGTAGTCACCGTCGGCGTCTTCAATCGCGAACTTGCCCTCGGGCAAGAACGGGCGGATGGTCCTCAGAGCGGCCGACGGGTCAAAGGTCTCAACATATTCTTCGCGGTAGCCGATTCGAGAAGTGGCATCGCGCTTCCAGACAACAGCACCGTTCGAGCAGACGATGTACTCAGGATTGAGTTTGAGCTCGGCAATCACCTCGACGGTTTCGCTCATGGCGCGACCGGTGGCGAGCATAACCTCGTGTCCGGCGGCTTGAACGCGGGCGACCGCATCCACGATTTCTGGCGCAATTTCACCTCGGTGCGTCAGGAGGGTGCCGTCGATATCGAGGGCGACCAACCAGCGGTCAACGCTCACGCTTAAGCTCCGGCAACAGGAACGAGAACCTCGAGCCCGCCGAGGTAGGGGCGCAGAGCCGGCGGAACAAAGACTGATCCGTCGGCACGCTGGTGCGTCTCCAGAAAGACGGCGATCCAACGCGTGGTCGCGAGCGTTCCGTTCAGCGTTGCGACCGGAGAAGTCTTGCCCGACTCTGTGCGGTAACGGGTGTCGAGACGACGAGCCTGAAAAGTGGTGCAGTTACTAGTGCTGGTGAGCTCGCGATAGGCCGACTGCGAGGGCAGCCAGGCTTCGATGTCGAACTTGCGAGCAGCGCTCGAACCGAGGTCTCCGGCGGCGACATCAATGACTCGGTACGTAAGGTCGAGCGCCTGCATCATCTCTTCTTGCCACGCGACAAGCTTGTCGTGCTCTGCTTCGGCCTCATCGGGATGCGCGTAGACGAACATCTCCAACTTGTTGAACTGGTGCACGCGAATGATGCCGCGGGTGTCTTTTCCGGCTGAGCCGGCCTCGCGTCGGTAGCACGACGACCAGCCCGCGTAACGAATCGGACCATTCGACACATCGAGAATCTCATCGGCGTGGTACCCGGCGAGCGCGACCTCGCTTGTTCCAGTGAGGTACAGATCGTCGGCCGGCAAGTAGTAGACCTCGTCGGCGTGCTCGCCCAAGAACCCCGTGCCCTGCATGACCTCGGGGCGCACGAGCGTCGGGGTAATCAACGGGGTGAAGCCGTACCCGAGCGCCTTGTCGAGGCCCATGTTCATCAGGCCCAGCTCGAGACGCGCGCCAATACCCTTCAAGAAGTAGAAGCGTGAGCCTGAAACCTTGGCTCCGCGCACGAGGTCGATAGCGTCGAGCCCTTCGGCAATCTCAACGTGGTCGCGAACCTCAAAATCGTAGGTCGGAGCTGTGCCGTGTTCGCGGAGCGTGACGAATCCTTCTTCTCCGCCAGAAGGCACACCCTCGATAATCACGTTTTCAATGCTGCGCACGATTTTAGTGAAGGCCTCATCGGCATCGTTTGCTGCAGCTTGGGCATCTTTCACGCGCTGCGACAACTCGGCCACCTCGGCCAGCAGGGCCTTCTTCTCGTCACCTTGTGCCTGGCCAACCTTCTTGCTGAAGGCGTTTTGCTCAGCACGAAGGTTCTCAAATTCGGTCAGGGCAGCGCGCTTTGCAGCGTCTGCAGCGATGGCCTCATCGACAGCCTCCACCGATGCGCCACGAGCAGCCTGCGAGCGTCGAATGACGTCCGGGTGGTCGCGGAGAAGCTGAAGGTCAATCACGATACGAGCTTAACCGAGGATTCCCTTGAGCCATTTGCGGGCGTCGGTGAACACCTTGTCGGCGTACTGGTCGGCATGCTTGGTTGCCGCTCGGTCAGCACGCGGGTAGCTACCAAGGAAGGTGACACGAGGGCTGAAACGACGAAGGCCCAGCAGGGCATCCGCCATTCGTTCTTCGCGAACGTGACCGTCGGCGTCGATGACGAAACGGTAGCGACCGATTTCATCGCCAATCGGGCGCGACTGAATCAGGCTGAGGTTTACTCCGCGAGTGGCGAACTGTTCAAGCATCTCGAGCAACGCTCCGGCGCGGTCATCGGGCAGCTCGACAATCAGGCTGGTCTTGTCGCGACCGGTGGGCTTGGGCAGCTCGGTGGTCTTGCTCACGAGCACGAAACGGGTCATCGCGTTTTTGTTCTCACCGATGCTCTTGGCCAAGACCGTTACCTTATGGTGTTTCTCGATTCCTGGAGGAGCAATAGCCGCGTCACCAGTACCGGAGAGCAACTCAACAACCGAGCCAACATTGCTCGTCGCCGGCATGTGCTCGTGGTTCTTGATCTTCGACTCGAGCCACGCACGGCACTGGCCGTAGGCCACCGGGTGCGCGTTGACGACCTTGACGTTTTTGAGAGCGGTACCAGGGCGGGCAACGAGGTTGAACGAAACCGGCACCAGGTACTCGCCAATGATGCGCAGATTCGGGATGTTCGCCAGCGCGTCTTGCGTTGCGGTAACGCCACCGTCAACCGAGTTCTCAATCGCAATCATGGCCGCAATTGAACGACCCTTGACGACGTCGTCGAGCGCCTCGCCCACATTGGTCACCGGGCGCCAAGTTGCACCCTTGGCCTCGGGAACCTGGGCCAGGGCAGCTTCGGTGAACGTGCCAGCAGGACCCAGGTAGCTGTAGGTGCGTGGGCCGGAAGGTTTTCGTGTCGAAGCCATTTCTTTAGGGTACTAGCGCTGGCAGACTGAGGGCGTGAACACTCGCGCTGGAACCCGTGCCCTTGCCTCCGACCTCATTGATGTCGATGCACTGATTGCGGCGTATTACTCGGGTCACCCCGATGTGAGCAACCCCGATCAGGCGGTTGTCTTTGGCACGAGCGGCCACCGCGGCTCCTCGTTCAACACAGCGTTCAACGAAGACCACATCGCAGCCACCACGCAGGCCCTCGTCGAGTATCGCGCGCTTCAAGGAATCACCGGCCCGCTGTTCATCGGTGCCGACACCCACGCTCTGAGTCGCCCGGCACAGACCACCGCGCTCGAAGTGCTCGTGGCCAACGGCGTTCGGGTGCTCGCTGATTCCCGCGATGGCTACACGCCAACCCCCTCGATCTCGCATGCGATTCTGAAGTACAACAACGCGGGTCACGCTGATCAGGCCGACGGAATTGTGGTTACGCCCTCGCACAATCCACCCCAAGACGGTGGCTTCAAGTACAACCCTCCGCACGGTGGCCCCGCAGACTCCGACGCGACCAACTGGATTGCCAAGCGCGCGAACGAACTCATCGCTGCCGGGCTAGTCGATGTGCAGCGCGTCGATCCGAGCGACCGCGTCGAGGGCTATGACTTCTTGGCGAACTACGTGGATGACCTCGCCAACGTGATCGACATGGAGGCGATTCGCGCGGCCGGGGTGCGTATCGGAGCAGACCCGCTCGGTGGCGCATCCGTTGCCTATTGGGGTCAGATTGCCGCCCAGTATGGGCTCGACCTGACCGTCGTGAACCCCGATGTTGACCCGCGGTGGGCATTTATGACCCTCGACTGGGATGAAAAGATTCGCATGGACCCGTCGAGCCCGAACGCGATGGCCTCGCTCATCGGCAAGCGCAGCGAATTCGATGTGCTCACCGGCAACGATGCTGACGCCGACCGCCACGGAATCGTGACGCCCGACGCCGGACTCATGAACCCCAACCATTACTTGGCCGTGGCCATTGACTACCTGTATCGCCACCGACCTCACTGGCGCGGTGACGCTCGCATCGGCAAGACGCTCGTTTCGAGCACCATGATTGACCGGGTCGCCGAATCTCTCGGCCGCGAGCTATGGGAAGTTCCCGTCGGATTCAAGTGGTTCGTGCCCGGCCTGGTTGATGGCTCAGTCGGGTTCGGTGGAGAAGAGAGCGCCGGGGCATCGTTCTTGCGCTTCGACGGCAGCGTCTGGTCAACAGATAAGGACGGCATCATTCTTGCCCTGCTTGCAAGCGAGATCATCGCAGTGACCGGCAAAACCCCCTCACAGCTGTACCGCGAACTCGTCGAGCAGTTCGGCGAGCCCGCCTACGAGCGTGTGGATGCGCCGGCCAATCGCGAACAAAAAAACAAGCTCGGCAAACTCAGCGGAGGCGACATCGTGGCGACGACCCTCGCCGGCGACGCCATCACGGCCAAGCTCACTCACGCTCCCGGAAACGGTGCCGCGATAGGGGGGCTCAAGGTGCAGACCGAATTTGCGTGGTTCGCAGCGCGCCCGTCAGGAACGGAAGACGTCTACAAGATCTACGCGGAATCGTTCAAGGGGCCTGAGCACCTCAAACTCGTGCAGGCGGAAGCCCGCAAGATTGTTGACGCCGCGCTGAGCTAGTGCCCGCCGACCCCGTACTTGGGGGCGTTCGGGAGGCCGAAGAACTGCTCCAAAGTCTTGATGTTACGGTTGTGCATTTCGATCGAGAGAAGCGTGCCAACGTAACGGTAGTGCCACGGTTCAAATTGATAGCCGGTCACGTTCTGCATGCCCTTGGGATAGCGCAAAATGAAACCGTACTTATAGGAGTTGGCAGCCAACCACTTGCCTTCAGTGGTGTTCGCGAAGCACTCGTAGATGGCGCACTTACCGTTCTTACCCGCGAGGTCAACAGCCCAACCGGTCTGGTGTTCGCTGTAACCGGGTAGCGCGGTGAGTGTGTAGTCGCCATCCCACACCGCTTTCTGGGTGGCATAGCTGCGGTATCCGCTGTGCACGACGAGGCCGTACTTGGGATGGCTCTGCACGAACTCTTTATTCATGAGCGTCAGTGCCGTGTTGGCTTCCCGTCGAATGGTCGCCGAAAACGTTCTGGGAATCGAGACGCGCACCAAGTCGGACGGCTCATACTTGCGCGGGTTCAGGGGGCGCAGCTTGTCGACCACGACCCACCGACTGCTGGGGGCGTCCAAAGTGTATTTACGCATGTTGAACGCGGGCGGGTCTGCCGCAGGCGCAACTGACCCGGTCGAGGCGGTGGCCGCCGTTGGCGGGTGAACCGCCGAGATGCCGACGAAAGATGCCCCTGCCCCAACAATCACAACCATGGCAAAAAGCATCCACCAAAAGCCCGAGCGCTGATGTGCCGGTACTCGCTGTGACGAACGGCTGCGGGATGCTCGCTGATTGTTGGGTCGGGAATTCACGTTCGCGAGTTTAGGGGAATAGTATGGAAATGCCCTGCGTTGTTGTTCCTAGCGCGCTTGTGTCGCAATCGCGCAGTCGCGAAATCTTCTCCCCAACATCAGTTAGGTTCGTCGTGGCCAATTCACCGCAAAAGTCGTCGTCCTCCTCAGAGCGAGACGCACGAAAGCTCTCCGCCGGCTCTACCATGACCATCCGCCAGATTAACCTCGTCATGGTTGGTCTTCTTGCCGGAATGTTCCTCTCGGCGCTCGACCAGACCGTTGTGAGCACGTCAATGCGCACCATTGCCGACGACCTCGACGGCATGAGCCTGCAGGCGTGGGTCACCACCGGCTACATGATTATGTCGACCATTGCCACGCCGATCTATGGCAAGCTCAGCGATATCTTCGGTCGGCGACCGCTGTTCATCATCGCAATCGCCATCTTCTTGCTTGGGTCACTGCTTGCCGGCACCGCGAGCGACATGTATCAGCTCGCCGGGTGGCGTGCGGTGCAGGGTTTGGGTGCTGGTGGTTTGATGGCGCTGCCCCTGGCCATCATGGGTGACATGCTCGCCCCACGTCAGCGAGCCAAGTACCAAGGCCTCTTCTTCGCCGTATTTGGTGTCTCGAGCGTGATTGGGCCATTGCTCGGCGGATTGCTCTCGGGTACACCCGACATTCTTGGCATCTCAGGATGGCGCTGGGTATTCCTCATCAACATTCCGGTAGGCATCGTTGCCCTGCTGGTTGTCTTGGCCTTCCTTCACCTCCCGGCTAATCACCGTCGAGGCGTTCGCATCGACTGGTGGGGTGCCACTTTCGTCATCATGTCGGTGGCTCCTCTTCTGCTCGTGGCAGAACAGGGGCGCGAGTGGGGCTGGGGTTCAGGTGCGGCATGGGCGTGCTACCTGATTGGTGCAGTAGGCATTCTGATGTTCATCCTCGTTGAACGCCGCATGGGAGATGACGCGCTCATCCCGACGAAGCTGTTCAAGTCACAAACGTTCTCCATGGCCACCATCATGGGCGTCTTTGTTGGATTCGCCATGTTCGGTGGAATGATGACCATTCCGCTCTACCTACAGCTCGTGCTTGGCGCGACTCCGACCGAGAGCGGTCTGCTGATGCTGCCGATGATCGTCGGCATGATGGCCGCCTCAATGATCAGCGGTCAAATCATGTCGCGCACGGGCAACTACCAGTGGTTCCCGCGAACGGGAACAGCCTTCCTGGTCGTCGCCTACGGCTTCTTGACGTTCCTTACCTTCGACAAGCCGGTGTGGTTCATCATGGTCGGCATGTTCTTGCTGGGTGCTGGTCTGGGTCAGCTCATGCAGACCCTTACCGTGGCCAGCCAGAACTCGGTCGACCCTCAAGACATGGGTGTGGCCACGTCGTCGTCCACGTTCTTCCGCACCATGGGTGGAACGGCCGGAACCGCCGTGCTCTTCTCGGTTCTGTTCTCGCGCATCCCCGAGACGATTGCCGCGGCTTTCAAAAACCCGACCTTCATGGACCCCCTCAAAGCGGCCCTGAAGGACCCGGCCGTTCTGGCCGACCCGGCAAACAAGCCAATCCTCAAGGTGCTTCTCGGTGCACAGAAGAACCCGGGTTCTGCGACTAACGCAATGAACGGAGACACGTCGTTCCTCATCGGCGCTGACCACCGTCTGAGCGACCCGTTCTTGGTTGGTTTCTCAAACGCGTCGCTGTCGGTCTACTGGATCTGTCTCGTCGTGGCAATCATTGCCTTCGGCTTGAGCTGGTTCCTGAAGACCCCGCCGCTGCGTCAGCGCTCAGGCATCGAAGAGCTTGCCGCTCGCGATGCCGCCGTGATGGCCGAAAAGGCTGCCGACCAGATGGGTGCGATGGTTGACCCTGGCACTGCCGGTGGAAGCTATGAGGATGCTTCGCTTCAGGCCGCAGAGGCTAAGGCCGCGAAAGCACAGCCCGCGAAAGCCCCTAAGAAGAAGAGCTAAGACGCCTGCTCAGTTGCGTCGATAAAGTCAACGCCCGAAACCCCGAGCCGCTCTCGCATCACTGCGATTGCCTCGAGGTTTTGGTCTACCAAGACGAAGTTACGACCAAGCGCCTTAGCCACGGCGCCCGTGGTTCCGCTGCCCGCGAAGAAGTCGAGCACGGTGTCTCCCTCGTTCGTCGAGGCTTGAATGATGCGACGCAAAATGCCCTCTGGCTTCTGCGTGGGGTATCCCGTTTTCTCTTTGCCGGTCGGCGAAACGATGGTGTGCCACCACACGTCGGTGGGCAGCTTGCCGCGCTCGATCTTGTCAGCGGTCACCAAGCCCGGTGCCATGTAAGGCTCGCGGTCGATGGCATCCGAATTGAAAATGTAGTTCTTGGGGTCTTTGACGTAGACCAGAATCGTGTCGTGCTTGGCCGGCCAACGGTTCTTTGACTTTCCGCCGTAGTCATAAGCCCAAATAATCTCGTTCAAGAATGAGTCGCGACCGAAGAGCGCGTCGAGCATGACCTTCGCGTAGTGCGCCTCGCGGTAATCGAGGTGCACATAGAGCGTGCCGTTGGCCGCGAGCAAGCGCCAGGCCTCTTCGAGACGCGGTTCGAGAAAACCCCAGTAGTCATCAAAGCGGTCGTCGTAGCGCATGAGCGAGTGGCGGATGCGCTCGTACGACTGCCCTTTGAAACCGGTCACCGTGAGCGCCGAGTCATCGGTATCAGCCGTGGCCCTGGTCATGGTGCTGCGACCACGCACCTGCTCACGCCCGGTGTTGAAGGGCGGGTCGATGTAAATCAGCTCAAAGCTGCCGTCGGCGAGGGTCGGCAGAACCTCGGCGTTGTCGCCAAAGATAACCGAGCCTGTCGTCATGCCTTCATTCTCGCACTTGCTCACGTCGGTAGTCTTTGCGTATGAGCCTCGAGGTTGTTCACTCCCCCAGCACTTCGCGCTATCTGTTGCTTAAAGACGGCGCCGAAATCGGCCACGCCGCCTATGCGATTCGCGGTGACGAGTTCATGATCACCGGAACTTTTGTCGACCCAACCCAGCGAGGCGGCGGCATCGGGGCCATCATGGTCAAGCGCGTGATCGACGACATCCTGGCGACCACCGACAAGAAGATCACCTCGGGCTGCTGGTTCGTCACCGCCTGGCTTGAGCGCAATCCCGGATACATCGAAGCCCACCGTGACGGTGGCGTGGATGCCGAACTCGGCAATACCTGTCGGATCGTCTAGTGCGCATAGCCACCTGGAACGTCAACTCGATTCGCGCACGGGTTGACCGCGTCATCGACTACCTGCACCGAGGCGACATCGATGTGCTCGCCATGCAAGAGATTAAGTGTCGCGACAGTCAGTTTCCCTATGCAGCGTTCGAAGCAGCCGGGTACGAGGTTGTGCTGCATGGGCTGAACCAATGGAACGGTGTGGCGATTGCCAGCCGCCTCGGACTCGAAGACGTGGAGGTCACCTTCCCGTCACAACCGGGCTTTGGTCCGGTCGGCGACGACGGCCAGCCGCCGGTTGAGGCACGAGCCATCGGTGCGACTATCGAGGGTGTTCGCGTGTGGAGCCTCTATGTGCCCAACGGTCGTGAGCTCGACAACGCGCACTACCCCTACAAGCTCGAGTGGTTGGCCGGGCTAGCTCGCGATACCCAGAGCTGGCTGGCCGAGCATCCAGACATTCCGCTGGCCCTCATGGGTGACTGGAACGTTGCTCCCTTTGACACCGACGTGTGGGACATGGCTGAGTTCGTGAATTCGACGCACGTCTCACAGCCCGAGCGCGACGCGTTCTTCGCCTTGGAGGGCATCGGACTGACCGATGTGGTTCGGCCGCTGCTGCCGGAGGGCTACACCTACTGGGACTACAAACAGCTGCGCTTTCCTCGAAACGAGGGGATGCGCATCGACTTCATCATGGGCTCGCCGGCCTTTGCCGACCTGGTCGAATCAGCCGAGATTGTGCGCGACGAGCGCAAGGGAGATGGCCCTAGCGACCACGTCCCCGTCGTTGTTACGCTCACCGGAGAAGACGAAGACCGACCGATGTTCCTCTAAACCGACAATCGAAAGCTCTGGAGAATCCTGTGTCACAGAACCCCGCTTCAACCACCGACCGCGTGATTACGATCGTGCTGCTGTGCGTCGGACTGCTGCTGACCCTGGGGTGGGCTCCGTTTAGCATCATGTCGGTGCTGATCAGCGACAACGGAATGAACGTGGCCAAGTCGATTGGCATCCTCGTGCTCATTCTTGGCCCTGCCGCCGCCGTGATTGCGCTAGGCGTGACCGCAATCGTGCGCATGGTTCAGAAGAAACGCGCTTGGGTTCTCGGTCTGCTGACCGCGCTCGCTCCGCTGGTCATGATTGTGCTCGGCTTTGGAATCGCGTCCGTAGGGGCCTAGCCCTCGGTGCCGTCGCTACTTGCGACCGGTGAAGTGCTCCATTGAGTCGTACACGTGAAAAACGTTGCCGGCAATCCAGTCGAACGCCCGCTGCGGCAGAACGCCCTTCAGGAACTTCGAAAGGTGCACCGACCAGGGCAGCATCAGGAACGACTTGCCTGAAATCATCGCCCTCCACACGCGATCAACCGCGTACTCGGGTTTCATGATGGGCGTCATCAGCGGTCCACGAACCCCCTCGAACATGCCCGTCGAGATGTAGCTGGGTGCAACCGTGGTGACCGCGACCTGCGGGTAGCCCTCACGCTTGAGCTCGAGGCGTAGCGAATCACTCCAGCCGATGAGCGCCCACTTGCTCGATGCGTACACGCTCATTTTTGGGTTCGACAGCATGCCCGCCGCGGAAGCGATGTTCACGATGCGCGCTGGAGAGGAGCTCGCCATCATGCCGGGCAAGAACTCGTGGGTCGCAAACATGGGGGCCAGTGCGTTGACCTGCATGGTGAGCTCGGTGTGCTTGGCGTTGTCGTGGTCCCAAAAGAAGGCACCGCGCACCACGCCCGCGTTGTTGATGAGCACGTCGGTGCCACCAAATTTCGCGGTAACCGCAGCGGCGGCTTTCTCAATCGCTGATCGTGAGCTCAGATCTACCGTGTCGGCAACAACCTGGGTGGTCGGCCGGGCAACCTTTGAGAGCTCGGATGTGGCCCGGGCTAAGCCGGCCTTGTCGAGGTCCCACAGCACCACGACGGCGGCGCCCTCGGCCACCGCTCGACGGGCATACATAAGCCCCATGCCGGAGGCGGCGCCGGTGATGACGAAACGAGTGTTTTCCACGGTGAGCCTCATGAGCCCATTATGGCTTTTATATGCGCTGGGGCGTAGCGTGGAGAGATGCCCAACACCGACATCGAACGCGTAGACATCGTCACTCACCCCGCCTGGCTCGAGCTCAAGTCGGCCGCCTCCGCCCTGCAGAAGCTACAGTCACAGGACGGTTCGATTGCCGACCCGAGCAGCCATTCTCAGGCACACAGCCACGCGGATGCCCTGCGTGCGGCAATCGCAGAACTCGCCCCGCTCTTTCCGCACGACGCGGCCTACCTCGAGGCGTGCACCAACGACTTTCGCACGTGGGCC
>CAIOLM010000027.1 GCA_903859205.1 uncultured Microbacteriaceae bacterium
AATTGTCTGTTGAACCCAACGCTCGGGCTTTTCACCACGGATGCGAAACAGTGGCCCGCTGGGAGCGTTCTCAACCGTGATGGTGAAATCAACGGGATTGACTGACTTGGGTCGAAGAACGATGCGCGTGGGCGTCTCAGCTTCGGCCTTTGCCGCTGCCGCACGAGCTTCTTCAACAACTTCAGCAAGCGCGTAAGACAGCTGTCGAAGCCCGTCATGGCTCACCGCAGAGATTTCAAAGACGCGATAGCCCATCTTTTCGAACTCAGGCTTGACCATTTCGGCAAGATCGCGCGCGTCGGGCACGTCGACCTTGTTCAGGGCAATCATGGCCGGTCGTTCAAGCAGTGGAACCTGACCCTGAGGAACGGGGTACGCAGCCAATTCAGCCTGCAAAAGCTTCAGATCGGTGAGGGGGTCGCGGCCAGGCTCCAGGGTGGCGCAGTCAATCACGTGGAGAAGAGCGGAACAGCGCTCGACGTGACGCAGAAAGTCGAGGCCAAGGCCCTTGCCTTCGCTTGCCCCTTCGATGAGACCGGGAACATCGGCAATCGTGTATCGGATCTCGCCGGCCTGAACGACACCCAAGTTGGGGTGGAGAGTCGTAAACGGGTAGTCAGCAATCTTGGGACGTGCCGCCGAGAGGGCGGCAATCAATGAAGACTTGCCCGCCGAAGGAAAGCCAACGAGTGCAACGTCGGCAACTGTCTTGAGCTCGAGGATGGCATCGCCCTGCCAGCCTTCGGTCCCCAGCAGGGCAAAACCGGGCGCCTTGCGCTTGGACGAGGCCAGAGCGTTGTTTCCGAGGCCACCCATGCCGCCCTGTGCGACGACAATCGACATGCCGGCCACATTGAGGTCTACAAGCTCGCGACCAAACTCGTCCTTGACAACCGTGCCCACGGGCACAGCAAGCTCAAGTGTTGCTCCGGTGGAGCCGTTTCGATAGTCACCCATGCCATCGCCACCGTGCTCGGCGGTTTGGTGGGGGTGACGGTGATGGCCGAGCAGTGTCGTTACTTGGGGGTCTGCGACCAAGACGATGTCACCACCGTTACCACCAGCTCCGCCATCGGGACCGGCGAGTGGCTTGAACTTCTCACGGCGGATAGAAGCACAACCGTCGCCGCCATTTCCGGCACGCAGATGAAGCGTGACGGTGTCAACGAATGTAGCCATGTTCCCCTCCTTCGAGAATTTCTAAGCGAGCTTCGAGATGAAAAGCAAAAAGGCGAGCCATGGCTCGCCCCGTTGCAGGTAAATCGTTGGTGTTAGCCAGCGACTATGTTGACGACCTTGCGGCCACCCTTCGTGCCGAACTCAACCGAACCAGCGGCAAGAGCGAACAGAGTGTCGTCGCCACCACGGCCGACGTTGACGCCGGGGTGGAAGTGGGTTCCGCGCTGGCGAACGAGGATCTCGCCTGCGCCAACCTTCTGACCACCAAAGCGCTTTACGCCGAGGCGCTGTGCGTTCGAGTCACGACCGTTACGAGTGGAACTCGCACCCTTTTTGTGTGCCATGTCTTCTTCTCCTCGGCCTTACTTAATTCCGGTGACCTTGACGCGGGTAAGCTCCTGGCGGTGTCCCTGACGGCGCTTGTATCCGGTCTTGTTCTTGTAGTGCTGGATAACGATCTTTGGGCCACGGAGGTCTTCAAGGACCTCAGCGGTCACGGTGACCTTGGCCAGCGACGCTGCGTCAGAGGTGATCTTGTCACCGTCGACGAGCAAAACTGCGGGAAGAGTGATGTTGCCAGACTTGTCAGCCTGAACACGGTCCATCGTGACGATGGTTCCGACCTCGACCTTTTCTTGGCGGCCACCGGAGCGCACTACTGCGTAAACCACTTCTCGTACCTAACTTCGTTGATGATGTGCGCCTGTCTGGCGCTGATGTGTGTTGCTCTCGCAACAAAACCTGCGTGCATTTCTTTGCCGAAGCAAATGGCGCACCAAAGGTCAAGAATAGCCTGAGATTTGGCCTACGGTCAAACCGAGCGGCCGCGCCCCTTGCCCTGTCCCGGAGACTTAGGTTCTGGCAGTGCTCCGAGCACCTCCCCCAAGAGAATTTCGGTGTCTTGAGTACTCACTCGACGCGATGTTCTCCGCGGCTTTACCGGAATGTCTAGAATTTCAATCACCTCGGGCGCCTCATCCCCTTCTGTTTCAACAACTTCAGCTGAAGTCGCCTCGACAACCTCAATCTCAGCGCTTTCAACGCCGGATTCGTCATCGTGATGGTTGTGAATTGTGCTCGCGGCAATCTTGGCGAGGGCGCTTGCTGCACCTTCTGGAATCACGTGCGGTTCAACCACGGGGGCAGCAGCCTGACGCGACTTGCGACGCCCGCTCGACTTCTCTCCAGCAGGTGACTGAGGTCCGTTGGCCGATTTGCGAGTGACAGGCTCGTGGAACACCACAACACCGCGACCAGCGCAGATGTCACAGGGCTCACTAAATGTTTCGAGAAGGCCGAGTCCGACCTTCTTGCGTGTCATCTGAACCAGACCGAGCGAGGTGACCTCAGCCACCTGGTGCTTTGTTCGATCGCGGCTCAGGCACTCCACCAAACGTCGGTGCACCAAATCGCGGTTGCTCTCGAGCACCATGTCAATGAAGTCGACCACGATGATTCCGCCGATGTCACGCAGGCGAAGCTGGCGCACGACTTCTTCGGCGGCTTCGAGATTGTTCTTGGTCACGGTCTCTTCGAGGTTTCCTCCGGAGCCAACAAACTTTCCGGTGTTGACGTCAACGACAGTCATTGCTTCGGTGCGGTCGATAACGAGCGAACCACCTGAAGGTAGCCACACCTTGCGGTCGAGCGCCTTCTCGATCTGCTCGGTAACACGGTATTCCGCAAAAGCGTCAGTGCCCTTGGGGTGCACAGCAATGCGTTCGAGAAGCTCCGGTGCAACCTGCTTTAGGTAGCCGGTGATTGTCGCATGCGCCGCCTCGCCATCGATGACCATCTTCTGGAAGTCTTCGTTGAACACGTCGCGAACGATCTTGATGAGCAAGTCAGGCTCGCTGTGCAGCACGGCAGGAGCGGCGCCACTGGCAACCTTCTCCTGAATGCTGTTCCACTGCGCCGTGAGTCGGTTGACGTCAACCGTCAGCTGCTCTTCGGTGGCACCCTCTGCGGCGGTACGAACGATGACGCCAACACCCTCGGGCAGAACCTCTTTGAGGATCTTCTTCAGGCGCGAGCGCTCGTTTTCGGGAAGCTTGCGACTAATCCCGTTCATCGAGCCGTTGGGCACGACGACGAGGTAGCGGCCAGGAAGCGAAACCTGGCTGGTGAGTCGAGCACCCTTTTGGCCCACAGGGTCCTTTGTGACCTGCACGAGAACCTTGTCGCCGGGCTTGAGAGCCAGCTCGATGCGGCGGGGCTGGTTGCCGGTCTCGACGGAATCCCAATCGACCTCACCCGAATAGAGCACGGCGTTGCGGCCGCGCCCGATGTCGACGAATGCCGCCTCCATCGAAGGCAAAACGTTTTGAACTTTACCCAGGTAAACATTGCCAATGAGGCTGGCCTCGGATGAGCGGGCTACATAGTGTTCAACGAGAACGTTGTCCTCGAGAACACCGATCTGAACACGGTCATCCTTTTCACGAACGACCATGGTGCGGTCAACCGCCTCGCGGCGAGCAAGGAATTCGCTCTCGGTTACAACCGTGCGGCGACGACCTGCATCGCGGCCATCGCGGCGGCGCTGCTTCTTAGCCTCGAGTCGGGTCGAACCCTTGATGCGCTGAGGCTCGGTGATCAGCTCTTGCTCACGAGGCGCGCGTGAGCCGCCATCTTCGCGCTCGCCGCGACGGCGACTGCGTGAGCGAGTTCGCGATGAGGAACCTTCTCCGTCTTCGTCGCGGTCGTCAGAGTCAGAGTTCTCACTGCGATCGTTGCGATCGTTTCGGTCGTTGCGCCCGCGGCGGGGAGCACGGTCCTCGAAACCATCATCAAAGCGATCACCGCGGTCACGCGCTCGACGCTCAGCAATGGGCGGGAGCGGCGGAGCAAAAAAGATGAGGTCCGTGACCTCTTCGGCGCTCAGTGTCGGGAACACGACCAGCTCAGGGGAGGTTTCGACAAGCTCAACCACCTCAAGCGAGTCAGCTAGCGCGACATCCGTCGCCTCAGCGACTACTTCAGGTTTGTACGCTTTCTCTGGATTCGGTTCCAGAAACAGCGTGTTTTCAAATTCATTCACCATGAGCGGTGTACTTCCCGCTCCGGTCAACAACCGCAGTGCGGCCATTGGCCGAAACTAAGCCTTGGGGCGATGCCTCCGAGGATGCCTCACCAAACTTTTTCGGTAGAGAACGGTGTTGTTCTCTCACCACATGTGAAAACCCGCGGGTATTCACTCACGCAAAACCACTGAGGTTTTACAAAGTCTTCGTGCATTGTCGAAATGAATCGACGAACGCGTGTCTTTAGTATCGCACGAATGCCCCACGCCGTGAGCATGTTCAGCCGTGGTTCAGACTTTGACTGGAATAATGGCGAGCGTGACCCAGATAACTACTGAACGTAAGCCGGTTGGCATTTCACTACTCCTGATCATTTCTGGACTCGTGGGTCTTCTCGCCGCGTTCATGCTGACGTTTGAAAAGTTCCAGCTGCTGCTGCACCCTGGCACGACTGCATCCTGTGACTTCAGCATTGTGGTGCAGTGCGGAAAGAACCTCGCATCCTGGCAGGGCTCACTACTCGGGTTCCCCAACCCCATGATCGGCATGATGGCCTGGCCAGTGGTCATCACGACCGGCGTGGTCTTGCTTGCCGGCGGAACACTCGCTCGCTGGTACTGGCGTGCGCTCCACATCGGCGCCATGGGTGCCTTGGCCTTTGTCATCTGGCTTTTCATCGAAAGCGTCTTCAGTCTCGGAACGCTGTGCCCGTGGTGCATGGTGACTTGGGTGGCAACCATCGCGCTCGTCGTTGTGCTCAAAGGCTGGGCACTCAAACACGGCGTGTGGGGCACGAGCCAGTGGCTCACCAACGCGGGCACAAAACTACTGCAGTGGTCTCCCACGGTGATTCTGGGCATCCTGCTGATCGAAGCCGTCATCGCTCAACTGCGGCTTGACTGGATTCACCACCTGTAACTTTCCAGGCGTTTAGTTGCGCTAGTTCGCTAGAACCAGAGAGCGAGTTCGCGCGAGCTTGACTCAGGCGAGTCGCTTCCGTGCACGAGGTTCTGCGCGACCTTGAGACCCCAGTCGCGGCCGAGGTCACCGCGAATCGTGCCGGGGGCAGCGGTTGTGGGGTCGGTGGTGCCCGCGAGTGAGCGGAATCCTTCGATGACACGATTGCCCTGCAGGCGAATCGCCACAATCGGACCAGAGAGCATGAACTCGACAAGCGGCTCGAAGAACGGTTTGCCCTGGTGTTCTTCGTAGTGTTGCTCGAGAAGCCCGCGATCCGCCTGAACCATCTTGAGGTCAACGATGACGTAACCCTTTGCCTCGATTCGACGCAGAATCTCACCGGTGAGCTGACGAGCTACACCGTCGGGCTTGACGAGTACGAGGGTTTCTTCAACGGGAGTGCTCACTACCGACCTTTTCTTTCAAGACGTGCACCGGCGACGATGGCGAATGTCCATGCCGCAACGAAAACGATTCCTACGAAAAACATAGCCCCCTGAATGAAGCCAGCCGCGATAACCACGGCTTGCAACACCCATCCGACCACGATTCCGGCGCGGTAACGCAAGATGAGCACCGTCAGAATCATGACGAGGGCCAGCGACCACCCGCCGACCAGCGCCACTACCGGGGGCAGGTCTTTGAGGCCGAAAATGACCAGCGCCGCCAAGAAGATGACGATTGACTCAAAGCCGAGCACCACTGAGGTAAGCAGCTCTGTCACCGAACGCTGTCGACGGATGCGCGGTGCACGTTCTGGCTTCCGCGCGCTCACTTCTTCCATCCTTTGGTTGCGGCTGCCTGAGCCATGACTTCGCCAACCAGAACAATGGAGCCGGCCACGAGCACCGCTCCCCTGTCGCTGTCGGCCACGCGGGCACGCGCTGCGGCAACAGCGACGGCACTGTCAGGAATGACCTCGACGTTTTCAGCGCCAACGACGCCGCTGGCGATTCGAGCGAGCTCGGCCACATCGGTTGCGCGTGGTGAATCGACCGTCGTCACAATCACGCTCGTCACATGAGGCGCAATCTCGCGCAAGATACCCTCTGCGTCTTTATCGGCAAGCGCAGAGAACACCAGCACAACCTCGTCGAAGTTGAAGAAGCTACCGAGAGCATCGGCTAGCGCCCTGGCCCCGTGCGGGTTGTGCGCGGCGTCGACCAAAACAGAGGGGTGTTTGGCGACCAGCTGAAGCCGACCCGGTGACTCAACCGAGGCAAACGCCTCTGTGAGCACCTCAGGATCAAGACTGATGCTGCTACCGCCCAAGAAGCTCTCGACCGCGGCGATTGCCAGTGCCGCGTTTTGCGCCTGGTGTTCGCCGTACAACCCCAGGAATATTTCGCTGTACTGGCCGGCGGTGCCCTTGATGCTGAGCATCTGCCCGCCAACGGCAACACTCGCGCTGAGCTGCACGTCGTTTCCGACGACAATCAATGTGGATTCAGTGAATTCCGCCGCCTCGGCCAACACGGCAGCAGCCTCGGGCGTCTGCGTAGCCGAGACGACGATGGCAGCGGGCTTGATGATTCCCGACTTGGTGCGAGCAATCGCCTCGATCGTGTTTCCTAGGCGATCCGTGTGGTCGAGACCAATGGGCGTAAACACGGCGACAACAGCGTCGGCCACGTTCGTGGAGTCCCACTCGCCGCCAAGACCCACTTCGACGACCGCAACATCGACCGGGGCATCCGCAAAACTCGCGAAGGCAAGAATCGTAAGCACCTCGAAGTAGGTCAGGCGAGCTTCGCCCTTGGCCATGAGCTCGTTGTCGACCATGTCGACATATGGCTTGATGTCGAGCCAGTTTTCGAGCAATTTGTCGTTCGCGATGGGCTCGCCGTCGATCTGGATGCGCTCGTTGAAGGAAATGAGGTGCGGGCTGGTGAACAACCCGGTGCGCAACCCGTATGCCCGCAGAATCGATTCGATCAGACGCGAGGTGCTGGTTTTGCCGTTGGTTCCAGCAATCTGAATGACCGGGTAGGAGCGATGCACATCTCCGAGGAGCTCAACCACTCGACGTGTCGGCTCGAGACGAGGTTGCGGAGCGCCCTCACCCAAGCGCTGCTCGAGCTCTTTGGTGACAAGCTCCGCCGCGCGGGCGTACTCGCGGTCCTCAGCAGAATCAGACATTGACCACTCGATTCACTCGTGACACAGCCACCACAAAAGCTCCTGCATTGGCGTAAGCGCCGGCTGCAAAGTTCGCAAAGTGTTCGGGTGCAACCGCAGTGACCGAACCAATCCACTCGCTGGCCAGGTCTGCTTGGTGAGCTGCAAGATCGGAACGCGTTGATGGCGAGTGAATCACAAACGCAGTTGCCAGAGTTTCGTCGGCGATATCGACCTCGGTCACCGAGCGCACCGCGGCAGCATCTGCCTCGTCAAAGAAAACGATGACGAGGTTGATGCGATCGCTCACGTCGAACCCAGCCGACTTGCGGGTGTCTTGAATGGCGCGAATGAGGTCGCGCGAAAGACCCTCGGCTTCGAGCTCGGGCGTCGTCTGCGTATCGAGAAGAACGAATCCGCCGTTGCCCAGCAGGGTCAGAGCGCGCTGGGCACCGTCAGCCGCCGGAGCGGTCTCGAGCGTGAGTTCGAACTCGCCCTCAATAAGCTCAGTTCCGCCGGCTACGACTACGCCGTTGGACTCTGACCAATCGCCGGCCTTTGCGGCTTGGATGATGCGCTGAACGTCTTTGCCCAAACGCGGACCTGCCACACGAGCGTTTACCGCGAGCTTCGAGGTGATGCCGTACTCGGCGGCGCTGGTGGTCACCTGCTCAACAAGTGAGACCGACTTCACGTTCAGCTCGTCACGCAAGATGTCAGAAAACGCTTCTAGGGCTGCCGCATCCGGTGTCACCACCGTCAGGTTCGCCAAAGGCAGGCGCACCCGAAGGCCGGTCTTCTTGCGCAGGGCAAGAGAGTTCGAGGTGATGTCTCGCACAGCGTCCATCGTCGACACCAGCGAGGCATCAACCGGGAAGGCCGCGGCGTCGGGCCAGTCGGTGAGGTGCACACTGCGGCCGCCGGTGAGACCCTGCCAAATGTTTTCGGTCAATAGTGGCAAGAGCGGTGCCGCCACGCGACACAGCGTCTCGAGCACGGTGTAAAGCGTGTCGAACGCCTCAGCACCGGCTTCGCCGCCAGTCCAGAAGCGGTCACGGCTGCGTCGCACGTACCAGTTGGTCAGCACGTCAGCGAATTCGCGCAGAGAGTTGGCCGCCAGCGTTGAGTCGAGGTCGTCAAGGTGCGCCTGCACGTCTCGAATAAGATCGCCCGTCTTTGCGAGCAGATAGCGGTCGAGAACGTTTGTCGAGTCGGTGCGCCAGGCTGCCTCGTAGTTGTCGGCGTTGGCGTAAATCGAAAAGAAGTAATAACTGTTCCAGAGCGGCAGCATGAGCTGACGAACACCCTCACGGATGCCTTCCTCGGTGACGATGAGATTGCCGCCGCGCAATACCGGGGAACTCATCAAGAACCAGCGCATCGCGTCAGAGCCGTCGCGGTTGAAGACCTCCGAAACATCGGGGTAGTTACGCAGCGACTTCGACATCTTCTGGCCGTCGTTGCCGAGGACGATTCCGTGGCTCACGACGTTTTTGAACGCCGGACGATCGAACAGCGCCGTCGAGAGAATATGCAGGGTGTAGAACCACCCACGGGTTTGACCGATGTACTCGACGATGAAGTCGGCCGGGCTGTGGCTGTCGAACCACTCCTGGTTCTCAAATGGGTAGTGCACCTGAGCGAACGGCATCGATCCCGAGTCGAACCACACGTCCAGCACATCGGTGATGCGACGCATCGTCGACTGGCCGGTGGGGTCGTCAGGGTTCGGGCGCGTCAGTTCGTCGATGAACGGGCGGTGCAGGTCGGTCGGTCTCACTCCGAAGTCTGCTTCAATCTCGTCGAGCGAGCCGTACACGTCGATGCGTGGGTAGTCGGGGTTGTCGCTCTTCCACACCGGAATGGGCGAGCCCCAGTATCGGTTGCGACTAATGGACCAGTCGCGAGCGCCGGCGACCCACTTGCCAAACTGTCCGTCTTTGACGTTGTCGGGCACCCAGTTGATGTCTTGGTTGAGCGTCTCCATGCGGTCCCGGAAGTCAGTGACGCGAATGAACCAGCTCGAAACCGCCCGATAGATCAGCGGGGTGCGGCAGCGCCAGCAATGCGGGTAGCTGTGCTCATAGCTGGCCACGCGAAGCAGGCGACCCTGCTCGCGAAGGAGCTTGGTCAGCGGCTTGTTGGCATCGAACACCTGCAAGCCGGCGACATCGCCGAAGCGTGACAGGAACTTGCCGCCGTCATCCACCGAGAGCATCACCGGGATGCCGGCCTCTTCACACACCTTTTGGTCATCTTCACCGTAGGCGGGTGCCAAGTGAACAACGCCGGTTCCGTCGGCTGCGGTGACATATTCCGCGGGAAGAATGCGCCAAGCGTTCTCGATGTAATCGGGCTCTTCGGCATAGAAATCCCAGAGGCGCTGGTACTCGACTCCGCCGAGCTCTGCGCCGGTGAAAGTCTTGCCAGCAGCTGCGTGCACCTCGGCAGCATCTGAGTATCCGAGGTCTTTGGCATAGTTGCCAGCCAGGTCGGTCGCGAGCAGGAAAGGGCCTTCAAGACCCTCAGCGGCTCCATGTGGCCCCGCAGGGTAGATGCCATAGGTGATCTGGGGCCCTACCGCGAGAGCAGCGTTGGTGGGCAGGGTCCACGGGGTGGTCGTCCATCCGAGTGCTTTGACACCCTCGAGACCCAACTGCGCCGCCTTGGCGCCCGTCAGCGGGAACGTGACCGTGACCGACTGGTCTTGACGCATCTTGTAAACGTCGTCGTCCATGCGGAGTTCGTGGTTCGACAGCGGAGTCTCGTCGTTCCAGCAGTAAGGCAGAACCCGGAAGCCCTCGTAGGCCAGACCCTTGTCATGAAGCCTCTTGAACGCCCAGATCACCGATTCCATGAACGAGATATCGAGCGTCTTGTAGTCGTTCTCGAAGTCGACCCAACGCGCTTGGCGAGTGACGTAGTTCTCCCACTCCTGCGTGTAGGCAAGCACCGAATCGCGGGCAACGCGGTTGAACTCCGAGATCCCCATCTCTTCGATCTCGTCTTTTTTTGTGATGCCCAACTGGCGCATGGCCTCAAGCTCTGCCGGCAGACCGTGGGTATCCCAACCGAATCGACGTTCTACGCGCTTACCCCGCATGGTTTGGTAGCGCGGAAAAAGATCTTTGGCGTATCCGGTCAGCAAGTGACCATAGTGCGGCAAGCCGTTGGCAAAGGGCGGTCCGTCGTAGAAGACCCATTCGTCTGCACCCTGATCTGCGCGTTGAGCGATGGATGCGCGGAAGGTGTCATCTGCCTTCCAGAACGCGAGCGTCTGCTCCTCAAGCGCGGGGAACGACGGCGAAGGAACGATTTCGCCGAATGCGCCGGTTTTCGTGCCCGTCGAGGTTGTCGAGACTTTGGGATATGTCACTTGGATTCTCCTGAAACGAAGGATGCTGCATCTACTTCGCCAGGACGCCGACCCGAGAATCTGCGCGGTACCACCTGAGCTTGCCCCGCTTGCGCGGGACCCCTTGTTCTTTGGCTGTGACGGGCCAGACCCGGCGAGTTCTACTGAGGGCGAGCCCTGTTCTTCTCGCGACTCCCCGGTGATGGCCGGTTCAATGTCGTTGGCACCAGTCTAGCCGAGCGCGTGCTCGCCTTTGGTTAGACTTGGCTAATGACCACGCCTGCAAACGTTCCCGAAAAGCCCGCACTCGAGGGCCTGGAAGACAAGTGGTCAACCCAGTGGGATGCCCAGGGCATCCACGTTTTTGACCGCGCCGGAGCAGCGCGCGAGAACGTCTATTCGATCGACACTCCCCCGCCGACCGCGTCGGGTTCGCTGCACATCGGTCACGTTTTCAGTTACACCCACACCGACGCAGTGGCTCGCTACCAGCGCATGACCGGCAAGAAGGTCTTCTATCCCATGGGGTGGGACGACAACGGTTTGCCGACCGAGCGCCGCGTACAGAACTACTACGGCGTTCGCTGCGACCCGACCCTGCCCTATGTCGAGGGTTTCGTTCCCCCTTTTGAGGGCGGCGACAACAAGAGCACCAAAGCGGCCGACCAGATTCCGATCAGCCGCCGCAACTTCATCGAGCTGTGCGACAAGCTCACCGTCGAAGACGAAAAGCAGTTCGAAGCGCTCTGGCGCACGTTGGGCCTTTCGGTTGACTGGAGCCAGACCTACCGCACCATCGATGACAACTCGCGCCGCGCATCCCAGTTGGCGTTTGTGCGAAACGTCGAGCGTGGCGAGGCCTATCAGGCGATGGCGCCAACACTGTGGGATGTCACCTTCCGCACCGCCGTAGCCCAGGCCGAACTCGAAGACAAAGAGATGCCCGGCGCCTACCACCGCCTCGCATTCCACAGCCCGAACGGCGAAGACATTTTCATCGAAACAACTCGCCCCGAGCTGCTAGCAGCTTGTGTGGCTCTGGTCGCGCATCCTGAAGATGAGCGCTACAAGCCCCTGTTCAACTCGAGCGTGACCACGCCAATCTTTGGCGTAGAGGTTCCGATTCTGGCTCACCACCTTGCGCAGCCTGACAAGGGTTCGGGTATTGCCATGATTTGTACGTTCGGTGACGTCACCGACGTCGTGTGGTGGCGCGAGCTCGACCTGCCCAACCGAGCAATCATCGGCTTTGACGGGCGCATTTTGGCCGAAGCCCCCGATGTCATCACCTCGGATGCAGGTAAGGCAGCCTTCGAGGCCATCGCCGGCAAGACCGTGTTCTCGGCTAAAGAGACCATCGTGGGCCTGCTGGAGGAATCGGGCGAGATGATCGGCGAGGCAAAGCCCATCACTCACCCCGTCAAGTTCTTCGAAAAGGGCGACAAGCCCCTCGAGATCGTTTCGACTCGACAGTGGTACATCAAGAACGGTGCTCGCGACGAAAAGCTGCGCGCACGCCTGCTCGAGCTCGGTGGCGAGCTCAACTGGCACCCCGACTTCATGAAGGTTCGCTACGACAACTGGGTTTCTGGCCTTGCTGGTGACTGGCTCATCTCGCGTCAACGGTTCTTCGGCGTTCCGGTTCCCGTTTGGTACCCGCTCGATGGCGACGGCAACCCCGTCTTCGACGAGCCCCTCATCGCAAGCGTTGACCAACTTCCGGTTGACCCATCATCGGATGTTCCCGCCGGGTACTCCGAGGCACAGCGCGGCCAAGCCAACGGGTTTGTCGGCGAGGTCGATGTCATGGACACCTGGGCAACGAGCTCGCTCACCCCGCAGCTTGCGGGCGGATGGGAACGCGACCCCGAGCTCTGGTCGAAGGTGTTCCCCTTCGACCTGCGCCCGCAGGGTCAAGACATCATTCGTACTTGGCTGTTCTCGACCATGCTGCGCTCAGCGCTTGAGACCGATGAAAAGCCCTGGCGTCACGCCGCGATTTCGGGATTCATCGTCGACCCAGACCGCAAGAAGATGTCGAAGTCCAAGGGCAATGTCGTTACCCCCGCCGACATGCTCGAGCAGCATGGCTCCGACGCAGTGCGCTATTGGGCGGCATCTAGCCGTCTAGGCACCGACGCTGCGTTTGACCCGCAGAACCCAACCCAGATCAAGATTGGCCGCCGTCTGGCGATCAAGGTGCTGAACGCATCCAAGTTCATTCTTGGCTTCGAGGTGCCTACTGGCTCGCTCATCGACGCCGTGACCACCGAAATGGACCTGAGCATGCTCGCCACCCTGCGTGGCGTTGTCGCTGAGGCAACCACCGCCTACGAGAACTACGACCACGCAAAGGCCCTTGAAGTCGCCGAGTCGTTCTTCTGGACCTTCACTGATGACTACCTCGAGCTGGTCAAAGAGCGCGCCTACGACGCCGAACACCCCGATCAGGCATCGGCCGCCGCCGCACTGCGCCTTGCTCTCACCGTGCTACTCCGTCTGTTCGCGCCGGTGATTCCTTTTGCCACCGAGGAATCGTGGTCGTGGTTCAACGACTCGACCGTGCACCACGCAGCTTGGCCGTCGGTCGAGGAACTGCCCACGCACGGCTCGGTGGATGTTCTTTCCGTCGCTTCGGCAGCGCTCATTGGCATCCGTCGCGCCAAAACCGACGCCAAGGCTTCTCAGAAGACCGAAGTCAGCGCCGCAGTCATTCAGGCTCCGGCGACTCAGCTGGGGTCGCTCAAGGCAGCTGCCGACGACCTCAAGGCCGTTGGACGCATCGCTGAACTCGAGATTGTGGAAGGGCCAGAATTGGCCGTCACCGCAATTGAGCTCATTCCGGCCGCTGAGTAATTAGGTAGACCAGCATGCAGATTGGGACTCGCTGGCTCGTGCACACCGAGTGCCCGGCCACCTTGGCACCTGAAATTCTGTTCGCAATCGCAGAGCAAGAGGCCGAGCTTCGACCGCTCAAGGTCGACACTTCGCAGTGGCGCTGGACCTTGACCTACCTCGAGGGTCGCCCCATCGTGACGCTTGATGACGGCACAACAATCAGGGTCAACGCCGAGGGCGACGTTTCCGTTACCCAGGAGTAACTGCTCGGTTCGAGCTAAGCCGACTTTTCTTCGGGAAGGGCAACCACACGAGGAATCAGGGTGGGCGCAGCGTTCTCTGTGACGGCTTCGCGGGTCACAATCACTTTGGAGATGGTGTCGGTCGAGGGAACCTCGAACATGATGGGGCCGAGAACGTCTTCCATAATGGCGCGCAGGCCACGGGCACCGGTCTGACGTTTGACAGCGAGGTCGGCGATGGCGTCGAGTGCGTCTGCTTCAAACTCAAGCTCGACGTCGTCGAGAGCGAACATGCGCTGGTACTGCTTGATGAGAGCGTTCTTGGGAACGGTGAGGATGTCAATGAGTGCCGCGCGATCGAGCGGTGAAACTGATGTTACGACCGGCAGACGACCAATGAACTCGGGAATCAGGCCAAACTTATGTAGGTCTTCTGGCAGAACCTCGGCGAAGAGGTCGCGGCTTTCATTTTTGCTGTGCAGCGGTGCACCGAAACCAATGCCCTTTTTGCCGACACGAGCTGAAACGATTTCGTCGAGCCCAGCGAACGCACCGGCAACGATGAACAGAACGTTCGTGGTGTCAATCTGTATGAACTCTTGGTGCGGGTGCTTGCGACCGCCCTGGGGAGGAACCGAAGCCACCGTTCCCTCAAGAATCTTGAGCAAAGCCTGCTGCACACCCTCGCCCGACACATCACGGGTGATTGAGGGGTTTTCAGCCTTGCGGGCGATCTTGTCGACCTCGTCGATGTAGATGATGCCAGTCTCGGCGCGGGCAACATCAAAGTCGGCCGACTGCAGAAGCTTCAGCAGGATGTTCTCGACGTCTTCTCCGACGTATCCGGCTTCGGTCAGCGCGGTTGCGTCAGCGACAGCAAACGGCACGTTCAGTCGACGGGCAAGCGTCTGCGCGAGGTAAGTCTTGCCGCAACCGGTGGGCCCAATGAGCAAAATGTTGCTCTTGGCGATTTCGATTTCGTCGGCTTTGGCCTCGGCTGACTTGACGCCACCGTCGGCACGAACGCGCTTGTAGTGGTTGTACACAGCGACCGAGAGTGCCTTTTTAGCGGGCTCTTGACCGATGACGTATTCCTCAAGGAACGCGAAAATCTCTTTGGGTTTGGGCAGCTCAAACTCATCGGTTTCGACGTCTTTTGCCTCGGCAAGACGCTCTTCGATGATCTCGTTGCACAGCTCGACGCACTCGTCGCAGATGTAAACGCCCGGGCCAGCAATCAGCTGCTGAACTTGCTTCTGACTCTTACCGCAGAAGGAACACTTAAGCAGGTCAGCACTTTCACCAATGCGCGACATTGCCTCACTCCTTCTGACCGGGTATCAGTAGCACTTTCAGACTAAACCCTTGCACCGACATTGACGCGCAGGGGCGCATCCGCGTGGTGAACTAGCGCGAAATAGCGGTCTTGCGCGAGGTCAGCACCTGGTCAACCAGACCGTAATCGAGTGCTTCAGCCGCCGAGAGGATCTTGTCGCGGTCGATGTCTTTGTTGACCTCAGCGATGGAACGCTTCGAGTGGTTCGACAGAGTCATCTCGAGCCACTCACGCATGCGCATGATTTCGCGAGCCTGAATCTCGATGTCAGAGGCCTGACCGCGGCCCGACTCCCCCACAGCAGGCTGGTGAATCAGGATGCGCGAGTTCGGCAGAGCAAGACGCTTGCCGGGAGCACCCGCGGCCAACAGCACTGCGGCAGCCGAAGCGGCCTGACCCAGACAGACGGTCTGAATCTCGGGCTTGATGTACTGCATGGTGTCGTAGATCGCCGTCATGGCAGTAAACGAGCCACCAGGCGAGTTGATGTACATCGTGATGTCGCGGTCGGGATCTTGGCTCTCGAGCACGAGCAGCTGAGCCATAACGTCGTCGGCCGATGCGTCATCGACCTGAACACCAAGAAAGACAATGCGGTCTTCGAACAGCTTGGAGTAGGCATCCATCTGCTTGTAGCCGTACGAGGTGCGCTCGGTGAACGAGGGCATGATGTAGCGGCTGCCCGGCATCATGTTCGGGTCAATTCCGGCAGTTCCACCCAGGTTGGGAATGTTCATGATCAGTCCTTAATCTCGTGAGTGGGTTAGGCCGCGGCGGTTCCGCCGCCGCCGGTGACGTCTGCCGCCGAAGCGCGAACGTGATCGACGAAGCCGTACTCGAGCGCCTCTTGGGCAGTAAACCAACGGTCGCGGTCACCATCAGCGTTGACCTGCTCCACAGTTTTGCCCGTCTGAGCGGCGGTGATTTCGGCCAGGCTCTGCTTCATCGAGTTGATGAGCTGGGCCTGAGTCTGGATGTCGCTGGCTGTTCCGCCGAAGCCACCGTGCGGCTGGTGCAAGAGCACGCGTGCATTCGGGGTGATGTAGCGCTTGCCCTTGGTGCCCGAGGTCAGCAGCAGCTGGCCCATCGAAGCCGCCATGCCGATTCCCACGGTGACGATGTCGTTCGGAACGAATTGCATGGTGTCGTAAATGGCCATACCCGCGGTGATGGAACCACCGGGCGAGTTGATGTAAAGGAAGATGTCGCGCTTGGGGTCTTCGGCGGCAAGCAGAAGAATCTTGGCGCAGATCTCGTTGGCATTGTCGTCGCGCACCTCTGAACCAAGCCAGATGATGCGGTCTTTGAGCAGTCGGTCAAAGACACTGTTCGGCATAATTACGTCTGCCACGGGAGGCTCCATTCACCTTCATCGATAGCCCAAGAAGGACCTGAATCGAATCTACCGACACAAACACACCAAACCTGGCCGTGTTCGCCCACGGCGTTCACGTTTCGTCGGTCGAGTGGCGCGAAGCGCGTATCGAGACCATCGCTAGGCTTAACGAATGCCCGCACAACTGCTCGCCGCCCTTGCTGGGCTGGGCTTCGGGCTGTCGCTCATCGTGGCTATCGGCGCCCAGAACGCTTTCGTTCTGCGTCAGGGCCTGATCCGCAATCACGTTCTCGTGATTGTCACCATTTGCGCCGTTGCAGACGTCGCCCTGATCTTTGCTGGCATCGCTGGCCTCGGCGCTCTCATCACCAGTGTCGACTGGCTATTGCCTGCAATCGAGCTCGTGGGCGGTATCTTTGTCGCCACCTACGGAGTCTTCGCCGCCAAGCGCGCACTTTCGTCAGAGACGCTCGCACCCACGGCTGAAACTGCAGGCCTATCAACGGCCGTTGCCGTCACCACAACACTCGGACTGACGCTGCTCAATCCGCATGTCTACCTCGACACGGTTCTGTTGCTTGGTTCCGTAGCCAGCACGTATGGCGTGAACCGCTGGTGGTTCGGCCTCGGCGCCGGCATTGGAAGTATTACCTGGTTCTTCTCACTGGGCTTTGGTGCACGCATGCTCAAGCCAGTGTTTGCGAAGCCTTTAGCCTGGAGCATCCTCGACATCGCGATTGCCGTCGTCATGTTCGCGATCGCAGGCAGCCTGCTCGTTGGCTTCGTGCAGCACGTCTTTGTTGCGGGTTGAGCCTGTCGAAACCAACAGAAAAGGCCCACCGAAGTGGGCCTTTTCACGGTGAAACCTAGTCTTTCTTGGCAGGAGCCTTCTTGGCGGCCGGTTTCTTAGCGGCGGCAACCTTCTTGGGCTCCGCGTCGGCTTCTTCAGCTGCAGGAGTCTCAAGGGGGAACTCGACGACCTTGCCGGCTGAATCGGTGACCTTGACCTGCGAGAGAACGATGGTCAGCGCCTTGTTGCGAGCGATGTCAGCGTAAACCGAAGGAAGCTGGCCATTCTCCTGCAGGATGCGAGCGAACTCGCCAGGCTCCATGCCGTACTGCATTGCGCCCTGGAACAGGTAAGACATGACCTCGTCTTCGCCGACCTGAATCTCTTCGGCTTCGGCAATGGTGTCGAGGATGATCTGCTGCTTGAACATCTGAGTGCTCTCTTCGATGACCTCAGCGCGGTGAACGTCATCTTCGAGACGACCCTCACCCTCGAGGTGACGGTGCACCTCTTCGTCGACGATGCCCTCGGGCAGGTCAAACTTCAGCTTGGCGATGAGGTGGTCGAGAATCGCCTTGCGAGCGTCGCGGCCCTGGTCGTTCTTCTTGCGACCCTCGACCTCCTTCTTGATGCTCTCCTTGAGCTCAGCAATGGTGTCGTACTCGCTGGCGATCTGAGCGAAGTCGTCGTCAGCCTTGGGGAGCTCACGCTCCTTGACGGAGAGAACCTGCACTGCAATCTGCGCCTTCTCGCCCTCGTGGTCGCCACCGAGCAGAACCGACTCGAAAGTGGTTTCTTCGCCAGCGGTCAGGGTCTCGAGTGCGTCGTCGATGCCGGCGATGAGCTCGCCCGATCCGAGTTCGTATGAGATGGACTCTGCGGTGTCAACCTTCTGGCCAGCGATGGTGGCGTCGAGGTTGATGGTCAAGAAGTCGCCCTTCTTGGCAGGTCGCTCAACCGAAACGAGCGTGCCAAAGCGGCTGCGCAGGCGGTCGAGCTCTTCAGCGATGTCGTCGGCCGAAACCTTGACTGCGTCAATCTTGACGGCGATGGAGTCGTAGGCAGGAATCTTGACCTCGGGGCGACTGTTGACCTCGATGCTAATAACCAGGTCACCGCTGAAGTCTTCGGCGTTGGGCCACTCGGTGACGTCAGCCTCGGGGCGACCCATGGGGCGCACCTTGTTCTCGGTAACTGCCTGACGGTAGTAACCCTCAAGGCCCTCGGTGACAGCGTGCTCGAGAACAGCTGGGCGGCCAACCTTGGTGTCGATGATCGGCGCAGGAACCTTGCCCTTGCGGAATCCGGGAATGTTGACCTGCTCAGCGATGTGCTCGTAGGCGTGAGCAATCATGGGCTTGAGCTCGTCGGGGCTGACGGTGATGGTCAACTTCGAACGAGTCGGGTTGAGCTTCTCGATTACGGTCTTCACGTGCGTTTTCTCCTGCTTGTTTGTTGACGTGCGTGTGTGGTCGGGGCGACAGGATTCGAACCTGCGACCTCCCGCTCCCAAAGCGGGCGCTCTAGCCAAGCTGAGCTACGCCCCGGAATGAACCAAGCCCCGCCAGAGAGGGGGCTTGACATCACGGTTTCGCCGAGGCGAACTGACCAACGAAAGTCTAATGTATAGAATGTTCGTGGGGATGTAGCTCAATGGTAGAGCCTCAGTCTTCCAAACTGATGGTGCGGGTTCGATTCCCGTCATCCCCTCCAGACAAAAAATGCCCACTTCGTGTGGGCATTTTTCTTTTTGTCGGGGAGGACTCCCCCTGGTGGGGTTAAACGACCTTCTTGACTACCGAAGACTTGAGCTGCATCTGACCGAACCCGTCTACCTTGCAGTCGATGTCGTGGCCGTTGGCGGCGTCAATGAGGCGAATGTTGCGCACCTTCGTGCCCACCTTGATCGAATTCGGGTAGCCCTTGACCTTGAGGTCTTTGATGACCGTGACGGTGTCACCGTCGGCGAGAACGTTGCCCATCGCATCCTTCACGACTGCGTCGGCCCCACCCTCAGATTCCCATGACTCTTCGGGGTTCCACTCGTGCGCACACTCGGGACAAACCAGCAAGGCACCCATCTCGTATGCGTATTCGCTCTGACACTTGGGGCATGGGGGCAGTGAGTCACTCATGCGCTCAGGCTACAGCGCGAGGTGCGTGGGGCGACCGCCGACAAACGTGGCGGCGACCTTCATCACCCGCAGCTCCTCAGCCGATGCCCGCAGAGGGTCAATATCGAGCGCGACCAAGTCAGCCGGCTCCCCCACGGCAAAGCGCGTGCGCGCCGATGCTTCCAGCGCAGCCTCGACACCGATGACATGCTCGGGATGCCACGGCTCACGTCCATCGCGCGAGCGCGATACTGCGGCGGCAATCGCCTGCCACGGATCAAGTGGTGACACGGGCGCATCCGAACCAAATCGAACGTCAACATCAGCGTCAAGCATGAGCGCCAGCGGGAATGCATCGCCGGACTGCTCGGCCCACTCGCGGTCAACCACGTCGCGGTCATCCATCGCATGCTCGGGCTGCACGCTCGCCACGATGTCGAGAACAGCCATGCGTTCGATGTCTTCGCGGCGAATGAGCTGTGCATGCTCAATCGAGCCATCGCAGCCCACCGCCTCAAACGCGTCGAGGGCAAGCGAGTTCGCCTCATCACCAATGGCATGAATGGCCGAGTCGAGCCCGTGCTCGTTGGCCCGGCGCATCAGTGCCCGCAGCTCCTTCGGCGCAACATTCAGGATGCCCTTGGCGTGGGGCCCGCTCAGCCCTGGGTAGACGTGACTGCAGTACGCGGTCTTCGACCCCAACGACCCGTCAGAGATCACCTTGAGCGGACCGACGCGCAGGAGCCCCTCGGTCGAAGCAATCGTGTCACCCGTGCGCAGACCTGAGTCAATCGCCCGATCGAGGTGCTCGGGATACACGGCGAACTCCACACGCAAGAGGTCGTTCCCGTTGCGAATTCGCCGGCGCCAAGCCTCGGCATTCCACGCCAGTTCGAAATCCACGATTCCCACAACGCCCCGCGCGGCGGCTTTGCGAGCAGCATCGTGTACCCACGCGTCGAGGGTCTCATCGTCTACCTGCTGCAGGCTTTTCTCAATGGCGTAGCAGTCTTCTTCGACAAGCACACCGGTCGAACTTGAGTGCCCTTGCTCGGCGAGTGCCGCGGAGTTCAACCACACCGTGTGCAGATCTACACTGAACAGGTAAATCGGCGTCTTGCCGGTGTATCGATCGAGCAGGTCCTTGTGGGGAACGTCATCCCAGAAACTACCCCGCCAGCCAAATCCCACCACCGGGTCAGTGATGGCGCCGTCATGGTTGACCGAGCGCAACATGAGGTGCTCGGCCACAATCGCAGCGGCGTGATCGGCGCTCTCGGCTCGCGACATGTCAAGGCGCTGACGCATGAGAGCCCACTGACCGAAGTGAACGTGGTTATCCCACAGCCCCGGAATCAGGTAGCGGCCGCCTAGGTCGATGACCTCACCTTGGTCGGCCTCGCGACCCGGAAGCGCAAAGGCAGAGGTCTGACCAACAAACTCGATGTCCGTGATGATTCCGTCATCAATAACGACGTTGACACCACTACCGATAAGCCCCCGCTCGCCCGGTATTCGGGCGTTCAGCAGGGTGCGTCTCATGCGCTCAAGTCTGACAGCTGGGGCACCAATAGAGCTTGCGCGACGCCATCATTTCGAGACGGATGTTCGTGCCGCACTTTCGACAGGGCAACCCCTCGCGCTTGTAGACCCAGTGTCGATCTGCTCGGTTGGCCATGGCGGCTTCCCACTTCTTGCCGCGCAATCCATCCATGGTCATCATCTGCCCGGTTTCGACACCGATGGAGAGAAGCTTGACCCAATCTTTCCAAAGCGCGTTGGCCTCGTCGAGAGTGAGCTTGTTGCCCGGTTTATAAGGGTCGAGGCCGGCCCGAAAGAGCATCTCAGCCCGATATACATTGCCGATACCCGCGACGACAGATTGATCCATCAGCAGGATGCCCACCGGGGTCGACTTCTTGCGCAGTCGCTCGACAAACTTCTGTTGCGCGCGCTTGCCCGAATCGTGCTGGGGGTCAGGTCCAAGCTTGGCAATCACCGCTTGCACCTGGTCTTCGTTGAGCAGTTCGCATGCCGTGGGGCCGCGCAGGTCGGCACAGACGGAATCGGTCAGCAGGCGCAGGCGCACTTGACCGACGGGCTCGGGCGGAAAGCTCTCGAGCTCAGACGACTTCTCTGACTCCGCCATGCGCAGCCGCGACTTTCGTGGCGCACCAATGGAGCTCAACGAGTTTTCGCCGTCGGCGTCAAGGACAGTGCCGCGCATGTTGGTTTGCCCCATGCGCCCGTTTGCGCTGGCGATGGTGTCATCCAACTCGACCGAACCCGCAAAATCCCAGGCGCCATAGATGCCCAGATGCACCCGAATCCACTCGCCTGATTCGAACTTCAGAAACATCTGTTTGCCCACAGCCCAGGATTCGACCATGGTCTGACCAGAAACAGCGGATGCCCCTGCAGCGAAGCGCCCCTGTGGCGAACTGGCAACAACGGCACGGCCCACAAAGTTGCGCGCAAACTGACGCGCAATGCGGTGAACGGAATGGCCCTCAGGCATTAGGAGTGGTCGACACCCTTGCCAGCGATGTCGCCCGTGGCTTCGTATTCGGCCAACTGAGCGATGCGGCGAACGTGGCGCTCTTCGCCAGGGAACGGTTCGGCAATAAATGCGTCGATGAACGCGACGGCTTCTTCGACCGTGTGCTGACGCGCACCGATCGAGATGACGTTGGCGTTGTTGTGCTCGCGGGCCAGTTTGGCGGTCGAGATGTTCCACACCAGTGCGGCTCGGCATCCGGTGACCTTGTTGGCAGCAATTTGCTCGCCGTTGCCACTCCCGCCGAAAACCACACCAAGGGCCTCGACACCAGCAGACTGATCGCGTACAACAGCTGCTGCCGCATTTATGCAGAAGGCCGGGTAGTCATCAAGTGCATCGAATTCTTTGGGCCCGTGGTCGACGACCTCGTGACCAGCAGCAGACAAGTGCGACTGCAGAAACTGACTGAATTCAAGACCGGCGTGGTCAGTGGCGATATGGATGCGCATTCCTTGATTTTAGGGTGGATAGGCTAAACACAACGCGACGCAAGACCGCAAAGAATCGGAGAAATCGTGCCCGGAGAAAACCTCACTCGTCTCGAAGCTCAGGAACGCGCAGCTGCTATTGCTGTCGAGTCATACGGCATCAAACTTGACTTGACCCGAGGCGCCGACGTTTTCGGCAGCACGACAACCGCGATCTTCAGCGCGACTGAGGGCACCAACACCTTTATCGATGCCATCGCCCCCAAGATTCACTCGATCACGCTGAACGGCGTCGAGCTCGACCCGGCAAAGGTTTTCGACGGCGCGCGCATCCAGCTGAACGGCCTGGCCTCCAAAAACGAACTCGTCGTTGATGGCGACTTCGCCTATACAAACACTGGTGAGGGCCTGCACCGATTTGTCGACCCCGTCGACGGCGAGGTCTACCTGTACAGCCAGTTCGAGGTGCCCGACTCTCGTCGCGTGTTCACCGTTTTCGAGCAACCTGACCTCAAAGCCACCTTCCAGTTCACCGTCACTGCACCGAGCGCATGGCACGTCATGAGCAACCAGCCCACGCCGCCCGCAGTCGCCAACGGCGACGGTTCATCGACGTGGGCGTTTGGCCACACCCCGCGACTTTCGTCGTACGTGACCGCGATTGTCGCCGGCCCCTACGTGGGCACCACGGGCGAGCTGACCAGCCGCGACGGACGCATCATTCCGCTGGGCGCATACTGCCGCGCATCCCTTGCCTCGAACCTCGACGCCGAGTACATCTTCGACAAGACCCGCGAGGGCTTCGCGTTCTTCGAGGAGAAGTTCGACTTCGCCTACCCGTTTGACAAGTACGATCAGATCTTCGTGCCCGAGTTCAACGCCGGCGCTATGGAAAACGCCGGATGCATCACCTTCACCGAGGCATATGTGTTCCGCTCCAAGGTCAGCACCGCCATGCGCGAGCGTCGAGTCATCACGATTCTGCACGAGCTCGCCCACATGTGGTTCGGCGACCTCGTCACCATGCGCTGGTGGAACGACCTGTGGCTCAACGAGTCATTCGCCGAGTGGGCCGCCGCCCTGGCCTCGGCCGAGGCAACCGAGTGGAAAGAAGCGTGGACCAGCTTCGCTTCGATGGAGAAGAGCTGGGCCTACCGCCAGGATCAGCTTCCCTCGACGCACCCAATTGTTGCCGAGATTCCCGACCTCGACTCGGTTCGCGTGAACTTCGACGGCATCACCTACGCCAAGGGCGCATCCGTTCTCAAGCAGCTCAGTGCCTGGGTCGGCGAGGAGGCATTCCTCAAGGGTGTGAGCGCGTACTTCAAGAAGCACAAGTTTGCCAACACCGAGCTGACTGACCTGCTTGTCGAGCTCGAGAAGGCCAGTGGCCGTGACCTCAGCGGCTGGTCGAAGATCTGGCTCGAGACTGCGGGCGTCAACACGCTTCGCCCCGAGCTGAGCGTCGATGCCTCGGGCAACATCACCTCATTCGCCGTCACTCAGAGCGCGCACCCGGGCTGGCCGACGATTCGCCCACACCGCCTGGGCATTGGTTTCTACAGCCTCAACGGAGGCAAGCTCGAGCGCACGCAGCGCTTCGAGTTCGACGTCGATGGTGAGCGCACCGAAATTGCCGAGCTGGTAGGCAAGACCCGGCCCGACTTCATTCTGCTTAACGACGACGACCTCGCCTACGCAAAGATTCGTCTCGACGAGCACTCGCTGAAGGTTGCCATCAAGCACCTCTCAGGAATTGCCGACCCACTCGCCCGCTCGCTCGTCTGGGGAGCCGCATGGGACGCAACTCGCGATACCGAAACTCCTGCCCGCGACTTCATCGACCTCGTTCTTGGCAACATTGCGACCGAGTCGGAGTCGACCACCGTTCGCACGGTTATTGGTCAGCTGCTCTCGGCAACGAATGCCTACACCGCGCCGTCGACCCGCTCAGCAGCCCAGCAACGCGTAGCTAACGAGCTCTGGGCGCTCGCTCAGGCGGCCGAGGCAGGAAGTGACACTCAGTTCCAGTTGCTCAAGGCGTTCGGTCAGATGGCTTCCTCCGACGAGCACCTCGATGTCATCGCATCACTTCGCTCCGGAGCGACGAGCCTGGCCGGCCTTGAAATTGACACCGACCTCGGCTGGGAGTTGCTCATTGCGCTTGCAGCGGGCGGTCGCGCATCCAATGCGGACATCGACAAGTACCTTGACGAAGACAACACCGCCACTGGCGCGCAGTCGGCCGCGCACGCTCGCGCCGCCCTTCCGGGTGCGGCGAACAAGCAAACCGCGTGGGACTCAGTGTGGGTCGCCGACGACAAGCCGAACCTCATCGTTCGCGCAACGGGCTTGGGCTTTGGACGTGCCGCAGACACCAGCGTGTTCGTTCCGTTCATCGCTCAGTACTTCGACAACATCCAGCGCGTGTGGGAGGACCGCAGCTACGCGATTGCCGACGAACTACTTGAGGGCTTCTACCCGGCATCGCTGGCCGACGAAAACCTCGCTACGCACACGCGTGCCTGGCTCGACACCCATAAGGATGTTGAACCGCCGCTTCGTCGTTATGTAGTCGAATGGCTGGCCGGCGTCGAGCGCTCGCTGGCCGCTCAGGCCCGAGACGCACAGGGATAGTCCATGAACAACTTTTGGCACGACGTGCTCAACATCGCCATGCCGTTCGCCTATGTGCTGACGGTCGTCGTAACCATCGGTCTTGCGATTCTGGTGCGGTTCATTCTGATCAAGATCAACAACCGCATCATTCGCAACATCGTTGATGGAGTCGACAAGAAGACGCGCAAGGCAGAGCGCACGGGTAAGCCGGTTGCCTTGAGCCCGCGTGCCAAGCAGCGCGCTCGCACCATGGGTAGCGTGCTCAACAACAGCGTTACCTGGGTTGTCGTTGCGATCACCCTCATCGTGGTTCTGCAAGAACTCGGCGTGAGCGTTGTCGCCATCGCAGCCTCGGCCGGTATTGCCACAGCCGTGATTGGTTTTGGTGCGCAGAACGTGATCAAGGACATCCTGAACGGTTTGTTCTTGGTCTTCGAAGACCAGTTCGGTGTTGGCGACGAGGTTGACCTCGGTCTGGCAACCGGAACCGTTGAAGAAGTCGGCGTGCGCGTAACCAAGGTGCGCGACAAAGCTGGCGTGCTCTGGTTCGTGCGCAACGGTGAAATCGTGCGCGTGGGCAACCTCTCGCAGGTCAAGAAAAAGAAGTAGTGAGCGAATACGACGAAGTGGGCGGACGCCCCACGTTCGCCAAGCTCGCACACGCGTTTTATCAGGGCGTAGCGACAGACCCGGTTCTGCGACCAATGTACCCCGAAGACGACCTTGGCCCTGCCGAAGAGCGCCTTCTACTGTTTCTTGAGCAGTATTGGGGTGGGCCCACGACCTACAGCGACACCCGCGGTCACCCTCGGCTTCGCATGCGACACAACCCCTACAAGATCAACCCGGATGCGCGCGAACGCTGGCTCACGCACATGACGGCTGCGGTTGACTCGCTCGGGCTCGCTCCTCTGCAGCACGAGATGATGATGGATTACCTCACCCGCGCAGCCACCGCGATGGTCAACACCTTCGACGACTAGCGACTGAGAACGTGACCACGCGACGAGGTGAGCCGCGACCACGGGCCACTCGAACTCAGCATGAGCTGCTCCCCCTCGGGAATGAAGCCGAGACCAAAGGCGGCGAATGCTGCGCCGGCAGGAACCTGCACCTGGTCTGTGTTGCCGACCGAAAACATGGTGCGCCCCCAAGTGTCGCGACGGACTTGGTCGACAATCTTCAGGCCCAAACCGTTGGCGGCAGCAACTTCGGTGATGCCAGCTTCAGCAACCGCAACCAGCTGCATGGAATCAACCTGCCCGAGTTCGACCCAGTTCGATGCCGGAGGCGTCACCCCGGCCCACGAGATTCCTGCCTGACCAACCGGCAGCGGAAACTCGTGCACCTCGCGCGCCAATCGCTCCTGCACCCCTGCAATCAGCACGAGCGTGTCAACGGCGGGCGCATCGCTGGCGAGTTCAAAGACGCGAACGCCCAGAACCGTGGGGTCGGTATCGAGTAGTCCCTGTTTGGTGAGCACCGCGACCGTGGCCACGAGAGCTCGACCTGACGAAACCAGCCGAACGTGCTCACAACCCAGGCGAGCGGCTCGTTGCAGAAAGACCGAAAGGTCGGCGGCATCCGCTTGTTCAGCAAGGCTCAGGAGGGAAGTCATGTTGCCTCCTAAACTAGCGAAGAACGAACTTGTTGAATCGAGGAACGATGCACCCCAACGTTGAGCTGATGCTCTCGGCGCTCGACCTCAGCGCATCCGAGGCGCACACCAGCGAAGACCTGTTCACCGCCCCGAGTATCAAGATGCCCCACAATCGCGTCTATGGCGGTCAAGTCATGGCTCAATCGCTCGTGGCCGCCATGCGCACGGTTGAGCCCGATCGCACGGTGCATTCGATGCATGGCTACTTTCTGCGCCCGGGTGACGACACCCAGAGCATCACTTTCTCGGTCGATCGCATTCATGATGGGCGGTCGTTTTCAACCCGCCGCACACAGGCCTATCAAAACAGCGTTCCCATCTTCTCCATGATCGCCTCGTTCCAAACCGAGGACGGCGGCCTCGACCACTACGAGCCCATGCCCGCCGGCATCACGCCTCCCGAAGACCTGCCGAGCCCGGCTGAGCTGTTTGCAAACGCTCCCGATCCACGCGCCGCCTACTGGGCCAACCAGCGCCCGTTCGACCTGCGGTATGTGAATGGACCGATCTACCTCGATATTCCGGGGCCGCACATTGCCCGACAGGCTATTTGGATGCGCTGCCTCGACGCACTCCCCGAGGACCCGAACATTCATCTGGCCGCCCTCGCGTACGCAAGCGACTACCCGATTCTCGAGCCCATCTACCGTCGTCACGGTGTTCCGTGGGCGACGCCTGGGCTCAAAGCGGCGAGCCTCGACCACGCGATGTGGTTCCACCGGCCCGTCAGGGCAGATGAGTGGTTGCTCTACGTTCAGGAATCACCCAGCGCCCAGGGTGGGCGGGGCTTGAGTCTCGGGCGCATCTACAGCCGGGATGGTGTTCTCGTGGCTAGCGTCGCTCAAGAGGGAACGGTTAGAGTCCCGGGCGTTTAGCCAGGTCACGAGCCCGTAGGCGGCGATTGCGACGAGGGCGTACACAATCACGATTGCAACCCACGCCGCGAACGATGAGCTCGTGTTGGTCCAGGCACTTGGTGCAGGAAGAATGACGACCACATAAGCGAGCATGCCGATGGCGTACATCACTGCCCACACCCATTTCTTCCATTTGTAAAGCGCAACCCCTCCCAGCCCGGCAACGGGCAAAAGCGCCAACGGGATGGTCGAGAATGCCTCGATCGTGAGTGTGCTCATGAACTCCCCAGCACTGACTTGCCCGAAGCCAAGAAATGCCTGCATTCGCGTGACGGGACCCCCGTCCGCACCCGAAATGCCATCGCTAAAGAGATGAATTGACGCGAGCCAGGAGAAGATGATCCACGCGGCCAACCCGACGGCGAACGTGTAGACGGTGACGACAAGCGAAACAATCGCCTCGGTTGCCTTCGAAATTTGATTACCGAGCTCTAGGGCGAGCACGCTTCCAAACACCATTGCCGGGTCGATGTGAGTCAGACGGGCAAAAAATACCGTCCCAGCCACGATGAGCAAGAAGAACGGCTTCGCCGTGAGGTCGGGATAATCCTGACCGTTGTGATTCTTGGTGACGCGCCAGGCAAGGTAAGTCGAACCGAAATTCATGACCATGAAGACCAAGAACACGGTGATCAGCATGCGGAGTGAGCCCCAGCTGATTCCAAAGCCTGGGTCAGAGAATCCCGCAATGACGGCGGCCGCGAAAAGGAAAGGGATGGCCCATGGGCCACTAATGGTGGCGTTGACCCAGGCGAAGCGACGTCGTCGAGAAGTTCTCTCGTGCATCTTTTCGACTGCCGAACTCAGCAACATTGACGGAAAGGCCACGAGCGCGCCCAGAACAGCCGTGGCTCCGGCTCCTGCGGCCACGGCAGGCAAGAGTTTCTCGAGGTCGATAGGGCGAAGTCCGCTGAAAATGCTCTGCGCAAAGAATGACCCCGCGTCTACCGCAGGACCGCGAAGTGTAGGCACAATCGATGGATGCGCCGGCACAGTGATGCTGAACTTAACCGTGTTTCCAATCGTGGGAACGCAGTCATAGCCAACCCAAGAGCGGTCGGGCCAGGTCTTTCGACAGGCAGGATCCACGTATGAGCCGGTGAAATCTACGCCGACCAAGAACAGGCTGTGCGTCCCCTCCCCGATGAGCGAGTACGGCACCTCAACAGTCCAGTTTCCTGAGGCGTCTCGAAACCCCGGTGTCGCGGCATCAGACCACGTTGAAGCGCTTGAGCAGGCATCTTCGATTCGCTTCTCAAGCGCATCTGAGGTCCATGCGCCAGCGGCGCTCAGCCCAACAGCGGCATTGAATGCTGCCCGCGTGGGAAATTCGGCGAAGTACTTCTGAACCACCGCTTCGCGGCACGCGCCATCTTTTTTTACTGCCGCGACTGCCTCTTCAGGTGAGGCAAACGTGCCACCGCGCTTTTCCCACGAGCCCACATACTGGGTCGGGTCAGAGATGGCCATGCGCCAGAACCACGCGCCGCTCTCGTCGTGAACGGCAACGGCTGTTTTATTGCCAACCGGCGACACGATGGATGGTGCGTCTGCCGCGCGCGCCGAGCTTGGAGCCAGTGCAATAAGCGCAGCGAAGAGAACCGCTCCCAGGGCACTAGCCAGAAGCGCGATGCGGCGCGCGAGGGTCATTTACGGCGTGATGCATCCGAGGAAAGGAATGACGGCGACGACCGAGCCTTCGATCTCAGACTCTGAGACTTGCGTGAAACCTTTGTCGACCTGTAGCAGCACAATCCCATCACCCGTAGCGCCAACGCGACCAACCACATAGCCACCGGACCCAAGACTTGCCACAAGGGTTTGACCTGATTCAACGTGATCCACGGGAGCCAAGACTGCCAATGAGCTATTGGCGGCACCAAAGCCCAAGTTGACACCTGCCGTGGGGTGAACAATCTTGAGCGGACTCATCGAGAAGGCGACGACTCCAGCGAGAATGACTACGACCACCGAAAGCGAGACAATCCATGCCGTTCGCGCTCGTCGACGGGAACGCTGGCGCGAACGCTTGGGGGTTTCAATGACCTGTCCATCTGAACTAACCACGGGTTCCTCTTCCTCTTGGATTTTCTTGTTGGAGACTCCGAGCAGGAGTCGAAGTGTTCTGTTGTCTGGCTTTGCAGTTCCACGCCAGGCTGCCACCTCGATGATGGTGCCCTCTGGGAGTTCTCCGACCAGAAGTTTTTGTCCATCCGGGAGATCGAGCACGAAGGGCACATCGGGTGTTTGCGAGACGTCACGAGAAGGCTTGTCGACCAAGCGACGGTCATCGTTCTCCCAGGGGTTCTCCGCCATAGCTAACCCGCCAGCTCAATCGCGATGCGAGAAATCTGCGTGGAGACGACCTGACCGATTTGCGGGTAAGTCGAAGAGGTGAGAACGAGCTCACCGCTTCCAGAAACAGTCACCGACGACGACTCGATCGTAGCCAGTGAGTGACCTGATGAATCTAGGAGCTCGAGGGTCAGGGCTTGCCCGTTACACGTTGACGCCACGTTGAAAAGTCGGATGCGCGCCAGGCGGAACCCGTTTGCACTCGAGTTCCAGCTCGATCGCAACGAAAGACTCACGTTGGAGTCACACGCCCCGACATTGATTTCCCCTTGCCCAATGGGAACACCGAAGTTGTTGCCGTCTTGACCGTTCGCGCCTGGGGCACCATTCGCACCTGGGGCGCCATTAGCTCCAGCTGGGCCGGCAGGACCTGCGGGACCCTGTGCGCCATCGGCTCCTGCAGGGGCAGAGATGCCACCTGCCCCACCGCCGCCTTTTCCGCCCTTGTTGTCAGTGGACGAACCCGCACCTGCACCCGCACCGCCGTTCGAACCACCACCGTTAGCGCCCGAACCACCCGCGCCTTGTCCCGAACCAACTCCCCCGGCCCCCCGGAGGTCAGACTGGTGAACAGGTTCCAATCAATCGGCAAGAGTCGAATACCAAGCATCAGCAAAATCAGAAGCAAGAGGAGCAAAACACGCACGGTGGTGCGACGGCGACGCATGTTCTTTTCGTGGCGCAGAGCGGCATCGACCGCCACCGAGGTTGCCACGTCAGCGGCCCCCGGCTCGGCGAATTCACCGTATGACGTCGTCATCGCTTATCCCTAACTCCGTCGACGATTAGCCACACGCCAAACACCAACGCGACAAGCATAATAAGCACCTGAACATTGAAAAAGCGCCCAATAACCGGGATGGTCGTCACAACGACAGATTCGATATCGGCGGCCTTTGGGTGCTGAGTATCGGGCTCAGGATTGGCATCTCCCTGCACTATCCAGCCGGCCTCAGCGGAGCCGCCAATAATGCGGTGTGCAAAAGATGCGACCGGCGTGCCGTCGAGCCGACGCCCTGTGTAGACAACAACGTCGCCCTTGGCCGGGTCGCGGAGGGTGTCACTGATGGTCACAATTGCGTCACCTGGATTGATGGTCGGCACCATTGACCCCGTCAAGACGACGCGAATCGAAAATAGGCCAGCAAAACCAGCGATACCTAGACACACCAAAACGGCGACGGCGACGCTCGCAATCGAGTAGCCGATCCAGCTTCGACGATTTTTAGGTGATGAGAGAGTGGCTGAGTCAACGCTCTCTACAAAATCTTTGGGGTTGTCTATCTCAAAGACGCGATTGTTTTCTAAAAGAAAGTTGACGTTTGAACGCCCTGGCTCACGAATCGTGACGAGCACGTGCGTGTCGGATGACTTTGACTGCTCCCGGGAGGGAAACAATACGCCAACGAGTCCGGCTCGATATGAGCCGGACTCGTATGGTCGCAGGATCCTCAGGAACACGAGTTACTAACTCGCGACCTTCCTAGTTGCTGGTTTCGAGCAAGATCTTGCCGACATCGCCTGCATCAAGGTAAGGAGTCGTCACAGTAATCGTGACGACACCCGCGGCGTCGTAGGCAGTTGATCCGTCGTAGGCAGTACCCGACGCGTTCTTGAAAGTCGCCGTAGTTCCCGAGGTGACGTCTGTCAACGATCCGGCCGAAGCAGGAATGCTGAACTCTCCGAGGTCAGTTCCCGAAGCGATCCAATCCTGAAGAGCGTTCGAGCTGTCGGCGACGTGAATCTTGAAGGTCTTGCCGGCGCAGTTCTGAGCGCTGCTGTTAAGGTCGATGCCCGAAAGAGTAATTGTCTGGAGCTTGAAGTCTCCAGATGAAATTGCCGAGCCCAGAGCGACGGTGATTCCGTCGGCATCACAAGCGGCAACGGTCTGCGTGCCCTGGCCGAACTCAATAGCTCCGGTGCCAAGCGAGATACTCGCAGCGAAGGTTGAACCGATGAGCGGGACGAGAGCGAGAACGCCAATGCCACCAAGAATGAACGGAAGCTTCTTGCGCTTCTTCTTCTCTTCGGCCGAAGCCTGCTCGACGACTACAGTGTGCTGAGCCATCCGAGGCTCTCCTTTCAATTATGACTAAAGTCAGTTCAGTTGAACAGAATTCAGTTTAGCCATGCCGCGTGAATTTCGTCAACTCGATTAGTGCGGCGTGTCAGATTGCCTAAGAAGTCTCGACGGTGACCTTCGCCACGAGCGCCGAATCGACGTCACCAGGAACATCCAGTGTGGCTACCGAAGCGGTACTGACCGGGACCCCCGGATCTGAGCCAACGAGGTAGACGAGCGAGAGCCCTGCCGTTTCCCCATTGAGATCCAATTCAGTCCCCGCGGAGTCAAAAGCACGCAGCGTCAAGGTCTTTCCCATGCAGCCCAGGCCCGAGACGTCAGTCGAATCAGTTGTGTCCAAGTCAGAAAGCGTGAGCGAGCTCACATCAAAATAAGACAGAACTTGTGAATAGTCACTGTTGATGCCGATTGAGATGAGTGGGTCACAGGCGTTGGCGGCCGCTGAGCCCTGACCGAATTCGATGTCTCCACTCGAGAGAGTGATCGCGCCGGCGAAAGTACCGCCGACGAGGGGAATCACAACGACCGCCGTCGCAGCGGCCACGACTTTACGAACAATGCGACCGCGGCGGGCGCGCGGGTTCGGGTCACCCCCGAAAAGCCCGGAAAGCGGAGTCGCGTCATCTCCAAGAGCCACGTCCGCACCTCCAACCGCGATTCACAGCAAGGGCTGAATTGACTTCAACCTCGCAGTCAAGCGTATTACCATTAGCAAGTGAGTTGGTTGAAGTTGGTTCAGCGGGGTGCCCCCAGGCGTTCGACCCATCTTGAAAAGCGCAAGAACATGGTCGATAAGCCATTCTTCAAGCGCGGCCCCGTCCAAGGCTTCATCATTCTGGCAATGGCATCGCTTTCGCTTGTGGTCGTTGCAAACCCGAGCGCACAAGCCGCCTCGGGTGATCCTGCATTTGAGATGTATCTTGACGCGCCCTTTGTCGAGAACTCTTACGTGTACACGGATCACAAAGACGAAGCTGACCCTCAGGTCGCGCTGTCGAACTTCGACCAAAGCTCGAACTTCATTCCCTGTGAGGTTACGGGCGCAACGGTAACGCTTCTCACTCCCACGAACGGATGTTGGACATGGGACGAGCCAACCTACGGAGGCGCGTTTACCGAAGGTAGCGACCCCGCCGTAGGAAACCTCGCACCGGAGGAATCGCCAGCTCGGCTCCGGTACGGACAGGCGAGCGGTTTCCAAGGTGTGCGACTGGAATATTCGACACCTCAGCATTACTTCGGTATGTGGTGGTCGGCCGGAAGCGTTGGAAACGTCATCACGTTCTATAGCGATGGTCGCGTAGTCGCGCAGACGACCGCAAACGAGGTCGAGTCGATTATTAGTTCCCAGCAATCTATCGCGAGCACCTCGGGGTCGACATACGACTCATCGCTCTACTTGGGTAACCCAGTGACGTGGTCGACGCACGGTAACCCGGTCGACTTCAGCCAGCAAGACCCCGATAACAACTACGTACACGGCGACCTTAGTTACGATGCCGAGAACTTCGTCTATCTTCACTTTTTCTCGCAAGGGTCAGTGACCTATGACCGAGTCGAGCTCTCGGCACCTGGGAACGGATTCGAGTTCGACAACATTGTCACTTCGAGCCGAGCAGATCTAACTCCACTCGACCGTCTCGTGCATGTAAAGACGGTCAATCAGCCGACACTCATCAGCTTCGACGCGAACGGCGGCCAAGGAAACCTCCCCAATCAGACGTCCACTGATTCGCTGCCGTGGGATTGCCCCGACTACTCGGGCACGGCCTCAAGTAACTGCATGATTAGACCACCTGGTGAATTCGGTGACCGCTCGAATCCCTTCTACTTCGATGGCTGGAACACCAGCCCTGATGGTTCCGGCGCCCGGTTCGACGCTGGCAACGTTGCAGATGTTCAGGGCGACACAATTCTTTACGCCCAGTGGCGAGCGCACTTTTATCTCGATCCCAGCCCGCCCGGGCAGGAATGGCTCTATCAAGATGTCTACACTCAACCCACGAGTTCGTTCACTCTGCCGAACGAATCAGAATTGTCAGGGGAGAACACCAATCCCGGATTTCACATCGACCATTGGGTCTATCGGGACTACAACTGGAACGACGTCACCCTTGGCAGCCCCGGGCAGAGCATCTCACCGGACGACATAGTGACTTTCCTCCAAAGCGACTATCTCTTGCGCGCTGTCTGGGTCGAAGGCGACCGCCCCTCGGGCCAGCCAGCACCGAGCGCAGTGGTGACAACGGTCGTCCCCGTTGACCCACGCGCGACCTCAGCCACTCTCCCGCCCATGCCGCTGAGCGACGCCGCCAGCGCGAGCGTGTGCATCGACGAGGTCGATTCGAGTCACGCAACAACAACATCGAACCTGTCGTTCAGCGCGGCACCTGACACCGCAACAAACCGCACTCCGGGGTTCACGGTTTCGGCGCCATCGCCCCTCGTGCCTAGCGCGCCGCGCTACCTGCGTTACCGAATTGCCGTCGACGGCGACACGAGTTGCGGCACGTCGAACGACTACTTCATTGAGCTCAGACCACTGAACCTGTCAGACCGACGATCATCAGACGCCGACTTGACCAGGCGCTAGTCCTCGAGAACGATTTTGCCCTTGGCAAGCTGCATGATGTTGTCGAGGTGGTACTTGCGGGCGATTTTTTCTCGCGCCTTCGCCTCGGGCACATTGCCCGACGGGAGGTGCTTTCCAGCGCCCCACACGGCAAGTCCGAGCAGTGCCCAACCCACACTGGCCATGGCCATTGTCGCCTTGGCATCGGCAAGTAGGTTGACCCGGGGAACGTTGCCGATTTCAACAATCTGATCCGAAACCGTTCCAGCCCGGTAGTCCTTGACCAATCGAAGCAGACGGGCGAGGTTGAGCTCACCCCAGTCGTTGAGGATGGGCTCCCACTTCTCTCGAATCAGGTAAGTCACATCGAGGGATGCCGTTGGGTAGTTAAGCAAGGCGCCCAAGCCACTGAAATCACGCGACCACTCGAGGCTGGCTTCAAGCCAAGCGCGAAGTCGTGCTTCTGGGGTGCGCTTCGCTGCTCGTGCCGCTGCCCACAGAATCTCGACATAGTTGGAGTAGGCGCGAATAACCGCCTCAGCAATGAGCTCATCGCGATTGCCGAAGTGATGGTTGATCAGGCTGTAACTGACCCCGAGGGCATCGCAGACCAACTTCACGTTGAACGTGGATGGTCCGACACGACCTAGGTCATCGATACTGACGAAGACGATCTTCTCTCGCATCGACGGTTCGGGGTTGTCCCCCCATTGCAGCCAGAACTTCTCGTCGAGCACCCGGCCTTTGGGCACCTGGATTTCTGACGCGTGATAGCGCGCATCTTTCTTGTCAGCCCAAGCCATACCTCACGATAACTGAATGTAAATTCAGTTTGCAAACTTGAGGTCTAGAAATGCTGAATTATCGTTCAGTAGGCGGGCAAGCGTCAGCTAGCCACGACCAAACACGATGGGCTCTTCGACGTACTTCTCGAGCTCGGCACGCTCAGCGTCGTTCATCTTGCGCGGGCGCATCGTGGCAGTGTCAACCATCACGATGACGGTCATCACTCGCGTAAACAAAACGCGAGGTGTTTGACCGGCCGGGCTGTAAATCTCGTAACAAACATCGAAGCTGGCTCCCCCGAGCTTGCCGACCCACATCTCGATCTCGATGGGATCACGGTAGTGGGGAATCGGCATGAGGTAGTCGACCTCTTGACGCGCAATCAGTGTCGAGGTCCCCGAATCAGGGCCAGCCTGAAAGACGCGAGCGCTACCCGTCGATGCTGCTTCGACAGGCTCCCCGGACTTGTCGTGACCAGCATCTGACCAGAGTCCGTGAATACGAGCCTCTTCGGCGAGCGTAAGCATTGCGGCGTTATTCACATGCCCGTAAGCATCGAGGTCAGCCCACCGAACCTGAACGGGAATGTGAATACGCATGACAGGAGCCTAGTCGCGAGTGAGTTTGCGGTAGGTAGAACGGTGGGGGTTTGCCGCATCCTGGCCGAGCCGCTCAATCTTGTTGGCCTCGTAAGCCTCAAAGTTTCCTTCGAACCAGTGCCAGTAGCCCGGCTTCTCGTCGGTGCCTTCGTAAGCCAAGATGTGCGTCGCGATTCGGTCGAGGAACCACCGGTCGTGCGTGATGACAACAGCACAACCCGGGAACTCGAGCAGCGCGTTTTCGAGGCTCGAGAGAGTCTCGACATCGAGGTCGTTTGTGGGCTCATCGAGCAGCAGGAGGTTTCCGCCTTGCTTGAGCGTCAGCGCGAGGTTGAGTCGGTTGCGCTCTCCGCCCGAAAGAACACCGGCGGGCTTCTGCTGGTCGGGTCCTTTGAATCCAAAGGTCGAAACGTATGCGCGGCTCGGGATTTCAGTGTTACCAACCTGAATGAAGTCGAGGCCGTCCGAGACGACTTCCCAGAGTGTCTTGGCTGGGTCGATGCCACCGCGGCCCTGGTCGACGTAAGAAATCTTGACCGTCTCGCCGAGCTTTACCTCGCCGCCATCAGCATCCTCGAAGCCAACGATTGTCTTGAACAGAGTCGACTTACCAACGCCGTTGGGGCCAATGATTCCGACAATGCCGTTGCGAGGAAGCGTGAACGAAAGGTCTTCGATCAGAACGCGGTCGCCGAAGCCCTTCTTGAGGTTCTTCACTTCGAGAACGACGCTACCCAGGCGCGGGCCGACAGGAATGTGGATCTCTTCGAAGTCGCGCTTTTGTGTGCGTTCGGCCTCGGCCGCCATCTCTTCGTAACGGTTCAGACGGGCCTTCGACTTGGCCTGACGCCCCTTGGCGTTCGAGCGAACCCAATCGAGCTCTTCAGCCAAGCGCTTGGCGAGCTTGGCGTCTTTCTTGCCCTGAACTTCGAGGCGCTCACCCTTCTTCTCGAGGTACGTCGAGTAGTTGCCCTCGTAGGGGTAGAGGTGACCGCGATCAACCTCAGCAATCCATTCAGCGACGTGGTCGAGGAAGTACCGGTCGTGTGTAACGGCGAGAACAGCGCCGGGGTATTTGGCCAGGTGCTGCTCGAGCCACAGGACACCTCGGCGTCAAGGTGGTTAGTGGGCTCATCGAGAAGAAGAAGGTCTGGCTTCTGAAGCAACAACTTGCACAGTGCGACGCGGCGCTTCTCTCCACCAGAGAGCACATCAATCGGCGAGTCTGAAGGCGGGCAGCGCAGCGCGTCCATTGCCTGTTCGAGCTGCGAGTCGAGGTCCCACGCGTCTGCGGCATCGATGGCTTCTTGAAGGGTTCCCATCTCGGCAAGCAGCGCATCGAAGTCGGCGTCTGGGTCGGCTAGCGCAGCCGAAATCTCGTTGAAGCGGTCGATCTTTCCCTTGATCTCGCCGACGCCCTCTTGAACGTTCTCGAGGACCGTCTTGGTCTCGTCGAGCTCGGGCTCCTGCATGAGAATGCCTACGGAGTAGCCGGGGCTCAGCTTGGCCTCGCCGTTGGACGGGGTGTCGAGGCCGGCCATGATCTTGAGAATCGTGGACTTACCAGCACCGTTCGGGCCGACCACACCGATCTTTGCGCCGGGGAAGAACGACATCGTCACGTCATCGAGAATGACCTTGTCGCCAACCGCTTTGCGGGCACGGACCATGGTGTAGATAAATTCAGCCATGGTTACAAGCTTAAGAGACTTAGAGGTGGTTGATTGACCGACCAAGCAGGCAGCCGCCCGAGGCGAGCAGCGGGAGCACGCTGACGGCGATGCCCTTGATGCTCGGCCCGTACTGAGCAATGAGACACTGACCCTTGAATGCAGCGGCAACCGTGACGCTGTCGGGTTTCATGCCGACCGCTGTCGCGTTGTCGGTGAACTCAATGCCCTTAGATGAGAAACCCTTGGCAGCCAGCGTTCGAGCGAGCTTCTCAGTAGAAGCGTTCAAACCCTGCGATTGAGTCGCCGCTTCGATGACGGACCTGAAGAAGACGATGTTGTCGTTCGCGGTTCCAGCGGGGCTAAAGGTCGGCGCAACGGTTGGCGCTACTGAAGACGACGTGTTGCTTGCGCTCGGACCAGAGTCGGGAGATGCAGTACACGCTGTCAAGCCGAGCGTGGCGAGCGCGCTCACCGCAACAACGAGGGTTAGGGGTGAGCGCATGTCGCCATTCTATGAGGCGCTTGCCCACGCATCCTGTGTGTCGACTGGGTCTGAGTCGCCTTCGGTGGCAACGGATACGCGTGTGAAGACGGACGTGCCCCAAAACATGTCGTGCCCAATGGTGTCGGCCTCGATTTCCACCGTCGTTCCTGAGCGGTCGGTGTTCTCCCAGTCGCGAATCTTGAGACGCCCCGCAACGATCACACGGTCACCCTTTGCAACAGAAACCGCTGAATTGCTAGCCAGCGCCCGAAAGGCTGAGACCGTGTACCAGTTCGTGTCGGCGTCGATCCACTTTTGGGCTGCTCGATCAAAGCGACGCTGGCTCGAGGCCAAGCGAAAGCTGGTGATGGCCAGACCTTCGCTGGTCGTGAGGTGACGTGGGGTCGTGGCGACGAGACCAGTCAGGGTAATGGTGTCAGACATGAGGCTCCTTGGTTGAGATGGAGCTGCAGTCTGCGCATCCGATGTCGTTTGCCGAGGCGAGCGAAACAACTGCGTTGAAAACTAGCGCTCTGCACGCGCTCAGGATAACTACCCGACGACGTACTCCGAGAAGCTCTTGCGAACCTTGACAACCTTGGGAACCGCAACAGCTAGGCAGTAACCCTGCCCAGGATTCCGGGCGAAGAAGTTCTGGTGGTATTCCTCGGCGTCATAGAACTGCGTCAGTGGTTCGAGAGTGGTGACGACTCCCCCACCCCAGATTTCATTGGCGCGGTCAATCGACTCTGCAAAAACAGCGCGCTCATCGTCGCCCGTGTAGAACATCGCCGAGCGGTACTGCGTGCCGACATCGTTGCCCTGGCGGTTGAGCTGCCGTGGGTCGTGCAGAGTGAAAAAGACATCCAAAATGACGCTCGCGGGAATGACAGTTTCATCGAAGTCAACACGCACCACCTCGGCATGGCCGGTCAGACCGGAGCACACGGCCTCGTAGGAGGGGTTTGCCAGCTCGCCACCGGCGTACCCCGAAACAACATCGGATACTCCGCGAAGCGTGCGGTACACCGCATCCAAACACCAAAAGCAGCCACCGGCCAGCGTGTACGACATCATGCGCTTAGCCTAGTCGCGTCAAATTGACGGGCGTCTGGGGGATTCACCCCAAATTAGAAAACCGTTCTAATGAGCAAAACGCTATGTTTGTCTCGTGCAGTCCTGGAGTGATGTCGTCGCGTGGTTCGGCAATTCGGCGAACCTGGGCACCATTCTCACTTTGGCCGTTACCGCACTTGCAGTCATCGCCATTGTTCTCGGAGTCACTCTGTCGATTGGCCGTGTCGGCAAACGCGTTCGCGCCGCCCACGAAGACCTGAACGACCGTCTGGATGCGCTCAACCGCAGCAACGCCGACATCGCTCGTGCCTTGCGTGACCGGTCCGCAGTGGCGCCTTCTGCTCCGACTTCGGCTTCGGCACCGGCTTCGGCACCCATCCCGGCACAGGCTCCGGCTGCGGCTCCGGCTCCGGCTCCCGCTGCGCCACAATCGCGTGCCGAGCTTCGAGCGACCACGGCTCCCGAGACTCCGTCTTCAGGAACGATGCCTACCCCCGCAGCGCAGGCGTACCTGTCCGCATCCAGCCTCGACAACGACCCGCTCAACCAGTAGACCCTCTGCCACAACGTCGCTCTTGGTAGCGTGGGGGCATGGGCCTACGCATTGAGAAAATCGACCTTCCCGGAATTGGTATTCGTCACGACATTGTGACGAAACTCGGGCGACACATTGGTGTGTTGAACTACCGTGACGGGCGACGCGAACTCGCCTTTTACGACAGCGAGGACCCCGACACCGTGCTCGAATCTGTAGACCTCGACACCGATGAAGCGGATGCCCTCGCCGACCTGCTCGGACACACGGCCCTGCTCAGCCAAATCGCCGATCTCGGTTCCGGAACACTGGGACTCTTCACCGAGCAGCTCATTCTTCCGATGGACTCTCGCTACCTCGACAAGCCCCTGGGAGAGACAAAGGCGCGCACCAAGACGGGCTGCTCGATTGTCGCCATCCTTCGCGGCGAGGCCGTTGTGCCCTCGCCCATGCCCGAGGAAATTCTGCTTCTCGACGACATTCTGATTGCCGTCGGCACCAGAACCGGTCTCGACAAACTCGAACACATCCTGGCGCAGGCAGACGGGTAACGCGTGCACGAAGAAACGCTCATCCTGATTGAGGTAGGCGCTCTACTGCTCCTGCTCAGTTTTGTGGGCCGTTTTGCTGCGTGGATCGGGCAGTCGCCGATCCCGTTTTACATGACCATCGGGTTGCTATTTGGCACGGGTGGCTTCATCGGTCTCGACGCAAGCCGCCCGTTCTTTCAAACCGGCAGCGAAATCGGCGTAGTGCTGCTGTTGCTCATGCTCGGATTGGAATACTCGCCGAGCGAGCTCGTCGGTAACCTGAAACGTTCGGCTGTCTCAGGAATCTGGGATGCAGCGCTCAACGCCCTCCCTGGTGCAGCATTCGGCCTCATCATGGGCTGGGGATGGGTCGGTGCCCTGGTCATGGCGGGCGTCACGTGGGTTTCGTCCTCGGGAGTCATCGCAAAGGTGCTGACCGACCTGGGCCGCCTCGGAAACCGCGAGACACCGACCGTTCTGTCGATTCTTGTCATCGAAGACCTGGCCATGGCCTTCTACTTGCCGGTGCTTTCTGCAGTTGTGATTGGGGCGAGCTTGGTTCAGGGCGCCATCACGGTGGCCGTAGCGATTGTGAGTGTTCTGGTCATCTTGTTCATTGCGCTCAGGTTCGGAAAGCGCATCTCGCGAGTGTTTTCTCCCGAGCACAAGGAGTCGTTGGTCATCGGCGTGCTGGGCCTCGCAATGCTCATCGCGGGTTTGGCCGCCGCGGTTCAGGTCTCGAGTGCGGTTGGCGCATTCCTTGTCGGCATCGCTATTTCGGGTCAGGTGGCACAGAATGCCGAGAAGCTATTGCGCCCACTGCGCGATCTTTTCGCAGCTATCTTCTTTGTGTTCTTTGGCCTGTCAACGGATGCCCGTGACATCCCTGTTGTCGTCTTGCCCGCTCTCGCGCTGGCTGCCGTCACGATGTCAGCCAAGGTTGCTACGGGTTACATCGCCGCGCGACGCGCCGGAATCGGCCGACCAGGACGCTGGCGCGCCGGCTTCGCCCTGACACCGCGAGGCGAATTTTCGATCATCATCGCCGCGATGGCGGTCTCGGCCGGCGTCAACCCGCTCATCGGCCCTATGGCAGCCACATACATGCTCATCACCGTCATTGCCGGCCCGCTGCTCGCACGCCTCACCGACACCAATGCTTTCAAGAGCAGCATGCGCGGCGCGAACACGACCGCGATAGAGGTCGTGAAAGTCGACCCTCGCTAAACTGGGTTCACGCCCTCGTAGCTCAGAGGATAGAGCAGGAGCCTTCTAATCTCTTGGTCGCAGGTTCGAGTCCTGCCGAGGGCACGTAGTCGGGTTGCCTTAGGGCACTCGCACCGTGAGCGCACCGGCCAACACTGTCACGACAGCGCTCTTGACCTCGCCGAACGGATCGCCGTCGACCTGCACCATGACCGGCTCATCCATGTGCCATTCGACCCGCGGCGTTTGGCGATAGCGCATCGAAGTGATGTCAGGCAATCCACGCAAAATCTGAGTCTTATTGGGCGAATTTCGCAGCGCGCTCCCCACAGCCACCCGGCGAAGGATGCGCGTCCAGCCAAACACCGACTTCGGGTCAAGCGCCAGCACGTCGAGCAGCCCGTCATCGAGTTTCGCCTCGGGCATCAGCAGGAACCCGCCGGTGAGTACGCCGCAGTTGCCGATGATGGCCGTGTGCTGGCGGCGTTTGGCCCGTTGCCCGTCTTCGAGCACGACCGTGAGGGAACGCTTCTCGTTACGCAGAGCGGCCTGCAGAATCGGACTGAGATAAGCCAGCCAGCCGATGCGTTCCTTGAGTTTGGGGTTGGTCAGGGCCGCCATCGCTGCATCTAGTCCGATTCCCGCCATCACCAAGAAGATGGCAGATTTGGGCCCCATCGGCCCGTCGGTATCGGCATGAGCGATATCGATTCGCTTATCGAGCCCCTCGAACGCGATGCGCACCGCCGCCTTGATATCGGCGACGGGAAGCCCCAGGTTGCGAGCCAGCAGATTTCCCGTGCCGCGAGGAATGATGCCCACGGGAGTTCCCGTGTCGCGAAAGACATCTGCTACCGCGCGAATGGTGCCGTCTCCGCCAATGACCAGCACGAGGTCAGGATTTCGCGCGAGAGCGCGTCGGGCAGCCGCCAAGCCACCATCCTTAGCCACGGTTGCAATCCACGTCGGGCGAGAATAGCCATGCTTGGCCACTTGCACGTCGACCTGCTTGCGAACCGCGTCAATCCCCTTTTTCGAGGGATTACACACAATCACGACGTGCCGTTTGGCGGCATTCATCAGATCTTGCTGGCTCGAATCTCGTGCCCCTGAGTCGTGAGGCAGCGCCCGGTAGCCAAGTCAAACTTCCAGTCGTGGAGACTGCATGTGAGAATGCCATCTTCAACTGAGCCGGCCTGCGACAGGTCAGCCCTCAGATGCGGGCAACGACGTTGCACGAGCCAGTCACCTAGGCGAACATCCTGCCCATCATCAGACTGAGACTCGTACCAGTTCTGCACGTAGTCGATGCGCTGTTCAGAAAGGCACTTCATGAATGTGTACAAGTATTCGTTGAACTTGCCAATGCGGCCGGCGGTGAACCGAACCGAGAGGAAAATGCTGTTTGACCAGTCAATCTCTCGGTCGCGAAGGTTGGTGGCAACAAGCTCAGCTGGGATGTCGAACCAGTAGCGCACGGCCTCATCGTCGAACTTACGAACTTCACCTTTAGGGAAGTCGGCGACTATCTCGAGATCACCAATGGTGAACTTAACCATGGCGCCGATGCCGTCGCACAGTAGCGGAGCACGCTTCATGAGTGGTTCCCACCACGCCTTAATCTCGGCCAGCGTTGCCTCCGGAGATGAAGGCGTTGCCCACTTGGCACGGGCTTCGGCGAGGTCAGCCTGACGCTCGGAGCGCTGCTTCTCGAAGTAGCCCCACTTGTCAGCAAAGATTGCCGCGATTTCTTCTTCTGAGTACAGCGTTTGCGAAACCGTGACCTCGCCGTGGTTGATGTCGACAACCGTGCCCGGCATGAAGTTGTAACCGTTGATATCTGGGCGCGCCTCTTTGAGTTCAAGCAAAAACTCCACTTGGTCAGTGAAGATACTCTCGTCGTGCTGCCCGTGGGCGTTAAACGGGAAGAGCTGGTCATCGTAGAAGGCGGGTGGGCCCGCGTGCGGAAAGACGTGCGGGGAATCGATTTTGTCGATGTAGAACAAAGCACGCTTGGTCTGCGCCTCACGCTTGAGCTTGGCGAAGTGTTGCTTCTCGCTGAGCGGCAGGTCATAGGCCATGGGCCACCAGATGGCGCCCGAGAACTGCGTGAAATACGCGTCGACCTTGCCAAAACCCAACAACGCTTCGATGTCGAGCGGGTGTGCATCGTTCTGATCGAGGATGCAGGCAGTTCCGTCATCGAGCGACAGGGACGAGTCTCCGATAGGGCCATCGCTGGGGGCCCGCATCGGCGTGACCAAAATGCGTAGACCGTTCTCTTCAATAATCTCGCCGGCGCGCGTGTAAATAATGTTGGTGAAGCCGAGCGAGCGCAGGTCGGTCTCGAGATCATCCGTGGGGTACTCCGGCAGCAAAACCTTGATGTCTTTGGGCACGTACTCGTTGAGCACCCACGGGTCGAAGTGGTCTCGGTGTCTGTGCGAAATATAGAGGTAGTCGGCGTTGCCGTACTTCTTCCAGTCGAGCGCACGGTTGTCAGGAAAAACAAACCACGACCCAAAGAACGCCGGCTTGACCCAGGGGTCACAGAGCACGCTGCCCCCCTTGGTCTCAATGAATAGTCCGGCATGACCGAGTCCGGTAACGCGCACTATTTGCCCTTCGTTTCGGCGCCGAAGGTCTTGAGCACCAGTCGGTCAATGAGGTCAATCCAGGCCTGCGGGTCGAGGTGCGGCTCGGTGATGTCATCGAGCGCCCGACCGAGTGTGTACGCCTGAATAAGAACGGCAGCGGCAAGCGGGTCAAAATCTGCGCTAAACCAGCGCTTGTTCTGTCCTTCGTGAATGAGGTCTGCGAGCGCACCGTTGAGGCGCTGCTGCTCATTGTTCAGCAGCTCACGCAAGTGCGGGTTTCGGGCAGCGCGCCCGACAGTCTCCACGCGCTCTAAGCGATTCGGCCGAGATTCTGGCGACTGCGTAGCAATGGTGATTCGGGCGATTCCAGCAAACATCTCGTCGCGGGTCTTGGAATCGGTGACGATGGGCACGATGGCCGCCACGGTGAGGTCCACGTAGTGCGCGAATCGATAGGCCAGGGCCTCATCGACCAGATCCGCGAGGTCGGTGAAGTGGTGATACAGCGACCCTTTTGAGATGCCCGAAAGGCTGAGCACATCGTCGACGGTGATTTCACCAGGTCCGCGGTCGTCGAGCATCTCGACCGTCACAGCAATCAACCGTTCACGGGTTGGGTGCTGAGCGCGCTTCATAGGTCAATTCTAGGTCGCTCTAGGGTACGAGACCGGTAGACAGCGACCAGCGAACCTTTGGTGTCTCCTGCACGCCTGAAGCAGTGATCTGAGCTACCAGATACCTATTTCGATCAGCCGCAACGGGTGTGTACGACTCCGCCGTCGCGTTCGCAATAAGCGTGCAGCTCATGGGGGGCGCGGTGGGTGCGGTGGCTTGCGTTACTGCGACGACACCGAGGCAGCGCATCCACTGATAAGTGAACGAGGGCGTGGTCGAAACGGTCAGTGCGCGCATTGCCTTCCACGTCATCTCACCCACGTAACCGTCGGGGTTAGGCACGTGATGGCGCGTTTGGAATTTGCGAACGTCGGCAACGGTTCGGGCGTCGTAGATGCCCGTCTGTGGTGTTGCATAACCGTCGGCTCGCAGGGCCTGCTGAATGCCCGCGACCGAGTAGCCGCCGTAGAGCCGGCCGGTGGTGGTCAGACGGATGCGCGTGGTCGCTCCGGTCCAGGCGCCCGAGCTCGCGGTGACCGCGCGGCCAACCGACGGAGCACCAGAGATGAGGGGAACGAGCGGGTCGTCAGCAACGGCAACCGTGGATGGCGTGTACTCCGTTGTCGCGCCGATGGCGTTCGTCGCAACTACCTTGGCGGTGATGTACTTGCCCCTCGACGAAGCCGGGATGGCAACCGACGGCACACTCGAAGCATTGCCCAGCGGGGCACAGGTTCCCGGAATGCTCACAACAGAGGTCTTGACGGCCGCAGGGCAAGCAAAGAACTGGTAGCTCATGGTCGCGGCCGGCACCGCCGTGTAGGTGCCCGAAGCGGTGGTCAGCGTGGCACCAATCTTGGCCCGACCGGTTACCGAAGAGTGCGTGTTGATGAGGGGAACAGACTGCACCTGCAAGCTTGTCGACGTCACGACAGTGGATGCCGAAGTGTTCTTGGCCGTAACTTTGGCCTGGTAGTACTTGCCGATGTCAGCTGCGCGGGCAACAAAGGTTGCCTTGGTGGCCCCCGCGATGGCAACACAGGACGGCGCCGGTATCGTCGGTGAGAGCGCCGCGGGCGTAACCACCGGCGGCTGTGGGATTGACCCGGTACAGACGCTCCACTGGTAACTAAAGGCTGGGGCAGGCAGTCCGGTCCAGGTTCCGCTGGAGACCGTCAGCGTCTGGGCCGGCCGCACCGATCCAGCGATTGCAGGCAGGACAGTGTTTGCCGGAGCGAGGTAGACCTTGGCAGTTGTGGCCGTCATGCGATAAACCGTTCCGGCAACGTTTGACACCTTGATGCGCGGAGCCACGTACTTACCGACGTCGTCAACGGTGAGGGTGTATGTAGCGGAGACGGCGTTGGTGATCGCGGCACATCCCGTCGGTGCAGCCGGAAGAAGCGAGCTCACTGGGGAATCGCACTTAAACCACTGGTAACTCGGCGCAGGGGCAGGTACGCCCTTCCAATTGCCCTTCGAGGCCGTGAGAACGGTTCCCACCTTCTCCAGGCCGACTGCTGTGCCGGTCTGTGTTGGCGGATCAGTCATCGCCGGCGGAATACCGTGCGGATCGCCAAACCACTTGAAGTAGTAGCGGAAAAAGTTGCGGTTGCCGTAGGCACCGCATGGGGCTGTTCCCCAACCCGCAGCAAGGGCCGCGGCGTTTGGGGTGTACGGGGTGTAGACGTAAAGAATGTGCGTGGCCTGGTTAGCAATATAAGTGCGCTTAGTTCCACACGAAGTTGAAATGCCGTAGCGAACGTTCACCCAAGTGTGTACTCGATGCATAGCCGCGAAGTCAGACTCATAATTCGTGCCGGGCCCGGTGCCGGCGGGTTGGGTGTAGCGCTTCATCATGTAGACACCGCGATAGACCTGCTTGAAGAAGCCGGACGTGAGTCCGCATCCATCGCCAGAGTCGGGGCAGTCGGCACCCATGGCGTACTTGTATTGGCGTGTGCCGGGCCAGTCGTCGGTGACCAATTGCTGCTCTTTCTCGAGCGTCACCAAAATCACCTTGGGACTGATACCGCACGCGCGACCGACCTTGTAAATGATGAGCGCCGCCTTCTCGTGCACTCCGGCGCTGTCTTTATAGGTCCAGCTTGTCGTCGCCGGGTTGTCAGGGCGGGTGTAGGCCGTGCACATCGGGTTGGCAGGAATGTTGGTGGCGATGTCGAATTTGTCTTTGAGGCAGGTGTAGCCGCTACGGCAGCTGGGCACCTTCTCGTTGAGGAATGTCTGGATGTCTGCAACAGTCATCGAATTCGAATCGAAGAAGAGCTCGTCGTTGATGATTCGACCGGCGTCCCACTTCGACATGTCGATGGTGTACTCGGGCCACTTGACGGCCGCTTGAGCGCCGGATGAACTACCAACGGTTGCGGGTGCGACAACGACCCCGACCACGGCCACCACGGCGGCAATCAGGGTTAACGTGAGCGCGCGCGCCCACGCTCGAAGCCACAGACCTCGAACCATAGGTTTAAGTCTAAACAACGGGTTGAAAGTTTCCGGGATTTGAGCGTCCAAGATTCAGCCAAGAAATCCTTTCAATTGCGGGCGAAACTCGGTGTCGGTTCGGCTAACTAGACTTGAGCCATGGCTGCTAGCACTGACCGACTGGTCTGGATTGACTGTGAGATGACGGGTCTCGACCTTGAGGTCGACGAACTCGTTGAAATCGCGGTTATCGTGACCGATTCCGAACTCGTGCCCGTGCACGAGGGGTTCGCGCTTGTCATCAAGCCCAACGACAGCGCCCTGGCAAACATGGGCGAGTTTGTCACCGAGATGCACACCAAATCGGGTCTCATCAACGAAATCGCCGCTGGCGTCAGCGTGGGTGAAGCAGAAATCAAGGTTCTCGAGTACCTGCAGCAACACATCCCTGAGGGGCAGCGCCCACCCTTGGCCGGAAACTCAATCGGCACCGACCGCTCGTTCCTGAGCCGCGACATGAAGCGCCTCGACGATTACCTGCACTATCGCAACGTCGATGTCTCTTCGATCAAGGAGCTCGCTCGGCGCTGGTACCCACGGGTTTACTTCAATGCACCCGCCAAAGACGGCAATCACCGCGCTTTGGCAGACATTCGTGAGTCGATTCGCGAGCTCGCCTACTACCGTGAGGCAATCCTCGTGGCAACCCCCGGGCCCTCGAGCGAAGAGGCTTCCGCGGCCGCTGAGCGTGTGTCAAAAATCTTGTAATACACTTATGCAGTTGGTTTCTTACCGACGCCCTTGGTGGGTATAGCTCAGTTGGTAGAGCGCCTGATTGTGGTTCAGGAGGTCGCGGGTTCAAAACCCGTTACTCACCCCAGTAAATACGCGGCAAGTAGAGGTTTTACTAGCTCGTAGCCAACATATCTGCCAACATAGTAGGAGAACACCTCTTACCGTGTTGGCAGATTGTTGGTTGTAATGGCATCCGTAACTCCCCGCACTAATCGCAGTGGCTCAGTCACTTGGCGCGTCAATTTCCGCATCGGCGACAAACAATGCCAAGACAATTTCGACAACGAGAAGGGCGCATATCAGTTCGCGGCCCTCGTCGAAAAGGTCGGCGGAGAAGCTGCACGCAATGTTCGACTAGCACGCTCAGGCGCACCTCAAGGCATGCCCACTCTTCGTGACTACACCGAGAAGTACCTCGATCCACAATCGGGACTGCTCACAGGAATCGAACCAGGTACTCGAGCTGGATACGGCCGCAACGCAGAACGCTCCTTCCTACAAGTCCTCGGCGACTATCCCCTCGACGCCATCACAAAAGCCGACGTCGGCAAATGGGTTGCCTGGCAAGAAGCGCAAGCCTCGAAGATATACAAAGGCAAAGCCATCTCTGCCAAGACGATGCGCAACTATCACTCAGTGCTTTCAGCCATCCTGCGATCAGCTGTCGAGGAAAGCATCATCCCCACGAACGCGGCTTACCGTACACGCCTGTCTAAGGGCATGAAACATGAAGGTGTCTTCCTGTCTCGTGACGAATTCGCGACGCTGCTCTATTTCACTGAAGACCGCTACAAGGGCTTCCTGCTGTTCTTGGCTGGGACTGGATGTCGTTGGGGTGAAGCGACTGCTATCACTTGGGGTGATATCAACTTTGATGCTCAACCTGCGACTGTAAGGATTGACAAGGCATGGAAAAAAGCGGCCTCGGGCGCACCCGTGTTGAAGCATCCAAAATCTTCGAAAGCGACACGCACGATTTCTTTGTGGCCTGAACTGGTCGAGGCTCTAGGTGCTCCGGGCAAAAGCACTGACCTGTTGTTTCCGAGTCCTGAGACTGGCACGCACTTGTGGCCGGGAGGGTTCCGTTCGCGGGTCTGGTTGCCGGCCGTCGAGAAGGCAATGGACCCGGACTACTGCGATGCCATCGGTAAGAAGCCGTTGGCTCGCCGACCTACCGTCCATGATCTACGCCACACTCATGCCTCATGGCTTGTCGCGTCGGGCGCTCCCCTACCGTTTGTTCAGGCGCGCATGGGGCACGAATCTATTACGACCACTATCGGTGTGTATGGTCACTTGTTGCCGGATGCTCACTTGCAGATGTCGGCGATGATGTCGGAAACAATGTCGGGCGTTCTACCCACCAAAGCCATTACGGCTTGACCTGAGGGTTGCGCCTCGGTGCAACACCTGCCACATTGTCGTTATAGGCAACTAGATCAGGGGGGAATCTGATGGGACTGTTCAGCAAAAAGAAGCCACCGCGTCGCGAGTTCATGGACTGGCCGCGCGAAGACATTTCAGGCGACAGCGTGACATTTGTCCGTGGCGTCACCCACTACCAAGACAACATTTTTGCGGTCAAGAATTGCACCCAGTTTGTGGTTGCTGGCGAGCCTCAAAACAAGTACGACAAGAAGGCCGTCATGGTTGCGGCCGTCACCGAGGATGCACTGGTGCAAGTAGGACACTTGCCTGGCGGTGAGATGGTCACGCATGAAATCTTTGAGCTGACAGGGCTTCTAGAAGACCAACAAATTATGTGCGTCGTGAAGGGCTTTATCGAACCATATGACGGTGGCCTCGGCGTTCGCGTTTTTATCCCTAAACACTCATGGTTGAAAGCACGCTTAAACGAAGAAAAGACCCCCACCCAGTCGTAATGACTCAAGAAACCTTTCTCTGTAGTGAACGCTATTCAGTGCCACCATACGCTCATGTGGTTCCATATGGGGGAAATCGAATCTTTTTTTGGTGTCCAGAGCGAAACCTTCGCGCCCCCACCATTGGCTCAGCTGGGTACGTTTCTGGGTCTTCGCCCCCGTGAGGGTGGGATTGTTTATCACTTAGGCACTGTCAGGTTCGATGGTCTGTTTTGTGGTGCTACTTTCCGGCCATATCTTTTTTCTTGGGCGTCTTTGCCATATAGCCGTCCTTTTGATCCTGCGCCTTGGCGTATTCGGGCTGGAAGCGCACGCTGGCATAGTGCGATGCTTTTTCTGCTTCCTCAGCTCGTTTACCCAGTTCCGCGGTATCTCCGAAGCCGAGAACATCTCGAGCGAGCTGGGTCAGTGGTCCGTCAACCTGATACTCCGTGCGCTGCATGGTGAGGAGGTTGATGAGGTACAGCGGCGTTCCATTGAACTTCTCGAACATTTCGTGTCGAGCACCCCACTCTGTGAGGAAGCGTTCACTAATCTGGCGGAAGATCTTGATGCGGTCGCGGGCACTAATTTCTGAGCCACGCAATGCATCCTCGAGCTTGGGTCCGATGTAGGGGTCGTCCAGTTCTTTTTTAGTCGGCTGAATAACGACTCCTCGACCGCAGAAATCAATGAGCAGGTTGACCATGTCGTGCTGGTTCTCGAGATAGTGAGCGCGACCAAAATCAATGAAGATGTTGTTCGGCTTGTATAACCCACCTGGGGTGTGGAAGCCCGTGTCCTCCGCGGCAATCATGAAGGCACGACACGTCTCGCGGAAACGAATGAGCTGCGCCAGTTGTGACTGCACTAGAGGGTTCGTTGCGGTACCGAGCGACTGAGTAATCAGCAGCGCAAGACCCACCATGAGTTCGGCGTGCACCACCTGCCGAATTTGCGTCTCGAGGTGCACCCAGTCGAATTGACGCTGGGGGTACCACTTGGCGTGGTCCGGGTTGCCAATGTGCTGAACCTGATCCCACGTGATGAGAACGTCATCAAAATAGACCATTCCATCGAGCTCATCGCCAATGCTGGCCAACGGGTGATCGTAAGGATCGGCATCCGGAAGCGCACGAGATTCGCGTGCAACGACGGAGATGCCAGGTGTGGCAACCGGAACAAGGGCATAGAGCGTTTGTTCCGAGGTTTGGCCCGGTCGCCAGAGATTGCCAATCAGCAGGTGGTTAACAAATGGGAGTGACGTGCCGATTGCCTTCCAGCCGCGAACAATGACGCCTTCGTCATTCTCCTCGACCACACTCAGCATGGGTGTCTCGGCCATAGCATCGTCGCGGCCGCGGTCATACTGAACATCGAGGAACATCGGCGAAATTGCGTGATCGAGGCTGGTTACCATGTCCCACTGGCGTTGGATGTTGCCGGTAAGGTCACGATCCCCGTTTTTGAAGAGTGAATTCCCCGCCCAGGGTTCCTGGTCGTCAACCTGTGTAAACATCACGACGTTCATGCCTGCCGGTGGCCGGGTGAATATGCCGCCCTTGAAGTGCCGAAACATGAAATCTGCGTAGTTGCGCCGGCGAACGATGTCTTCCTTCGAGCGGGGCAAGAACCAATGCATCGATTGACGGTTACCCTCGTCATCGATGAACGTGCATATGTCGTGAAACTCGGGGTTGAGGTGCAAGTCGTAATATTCGGCAATTGCGTTGGCATATCCCTTTGTCAGGGGATGCGTTGTGACGTCGTCAATAATCTCGCCACCGACATAAACTTTGCGGCCATCTTTTAGCGACTCTAGGTATTCTTTTCCGGTTCGCATGTTAACCCTCCTCAGCATTGAACGTGACCCACTTGGGCTGTGCACTGAGCATGACGAGTCGCGCGTTAACCAAAGAGAAATTTGGGCCGAGAAAGCAGCGAGCCCTCAGGGCCTCAACAGCAGGAACAGGTCTTTTGTGGCAACAGATGGCACGAGGTTGCCGTCGGCAAAAGCGGCTTCACAGCGAAGATATGCCGAAGTCACGCCATCTGCATCCCCGATAGCGTCGCTCACGCGCATGAGCATTCGCCAGGCCCGCTCTGAGTAAGGGTCACCGACGAGCGACGCTTCTGCCAGTTTCCTTGCCTGTTGGTACTTTTGTGCGTCAAAACAAATCACGGCACCGGCGAGGCTTGCGGTTACGGCTTTCTCGGCGAGCGAGGACCTCCGTTCGGTTGCCCACGTGGAGTCAACTTTCGGCAGGAACTCGCCCTTCTCATAGATGAACAAAGCCCGTTCCAAAACATGCAACTTGTCTTCACCTTGAAGTCGGTTTGCTTCACGCATCAGGTCTTCGAATTGGCTCGACTCGCTGATAATGGCCACCGTACCGGAGAAAGAAAGTACGTCTCCGACAAAGGAAGGTCCTAATCCGGGGGGCATCACTTCGCGAAGCCGATGCACCGCCTGTCTCAAGTAGGCGCGCGACGAATCATTGTGTTCGCCCTCAAACAGCGCATGGAGGGCTTCCGAACGCGTCACGCTGTGATTCGGCGCAGTGGCCAAGAGCGACACGAGAGCAAGGCTCTTGGCGATTCGCGGCTTCGCGGCATTTCCTGAGACCTCAAGAGAAGTCTCGCCAAATTCCCGCAGCAGGAGCGTCACCTTAGTCTGAGTCTGACCACTCACATCGCGGTCCATCAGGGAGCGTCCGAGCTCATGCCACTCGGAGTCGACATCCGTCTCGATATCAAGCCGCCTTGCCAGAACTGCTTCAAAATCGGCAAGCGCGAGGAGAAGCTGGTGGTTAGAACCCTGTTGTTGGGCTGCCTCAAGCGCCCGGTCAGTCGCAACGTCGGCTGCGTCTGAGTTGCCCGTTCGCCATTCGGCTTCTGCGAGGTACACGGCGGCCGTAGGGAGGTCGAGGATTCGGTGGGCCGTGACCATGCTGTCAACGGCCGTTTTCAGTGACTCCCGAGCGAGATCATCGCGGTCTCCGTGAAGCAAGTAGGCCAGTCCACGCCACGTGTCGATCGCTTCATTGATGAAGTTGTATTGCCGACTGCTTGACTCTTCCACGTGGCTGATGAGAACGAGTGCTTTCTTCGGATCTCCTTGCAACCTCAGTTCAAGTTTTGCTTCGATGAGTGCGCTGAGCCACTCGAAAACGATTGACCCACTTGCCCGAATGTGTTTCCGCCCGATTGCCAGGGTGTGCCGCGCGTCGTCCACTCTGTGCAGATCGATCATGAGCTCAGGCCCGACGATGCCATACAACCACGACAGTGAATGAGAATGATCATCGGATCTCGCGTAAACGTCATGCGCCTGTGTCAAGCGTCCGGTTGCTCTCAGCACGCCAACGCGCCATGGCGCCGAGACGGCCGCGGCCCAGGCGGACTCAGGTTCTTGCTCAATGTCTTTGAGGCGCCCGTGAGCAAAATGAACCCGCATGACGAGTGCATCAAGTTGGCCCCCCGTGAGATTAATTCCGTGATCAAATTCGTTGGCGTAGTTGTGACTGACAAGAGCCATCAGGTACTTGACGGCCGCCATTTCTGGTGTGTGGGGGGAGTGAGCAATGACTGATTCCGTGTCAGGTATTCGATTGAGATGCCAATAGGACCAGGCCATGATGCTCGCGCCCAACGCAGATTGTGAGGCAAAATCATTCCTGGTGCGTGCCATTTCCAGCGAGTCAGAAATGGCACAGGCAAGCCCGTAATCCTCCCGCGATACGGCAATGAGCAACCGCGGCAGGGCAAGGCGAAGGTCGTGTTCACCGAACGAGGCAATGAGAACCTCCATCCATCGATCCGCAATGTCAAAGTCGAGGCGGTCAATAATGCCGCCGAGCACAGCCTCGGCTGGAATTCGCGCCTTTTCTAAATCTCCGGCAAGCATGTATTGTTCGACCGCTTCTTCGAGATGCCCTTCCTTGAGCATCAGGTCGCCATACAAGGATCGACGGCGGGCAACGTCTGTCGCCTCGCGACGTTCGAAGAGGGCGGCGAGGTATTCGCGAAAGCGGGGGTGACATCTCATGCCCTCGTGCTCAGGCACCCACGAGACGGGTAAGTGTTTCTTTCGAAGTTCCCTCAGGATGTTTGCCGGTTGCTCTTCCCCGAGGAACGTGGCCCGTTGCGACGTCACTTCGTCGAGTAAAGAAGTCCCGATGAGGAATTCACGTTCGAGCGGATCGAGTCGTTCCAGAATCTGCGATGACAGGTAGCCGTGTAACGGATCTGACTCGCCGTCGACACCAACGAGATTTTTACGCGAGCGCCAGGATTCAAAGAGGATGCCGGCAACCCAGCCGTTCGTGACTTCCATCGCATGGGTCGCGTCGACATCTGCCATTTCCATCTTCAGAAGCACAACTTCGGCTTCGTCAAGTGTGAACGCGAGGTCTTGTTCACCGATGGCTGCCACCAGGTCGACACCGCTCATCATGCGCGAATCTATGGCAATGTCAGACCGGCTCAGCAGCACAACCTTGAGTGACTGAGGTGCATAGCGAACTGCTGCCTCAACGACAGCTAGTCCACCCGGGGACTCGGAGATGTGTTCCAGTCCATCGATAACGAGGATGAGCGGAAACCCACTCGTTGCATCGACGAGGAGGCCGGCAGTTTCATCATGACTCACCCGCGCGGCCAAGACTTCGGTAACCAAACCCGATACAGACTTAACGTGCGCAGCAATGGTGGCTTCGATGTAAAGAAGTAGGCGGCCTGGTGCCGTATCAGCCGGATCGAGAGTCAGCCACGCAATGGGAGTCTGATGAGACTCACATGCCTGAACAACCGCAGTTGTCTTTCCCGAGCCCGCGGTGGCAGCCACAACAACTATGTGGTTGTCCCGAATGGTGTTGCCGATCAATGTGTTGAGTCGGTCGCGTTCGACCACGTTTGCGCCGAGGGGAGGTAACGCAATCTTTGTGCGAATTATTGAGTGTTGAGCGCGCGAAGAAGAGCCCCGTGTCGTCTCAATCTCGTTCTTCTTCATGTGCCTGACTATTTCGTTTGCGTTAACGCGAGGGCAGACATGCTGTACTGGAGAACCTAACGCGGATGAAACACATCACGCAATAGCCGCCCTATCCTCTCGAGCAGAAAGGACTCACATGTTAAATCCAGAGACTGGATTTCCCTCGGCAGTCGATGAACAGATCTTTCGGGAAGTCATATCGAGCCTGGTGAGTGGCGTTTCCATAGTCACTACGCAACGTGAAAACGCCCCCTTTGGCGTCACGGCAAGTTCTGTGACGTCCTTGTCAGCGGATCCCGCGTCAATTTTGGTCTGCCTTAATCAGCGACTGGCGATTACGGATGTGATTTCTGAAACTGGCGTCTTCGCGGTAAATGTTCTGGGTGAAGGACACGGCGACCTGGCGATTCAGTTTTCAACAAGTCATGAGGACAAGTTCCGGGGGATAGACGTGACCTCGGACAAGCTGGGCAATCCCATCTTGGTTGACGCGCTCGCACACCTCGAGTGTCGTGTCATCGACCGGAAAGACTTCGCAACACACGCCATCTTTATTGCACTTGTTGAATCGGCCGCATCCCGAACCGGATCACCCTTGCCTTATTTCCGAAGTAGTTTTGGGCGCTTCGAAGCCGACTAGACGCAGAACAACATAGCGCCGTGTCTATTCGTAGCGCAGTGCCTCAACCGGATCGAATAGCTCCGCACATCCTCAAGTTGGAATTAAAAAGTCGCGCAGACCCCTGTCTTTGAACCTGACAAACCCTCGATGAGCTGCCCTCCACGGTCTCGGCACTCTCGCGCCTAGGGCACCTCCCCCTCCCGCCGAAAGAGAGTTCACCCTCCGGGGAAATGTTGGTACTTGAGGGCTGCAGATCAACCTATTTTGCATGTTGGCAAATGTTGGCAAGCCAACAAATAGACCCCAAAAGAGCCATAAAATCACCCACATCAAAAACGGCTGAAATTGGCACTTTACACAGTAAACATAAGGGATTTACGGCCTTAGCGGGCATACTCCATACGGGTAACAAGGATGATTCAAAACCCGTTACTCACCCCAAATGAAACAAGCCCCGCATTGTTGCGGGGCTTGTTTTGTGTTTGTGGGAGCGTGCTCGAGCCCTACTCGTTCTCGTCTTCGGAGACGAAGGGGTCACTGGCGCTCTCGTTGAACGAGTAACGAACGTGAAGCTTGCCCTGCACCTCGCGCGAATCAACCTCGAGGTAGCGGAAAATCGACTCCAGACCGTCGACGAGCGAGACAACGTTGAGCTTCTCGTCGTGCTTGCCATGGATGAGAACGCGCTCCTCGGCTTCGCCGGCGCGCGGGCCATCAATGAATTCGGCCGTGTAATAGACATCGTGCTGTTCAGACATGGTTCTAGGCTATCGGTTCTTCTGAGACAAAGAGTGACGCGTGACGCTGCGGCTGCTCGCGTTCAACAAACTGCGTGAACTGGGCATCCCATTCGTCCCAGTGAAGGGCGAAGTCGTCGTCGGCGCGGCTGAGTGCTCGAGCCTTGCGGGTTTGCTCGACCTCGTCGACCCAAACGGATGCGCTAGCCACGCGCGCGGCCTGGTACGTGATGGCGCCACACCCCTCAATGACGAGGTCGGCAGTCACCGGAATTTCATGCCACTCGGCAGGCGCATTTGCGGCCCAGTCCCAGCGCTGCCAACGAGCGGATTGCCCGGCGAGGCGCGCCAGCATGATCGAGTCGCGCACATACGCAGAGGCGGAGTCCAGCCCATTCCATCCTGGGTATATGTCGTCGAGGTGAAGCACGACGAGTTCCCGGTCGGAAGGCCACGCGGCTTCGATTTCAGAGGCGAGTGTGGTTTTTCCGGCGCCACTGGGGCCGTCGATGAGTATGGTGAGCGGTTCAGCGCCGGCTGTCGGTGTGGCGAAGGCGGTCAGAGCAGACACGGTCGAGCTATACAACGAGACCTCCCGTGAAGATTCCGATGGCAAGTGCCGCCGCAGCGACGAGGACTGCACCGGCGACGAGCATCCAGTCTCGCGCACCCCATCGCGCAACGCGTGCGTGACTGACCGGGCCGGGAGCGTTGATGCCACGAGCCTCCATGGCGAGTGCGAGTGTGGTGCCGCGCCGAATGGAGAGCACCAGGAGCGAGAATGCTTGGCCACACAACCGGGAAATGGCTGCGAAGGGGCCTCGACCAGAACCAAGCCCACGCGCTCGACGCGCCATTTCAAGGGTGCGCCAGTCATCAAGCAAGAGGTTGAGCAAGCGGAAGGCGGCGAGAGTACCGAGCACGAACCGGCGCGGGAATCGCCACAGCTGAGTCAGCGAATCGGCTAACACGGTAGCGTCGATGCGGGCAATCAATGCCACGCCGGCAACGCCAATGGCCAGGATGCGCAGACCGATTGCCAGCGCCAACACGAGCGACCCTTGCGAGATGTTGATGAGGCCCCACTGAGCAAAACTCGTGCCCGACGGCCGGCCGTACAGCAGGGTCGTGAGTGCCGAAAGCGCAGCGATGAGAACAATGGGAACAAGAATTCGCAGCACCTGGTGGCCGGTAAATCTGAAGAACGGGAGTGCGAGGAGGTCGATTATGAGCACGAAGGCCGCAGCTTGCGGGCTCAGCGTGAGAATCAGCCCGAGGCCAATCGCAATGGCGGCGATGAACTTAGCCAGGGGGTTAATTCCCGGGGCTGCAGTAGAAGCGACGCGCAGACTCATGACATCCCCAACTCGATGCGGCGGTCGGCGTTGGCCACCAGCTTGTCGTCGTGCGTGAGCGCGACGATTGCACGGCCTTGGCCAGCAAGTTCGTGCATGAGTTCAAGCAGCTGCTGCCAGGTGTGAGCGTCTTGCCCGAACGTGGGTTCATCGAGAATCAGCACGCTCGGACGCGCAATGAGGGCCGTCGCAACAGAGAGCCGACGCTGCTGACCACCCGAGAGCGTGAAAGGGTTTGCGCTGGCTTGGCCTGTGAGGTTGAGCCGCTCGAGCATCTCAGAAACTGCCGTGTCATTCGGCCTGCCTCGGAGCCCGGCGGTCGAGGCGCTGAGCTGCAACTCGGCACGCACGGTAGGCCGAACAAACTGGTGGGCCGGAGATTGAAAGACTGTGCCGATGCGCGTGTGCAACTGTCGTGATGTCCAGCGATAAGGTGCTTGGCCGACACCGCGGGCAAGTGGCTCGGTCGCCCTCAGATCACCCCCTGCGATGGGAATAAGACCGCCAAGAGTGAGCCCGAGGGTCGACTTTCCGACGCCGTTCGCGCCCGTGATAGCAAGCAACTCGCCAGCGGTGACGTTCAGGTTGAACTGGTCGAGAACAATGGCGCCGCCAGGTCGTCGGATTGATACGTGCTGCGCCTCGAGGAGGGCGACTGACGAGCGGATGGGTATGCGAGTGTCACTCGCGACTGGGACGGGAGTGGGCGTATGGTCGGGCAACCAAATGCCGGACGCCGCGAGCTCGGCCCGGGAATTCTTGAGCACCGCGGCCGGGCTGCCGTCGGCCAGAACGCAGCCACGGGCATCCAAGACGATGACACGCGTGGCGAAGGTCCACCACAGGTCAAGGCGGTGTTCGACCACGATGACCGACGCGTTCGTTGCCGAAGCGACCTGCTCAACCGATGCCCGCACCAGCGCGGCTCCGGCAGTATCAAGGTTCGCCGTGGGTTCGTCGAGCAGCAGAATGCGCGGCTCGCGGGCCATCGCTCCTGCTAAGGCAAGGCGCTGTTTTTGACCACCCGAGAGGGCACTCGTGGAATGCGCGAGATCAAAGTCGAGCCCGACGAGCTCGAGCGATTCAGTCACGCGCGGCCAGATTTGGTCGGCGGGCGTGCCCTGGTTTTCGAGACCGAAGGCGACATCGTCGCCGATGCGGTGCAAAACCGCCTGTGTCTCGGGATCTTGAAAGACGATTCCGACATCGCCGCGTTGCTCGCGGGCATCATGGCCCAAGACCGTGAGCGCCCCCGAAGACGCCCCCTCGTCGGGGGCGAGAAGACCCGCGATGCCGCGAAGCAACGTGCTCTTGCCGGAACCCGAAGGCCCGAGCAAGAGCACGCGCTCCCCGGCGTCAATAGTGAATGAAACACCATCGACGCTGGTTGACGGATTGGCGCCGAAGCGCCACCCCCATCCGTCAGCTACGACGGTAGATTCACCCACTGACACTGAACGACTTTCTTGTTTCTAGGCGGTTTTGCCGAGAGGGAAGCGCGCGAGCGCACCGGTCTTGGCGAGAGCTTTGGCCACGATCAGCGCCAGAATTCCGGCAAGCACAATGCCCGACACGACGGCCGAAACCGTGTAGATCGCGGCAATCTCGAAAGTGACTCCGGGGTAGTAGAGCACTAGGCACACGGCAGCGTTGGCCACTCCAGAGAGGGCGCCCGAGACGATGGCAACGGCAAGTCGACTGCTCGCGTATCCGAAAATGGCAATGCCCGCCTCGGCACCAATGCCCTGAACGAGAGCAACCAGGATCGTCATAGGGCCCCACGCGGGATAGAACGCCATTTCGACGATGGCCGCAACGACGGAGACGACCACGGCCGCTCCGGGCTTACGAATGATCAACCCGCCCAGAACGGGCATAAAGAGCCAGAACGCGGCGGTCAGCCCTTCGAGACCTGGCGTGACGCCAAGAAACACGCTCAACGGCGTGTAGGCGATGTCGCCGGCGAAGAACAGAACGCCGCCCGCGATGCCCAGAACGGCAGCGGTCACGATGTCAACAATGCGCCAGGCAAAGCGATTCGAGGTGGGGGTGGATGTGATGGTTGCGTGCACTTGCGTGCCCCTTTCATGTATGGAAATGAGGGCACGGGATGTGAGATGAGTCCTCCCTGCGCTGGCATTACCCAGATCAGGTTCGACGGTCGAACGCTCTAGCGTTCCTCTCAGCCCAGTTCACTGGGCTCCCGTGTGTTTCGTGAACAGTCTACTCGCGCACAGCCTTCGTTGCGCCGTGTGCAGACTCACCGATTGGCGCGTCGGTCGGACTCACAACGAGCGACGCGGGCTTGATTGCGCCTCGGCCAAATTTCTGTGAGACGGCGTCTTCGACGCGTTCGATTTCGCGCCACTCCTCATCGCTGTCCCACAGCAGTCCGTCAGCGCTGCCCGACGGAACGAGCTGCTCCGCACGCACTCCAATGAGGCGCACGGGGTTGCGGTGCAGCTCTCCGACCTCCTCGATGAGCGCATCGAGCAACTCGACGGCGGTTGCGTAAATGGTTCGGCTCACCGAGGTTGCGGTAGGCAGCGTGCGGCTGCGTGAGACGGTTTGGCGATCTGCAAAGGCGACCTTGAGAGCCACGGTTCGGGCATCCAGATTGCCGAGTCGAAGTGAGGAACCAACACGCTCACTCTGCGCCAGGAGTGTGCGCCGCAGGGTGTCGAGGTCAGTGATGTCTTCGTCGAAAGTGATCTCACGACCGGTACTTTTCTCCATGCGGGTCGGCACAACAGAGCGCGGGTCACGGCCCCAGGCCAAGTCGTGCAGGTGCGTGCCAGCGGACTCCCCTAGCGCTGAGATGAGGCTTCGAAGTGGAGTATCAGCGATGTCACCCACGGTGTGAAGTCCACGCTTTTCAAGCACTTTCGCGGTCTGCGGGCCGACGCCCCACAGCGCGCGAATAGGCAGCGGGTGCAAAAACTCGAGTGCTTTATCGGGCTCGATGACGAGTAGTCCGTTGGGCTTGCACTGCCCGGATGCCAGCTTGGCCATGAACTTGGTTGCGGCGACACCGACCGAGCAGGTCAGACCGGTTCGGTCGAGCACTGCAGCGCGAATATCGGCGGCAATCTTCTCTGGGCTACCCAGAAGTCTCGTTGCACCTCGAACATCGAGGAATGCCTCGTCGATGCTGATGGGCTCAACCAGAGGAGTGAAGTCTCGAAACACCGCCATGACTTCTGCCGAAGCTTTCGTGTACTTGGCCCGCACCGGCGGCATAACGATCACGTCGGGCACAAGGCGTTTGGCCATCGCCAGGGGCATCGGACCCTTGATGCCGAGGGCCCGAGCCTCGTAGGTGGCGCTCAAGACGACCGAACGCCCCGAAAGCGGAGCCACGACGGCCGGCTTGCCTCGATACTCAGGAAAATCGAGCAGTTCGACCGACGCAAAGAACGCATCCATGTCGACATGCAGGATGCCGGTGGTCGTCGCGTTCTTCACGCTCTCATTATGAAGCTGGAAGCACCGCAATCACGCTGGCGACAATGTCATCAACATCGTCAGGGCGAACGAGCACGCCACGATCCATGACGGAAGCATCGATTGGCTTGCCCTCGCGCGTGGCCTGAACAACACGCTTCAGTGGAATCTCGAGACGCTTACCCGTTGCCGTGCGCGGAACCGAGGGTGTCCACACGATGGTGTCGGGAACGTGACGCGGCGAAAGTTCGGTGCGAATCGTTGTCTTGATCGACTTCTCGAGCGCATCGGTGTCTTGACCGTCTTTGGCGACGGCGAGCAGAACAAGCTGCCCCATGCCCCCGGCTGGGTCTTCGAAGTGAATGACCATCGAGTCGGCGATTCCGGGAAGCGGGTCGAGCACACCGTAGAACTCGGCGGTGCCCAGGCGAACGCCTCCGCGATTGAGCGTGGCATCGGAACGACCCGAGATGATCCAGGTGTCGCGGTTCGTGTGAATAAGCCAGTCACCGTGACGCCACACGCCCGGGTAAACATCGAAGTAGGAGGCCTTGTAGCGCTCCCCATCGGTGTCACCCCAGAAGAACAAAGGCATCGAGGGCAGTGGCTTGGTGCAAACGAGCTCACCGGGCTCATCGATGGGCACGGTTTTGCCTTCGGGGCTCCACGCATCAAGTGCGACACCGAGCATGGGAACAACCATTTCGCCCGCGTGAACGCCGGCAAGGGATGCGCCCGAAAGGAAACCTGAACAGATGTCGGTTCCGCCGGATGCAGGACAGAGGTAGAGATTGGGGTTCACGTGGTCGTACACCCACACCGCGACATCAGCGGCCAGCGGTGAACCCGAGCACTGAATTTCGCGCAGCTTGCTGAGGTCCCACCTTTTGCCGGGTTCGATGCCCGCGTGGGCACTCGCGGCCAGGTACGCAGAACCCGTGGCGAAGTAGGTGGCTCCAGTCGTGCCGAGCATGGCCCACTGTGACCACTCGCCATCGAGTGCCGGCCAGTTGGGGTCGCCATCCATGAGCACCATGGATGCGCCCGTCATCAGGGTCGAAACACTGAGCGTCCAGACCATCCAGCCGGTTGTCGAGAACCAGAAGGTTCGGTCGCGCTCGTCGATGTCGAACATGAGGCGCAGGTCACGCATGTGCGTGATGAGCAATCCGCCGTGGCCGTGCACAATCGCCTTGGGCTTGCCGGTGGTTCCCGAGGAGAACAGCACCACGAGCGGGGTCGCAAACGGCAGCGGTTCGACGACGTAATCGGCGGCCGTGGCGGTGAAGTCGCTCCACGCAATCGCGCCGGCTGGAACATCCGCGTTCTCATCTGCGTAAGGCAGAAGGACCGCGGTGACGCCAGGAATCGCTTCACGAATGGCGGCGAGTTCGTCAACGCGACTGATGCGCTTGGCGCCCCAGGCATAGCCGTCGAGCGCGACGATCAACTTGGGCTCGAGCTGCTCTATGCGGTCAAGTACCGAACGCGTGCCCATCTCGGGCGGAACGGAGCAGAACACAGCACCTAACGATGCAGCAGCGATGAACAGAGCAATCGTTTCAGGGATGTTCGGTAGGTAACCGACGACGCGATCCCCCTTGGTGATGCCCGCGCGAATGAGGCCCTGCTGAACGCGCGTTACGAGGTCGACCACTTCATCACCGGTGAGCTCGAAGGCATCGCGCGTCTGGCTGCGTGCAATGAGCATGGGCTTGTCACCCTGACTTCTCAACCCACGAACGAGGTGCTCACCCCAGTTGACAAGGGCGCCGGGGAACCATTGCGCACCGGGCATCTGCGTCGAGGCAAGAACGCGCTCATATGGAGCGTGCTCGATGATTTTGGCCTCACGCCACAGCTCACCCCAGAACTGCTCGAGGTTATCTACCGACCACTGCCAGCCGTCACGATAGGTCTCGAAGTGGGCACCTGTTTCGGCCTCGATGCGCTCGAAGAATCGGCCCATCTGGAACTTCGACCAGTCAGAGCGCGCAGGCGGTGCCTTGAGCAGCTTGCCCTGATTATTGGGCGTCGAAGATGAAGTCACGATGAACCTTTCTTTTTCACTAGATGAAAAGCTAGTGAGACTCGGGATTGGCGGCCAACTCTTCGAGCCGGTGTCCCAAACCTGCCGCGGCTTCGAGCATCTGAGGGACATAAATCTCGAGGTCATCGCGAAGCTCGTAGTTCACGATTCCGATGGCGGCCTCAACCTTCCCGTTCACCATGACCGGGGCGGCGATCGCCGTCGATCCGGCGACATACTCTTCGGTCGAATGAGCAAAGCCTTGGTCGCGAACCTGTTCGAGCAACTTATTGAGCGCGCGGGGCGTGGTCACCGTGTTGTCAGTAAAGCGCGGCAGTGGCATGCCCGAGATGACGTCGATAAAGCTCTGGTCACTCACCGCGAGAATCGCCTGTCCTACGGCGGTTGCGTGAAGCGGGATGCGCGCGCCGATGCGACTCTGAACGGGAGTCTTCGTGTCGAGGGTCAACTTCTCGATATAGACCGCATCCACGCCATCGCAGACAGCCAGCTGAACCGTCTCGCGGCACTCGTACTGCAGGTTGAGCAAGAAAGGCATGGCAACTTCACGCATGTGTCCGTGTACAGGAGTGAGCAGGCCCATCTCCCACATGCGAACGCCCAGGCTGTACCGCCCGGCGGCATCGCGTTGCAAGAAGCGGCCTTCTTCGAGCTCACCCGCCAAGCGGTACACCGTGGCGACAGGAAGGCCGGCCACGCGTGCGAGCTGGCTCAGAGTCATGGAGGGCTCTTGGGCGCTCAGCGCGCCCAGAACAGCAAGAGCGCGAGCGGTGACCGACTTGGCCGTGCTCTTAGGGAACTGCGCAACATTGCTCATGATGAAGCCAGCCTACGAGAGAAGTGCCCCGAAAGGGAAGAATGACCTTTTCACTCAGTGAAAAACGTTCTTGCTTTTTTCACGAACTGGGGCGAGACTACAAGCACAGTCCTCCCCGATCCACACAGAGCAGTTTGGAGTCACCATGTCAGAACGTCGTTTCCCGGACCCCTACGAGGTTGAAACACCCGCAGGCGCCGAAGGTTGGAAAGAGCTTTACGCCTACCACAACCTCTTCCAAGACGGCCGTCGCGAGATTGACGGAAAGAAGACCTGGTTCCGCAACTCGCTGCACTTCCCCGAGGTGTCGTACCCCTTCGACCAGATCACCATTGACTGCGCGTTTATGGGCACGGGTGTTACGAACACTCGCGTCTTTGCGATGCCGCCCGCCAAGGGCCTCGACGTTCGCGTGGTCAACGGCTACACGTACATGAGCGCGCTGCCCGCTCCCGAGCCCGAAGAGATCGAGCGCCGGGCCGCGGAGTTCGGTGTTCGTGCCGGCCACTACTTCCAGAACTGGGACAACCTCTACGAAGACTGGGTAGAGCGCGTCAAGAAGCAGATCGCTGCCGTCAAGGCCATCTCGATTCCCGCCATGAGCGAGTACGAGACCATCGAGTACGTTACGAAGACCCACGGAAACACTCAGGCCAACACCCTGTTCGCCAACTACCTCGACCTCATCGAAAAGGGTGATGGCATCTGGACTCTGCACTCGGAGTTCCTGAACCTCGGTTACGCCGCCTACCTTCAGTTCCTGCTGCTGTGCAAGGCAAACTTCGCCGACATCACCGACCAGACAGTCTCGCGCATGGTCTCGGGTATCGACGTGATCCTGTTCCGCCCCGACGACGAACTACGCCGCTTGGCCAAGAAGGCAGAAGAGCTGGGCATCGGCGACGATGTTCTTGCCGCTGCCGATGAGGCAGACCTTCGCGCACGCCTCGGCAAGAGCGAAGCCGGTCAAACCTGGATCGCCGACATGGACGAGACGGCGAACCCTTGGTTCTACTTCTCGAACGGTTCAGGTATGTACCACCACCACCGCTCGTGGATTGACGACATGACGCTGCCGATTCAAGCCATCGGCGACTACATCAAGATGGTTCGTCGAGGCGACTCCCTCGAGCGCGAACTCGACAAGCGACAGGCAGAGCGCGACGAGATCACCGACCTGTACCGCGACACCCTCAGCGATGAGGCCAAGGCTGAGTTCGACGGAGCCCTCGGGCTCGCCCGCACCGTCTTCCCCTACGTCGAGAACCACAACTTCTACATCGAGCACTGGTTCATGACCGAGTTCTGGAACAAGGTACGCGAGTTTGGAAAGCTGTTCGCCGAGTGGGGCTTCTGGCCCAGCGCCGACGACATCTTCTACCTGCGTCGCGCCGAAGTTGTCGAAGCCGTCATCGACTTGCAGGCGGCTTGGAGTCACGGCACCGAGGCTCAAGGTCCGGCGTACTGGCCGGGCGTTGTCGCAGAGCGCAAGGAAATATACAAAGCACTCGCCGCGTGGACTCCCCCGCCCGCCCTCGGCCCGGTTCCCGAGGAGGTCAGTGAACCCCTGACCATCATGCTCTGGGGAATTACGCCCGAAACAGTTGAACGCTGGCTCGACCAGGCGGACGGCACCGGCAGCAAGACCGAGCTCGGTGGATTCGCCGCAGCTCCCGGTATTGCCGAGGGGCGTGCACGCGTTGTGCTCACCCCTGACCAGCTTGAGACCGTTCAGGAGGGCGAGATTCTGGTTGCTCCCGTTACGAACACCAGCTGGACTCCCGTGTTCAGCCGAATCAAAGCGGCTGTCAGCGACATCGGCGGAATCATGTGCCACGCGGCCATCGTGTCGCGCGAGTACGGCCTGCCTGCCGTGGTGGGAACCGGATTCGGAACCTCCACGATCAAGACCGGCATGCTCATCCGTGTTGACGGCGACACTGGCAAGGTCACCATCCTGGAAGAGGCCTAACCAATGGCTGAACAGCCCAGCTGGCAAGATCTGCTCGACCTGGTGGCGCAGCTCAACGAGAGCAACTTTGAGTCTGCTGCCGTGTCATACGGCAACATCTCGGTGACGCTCTCGAACAGTGACACGTTCGTTGGTGGCGCAGCGGCACCGGTAGCAGTGGCGCCTGTTGCCGCGGCGCTAGCTGCGGGGACACCAGTTTTGACGCCGGCTGCAGCAGCCGCTCCGGCCGCTCCTGCAACGCCAGCGGGCGAGACAATTGATGCCCCGATGATTGGCGTCTTCTACCGTCGACCCTCTCCGGGTGCCGATGCGTTCGCGCAGCCCGGCGATCGCGTAGAGGCTGACACCACCATCGGAATCATCGAAATCATGAAGCTCATGAACCCGATCGCTGCCGGTAAAGCCGGTGTTCTTGGTGAGTTCCTGGCTCAGGATGCCCAGGCCGTCGAATTTGGCACGCCGCTGGTCATCATCGATACGAACGCATAGTCATGACCGACAAACCCGTAGTCCTCGTAGCCAATCGAGGCGAGATTGCCATGCGCATCATCGCGGCCGCACGCCGCATTGGCGCCTCTCCGGTTCTCGCCGCGAGCACGGCTGACGCCGACTCCCCCGCTGCACGCGCAGCAGACCGAGTCATCGTGATTGGTGCCGCTCCCGCTAACCAGTCATACCTGCGGCCCGAACAGGTTGCCCAAGCAGCCGTTCACGCCGGCGCCGCAGTTGTGCACCCGGGCTACGGATTCCTCAGCGAGCAACCCAAACTCTGCGAACTTCTCGAAGAAGAGGGCATCGCGTTCGCTGGCCCTCGCCCCGAGACCCTTCGCGCCGTGGGCGACAAGGGCTCTGCCCGCGAGGTTGCGATTGCTGCCGGCGTTCCGGTTGCCGCCGGCGTCGAGATTGCTGATGTTTCCAACGTGGTTCACCTTGGCGAGCAAATCGGTTACCCCCTGCTCATCAAGGCGATTCACGGAGGTGGTGGCCGCGGCATCCGCCTGGTCACCAACCCCGAGGAACTGCAGACCCTGGCCCCACAAGCCGCCGCAGAAGCAGAAGCAGCGTTCGGCAACGGCGCCCTATATGTTGAGCGCTATTACGGCAAAGCTCGTCACGTTGAGGTCCAGGTATTCGGCGACGGCTTTGGCCGCGCATGGATCTTTGGCGACCGTGACTGCTCAGTTCAGCGCCGCCACCAGAAGCTCATCGAAGAGTGCCCGGCACCCAACCTCACGGATGCCCGCCGCAAGGTCTTGCATGACTCCTCACGCGCTCTCGTTGAGGCACTGAAGTACCGCGGAGCCGGAACGGTCGAGTTCCTGGTCGACACCGAGACCGAGGATGTCGTCTTCCTCGAGGTCAATGCGCGTATTCAGGTCGAGCACCCGGTTACCGAAGAGGCGTTCGGCGTCGACCTCGTGGCCGCACAGCTGCGACTCGCGCTCGGTCAAGACCCTGAACTTCCGGAGGTGGGCCCTGTTCCGCCCGCTGCAGTCATTGAACTTCGCATCAACGCAGAAGACCCCGAGGCAGACTTCATGCCGAACTCGGGCACGATTAGCAAGCTTTCGTGGCCACGCGGGCCGGGCATCCGCATCGATACGCAAATTGAAGAGGGCTATAAGTTTCCGCCCTACTACGACAGCCTCATGGCCAAGCTCATTGTGCGCGCTCACAACCGTGACGCCGCCGTGGCCGCCATTCGTCAGGCAGCGCGCAACACGACCATCGAGGGGCTCAAGACCACTCTCTCGATGCACGACTTCGTGCTCTCGCACCCCGACTTCATTGCCGGCGCCGTTCCCACTTCATGGTTCGGTCCGACCTGGGAAGCGCGCAAGGAGAACAACGCATGACCGAACACATGAGCCTTTCTGAGGGCGCTGCCCGCGTGCGCCGCGGCCCGATCAAGATTGTCGACACCAGCATTCGCGACGGCAACCAGAGCTTGTGGGGCGTTGCTGGCATCACCACCGGCATGGTCGAAGCCATGGGTCCGATTTACGAGCGCATGGGCCTGGCAGCCCTCGACTTCACCAGCTCGACGCACCTCAATATGGGCGTGAAGTTCCATGGGGAGAACCCGTGGGAGCGCATCGCTCGCATGCGAGCCGCCGCCCCGAACCTGCACCTGTCGTGCATCACCACGGGCATGCGGTTCATGTCATGGGAGAAGGCCGATGAATCCGTTTTTCGCATGTCCCTGCGCGTCATGGCCCGCCACGGTCTGAGCCGTCTCATGATCGCCGAGCCGATGAATGACATCGAGCAGACCATCAAGGTTGCCGAGTGGGCTAAGCAGGAGGGCCTTGCGCAGGTCATGGCCGGCGTTGTCTTTACTGAGAGCCCCGTGCACACCGACGAGAAGTATCGTGCGGCAACGCGCGCCTACAACGCCTCGGAGTTCATCGACACGGTTTATCTCAAAGACCCGGGCGGCCTGCTCACCGCTGAGCGCACCCGCGAGCTCATCCCGATGATGCGTGCCGAACTACCGAATAAGACTCTCGAGCTGCACAGCCACTGCACGACCGGTGCCGCACCGCACCTGTACCTCGTGGCAGCCGAGCTTGGCGTTGACGTGCTGCACACGGGTCTTGGTCCGCTCTCAAACGGCACCGCTCAGCCGAGCCTCGAGAATCTGCTCACCAACCTCGACACGCTTGGAATCGAGGTCGACATCGATCGCGAAGCCGTGGCCGAAGGTGCCGCCCTGCTGCACGAGTTCGCGAAGGCGCAGGGGCTTGCTCCTGGCGCGCCGCACGAATACGACCTGTCGTTCCACCAGCACCAGGTGCCCGGCGGCATGATGGGCACGATGAAGCGCCAGCTTGCCGAAATTGGCATGTCGGATGCCCTTCCCGCCGTAATCGCCGAGGCCGGTCGAGTTCGCGCTGACCTGGGTTACCCGATCATGGTCACTCCGTTCAGCCAGTTCGTCGGCAGCCAAGCGCTGATGAACGTCCTGGCCGAAAAGAGTGGTCAGAAGCGGTACAGTCGCATCCCCGATGAGGTACTCAAGTTTGTTCTCGGACACTTCGGTACCCCCGAAGGACCAATCTCGCCCGAGGTGCTCGAGAAGGTTGCAGCTCTGCCTCGCACCGCAGAGTTCTCTGTTCCCAAGGTCGAGCGCACGCTGGCAGAACTGCACGCCGAGTACGCCGCAAAGTTCGGTCGTGACCTCACCGAAGAAGAAATGCTGCTTCGTATCGTGATGCCGGAAGACCAGGCTGAAATCGCCATCAACGCAGCTCCTGCGCCAGCCTGGACCGGTTCTCGTTCAGCGAGAAAGACCTCCTCGGGTTCGGTCACCAGTGTCGCATCCTTTATTGAGGCAGCGAACGCGCTCCCCAACTGGAAGCACCTCAACGTGAACTTCAACGGCGAGTCGATTCGACTGAACCGCACCAACCCCTAAGGACACCATGACCACCGCAGAAAACATCAAGCGTCTCGCCCACACCAACGGCGTGATGTTCGACATCGACGGATGCTTGGTCATCTCGGATGGCCCCGCAGGCCAAGACGGCCGCGTGCTTGAGGGCGCTGCCGAGGCGATCGAGTACATGAAGTCGAGTGGACGCAAGTACTGCGTCTACACGAACGGCACGGCCCAGAAGCCCACCGACATCGCCGAGCACCTGCGCTCGATGGGTATCAACGTTCCTGACGAGCTCGTCCTTACCCCCGCGGTCGTCGCGGCAGAGGTCATCAAAGACACCTACGGCGACAAGCCGATCATGCTATTCGGCGGCGAAGGAATGCTGCACGACTTCAAGAAGCGTGGAGTCAACCTCGTCGACATCGAGGCCGCTATTAAGGGCTCGAAGCCGGATGTTGCCGCTGTAGTTGTGGGCTGGGACACCGACTTTGGTAAGAACAAGATTCAGATTGCGGCCGAGGCGATTCTCGCCGGCGCAGACCTGTACTGCACGAGCTTCTCCCCCGCTTTTGCCTCGAAAGACCGCCTGAACGTGGGCGTCTCCGGCTTCATCACCGCTGGGCTGCTCTTCGTGACAGAAACCACCAAGTTCGAAATTCTGGGCAAGCCTTCGCAGCACTCGATGAATATCATCAGCCGTGTGCTCGATGTGCCCATCCCCGAGATCTTGGTGATCGGTGACGACATCATTCTTGAAGCCTCGATGGCCCGCAAGGCTGGCGCGTTTGCTGGTGTCGTGCTCACCGGAACCAGCAAGCAGAAGGATGTTGACGCCGCCAGCGCAGATGTCGCTCCGGAACTTGTGATTCAGAGCATGACCGAGTTCGTCGACCTGTTCACGCAGGCTGATGCGCAATACCGTCAGACTGCGAACTAATTTTGTTCGATTTGCGCACGTGAGCGCATCCGATTTGCATCACGTCATCACGAAGGAGTGATCATGGGAAATTTCGATAAGCACGTTGCACTGGTGAGTGGAGCAGGCTCAGGGCTTGGCAAGACCATCGCCCTCGAACTCGGCGCAGAAGGTGCCGCCGTCGTCGCCACCGACATCAACCTTGAGACCGCCCAAGCCACGGCAGCAGCGATCGTGGCCGCTGGCGGTCGCGCCATTGCGGTCAAGCACAACACGACTTCTCTCGCCGAAAACGAGGCGGCCGTTGCGGCAGCCGTCAAGGAATACGGCAAGTTGACCCTGGCCGTCAACAACGCCGGCATCGGCGACCCTGCCGCATTCATCGGCGAGATGGATATGGCCCAGTGGGACCACATGATCAACGTCAACCTCAACGGTGTTGCCTACGCCATGCGCCACGAGATCCCCGCGATCAAGGCTGCCGGGGGTGGCGCCATCGTGAATATGGCTTCGATTCTTGGCACGATTGGTGTCGTCGGCGTTCCCGCCGGGTATACGGCTGCCAAGCACGCCGTTGTTGGACTGACAAAGCAGGCCGCCCTCGAGTATGCCGCTGACGGTATTCGCGTGAACTCCGTTGGCCCGGCCTTTATCAAAACCCCACTTCTGAACAACCTGCCACCCGAGGCGCAGGCAGCGCTGGCCGCTGAGCACCCGCTGGGACGCTTGGGAGAACCCGAGGAGGTGTCCGCGCTCGTGTGCTTCCTACTCTCAGACAGGGCTAGCTTCATCACGGGCAGCTACAACCTCGTCGATGGCGGCTACACCGCAAGGTAGCCAGCCACAACCAAAAGACCCGCCCTGTGTCTCCAGGGCGGGTCTTTTCTTGAAGTGTGAGGTTAGTCGCGCATCCACTTGAACGGGATGGCGAGGCAAACAACGGCCAAGGTGACGCTGGCGCCGAAAATCCAGAAGCCATACTCGGGGTAGGTGAAAGCCTGAGCCATGCCCCAGAAGGACGCGATGAGCGTGAGGAAGGCGATGATGAACAGAATGACGCGCACGACTACTCCTTGATTTGTTCTGATGCCATTATTGCGCAGTTGCGCGTTCGAGAATGAGTTCGCGTACGCGTGCCGCGTCAGCCTTGCCCTGCATGCCCTGCATGACAGCGCCGATTACAGCGCCGGCTGCCTGAACTTTGCCCTCGCGAATCTTTTCGAGCACATCCGGCTGAGCGGAAAGCGCCTTGTCAATGGCCTCAATGAGGGCTCCGTCGTCGCTCACGACGGCCAGACCCTGCTTCTCGACGACCTCACGCGGTGATCCCTCGCCAGCAATGACTGACTCGAGCACCTGGCGAGCCAGGCGGTCGGTCAGAATTCCCTCTTCGATGAGAACAGCGAGCTCGGCGACTTGCTCGGGCGTGACCAGAGTGTTGGCGTCGACATCGGCCGCGTTGGCCAAACGAGCAACCTCGCCCGTCCACCACTTGCGGGCGGCCTGCGGGGATGCCCCAGCCGCAACCGTGGCAGCAACCTCGGTCAGCAGGCCAGAGTTGTCGATGTCTTGGAACTCGAGGTCAGTGAAACCCCACTCGGCCTTGAGGCGACGACGACGCTCGACCGGCTTCTCAGGAAGCGCGGCCTTGAGCTCGGCAATCAGCTCGGAGCTGGGCACAACCGGAAGCAGGTCAGGCTCAGGGAAATAACGGTAGTCGTCGGCGTCAGACTTAGGGCGACCGGCGCTCGTTGCCCCGGTGTCTTCATGCCAGTGGCGGGTCTCTTGAATGATGGTGCCGCCGTCGGCCAAAATCTGGGCCTGACGCTGAATCTCGTAGCGAACCGCACGCTCAACAGAACGCAGGGAGTTCACGTTCTTGGTCTCGGTACGGGTTCCGAGCTTGTCAGAGCCACGGGGACGCAGCGAGACGTTGGCGTCGCAACGCAGGTTTCCGCGCTCCATCTTGGCGTCAGAGATGCCCAGCGCAAGCACGATGTCGCGAATGGTGGCGACATAGGCCTTGGCCAGCTCGGGAGCGTCGTGTTCTGCTCCCTCAATCATGCGAGTGACGATCTCGACAAGCGGCACGCCAGCGCGGTTGTAGTCGACGAGCGAATACTCAGCGCCCTGAATGCGACCCGTCGAGCCTCCGACGTGAGTCAGCTTGCCGGCGTCTTCTTCCATGTGCGCCCGCTCAATATCGATCTGAAAAATGCGACCGTTCGGCAGTTCAACCTCAACGTTGCCGTTGATGGCAATCGGCTCATCGAACTGCGAGATCTGGTAGTTCTTGGCCAGGTCGGGGTAGAAGTAGTTCTTGCGTGCGAACGACGACGACGGCGCGATGTCGCAGTCGAGGGCCAGACCCAGGCTGATCGAGTAGCGGACTGCCTGCTCGTTCACGACCGGCAGCGAGCCAGGCAAACCGAGACACACCGGGGTGACGTTGGTGTTGGGCTCAGCTCCGAAGTTGTTTGGCGCCGAAGAGAACATCTTGGTCTCGGTCGAGAGCTCGACGTGCACCTCGAAGCCGAGAACGGGCTCGAAAAGCTCCAGGGCCTTGTCGTAATCCATCAGTTTGGCCTTGCTCATCGCGCTCCTACCTTCAGAGCGGGTGCTTGGCTCAGCAGAGTGTGACCCCACTTGTCGACCAAAAGCTGTTCAAGTGCGCCACCGACGTTGTACAGGCGGGCATCCTCGCGGGCAGGCGCCAGGAACTGGATGCCCACGGGCAGTCCGTCTTCGTCGGCGAGACCTGCGGGCAGGCTGATTCCGGGGATGCCGGCGAGGTTGGCCGGGATGGTGGCGAGGTCGCCGCGCCACATCTCGAGGGGGTCATCCAGCTGTTCGCCGAGCTTCCACGCGGTGGTGGGAGCGGTCGGAGAAGCGATGACATCGACCTTCTCGAATCCGGCGGCGAAGTCGCGCTGCACGAGGGTGCGCACCTTCTGTGCACTGCCGTAGTAGGCGTCGTAGTAACCGGCAGAAAGTGCGTAGGTGCCCAGAATGATTCGGCGCTTGACCTCGGCGCCGAAGCCGGCCTCACGGGTAGCGCTCATGACCTGCTCGACGGTTCCGCCACCTTCAGGCGTGACGCGCAGGCCGAAGCGAACGGAGTCAAACTTGGCGAGGTTGCTCGAGGCCTCAGCGGGAAGAATCAGGTAGTAGGCGGCGACTGCGTGCTCAAGGCTCGGCAGACTGAGCTCGACGATTTCGGCGCCGTTGGCCTCGAGAAGAGCGATTGCCTCGTGGAAGCGAGCCAGAACGCCGGGCTGGAAGCCCTCACCATCGAGCTGGCTGACAACACCGATGCGCAGGCCCTTGACGTTGGCGTTGCGCACGGCCTCTGCCATAGAAGGCCACTCGTGCTTGAGCGAGGTTGAGTCGTGGCGGTCGTGACCGGCAATGATGTCGTGCAGCATGGCTGCGTCGAGAACGTTGCGCGTTACCGGGCCGATCTGGTCGAGCGAGCTAGCCAGAGCGATGGCTCCGTAACGGCTGACACCACCGTAGGTGGGCTTGATGCCAACGGTTCCGGTGACGTGTGCAGGCTGACGAATAGAGCCACCGGTGTCAGAACCGAGAGCGAGAGGAGCTTCGAACGCGGCCACGGCTGCAGCCGAGCCTCCGCCGGAACCACCGGGAATTCGGTCGAGGTCCCACGGGTTGCGCGTCGGGCCGTATGCCGAGTGCTCGGTCGAAGATCCCATGGCGAACTCATCCATGTTGGTCTTACCAAGCGGAACCAGACCGGCCTCACGCAACTTGGTCACGGGAGTGGCGTCGTAGGGACTCACCCAGCCTTCGAGGATCTTCGATCCGGCAGTGGAAGGCATGTCGGTGGTGACCAGAACGTCTTTGATGGCAACAGGAATGCCGTCGAGAGCATTGAGCGCGGCACCGGCAGCGCGGCGCTTGTCGGAGGCAGCCGCGGCGGCGAGCGAAACCTCGGCGTTGACGTGCAGGAAAGCGTGAACATCCGTGTCGACGGCGGCAATGCGGTCGAGGTGGGCCTGCGTGATTTCGACGCTGGATGCACTGCCATCGGCAAGAGCGGTGGCTAGTTCAGCGGCGGTGTGGTGAATGAGCTCGGACATTACTGTTCCTCCCCCAAAATCGCAGAAACCTTGAAGCGGCTACCGTCATGCTCCGGAGCCGAGGCCAGGGCCTGCTCTGGCGTGAGCACGTCGTCGGTGACGACATCTTCGCGATAGACGTTGCTCAGCGGAATCGGGTGACTCGTAGCCGGCGTGTCAGCGTCGACGGCGCTGGTGACCTGGGCCACCACATCCACGATCTGGCTGAGTTCAGCGGTGAGTGCCGTCACTTCGGCGTCGGTCAGGGCGATACGAGCTAGGCCAGCGAGGTGGCGAACGCTCTCTTCAGAGATGTCAGACATAACTCCCCAAGTTTACTGGGCGGGCGCCAACGAGACGCGCCGAGATGTAAAGCAGGCTTGACATGAAGCGATATGTAAAGGATGCTTTACACATGCAAAGCATTCTGCGCGATCTTCGGGGCAAGGCAAACCTGTCTCAGGCGGATTTGGCCGACAAGTTGGGCGTCTCGCGCCAAACGATCAACGCCATTGAAACCGAGCGGTACTCCCCCTCACTCGAGCTCGCTATTCACATCGCCCGTTTTTTCAACACCACCGTAGAAGAGGTTTTCCATGTCGATTAAGCCCCGCAGCAAAGTGCCCTATCTGCAAATCTCAATCATTGTCCTAGAGCTGACTGTGGGGCTCTGGATCTTTCTGTCTGGCCAAGACGGCGCCGGCGAACTGCTCCTGGCGATTGGAGCAATCACACTGCTCGTGACCTTGCTCTCACTTCGACGTAACAGCACGACCTTTGAACACATCCTCACGCTGACCCCGCGTGATGAGCGAGAAGCGAAGAAAATCGAGTGGGGTTTTGCACTCGTTGGGAAAATATTCTTAGTCTTTTTCGTCCTCTTCGGCTTTGGCCTGCTCGCGCTCTGGTTGGTGCCGGGAATATTCACGAGCACGTCGTACGTCACTCCTGATGGAACCATCGTCGATCCAGGTCCAGAAATCCCCTGGGTGGTTCCTGCGGCGCTGGAAATCATCTTGGGAATGTACTTCACGGCTATGGTCACCGCCGCCATCATTGCGGCATCAAAACGCGACTAAAGCGCTGGCGGCCCGCTCTCGAGCAAACGCTTGAAGCCAGCGGCGTCAAGAACCGGGATGCCCAGCTCCTCTGCCTTGGTCAGCTTGGAGCCGGCTCCCGGGCCAGCGGCGACAAAGTCGGTCTTCTTTGAGACGCTCGAGGCGGGCTTGCCTCCAGCGGCGATAATCGCCTCTTGTGCGCCCTCACGGGTGAAGCCCTCGAGCGAACCCGTCGCCACAATGGTGAGACCTGAGCATGGGCCTTCGATTTCGGTTCGTGCGCCTGGGCCGGGATGACCGGGGGTCGCGAGTTGAACGCCAGCAGCCGCCCACTCGTTGATGATCTCTTGGTGCCAGTCCACTTCGAACCAGCTCAGCAGTGACTCGGCGATGATGTTTCCGACGCCATCGACTGCTGCGAGCTCGTCAACCGAGGCGGCGCGAATAGCGTCGACCGAACCGAAGTAGTCAGCCAGCGCGCGAGCGGCGACCGGGCCAACGTGACGAATATTGAGCGACACCAGGATGCGCCACAGCGGTTTGGTCTTGGCAATCTCGAGATTTGCGAGCAGCTCTAGTGCGTTCTTCGAAGCACTCTCGTCTTTGTTCTTGAAGTAGTCGACGCTCATCAGGTCGTCGAGCGTGAGGGCGAAGAGCCGTGCCTCGGTTTCGAGCGGGGGCGCTTGCTCGTCGAGGTGGTTGGTGAGCGCGGCCGCAGCCACTTCACCAAGACCCTCGATGTCGAGACCGCCACGAGAGCCGATGTGCTCGACTCGGCCGCGAACCTGAGCCGGACATCCGCGGGCGTTTGGGCACCTCAGGTCAATGTCGTCTTCGCTCATGGGGCGAAGGGTGGCGCCGCACTCGGGGCAGCCGGTGGGCATGACAAACGCACGCTCGGTGCCGTCGCGAAGACCGAGCACTGGGCCGAGAACCTCAGGAATGACATCGCCGGCCTTGCGAATGACGATAGTGTCGCCGATGAGTACGCCCTTGGCGCGCACCACATCTTGGTTGTGCAAGGTGGCAAACTCGACGGTTGACCCGGCGACCTTGACCGGCTCGACAACGGCGTACGGCGTTGCGCGACCAGTGCGACCGACCGAAACCCGAATGTCGACAAGCTTGGTATTGACCTGCTCGGGTGGGTATTTATAAGCGATTGCCCAGCGCGGCGCCCGGGAAGTGAACCCAAGCTCACGCTGCAGGGCAAGCTCGTCGATCTTGATGACGATGCCGTCGATCTCGTGCTCGACTGACTCGCGCTTGGCGCCCATCTCCTGAATGAAGGAGTTGGCAGCCTCGGCCGTCTCAACCACGCGATAGTGCGACGAGGTAGGCAGACCCCACGAAGCCAGTAGCTCGTAAACCTGCGACTGGTTGGTAACGGGAACATCAGCCCAGGCACCGATGCCGTGAACGAGCATGTGCAGCGGACGCTTGGCGGTCTTGCTGGCATCCTTTTGGCGCAGTGACCCACTGGCCGCGTTACGCGGGTTCGCAAAGACCTTTTCGCCCTCTTCGGCGAGCTCGGCGTTCAGCTTGCGAAACGCCTCGACCGGAAAGTAGATCTCGCCACGGACTTCGACGACGGCCGGGTGCTCGGTTCCGGCAAGCGTGTGCGGGATGCCCGCAATGGTCTTTACGTTGGCCGTGACGTCTTCGCCCACAACGCCGTCGCCGCGGGTGGCCGCCGAAATGAGCACGCCGTTCTCGTAGCGAAGGTTGATGGCCAGACCGTCGATTTTCAGCTCGCACAAGAACGCGGGCTTGCGACCGGCATCCTTGTACACGCGCTCTGCCCAGGCCAAGAACTGCTCGTCGCTGAACACGTTGTCGAGGCTCATCATGCGCTCGAGGTGCGTCACCGGCGCAAACGTCGAAGTCGCAGCTCCACCAACGCTCTGCGTGGGCGAGTCTTGACCCTGAAGCTGTGGGTAGCTCGACTCAAGAAACTCCAGTCGATGGATGAGCGCGTCATAGTCGGCGTCGGAGATAAGAATCTCGTCGCGCTCGTAATAGGCCGCGCGTGCCGAGACGATCTGCTCGGTCAACTCTTGTGATTCACGCAGCGCCTCGTCGAACTCGGGAATCTGGCTCATCGGGCGACCGTGGTCTCGACAGGCTCGACCGCCTTGTGGGGCTCAATCACCGATTGGGTGCGAGAAATTGTCATTTGCCCGAGTACGCGCGTGCCGACGTAAACCACGGCGGTCTGGCCGGTTGCAACCGAGTTGAGTGGGTCCACCGGGCGAATAACCAGCTCGGCGCCGATGACCTGCGCAACCGCAGGAACGGGGTCAGCGTGTGCACGAATCTGTACTTCGCAGTCAAACGCGATCTGTGGCGTGGCTGGCGCCGAACCGCACCAGGTGAACTTCTCCCCCGCGATCTCGGCGATATCGAGCGCCTCTTTCGGGCCAACGACAACCGTGTTCGTCGCAGCCTTGACCGAGAGCACAAAGCGTGGGCGACCGTCTTCGGCGGGGCGCGTCAGGTGCAGGCCCTTGCGCTGTCCGACAGTGAAGCCAAGCGAGCCATCGTGCGTTCCGACGACGGCGCCGGTGTGGTCGATGACCTCGCCGGGAACCATCTCGACGCGCTCCGAGAGCCAGCCACGGGTGTCGCCGTCAGGAATAAAGCAGATGTCGTGGCTATCGGGCTTTTGGGCAACCGACAGCCCCCGGCGCTCGGCTTCGGCGCGAACCTCGGCTTTGGTGGGGGCATCCGCCAAAGGGAACATGGCGTGCTTGAGCTGTTCTGACGTCAAGACACCAAGAACATACGACTGGTCTTTGGCGTAGTCGCTGGCGCGGTGCAACTCGAGTTCACCGTCGGCTCCGGTAACGACAGATGCGTAGTGACCGGTGCACACGGCGTCGAAGCCAAGAGCCAGGGCCTTCTCCATCAGGGCGGCAAACTTGATGCGCTCGTTGCAGCGCATGCAAGGGTTCGGCGTGCGGCCGGCTTCGTACTCGGCCACAAAGTCGTCAACAATCGACTCTTTGAACTTCTCGCTGAAGTCCCACACGTAATAGGGAATGCCGAGGGTGTTGGCGGCGCGCTGGGCATCCATCGAGTCTTCAATCGTGCAGCAACCTCGTGAGCCGGTGCGCAGCGTGCCCGGCATGCGGCTCAGCGCCAGGTGAACGCCGACCACCTCGTGACCAGCGTCGACCGCGCGGGCAGCAGCCACGGCAGAGTCAACCCCACCACTCATCGCTGCCAAAACTCGCATGAATCAAGTTTAAGCGCGCGGACTGACGAGAATTACGCGGATGCGGCGCGGGCGCGTTCAACCACGGCCGGCAGCGCACTCACCAGCGCGTCAACATCGGCCGCGGTGGTCGTGTGGCCGAGCGTGATGCGCAGCGGGCTTGACGCAGCCTTCTCGTCGAGACCCATGGCCAGCAGCACGTGTGAAGCACGCTCGACGCCTGCTTGGCAAGCCGAGCCTGCAGACACTGAGATGCCGGCCTCGTCGAGCAGGTAAAGCATGTCTGCGCTCTTGGCGCCCTCAAATCGAATGTTCACGTTGTTGGTCAGGCGCGCGTTGGGCGATCCACAGAGCACCGAACCAGAAACGCCAGACAGGATGCGCTGAGCACAGTCATCGCGAAGGGCGCTCAAGCGCTCCTCCGCTGTCGTGCGCTGCGCCAGAGCCTCGTCGATGGCAGCGGCCATGCTCACCGCGGCCGGCACGTCCAAGGTGCCACTGCGCAACCCACGCTGCTGGCCACCGCCGTGAATCAGTGGCTCGACCGCAGCAGTGCGCGAAACGAAGAGCGCCCCCACCCCAGGAACCGAACCGACCTTGTGGCCAGAAACGCTCAAGGCGCTGACGCCGGGCAGCGTTCGCAGATCGATGAGCTCGTGTCCCCACACCGCAACCGCGTCGACGTGAAGCGGAATTCCCGCCAAGGCAGCCAGCTCGGCAATCGCGGAGATTGGCTGAACGGTTCCCACTTCGTTATTGGCCCACAGCGATGTCACCAGAGCGATGGTTTCGGGTTCGCGGGCGAGAGCAGCCTCAAGCACCGTCAGATCGACGCGGGCCTGCGCATCCACCGGAATCCACTCGATGACCGCACCTTCGTGCTTTTCGAGCCACTCGAGCGTGTCAAGGGTTGCGTGATGCTCGGCTGCCGTCGCAAGAATGCGCACGCGCGCAGCGCTGCCTCCCCGGCGAGCGCGGAACAAGCCGGTGATGCCGAGATTCACCGATTCGGTGCCGCCCGAGGTAAAAACAACCTCAATCGGGTCACAGCCCAAAGACGCGGCAACGCGGATGCGCGCGCCATCGAGTAGTGCTCTTGCGGCCTGCCCGGAACGGTGTGTCGACGAGGGGTTTCCCGCCTGGGCTGTGGCTGCCACGAACGCATCAAGAGCAGTGGCGCGCACCGGCGCCGATGCTGCGTGATCGAGGTAGATAGCCACGAGAATCCCTAAACCCGGCACGACTCCGGGATAACAAATGAGTAACGGAACGTTAACTAGTGTAGGCAGGGTGACTTTAGCCTCTGCCCCTCAGGAGCTCGGCGTCTCTCTCTCCCGCGGGCGAGGCGAGATCCGGGTTTATTCGGCGAACGCTACCGGCATTGACCTGCTCGTTTACGACGAGCACCGGCCCGACCGGGTGGGTGATCGCGTGCACCTCAAGATGGGCAAAGACTTCGTCTGGTCTGGCAAATCCAGTCACCTGGTCACGGGAGCTCGCTACTCGCTTCAAGCTTGGGGTCCGCAGGGCGCCACACACCTGTTCAATCCTGAATCACTGCTCATCGATCCTTGCGCGCGCGGACTTCACCAGGTCGGTCCGAACCACTGGCAGTCAGCAATTATCGATGAGGCCTTCGACTGGGAGGGAGTGGCGAAGCCGCACACCGCGCCCGACAAGAGCGTGATCTACGAGGGGCACATCCGTGGGCTGACCAAACAGCGCGCCGACATTCCCCTGGAACTTCGTGGCACCTATCTCGGTCTTGCTCACGAGAACATGATTGGTTACCTCAAAGACCTCGGGATCACCGCTGTTGAGCTTCTGCCGATTCATGTTTTTGCCGACGAGCACTACCTGCAGATGCAGGGAATGGTGAACTACTGGGGCTACAACACCCTGAACTTCTTCTATCCCGAGCCCATGTACGCGACGCGCGCCGGCCGCGAAGAGGGCCCGAGTGCTGTGGTTCGTGAGTTCAAGCAGATGGTCAAGGCCCTTCACGCTGCTGGCATCGAGCTAATTCTCGATGTCGTCTACAACCACACCGCTGAGGAGGGCCCCAACGGCCCAGCCTCAAGCCTTCGCGGACTCGACAATGCCACCTACTACCGCCAAACCGAAGATGGCACCTACATCGACGTCACCGGATGCGGCAACTCACTGAACACCTCAAAGCCGGCCACCCAAGGCTTGATTCTTGACTCACTGCGCTACTGGGCGCGTGACATGCAGGTCGACGGCTTCCGTTTTGACCTCGCCGTGACGCTCGGCCGAAACGAGGTTCACGAGTACGAGCGCGAACACCCGCTGCTCGAGGCCATTCGCACCGACCACTTCCTGTCTGACGTGAAGCTCATCGCCGAGCCGTGGGACACCGGCATGGGCGGCTGGCAGACCGGCAACTTTGCCCCGGGCTGGATGGAGTGGAACGACCGTTACCGCGATCGCGTGCGCAACTTCTGGCTGGTCGACGTGGCTCACGCTCGCGAGCACGGCGCTGCTCCCACGGGCGTCGGAGGTTTTGCCACGCGTCTGGCCGGGTCATCCAACACCTTCTCTGAAGACCGTGGCCCCATTGCCTCGGTCAACTTCGTCACGGCACACGACGGCTTCACCCTGGCCGACCTGACGACCTACAACTACAAACACAACATCGGCAACGGCGAAGACAACCGCGACGGCACCAATGACAACCGCTCGTTCAACCATGGCAGCGAAGGCCCGTCGGATGACCCCGGTGTCATTGCAACCCGACGCAAGGCGATGCGCAACCTGATGGGAACGCTGTTGCTCTCGGGCGGAATCCCCATGATCACAGCTGGCGACGAGCACGGGCGCACTCAGCACGGAAACAACAACGCCTACTGCCATGACTCCCCGCTGACCTGGGTCAACTGGGAACTACAGCCGTGGCAAGAAGATCTGCTCGCAACCACAAAGCACCTCATCACGCTGCGGCAAGAGCTGGCCGCCCTGAGACCACTCAAGTTCGGCCGCTTTGGTGAAACCGTCGAAAACGCGAACCAGATGGACTGGTACAACGCCGACGGCAAAGAAATGGAGTCGGCCGACTGGGATGACCCCAACAACCGAACTCTGCAGTACCTCGCCGCGAGCACCCCGGTTGACGAGGAGTTCTCGCGCATTCTGCTTATCGTGCACGGGCTAGAGAACAACGCCGAAGTTGTCGTTCCCTCGCACGAGGGCGTCAATTTCTACGAGCCGCTGTGGTTCAGCACCAACCCGTCGCCGAAGGACATTCCTGGGGTTTTGCGCCCCGGCGAGACCATCAAGGTCGGCGGCACGAGCATGCTGCTGTTCAAGGCCTCCTAGCCCTGTCAACGCGCGACGACAAATAGCGTCATCCGCTTTCGTGCACGCGCGCGCAGGCACTAGTTTTTATGAATGAGCAACGCCATCGGACGCATCCCCGTCGTCAACGTCACGCCTCGGCTTGACGAGCACGATCTGCACCCCCGCGCTTTTGTCGGCGAGGTCGTTCCGTTCGAGGCAACCAGCTTTCGCGAGGGCCACGATGCCCTCGGAGTGGCGCTTCATCTGACGCTCCCCTCGGGAGTTTCGCAGCGGTTCAACATGAGCTCTTTGGGCCCCGGACTTGACCGTTGGGGCATTGAACTTGCTCTCACGCACGAGGGAATGCACAGCTTTCGAATCGAGGGCTATTCCGACGACTACGCAACGTGGGAGCACAACGCCGAAATCAAGGTCGCGGCAGGTATCGACGTAGAGCTGATGATGCAGATTGGTGTCGATCTCTTCACTCAGACATCGGTCGACAAGGCTCGCAGCGCCGCCGACCGAAAGGCACTGACGGCAATCGCCAACCGGCTGGCTGACACCTCGGTGGATGCCCTCACTCGCCTCTATGACGCAACCGGCGAAGAAACGCACGCTCTGCTCGAACATCGACCCATCGCCAGCCTTTCCACCCTGACCGAGCCCTATCCACTTCTGGTCGAGCGCACCCGGGCCGGCGTCGGAAGCTGGTACGAGTTCTTCCCGCGTTCCGAAGGGGCGAAGCAAAACCCCGACGGAAGTTGGAAGTCAGGCACGTTCAAAACTGCCGCCAAGCGCCTGCCCGCGGTTGCCGCCATGGGGTTCAACGTTCTCTACTTGCCGCCAATTCACCCCATCGGGCGCACCAACCGTAAAGGACCGAACAACACCCTGACGCCCGGTGAGCACGACCCCGGTTCGCCGTGGGCAATCGGAGCGGCCGAGGGCGGCCACGACACCATTCACCCCGACCTGGGAACCGTCAAAGATTTTGAGGCGTTCGTCAAGGAAGCCAAGAAGAACAATCTTGAGATTGCCCTCGACCTGGCACTGCAGGCCTCGCCCGACCACCCGTGGGCAACGACTCACCCCGAGTGGTTCACGACCCTGCCCGACGGTTCAATCGCCTACGCCGAAAACCCGCCCAAGAAGTACCAAGACATTTACCCGATCAATTTCGACAACGACCCCGATGGCATCCGCGTTGAGGTCTTGCGCATTGTGAAGCTCTGGGTCGAACGCGGCGTGCGCATCTTCCGCGTCGACAACCCACACACCAAGCCCGTCGACTTCTGGCAGTGGCTGATCGAGACGGTGAACACCGAGTATCCCGATGTCGTCTTCTTGGCCGAGGCGTTCACCCGCCCGGCAATGATGCAGACGCTCGGCAAGGTGGGCTTTCAACAGTCGTACTCTTACTTCACCTGGCGCAACACCAAGGCCGAACTCACCGAGTTCTTGACCTCGGTGAGCACCGAGACGGCACACTTCATGCGCCCCAACCTGTTCGTGAACACTCCCGACATTCTCACCGCGTACTTGCAGTTCGGCGGGCCGTCCGCCTTCAAGATTCGTGCCGCCGTGGCCGCGATGGCAGCGCCGCTGTGGGGAATGTACGCCGGATTTGAACTGTTCGAATCGGTTGCTCGTCCGGGTGCCGAAGAGAACATCGACAATGAAAAGTTCGAATACAAAGACCGAGACTGGGAGGCCCACGCCAAGGCGGGCACCACGCTGGCTCCCTACATCACGCGCCTCAACGCTATTCGTGCCGCGCACCCTGCGCTCGGCCAGCTGCGCAACATCCGTTTTCACAACACCGACGACGACGCCATCGTGTGCTTCAGCAAACACCTTTCGGGCGAGTTCACGACGTCGGGGGTTGCCGACACCATCGTCGTTGTTGCGAACACTGACCCACACGCGGTGCGTGAGACGACCGTGCACCTCGACCTCGCTGCGCTCGACTTGCCCTGGGATGCAGAGTTCACCGTTCGCGACCTCATCACCGGTGCTGAGTTTGATTGGCGCGTCAACAACTATGTCAAGCTCGACCCGTACGCGGAGCCAGTGCATATCTTTGCCATCGAGAGGCGCTAATGGCGATCAAGAAGAAGCAGCCCACTGAGTGGCAGCTCCCCCACATCGACGACAACGTGCTGTGGGCCGTTTCGCAGGGCTCGTATTTTGATCCGCACAGCATTCTTGGACAGCATGAAGTATGGCCCGAGGGACACTCTGAGACCGTCAATGTCATTCGCGCACTGCGCCCCCTGGCAATCGAGGTCTTCGCAGTCCTCAGCAGCGGGGCACGCATCTCTTTGGCGCACCGCGAGCATGGCATCTGGGAAGGCGGCCACGTCCTGGGCTTCCTCGACTACACGATTGAAACCCGTTACGCCCACGGCCAAATCTGGACAATCGATGACGCTTACCGCTTTGCACCAACCGTAGGCGAGCTCGACCTGCACCTCATCCGTGAAGGGCGTCACGAGCGCCTCTGGGACGTCTTGGGCGCGCACTACATTGAACACGCTGGGGTCATCGGAGGCACCGTAGGAACGGCTTTCGCAGTCTGGGCGCCCAATGCGCAGTCAGTGCGCGTCATGGGCACATTCAATGGCTGGAACGGCACTGCCCACGCCATGCGCAGCTTGGGCAGCAGTGGCGTCTGGGAAATCTTTATTCCGGATGTTCACCCCGGCGCTATCTACAAATTCCAGATTCTCACCAAGGCCGGCGCTTGGGTCGAGCGCGCCGACCCGATGGCGCGCCAGACCGAGTGCCCCCCGCTGACCGGGTCTGTCGTTCCGCACTCCACGTACGAATGGTCAGACGGCGACTGGATTACCAAACGCGCAAAGACCGCGCAGCATGCTGCCCCCATGAGCATCTACGAATTGCACGTGGGTTCGTGGCGTCCGGGGCTGTCGTACCGCGAGCTTGCCGATGACCTCATTGGTCACGTTCAGCACCTTGGCTTCACGCACGTGGAGTTCATGCCACTGGCCGAACACCCCTATGGCCCGTCGTGGGGCTACCAAGTGACCGGCTACTACGCACCCACCGCGCGATTCGGCGACCCTGACGACCTCAAGTACCTCATCAATCGTCTGCACGATGCTGGCATCGGCGTCCTGGTCGACTGGGTTCCCGGGCACTTCCCCAAAGACGAGTGGGCCCTCGGTCGCTTTGACGGCCAGCCGCTTTATGAGCATGCCGATCCGCGCCGAGGGGATCACCCCGACTGGGGCACCTACATTTTCGACTTCGGTCGCAACGAGGTGCGCAACTTCTTGGTGGCCAACGCGCTGTTCTGGATTGAGGAATTCCACGTCGACGGTCTGCGCGTGGATGCCGTGGCATCCATGCTGTACCTCGACTACAGCCGCAACGACGGAGAGTGGCTGCCCAACCAGTTCGGCGGGCGCGAAAACCTCGAGGCCATCAACTTCATGCAAGAAACGAACGCCACGGTTTACAAGCATCACCCCGGCGTCATCATGGCCGCCGAGGAGTCAACGAGCTGGGGCGGCGTGACCGCACCCACCGAGGGCGGCGGACTCGGCTACGGCTTCAAGTGGAACATGGGCTGGATGCACGACTCGCTCGAGTACATTCACACCGACCCGATGTACCGCAGTCACCATCACTGGGACATCACCTTCTCGCTCCAGTACGCGTTCAGCGAGAACTTCATCCTGCCGATCAGTCACGACGAGGTCGTGCACGGCAAGGGCTCACTGCTAGCCAAGATGCCCGGCGACCACTGGCAAAAGCTGGCCAACATGCGCGCGTACCTGGCATTCATGTGGGGACACCCGGGCAAGCAACTACTCTTCATGGGGCAAGAGTTCGGACAACCGTCAGAGTGGAATCAAGAGCGCGGACTCGACTGGTGGATACTCGACCAGCCGATTCACCAGGGCCTCCAAGACATGGTTCGCGCCCTCAACCACGTCTACACGGCCACTCCAGCGCTGTGGGAGCGCGATGGAGACCCCGGCGGGTTCCAGTGGATTGATGGCGCAGACAACGCCCGCAACATCGTCTCCTTCGTTCGCTATGACCACGCCGGCAACGCGGTTGCTGTTCTGGCCAACTTTGCCGGACACCCGCACGGGGGCTACCGAACCGGACTCCCCAGCGCAGGCGAGTGGACCGAGCTCTTCAACTCCGACGCGGAGGTATTCGGTGGCTCGGGCGTGGGCAACTTTGGTTCGGTCACCGCGATCACTGAAACGTGGGGCGACCTACCGGCATCCGCCGAGGTCACTCTGCCGCCGTTGGGTGTCGTGTTTCTTTACAAGCCAGCTTCGTAAGGTTGAGTAGGCCACGGGCCGTATCGAAACCTAGAAGAGCAGGCTGGCTAGACGCGTTCGTGCGCTGAGAACGCGCGGATCGGTCTCGCCGACAACGAGGAACATCTCGAGGAGACGCTCGCGCAGGGTATTGCGTGCGTTGGCATCCGCCGTGACAAAGACTTCGAGCAATCGGTCGAAAGCGTCATCGACATGACCGCCAGAGAGATCGAGATCCGCAACGTCAAGCATGGCCGATAGGTCGGCCGGATGTGCCGCCGCCTGGCGAATGTCGGCGAGCGACTTGCCCTGTAGGCGCAGGATGAGATTGACCTGAGCGCGACCTTCTCGCGCCAACTGGTCGTTCGGGTTCTCAACTAAAGCGCGGTCGTAGGCATCGCGAGCACCTGCGTAGTCAGCACGCTCGATGGCATCGAACGCCTCTTGATGAAGGGGCGGGAGATCCTCTTTGGTTGGCAGTTCTTCGCCTTCGAGCCCGCTCTCGCCAACGCGGGCTCGCCCGGTCACGCCATTGGCCACCGCGGCCTCAACCACGCGCACGATGGTTTCTTTGACTTGAGCCTCAGGCAAAGCGCCCTGGAACAGCGGCGCAAGCTGGCCGCCGATCAGCGCAACCACTGTGGGAATCGACTGCACTTGGAACGCCGAAGCAACCTCTGGGTTGGCATCTACTTCGACCGTCACAAGGATGACAGCTCCGTCGGCCTCGGCGATTGCTTTTTCAAGCAACGGAGAAAGCTGTTTGCATGGCTCGCACCACGTTGCCCACAGATCGACGATGACCGGAACTTGCTTCGACAGTTCAACGAAGTCGACAAAATTGGCGTCGGTTCCCTCGGCAATCAGCGAGGGCACTTCGACAACCGCGCCGATGTTCTCTGTCATTACTTGAGCTTTACCGAGGTCAGGTTCTCGGAGTAACCGAGCATCTGAATCTTCTTTGTTGACCCAACGGCCGGCACGTACATCAGAAGTTGAAGACCGTATGTGGCGCGTACGGGGCGATTCGAAATCTCGATGCCGGAGAGTGCCTTCAGCTCGCCCGCAAGCTTAAGGTCACGGTTGTTCAGCGGAAGGAAAGTGCCGACCTCGTTGAGTTGTACTGAGACGATGGCGCCCGCATCCACGGTCGCGAACGCGACGGGTACATACGCGCCGGCGTAATCGGCAAAGGTCACGCGAACCTGTTTGTTTCCTTGCTGACTCTTGCGTTCCTCTGCAATTCGCGGACGAAGCGTATCTCCGGTCCCATCGAAGAGAGACACAAACTTACTGTTTGCCCCCTTGTTGAGAACATCGCCGTACGTTGCGGCCAAGTCGTTCGGGCTCGCGAGCAAGAGTTTGGTATCGAGCGCCACAAGCGGGCTACCCGCCGTAGAAGCGGAAACCTCCGGCGTGCGCTGTTTAGGCTCGAGGTCAGTCATGTAGACGACCTTGTAGTTTGAGCGCGGAGATTCCTGAGTCAGCACCATGGAGACCGTCGGAGGCTGCTCACCCTTCTTGACGGGCTGGGCGGCAGGAACCATGACGAGAATCGATCGCGGCCAGAGCTCAGTGGTCTGCGGCAGGAAGAGCTGCACAGGGGTCGAGGCGATAGCTGGGAGAGCGGCAATCTTGGCGTTCGTCTTGCGCATCGCATAGTTGGCAGAGCGCGCTTCAAGGGCTGCGCCGCCCAAACGTGACGTCACAAGCGCGAGGTCTTTTTTCTCGTCAGCGGTGGTCAGAGTGGTGGTCACTTTATCGAGGATGACCAGGAGTTGTTTTTCTGAGACAACCGGCCGAGGTCCTGTTGTGTTTACAGCATCCGTTGACGTGGGGGGCGGGGTTGGAGTTGGTGAAATGCCAGTCGAACAGGCGCTGAGACCCACAACGACGAGCGACCCGAGCGCGATAGCGACGAATGACGAGCCACCCGAAAGGGCGCGTCGACCGGTGCGAGGTCCGCTTATGGGAATCTTTGTGCCCTTGATGCGTGCAGGACGCGGGGGCTTTGGCATGCGACCACGACCGCGGCGTCGGGGACCCTGTCCACGGCGCATGTGCAGAAGCGCCCAAATGTAAAGCCCGATGCCGAGGAGCAGGAAACCGCCGCCGACGATCATAAGGACGTTTGCGTCCATCCAGAGGAACTGAGGACCGGGCAGCGGCCAACTCACAAGGATGTTCGAAGGCGCCGGCGTGAGTCCGTCAGAAGACACAATCACCGTCTCATCGTTGCCGATGTTCATAGAAAGGTTCGCTTGGGCTTTTTCGACCGTGCTCTCACCCAGCCACATGTCAGACCCGGCCGGGGAAACAATTTTCTGGTCTTGGGCCGCAGCCGCAGTCGGAGCATCTTTCGTGCTCTCGTTGGCGTCAATCTGCTGGCCGCTCAGCTTGAGCGTCTTGGGGTTGGCCGAAATGCGTTCGTACGCAGAACCACCTAGCCACGCGAGAACGTCAGAGGTCTGACCGTATCCAACAGTGTTCAGCTTGGCTCCGTCGGCAGTAACCGTTTGAAACCCCGGGTGAAGGTGCAAAACCGCGGGGTCAATCACCACATAGGGCATCTGCGAACTCGAGGGAACCGCGACAGAAATCGTCGTTGGCCCTGCGAAAAACTTGAAACCGAATCCGAGAACGAGAAGAAGGGCCGCAACTACAAGCGACACCATCGCTGCGATAAAACGCAAAAGTTTCTCCTGACAATCTGGATGACTTATTCAATTTACCGGAATACGCCTGAGAGGTTGCTCCACGGGTAACCACTAGAGCCGGTAAACGGCTCCCCCGCTCGCAATTAGGATGAATGAGGTTTTCATTCCTTCACCCGCTACTTTCCCCGGAGCAATTCATGGCAGTCGACGACAACGAGTTCCCGCGCATTTTTCGCGGGTACGACCCTGAGCACGTTGATCGCACCATCCTTCGCCTTCGTCGCGAACTCCTTAGCCTCAAGGGTGAAGTCGACCGCATCACTCTGGCTAATTCCGAGATGGCCGAGGAGGTTGAGAAACTCCGCCTCGAAATTGACCAAGTAGGCCGACCCACTTTTTCAGGGCTGGGTCACACTCTCGAGAAGACGCTTCGCACCGCCGAGGAGCAGGCCGCCCGCCTGGCTCAAAAAGCCGAGGCGGACGCCTACAACGCAAAGCTCGCGACCGAGCGTGAACGTGAACGCGCGCTCGAAGCCGCATCTGAATCGGCACGAGCACTCGTCGCCACCGCAGAGCTCAGAGCCGAGCACCTGCTTCAAGATGCACTGACGCGCTCTGCCTCGATTGTTGACAACGCTGAGCGCAAAGCGCGAAACCTCATCGAGGACGCCACTCGCGATGCCGCCGACACGCGCCGCACGGCGACCACCGAGCGCACCAGAGAACAGGCAACGGCTCGCCGCGAACTCGAAGCGCTCCGGGCAGAGGCCGAGAGTGAATTTGCGCAGCTTGAACTTGTGCTGACGACGAGCGCGCAGAAGACAGACAAAAAGCTCAACATCAACGACGAGATTGTTCGGGTTCTTCGCCTCAATGCCGACCTCGCCAGCAACCGCGAGCGAGCCGAGCAAGAGTACCTTGCAAAGCACCAAGAGGCTGTCCACGCCACCGAGGAATACCTCGCTGCCGCGAATGCCGACCTGGCCACCGCTCGTCGCAAGGTCGCCGATGCCGAGGCAGCCGCTCTAGTAATTCACGACCGCGCCCTCAAAGAGACTCAAGCTTTGCGCGATGCAGTCGATGACCGGGCACGGGCGCTTTTGGCTCAGACCAATGAACGCGCCGCAACGCTTCTTGCTGACGCTGGCGCGCGCGCGCGAGAGATCGAAGCCGCCGCCGAGGCGAGCCTCGCCGACCTCAAGACAGAGCGAGATGTTCTCGCCGCTCATCTGGAGGCAATGAAAACTGTTATTGCGCAAGCTGGCGCGGTCAACAACACTGGTTCAGCGACGCGAAAGCCTGCAACCCAGAAAGCTCCAGCGACCAAGGCTCCGGCAGCGGCCAAACCTGCCACAGTGAAGAAAAACCAACCCGCTCCGCAAAAGAAAGCGTAGACATGGCCGAGAAGAAGCTCGTCAGCACAACAACTTCCGGCAACCACATAAACGTGCGCCTGCTCCACCCTTTTCGAGTCGCACTCATTGCCACTCTGGGCGTCGGCCTGGGCATCGTGCTCATCGCTGCGGTTTCATCGCTGGCCACGATTCTCACGTACATCGGCGCCGCCCTGTTCCTGTCACTCGGGCTAGACCCAGCCGTGACCTGGCTTGAGAAGAAGCGCTTTCCGCGCTGGGCAGCAATCCTCACCGTCGTTGTTGTGGTCGTGGGGGCGCTAGCGGGACTGCTCGTCAGCGTCATTCCTCTCATCGTCGAGCAGGTTTCCTCGTTCATCCAGTCCATTCCAGCCCTCATCGAGCAGATCAAGTATTCGAACTGGCTTGCCCAACTAAACGCCGCTTTTGGCGGTTTTATCGACTTCGATTCGTTGCTCAAGCAGATTTCGAAGTTCTTTAGCGACCCAGCTAATATTTCGAAGTTTGCCGGTGGTGCTCTCGAAATCGGCATTGGTATCGCGAACGGCTTCTTTGGCACTCTGATTGTCGTCATTCTGACCTTGTATTTCACCGCGTCTCTGAAAACGGTCAAGCACACTGCCTACAAAATGGTGTCCGCTTCGAAGCGCCAACGGTTTATTGAGCTCAGTGAGCAGATTGCGGCCGGAGTCGGACGCTACGTGGCCGGACAGATTTCACTCGCTCTGGTCAACGGCATTCTGACGTTCATCTTTCTGTCGATCATTGGCGGCAAGGCGCCGATCGTGTTCGCGTTCATTGCCTTCCTGCTCTCGCTCATCCCTCTGATTGGCACCTTGACCGGGTCAATCATCATCGTGCTCTCAGAGCTGATTCTGACGAGCCCCCTCACGGCCCTCGTCGCCGCAATTTACTACGTCGTCTACATGCAGGTCGAGGCATACGTTCTCAGCCCTCGCATTATGAACAAGGCTGTCTCTGTTCCCGGATCAATCGTGGTCATCGCCGCTCTGGCCGGTGGCGCGTTGCTCGGAATTCTGGGTGCTCTGATTGCAATCCCCGTCGCGGCGTCGATCATTCTGATCATCAAGGACGTCTTCATGCCCGCGCAGGAACAGAAGTAACTAGGCCAGGGGCCCATCCCACTCGGTCGGCAACGGATACGCCGCCGGGTTGACGACACGAACGATCTCGTTCAGCACGCGTCGCGTCTGGTTCTCGCCCACCCACAGGTGTTTGCCGTCTTCAACATTGATCAGTTCGATGTTGGGCACGCTCGAGAAACGTTGTGCTGCTTCAGCTGGCTGCAGATAGTCATCGTGTTCGGGAATCAGCGCAACGAGACGGCGTGAGTCTCCTGCCCATGCCGCCACCTCTTCGGGAGTTGCTCGGTGCAACGGTGGCGCGAGCAAGATGGCTCCCCTGATGTCATGGTTGCGACCGTACTTCAGGGCCAGCTCAGTACCGAATGACCAGCCCACAATCCACGGATTCGGAAGGCCAGCTTCACGCACGAACGCGATTGCCGCATCCACGTCAAAGCGCTCCGCGTTGCCGCCGTCGAAGGTTCCCTCGCTCGTTCCGCGCGGGCTCTTTGTTCCACGAGTGTTGAACCTGAGCACGGCAATGTTGGCTAGGGCAGGTAGACGCCCCGACGCCTTGCGAAGAATGTGAGAATCCATGAATCCGCCAGCGGTCGGCAGCGGATGCAGCGTGACAAGCGTGGCAACCGGCTCACCTGAGGTCGGCAGTGAAATCTCGCCGACGAGGGTGAGCCCGTCTGAGGTGTGCAGCTCAATGTCTTCACGGTATGCCGGCAGGTTGATTCCGCCACGAATTTCTTCGGTCACACTAGCCAATCTTCCAACAGTGCGAATGCCAGTGGCGACGGGCCTCGATGTCTGCCTGATCACCCAGGATGCCATCCTGTCGCCATGCAGCAATGTGGGCGACTCCCGGCTCGATCACCATCTGGCAGCCCGGGCACACGTACTCTTTCGTCGCATTGGTTGCCGCAATGGGCTGAACCGTCCAGGTGCCGTCGCGACGGGCTTCACTTCGCCGTGCACCAAAAGTGAGACGTTCAACGTCGAGCGGTTCATGCGCTTGATCGCGCTTCGAGGGTCGACGTCGTGCCATGTTTCTAGCCTAGGGCGCGCAAGCGGCCAGTCGGTTTAGTACCAGTTGAACTCTTCCGAGTGTGCCCAAGCGCCGCAGGGAGTGCCGTAACGATTCTTGATGTATCCCAGGCCCCAGACAATTTGCGTGCGCGGATTGGTGCGCCAGTCCGCGCCGGCGGAGGCCATCTTGTTGCCAGGAAGGGCCTGAGGAATACCGTGGGCACCACTCTCGGTGTTGTGTGAGTTCACGTTCCAGTGAGACTCGCGGTTCCACAGGTTGACCAAGCAGTCGAACTCGCTACCGTTCCAGCCGCGCTGCACGACCAGAACATACGCGATGGCCTGCGCGGTTCCTGCATCAGGAATACCTGAAAGAGGTGTCAGACGAGCGATTGACTCGAGTCCGTCACGACCGCCCGCACGAGCAGATTCGGCAGCGATAAGGCTTTGACCTTCTGCGTAGCGCGCGAGGTCGATAGACACGAAGTTTGGCGACGCGACCGCACCAGAGAACGGGTCAATGCTGTTTACGGCGAGAACGCCGAGAGTCGCGACGAAGGCCGCCAAGAAGAGGCCCGGTCCTCGACGAATGAAGATGTGTGAGAGGCTCACCGGCCCACGGGTACGCGAAAGAAACCGGCGCCGAGTTACCAGCGCGGGGTCACTTTGCAGGTGTTTTCCCATGGTCTAGCTATTTTACCGAGGCAAAAGCCTCAATACCTAGTTGAGACTTTTTAGGCCTGACCTGCTGCGATGAGCGCATCGATGAGTTCGTCAAGAATCAAGTCGACCTGAACCTCGCTGTAGCCACCCTTTTGTGGACGGAAAACGGCCTGACGAACCCACGATGCTCGCAACGTTGAGCCAGAGTCCAAGCCCGCTACAACCTCATCAGCAAACGCGTCGACATCGCTCACTCGGTAGCCCGTCTTGAAACCACCAACGCGCGCGAAGCGCTTCTTGGCTCGCCTGCGAAACCGAGTGGCCAAATCGTCGAGGGCAACGCGCGAGCGACGCGACAAGCCTTCCCATCCCTCAGTGTTGATAGCTTTCTCGCGCTCGAGCTCAGCAAAGGCGACCTCAAGACGTTCGAGCGCTGAATCCACGACTGACGCGACATAGCCCTTCTTGCTCACATCAAACGCGACGCGACGAATGTCACCGCTAGTGAGCGTCGCTTCGCCAATCTCGTAGGTGTCGTAAGCCAGGCGAGCCTGCGCGATGAAGGCATCCACCTGCTCAACGCTGTAGGCAACGGTCTTGCGCTTGGCGCGGGGAAAAGTCGTGGTCACGGTTCTATTCTCGCAAACTATGTGGGGACGCTCGGACTAATGGAACGACGCAACGATGAAGTACAGGACGAACATAAAGAAGCCCGAGGGGATGATGGAGTCGAGACGGTCGAGGAACCCACCGTGGCCCGCCAGCCAGTTCGACATGTCTTTGATGCCGATGACCCGCTTGAGGTGAGACTCCCCCAGATCCCCCCAGGTGGCAACAGTGAGAAGGATGGGGCCAAGGAAGAGCCCGAACCACCACTGTTCGTGCAGAATCAGCGTCGAGACCAAGATGGCGGCAAGCGTAGAGACGACGCCCGCTCCGGCGAAGCCTTCCCAGGTCTTCTTGGGGCTGATCTTGGGCGCCAACGGGTGCTTGCCAAACTTGAGCCCGCTCGCATAGGCCCCGATGTCGACCGAAACAACGACGATGAGGAAGGCGAGCACCCACCACTGACCTGATTGCTGGTTCGCAGAACCGGGCTGGGCGACGAGCGCCACGGTGAAGGCACCAAGCCACGTCACATACGACAGCGAGAACGCTGAGGCGGCGAGCGAGCCGCCGAGCTTGGCTCCGGGCATGTGCCCGCGAAGACTGAGACGAACAATCTGCCACAGCAGAATGACCGCGAGCCCGCCAATGATGGCGACCGTTGCAACGATCATGCCTTGGTAATACGCCACAGGCATGACTGCCACCGTGACGGCCGCGCTGATGTAGCGCGGCACATACCAGAGTCGGTGTTGCATTGCGGTGGCCAGCTCAAACGACGAGATGCCGAGCAAGACAGCCCCAAAAAGAATGAAGAACTGCTTGTCGACCAAGAGGCTGACCAGAACGAGCCCACCCAGAACGAGCCCCATGACCACAGCACCGATGATGTTGCGACCAGTGCGCTTCTGCAGCTGATCGCTCGCCTGCTCAAACTGCGCTTTGGCGTTCTCGAGGTTGCGATCAAAGTCGGATCGTGCCTTTTCGAGGTTGCGATCGAAGTCGGCGCGGGCGGCACGAAGCTGCGCTTGGAACTGACCGGTCGGTGTGAGCTTTCCACCCGGTTCTTTAGGATGGGGATCCGTCATGATGGCCTAGACGGCGAGAAGCTCAGCTTCTTTGCGCTTGAGCGCGTCGTCAATCTGGTCGGTGTGGGTCTTGGTTACAGCCTCAAGCTCTTTTTCACCGCGGGCCAGGTCGTCGTCGCCGACTTCGCCCTTCAGCGAATCCAGGTCGTCTTTGGCCTTACGACGGATGTTTCGAATGGCGACCTTGGCGTCTTCGCCCTTGGTGCGAACGAGCTTGACGTACTCTTTGCGTCGCTCTTCTGTGAGCTCAGGAAGCGTCACGCGAATAACGTTGCCGTCGTTGGTGGGGTTGGCGCCGAGGTTTGGGACATCGCGGATGGCCTGCTCAATGTCGCGCAAAGCAGACTTGTCAAAGGGAGCCACCATGATCGTGCGAGCCTCTGGGTTGCTGAGCGATGCGAGCTGCGCCAATGGGGTGGGTGTTCCGTAGTAGCTGACCATGATTTTCTGGAACATCTGCGGGTTTGCTCGGCCGGTACGAACAGAGGAGAAGTCTTCTTTGGCAACCTCGATGGCTTTAGCCATGCGCTCGGCGGCATCAGCAAGAACGTCGGAAATCACGGTTTCTCCTTGGGGAAATCAGGTTTCGTTCAGTCTAGTTGGTGACCAGAGTACCGATGGGGTCGCCCTTAATGGCCTTCGTGATGTTGCCCTCGGGCTCCATGCCAAAGACGCGCATGGGCATCTTGTTGTCCATGCACAGACTGAACGCCGTGGAGTCAACCACCTTGAGTCCCTTGTCGAGCGCCTCCCGGAAAGTGACAGTGTCAAGCTTCACGGCTGTGGGATCCGTGCGGGGGTCGCCCGAGTAGACGCCATCGACCCCGTTCTTTGCGACGAGTACCTCGTCACAGTGAATCTCGAGTGCACGCTGGGCCGAAACGGTGTCGGTCGAGAAGAACGGCAGTCCGGCGCCCGCACCGAAGATAACAACGCGGCCCTTTTCAAGGTGCCGGATGGCGCGCAGGGGAAGGTATGGCTCGGCGACCTGGGCCATTGCAATGGCCGACTGCACGCGCGGCTGAGCACCGGCCTGCTCGAGGAAGTCCTGCAAGGCCAGCGCGTTCATGACCGTACCGAGCATGCCCATGTAGTCGGCACGCCCACGGTCCATACCCCGCTGCGATAGCTCAGCCCCGCGGAAGAAGTTTCCACCACCGACGACAACCGCGATTTCAACCGTTTTGGACGCCTCGGCTATGTCGCGCGCGATCGCTGAAACAACATCCGGGTTCACACCGAGCGAGCCACCACCAAACGCCTCACCCGACAGCTTGAGTAGTACGCGACGGCGAGTCTTGGGGTTCATGTGGATGCTGGTCCTTCCGGCGGTGGGCGTTACTCAAAAGTAGCGGTGAAGCGGGCGTTAAAGCCGATGACCCGGCGCGTTTTCACGAACCGGGTCATCAAGATTGATCGAGGTGACTAAGCGCCGACCTTGAATCGAACGAATCCCGTCACCGTGAGGCCAGCGTTCTCGAGAACCTTGGCAACAGTGAACTTGTTGTCGCGAGCGTATTCCTGCTCGAGCAGAGCAATCTGCTTGAAGTAGGCGCCGATGCGACCATCAACGATCTTCTCGATCTGAGCCTCGGGCTTGCCCTCGTTGCGGCTGATCTCGGTAACGATCTGACGCTCCTTCTCAACCTCAGCTGCGGGGACATCCTCGCGCGAAAGGTACTGAGGGTCAGCGAACGAGATGTGCTGCGCAATGGAGCGAGCAGTGTCTGCGTCTGAGCCGGTGTAACCAACAACAACACCAACCTGCGGGGGCAGGTCCTGGCTGGTCTGGTGCAGGTAGATAGCGAAGTTGTCGGCCTCGATCACAGCGATGCGACGGAGTTCAATCTTCTCGCCGATGATGGCGGCCTCGTCAGCAATGATCTCGGCGACGGTCTTGCCCTCTGCCGGAGCAGCGTTGCCGGACTCGACCGTGGTGGCGCCAGCGGCGACCACAGCAGCGAGTACCTTCTCGCTCAGGGCAACGAACTTGTCACCCTTTGCGACGAAGTCGGTCTCGCAGGCGAGCTCGATGAGGGTTGCCTTGTTGCCGTTCTGAGCAGCGGCTACGAGGCCCTCTGCGGTGGAACGGTCAGCACGCTTTGCGTTGCCCTTGGCTCCCTTGAGACGCAGAATTTCAACTGCCTTCTCGAGGTCACCATCGGCTTCAACGAGTGCGTTCTTGGTGTCAACCATGCCGGTGCCGAGGCGCTCGCGCAGGGTCTTGACGTCTTCCAGGCTGAAGTTAGCCATTCGTCTATTTCTCCTTGATTAGAAACGTAAAAGTGGAAAGGAAGTGAGCTGATTACTCAGCTGCAGGAGCTTCTTCAGCCTTCTCAGCCTTGGGGGCCTTGGCAGCAGCAGCCTTGGGAGCAGCGGCCTTGGGGGCAGCAGCCTTCTTCTCAGCAGCGGGCTTCTCGGCCTTCTCTGCCTTCTCGGCGGCAGGCTTCTCTGCCTTGGGGGCAGCAGCCTTCTTCTCAGCCTTAGGCTCAGCAGCTACCTCAGCAGCAGCTTCTGCGGGGGCAGCAGGAGCCTCAGCCTGACCGGCCTCGAGAAGCTCGCGCTCCCACTCAGCCAGCGGCGAAGCGTCTTCACCCTGCTCGGGCTTCTGGTGACGGGCGATGAGACCCTCGGCAACTGCATCCGCGATGATGCGGGTCAGCAGGCCAACCGAGCGGATTGCGTCATCGTTACCGGGGATCGGGTACGCAAGCTCATCGGGGTCACAGTTGGTGTCGAGGATTCCGACAACGGGGATGCCAAGCTTCTTGGCTTCGTCGATTGCCAGGTGCTCTTTCTTGGTGTCAACAACCCAGATAGCGCTAGGTGCCTTGGTCAGGTTGCGGATACCACCGAGGCTCTTGTGCAGCTTGACGAGTTCACGCTTCTTGAGCAGGAGCTCCTTCTTGGTGAAACCGGTCGATGCGGGGTTCTCGAAGTCGAGCTGCTCGAGCTCCTTCATGGTGGTCAAACGGCCACCAATGGTCTGGAAGTTGGTCAGAAGACCACCGAGCCAGCGCTCGTTGACGTAGGGCTGACCCACGCGGGTTGCCTGCTCGGCAATCGACTCCTGGGCCTGCTTCTTGGTACCAACGAAGAGGATGGTGCCGCCGTGAGCGACGGTCTCTTTGACGAAGTCGTATGCCTTGTCAATGAAGGCCAGCGACTGCTGAAGGTCGATGATGTGGATGCCCGAGCGCTCGGCCAGAACGAAGCGCTTTACCTTCGGGTTCCAACGACGGGTCTGGTGACCAAAGTGAACGCCGCTGTCGAGCAGCTGGCGAATGGTTACAACGGCCATTGCCGTTCTCCTGTTCTTGGCGCACGCCGACCATGTCGGCAAAACGCCACTTGCGGTTATGTCGCGGTTCTCGGTTGAGATCCGCCCTAGTGTCCCGTTTCACATCCCGCGGTTATAAAACCGACCGGTGGGAGGTTCCGCGATGGTGGACACGCGAAGTCACCCCATTTCTGGAGTGCCCTTCCAGCATAACAGGCGAAATGTCGCGATTTCGACGCTCACGCCGAGGCTCCCCTCTGACAGAATCAGCCTGTGAGCATGACGAAGATCTCGACCGGAACCGGTCCCGCGCGCGGCACCCTCGTGCTGGTCGCGCTCATCTTGGCGGCGGGTGTGGCCAACATGAACCTGTCGATCGCGAACGTGGCGCTGCCAGACATCGCAAAGGGTCTTGACGCATCTCAGGTCGGCCTCAACCTAGTAGCCGTCGGGTTCTCACTCGGCCTCTCGATTTCGGTGTTGTACCTCGGCGCTCTAGGCGACCGCTATGGCCGCAAGGGCATGCTCATGGCCGGTCTCATTCTGGGCATCCCCGCGGCAATTCTGGCGGCCGTTGCGCCCAGCGTGGCCGTTCTTCTCGTGGCTCGGCTGCTCGGCGGTATCGCTGCGGGTATGGCTTACCCCACCACCTTGGCCCTCATCACCGCCCTCTGGACCGGCAGCAAACGGACCAGCGCCATCGCACTGTGGTCAGCCCTCGGAGCAGGTCTCTCAGCGTTGTCGCCCGTCTTGGCTGGCGCTCTTCTCACCGTTGCCCCATGGGGCTGGGCGTTTCTGATTCCCATCCCGTTTGGCATCGTTGCGCTCTTGCTTGTCATGTGGGCCGTGCCAGGCAAGGTCAACCAGGACAAAGACCCGGTCGACCACGCTGGTGGCGCGCTCTCGGCCGTGTTCATTGGTGCGCTGGTTATCGCGATCAATTTCGCTGCACTCGACAATCAGTACCTCACGGTGGTTATCTCTGCGGCCATTGCGATTATCGGCGGCATTTTGTTCTTCTGGCGACAGAAGACCACGAAGTACCCGCTGTTTGACCTCTCGTACGCCAAGCGCCCAACATTTTGGGTTGCAGCCACCGCCGGCATCATCGTTTTCGGTTCACTCATGGGTGCGATGTTCGTGGGCATGCAATACCTTCAGAACGTGCTTGGTTACGGCACTCTCGCCGCGGGCCTCGCCATTCTGCCCTGCCCCATTTTCATGGTGATAGTGGCGCCGTACTCGAGCGGAATGATTACACGCTGGGGTTCCCGAGTCACCCTGCTCATCGGATTCGCATTCTCGCTCATCGGCTTCGCCATGATGCTTGCCATTTGGGGGCTGTCGTCCTCGTACTTCACCATCGGCCTGGCCTACGCATTCGTTGGAATTGGCGTGGGAATTGCCGGCACGCCGTCATCTCACGCGCTCACCGACTCCGTGCCTGTCTCCAAGGTGGGAATGGCATCGGGCACCGGTGACTTACAGCGCGACCTCGGTGGCGCGATTATGCAGTCCATCATGGGTGCCATTCTTGGCGCGGGATACGCGGCCGCACTCGGTCGTGATATCGCCAACGCTCCCGCCAATGTGCAGGCTCAAATCTCGGAGGAGATGCGCGCCGCCCTTACCAAGTCGTTCGGTAGCGCCGCAGACCTTGCCAGCAAGTACCCCGAGTACAAGACCGCCGTGCTGCAGGCCGCTCGAGAGTCGTTCTTGGTTGGCGCCAACTGGGCATACGCCAGCGGAATCATCGCAGCTATTCTGGGCGCCGCCCTAGTTTGGTTCTTCTTCCCCAAGCGTGACCGCGAGCGGGCCATGTACCGCGAGTTCGGTTCCGAGGTCGACGCGAGCTAAGCGTTCGCAATAGTTCGTGGATGAAGAATCCACGACCGAGACTCGTAGTCCTTGCAGTTGCCGGGGCTGCGCTAACCGCCTGGGTCGTCTTTACGCCCGGTCCGGCGCACTCGCACCCCACTGGGTGGGCTTGGCCCTTGAGTGAAGTCGGGATTCAACGCGGTTACCTGGCCCCCGCAGAACCCTTCGGGCCCGGTCATCGAGGAATTGACCTCATATCGAGCCCGGGCCAGCGAATTCTCGCTCCAGCTGAGGGAGTGATCACCTTCGCCGGCGTCGTTGCGAACGTCCCCGTGGTCACCATCGACCATGGCAACGGCTGGCTTACGTCATACGAACCAGCGTCAACATCACTGGCAAAGGGAACCCGTGTGCGTGCCCGGCAGGCGCTCGGAGTTGTCGCACCTGGCATCTCTCACTGCTCCTGTTTACACTTCGGAGCCAGGGTGAACGGGCAATACGTCTCGCCGCTGCTTCTCGTGGGTGAGGTGCCGCCAGCGGTATTGATGCCTTGGTGAGATGAGGTTTTAGAAGCTTCTCAAGCGCGGGGGTGAGCCTGCTCGTAGCTTGCGCGTAGGCGCTCCATTGAAACGTGCGTGTAAATCTGTGTGGTGCCCAGGCTGGCGTGGCCCAGCATCTCTTGAACAACGCGCAGGTCGGCTCCCCCATCGAGAAGGTGGGTTGCGGCAGTGTGTCTCAGCGTGTGCGGGCCAGATGGGCCGGTTCCAGGGATGTCTGCCAAGAGCGAGGCAACGAGCTGATAGACCGAGCGCACGTTGAGCCGACCGCCGCGCGCGCCTAGAAACAGGGCTGATGTGGGAACCGCGCCCTCGGGAGTCTTCAGCAGGAGTGGCCTAGCCTGCCGAATGTAATCGGCGAGCGCAGACGCCGCGGGGCTTCCAAACGGAACGACTCGCTGTTTGTTACCTTTTCCGGTGACCATCGCCGTCAATCGGTCAAGGTCAAGGCTGTCAACGTCGAGGCCGACAAGTTCGGATACGCGCATTCCCGACGCATAGAGAAGCTCGATGATGGCCAAATCTCTGACGTCCCCGGGTCCGCCGAGTGCGGCCCGAGCAGTGAGTGCGGCAAAAATCGAATCGAGCGAAACCTCTGTGACTACTCGAGGCAAGCTCTTGTCTGGCTTTGGCGACTTCAAGCGAACTCCCGGATCAAGCTCGATCACGCCCATACGTCGCAACCAGCTTGTAAATGCTCGGGCGCTTGCCGCTCGGCGTGAGATTGACGCCTTGGCCATGCCTTGCTCGGTCGATTTCCAGAGCCAGTCCCGCAGGTCGTCGAGCTCGAGCCGGTCGCATTCCTCAATAGAACGACCAGCCAAGAAATCAGAAAGCGACTCAAGGTCTGAACGGTAGGCCTTACTGGTGTTCGGCGAGAACCCGCGCTCAGACGCGAGGGACGCAACGAAGTCGTCTACTGCGCGTGCAATGAGCATTTCTCAAGGCTACGACGAAGTCTTGCGCCAACCCCCTGAATGCTCGTGGGCGAGCCGGTTCATGTCGAGCAGACCGAGAACTGCCGTGGTCTCGGGAACCGAGAGCCCGGCACTCGCCGCAAGGGCCTCCGGTGTTCGATACGCCTTGCCAGAGAGGGCATCCAACACTCGAATCGCGAACGGATGAATGCTCTGGGCGTCTTCGATGTGCGATTCGATTCCCGCTCCGAAGCAGGGGCGCACGAGCTGAATCATCTCCTCGGCCGAAGTCACGCAAACGGCAGGCGTCTCCCGAAGCAGTCGATGGCAACCAGCGGACGAGGCACTCGTTACTGGCCCGGGAACCGCACCAACGGGCCTATCGAGCTCGAGCGCATGGTGTGCGGTGTTGAGGGAACCTGATCGCCAGCCTGCTTCGACAACTACGGTGGCCCCCGAAACTGCTGCAATCAGTCGATTTCGTTGCAGGAATCGCCACTTGGTTGGCGCAAACCCGCAGGGAAGTTCCGTCATGACGGCCCCTGTCTCAATGATTCGATGCAACAGGGCGTCATGACCGCTTGGATAGAGCCGGTCAATTCCTCCAGCCAAAACTGCAATGGTTGTTCCTTCGGATGCCAAGCTCGCCCGATGGGCCATTCCATCGATTCCGTAGGCACCGCCAGAAACAATGGCGTATCCGCGCTCGACGAGGCCTGATGCGGATTCCATTGTGACGTGCTCGCCATATCCGCTCGATGCTCGCGCACCAACAATTGCAATCGAACGCCCCGAAGCACCTAACGCTTCGACGGATCCTCGCAGCCACAGGGCAACGGGTGCATAATCGGCGAGGTCTACGAGTCCGTTTGGCCACGAAAGGCTTGATGGGGTCACAAGGCGAGCGCCGATACGAGCCGCACGGTTCAGGTGCGCAATCGCCTCGGACTCGACCAAGCGTGGCCGCCAGCGCTCGAGCGCATCGTCGAGCCTATTCGCGAGGTCTTCTTGGTTGCCGAGACCTGCATCGTCGCCTCGGTCAAACACGGCACCGGCAATGCGAGCTGCCGTGGCTCCTTCAATGACTAATTCCAAGGCAGCCCATGAGCCCAAAGACCGCACGAGAAAGCCAACCGAACTGTCACCAGGTTCGCCCAAACCACTCCACGTCGAACGAGCGAAGCCGTCGAGGAGGGCGAGTTCATCGTTTGCCGGGTCAGCCGCTATCGAGGAGTAGGCATCTCGAATGCCTGAAATCAAACGATTCCGGGTGTGCGCCTGAGCACTCATGTGTTTTCTCGTCTCATCAATAGGGCCCGGCCTACGTGGTCGAGCGTGGGTGGCTTTATGACTCCGCTCGCGACGGCGTCGAGGTCGGCAAGTGTCCAGGCCAGGCGCAGAGTGCGGTCATAACCGCGCATGGTGATGAGACCGTTATCGAGTCCTTTTTCGAGCTGGGCGGTTGCTTTGCCGGGCAAGCAAAACTCCTGTCGACGCAATATTGACCCTGGAACATGCGCGTTCATCTCAAATCCCAGACCATGCCAGCGCGCACGAGATACGTCACGAGCACGCGCTACCCGCTCGCGGGCCTCGGCACTCGTCGTGGTTGGCTGGGCCAATTGCTGCCCTATGCGCGTGACGCGGCTAAGTGAGAGATTGATGTCGATACGGTCGCGCAATGGACCAGAAAGCCGCGCCAGATAGCGTCGGCGAACATCGACCGCACAGGTGCACTCTTCACCACGCACTCCGAAATTGCCACATGGGCAAGGGTTCGATGCCAGAACAAGAAGAAACTGCGCCGGAAACGTCGCGGACTGATTCGCTCGGTGCACGGTTATCTCTCCCGTCTCGAGCGGCTGGCGCAGGGCGTCTAAGGCCACCCGAGAGAACTCGGGCGCTTCATCCAGAAAAAGCACACCATGATGCGCTCGAGAGATAGCCCCAGGACGGATGACACCTGATCCTCCACCCACCAAGGAGACAGGCGTCGCCGTGTGATGAGGAGCCTCAAGCGGCGGCTGAACGGGGAGTTCCGAGAATCCCGACTCGTGAAGTAATGACTCGACACAGGCAACTTCAAGAGCCTGTTGCTGGCTTAACCGGGGCAATATCCCGGCCAGCCGAGTAGCCAGCATGGTCTTTCCGGAACCAGGGGGACCGAGCATGGAAACGTGGTGCCCGCCAGCTGCCGCGGCAACGAGCGCTTCGACGGCTGACTGGTGCCCGATCACATCTGAGAGATCAAGCTCGTCAACCAGGGCGACCTCGGACGCGTCACCTTGTGCTGACGCGAGGACAGGCTCCTCGTGAACCTCCAAGTTGGCACCGTGCCAGCGGGCGACGTCACGGAGTGAGACTGCCCCCACGCTCTCGATTCCCTCAACCAACTGAGCCTCGGCGAGGTTCGCGCGGGGAACAATGACCACCTTCGCTCCTGCCCGCGCGGCCCCGAGGACTGCCGGCAAGACACCGCGGCTCGGACGCAGTCTTCCGTCGAGGGCAAGTTCGCCAATGTGCACCGTGCGTGCGACTGAATCGAGCGACACCTGCCGAGTTGCCGCGAGCGCAGCGATAGCAATGCCCACGTCGAAACTCGAACCAGCCTTAGGCAGGGATGCAGGAGAAAGATTCACCGTCACGCGCTGTGAGGGCATGTCAAGACCGGAATTGACGATCGCAGAGCGCACACGATCGGTTGCTTCGGCCAACGAACGATCGGGCAGCCCAACTACCGCGAAGCGCGGCAATCCGCTGGCAACATCGGCTTCAATATCGACGCGAACGCCGTTCAGCCCAACCAGAGCAATCGCTCCTGTGCGCCCAACGCTCACACGAACACCCCAGTGATGTGCTCGAGCGTGTATGGCGCGCGCTCGGGCGCCACGACAGCGACGGCGTCGATCCGCACGTGGCCAATGACCTGCGGATGTGCCCGGCACCAAGCCAGAGCCAGACTGCGCAACCGGGCGAGCTTGACCAGAGTTATCGACTCGAGAGGATGCCCATAATTCAAGCTCGAGCGAGTCTTAACCTCAACGAAGATGAGCCACTGATCATGCTGCGCGATGATGTCAATCTCGCCACGAGAGCAACGCCAGTTTCTCTCGACGATGCGATAACCGGCCTCCGCCAGGAAACGTGCGGCTATGTCTTCGCCGCGGCGACCAAGTCGACCGCGCGCAGTATCACCACCGGGTTGCGCCATGCCGGTCAGAATGACGGCCGCAGGAACAGTGCCAGCGAAGGCGGACCCTTTCGGTGCACGAGCGCCGAAAGCAGTCAGCCGGGGAGGAAGCTATTCGTTGAGTTCGAGTTCCTTGGGAAGTTCGAACTCCTTGGATGCGAGCTCCTCGACGTTGACGTCTTTGAAGGTCAACACACGAACACTCTTGACGAAGCGGTCGGAGCGGTAGACATCCCACACCCACACATCAGACATCGTGAGTTCGAAGTAGAAGTCAGTTTCGGTGTCGACACGGGTCAGCTGCACCTCATTGGCGAGGTAAAAGCGACGCTCGGTTTCGACGACGTACTTGAACTGAACAACGACATCACGGTACTCGCGGTACAGCGCTAGTTCGGCTTCGCGGTCGTAGTCGTCGAATTCTTCGTCATCCATGATGCCCTCAGTCTACTTCTTGACCCAGGTGACCCGGTGGTGAACAGTTGGCCCACGCTCGGCCAGCAAGCGCATGTGTTCCGCAGAACCATAACCCTTGTTGGATGCCCACCCGAACTCCTCGAAGCCCACAGCGAGCTCGGCCATGAGTGCGTCGCGCTCAACCTTTGCGGCCACCGAGGCCGCAGCCACGCTCGCGCAATTCTGGTCGGCTTTGACCGCAGTGGTGATGGGCAGCGGGCTCGCCAGCGCCGGACTGAGCCAGTCATGCGAGCCATCGAGAATCAGGTGCGCCGAGCCCACGTCAATACCGGCTTCGAACAAACCCGCGAGTGCTCGCTTGCCAGCCAGCCCAAGGCTAAAGGTGATGCCGTACTGATCGATCTCTTGGGGGCTGGCCGCGCCGACCGCAATCGCACCCCAGGAGCGCACTTCGGGGTCAAGGGCAACCCGCTTCTTCTCGCTGACCAGTTTGGAGTCACGAAGGCCGACAGGAAAATCGCCGACCGTGGGGGTGATGGCGCACGCGCCGACCATGACTGGCCCGGCCATGGCGCCACGACCTACTTCGTCGAGCCCAATTACTATGGGCGAGCCAGCTGCGAACAGACTGAACTCGCGCTCGAGAGTGGGATCGACGGGCACGTGACCGAATCTAGGGCTAGCGCGAACCGACGTGAGGAACGGTATCAGCCGTTGGGTCGACCGTCACCTTGGGCACGTCAGCGAACGAGTCGGCATAGTTGCTGAGCCATTCCCAGTGGCTGATGGGCCAGCTCAGAACGAACGCACGCCCAACAACGTCTCCCGTGGCCACGAATCCGTGCCCGGGCTTGTCAGTGTTGAACCGCGAGTCTTTTGAGTTGTAACGGTTATCGCCCATGACCCACAGTGACTTCGCCGGCACGGTGACCGAGAAGTCAACCTCGGATGCGCGGGTGACACCCTCGGGAAGCGTGATGTAAGGCTCATTGATGGCAACGCCATTGATGGTGATATTGCCCTCGGGAGTGCAGCATTTGACGGTGTCTCCGGGCAGACCAATCACGCGCTTGATGAGGTGCTGGTCGTTGTCGGGCGAGCTCAAACCCACCAGTGAGAGAACCCAATCGAGGCCGTCACCAATCGGGCCCTTGGAGATGTGGGGAGTGGCCGTGAGCCATCCGCCTGGGTCTTTGAAGACCACGATGTCGCCGTGTTGCACGGGCATGATGTCGGGCACGAGCTCGTTGACGATGACGCGGTCATCAATCATGAGGGTTTGTTCCATCGACGCCGACGGAATAAAGAACGAACGAACGAGGAACGTCTTGACGACGAATGAAATCAAGATGGCTATGGCAAGAATGACAACGACATCGCGCACGAACCACAGGAACGATTGAAGTGGCGACTTCGGACGCTTCTTGGGCTTGCGCTTGTGGCTGGAATTCCGAGGACGCGTGTCGGTGCCGGGAACGGCAGCTCCGAGGGGTTCGGGCTCAGCCGCAGAAAGGTCAGACACCCAGAACTCCAGTCAGACGAGAAATCGTTGTGCTCATTCTACGAGCGCCAACCTTGGTAAACGCCTGTTAACGAGAAGTGTCCCGATGGAAACCATCGGGACACTTTCGAAGAAGCTGACTTATGCGTCGCGCTTCTCTTTGATCTTGGCCTTCTTGCCGCGCAGGTTGCGCAGGTAGTAAAGCTTGGCGCGACGGACGTCACCGCGGGTGACGACCTCGATGTGATCGAGAACCGGCGAGTGCACGGGGAACGTACGCTCAACACCGACCTGGAAGCTGACCTTACGAACGGTGAACGTCTCACGGACGCCCTCACCCGAACGGCCGATGACGACTCCCTGGAAAACCTGGATACGCGAGCGATTGCCCTCAATGATGTTTACGTGAACCTTGACATTGTCACCGGTGCGGAACTCGGGAATGTCGGTACGGAGGCTCGCTGCGTCTACTGCGTCGAGAATGTGCATTTTATTTTCACAATCTGTATCCGCTGCAGGTCGAACACGGTTTAGGTGTTTTGATCGAGTGCGTACCTCGGCGCATAAATCGAACGACCCCCTGCAGCAGGGTTCGTGCGCGGTACAACTTTTCTATTCTGCCACGGATGCGCATCCGCATCCAACTCGGGCCGCTAGCTACTCCGGCAGCAGGTCGGGGCGAATGGCTTTAGTGCGCTCAATCTGCTGCTCCCGGCGCCAAGCGGCGATTGCGGCGTGGTTTCCTGAACGCAGAACCTCGGGCACCTCAAGCTCGCGCCAGAGTTGCGGCTTGGTGTAGCTCGGGTACTCAAGCAGGCCGTCTTCGTGGCTCTCTTCGACGAGTGACTCGGGGTTGCCAACCATGCCGGGAATCAGCCGCGTGATGGCCTCAATGAACGCCATCGTCGCCACCTCTCCCCCGTTGAGCACGTAGTCACCCAACGACAGCGGGCGCACCCGGATGCGCGACCCGAAGTGATCCATCACGCGCTGGTCGATGCCCTCGTAGCGGCCGCAAGCGAACACGAGGTGCTCCTCGGCGGCAAGCTCCCGAGCGATTGCTTGTGTGAAAGGTTCTCCGGCCGGCGAAGGCACCACGAGAACCGCGGATGTTTCGTCGCCGATAATCGAGTCAATCGCCTCGCCCCATGGCTCGGGCTTCATGACCATGCCGGCACCGCCGCCGTAGGGGCTGTCGTCGACAGTGCGGTGCACGTCGTAGGTGAAGTCGCGCAGGTCGGTCACGCTCGTGGAGACGAGACCCTTCTGGCGGGCCTTACCGACGAGCGAAACATCGAGAACCGAGAAGAACTCGGGAAAGATGCTGACAATGTCGATGCGCATTACTCGACCGGGGCATCCTCTTCGTCGGCAATCTCTTCAAAGAGACCGCCGGGAGGTGTAATGGTGACGACGCCCTTTTCGGCGTCAACAGCAGGAACTAGCGCCTTCACGAAAGGAAGCATGACGTCGCCCTTGGCTGTCGAGATGACCAGCAAGTCTTGCGCGGGCATGTGCTCAACACGAATGACCTTGCCGACCTTGAGGCCGTCGCGCTCAACAGACATGCCAACCAGCTGGTGGTCGTACCACGCATCGGGCTCGGTCGAGCTCTCGCCCGCTACGTCGATCCACAAGATGGCTTTGATGAGTGTCTCTGCCACACTGCGGTCGGGCACATCCACGAAGAAAGCAACCGGATGCTCGTTGTACCAGCGCAGCTCGGCAAGCTCGAGAGTCTTGCCAAACCAAGGCGACTCCTCGGGCACCTGAAGCGTGAAGGTGGCGCCTGGAATAAAGCGCTTGTCGGGCTCGTCGGTGTAGAGCTCGACTTTGATGGCGCCTTTGAGACCGTGAGCTTTTGTCAACCGACCGACACGCAGTTGCGTGTCGCGGGACGGCTCGCCTGACTTAGGCATCGGTGTCGACGACGTCGACACGAACGTTGCGGCCATCCGCCAGCGCATTGACGACAGTACGGATGGACTTGGCGGTGCGACCAGCACGGCCAATCACAC
>CAIOLM010000028.1 GCA_903859205.1 uncultured Microbacteriaceae bacterium
AAGAGCTCGAGCATTCGCCAAGAAGCAGTCGACTCGCTCAGCGCACTCGCCCAGCGTGTCGTAGTTCGCTCGGCCTGACTTCGCTCAGCCGGAGCAACCCTTCACTTAGAGAAGGGCCTGAGCAATGCGGCGCACTTCGGCCTTTCGACCCGCCTGCAGGGCCGCCATCGGAGTTACGCCAAGGCTCTCTTCTGTGGAGAACATCCAGTCGAGAATCTCGTCATCGTTGAAGCCGACATCGTGAAGCAGCACGAACGTGCCATGCAACTCACTGAGGACTCGGCCGTCCTTAATGAAATCCTGAGGAACACGAAGCACGCCATCGACCTTCGTGCCCAAAAGATGCCGATCCTCAATGAGTCGTCGAACGCGAGTCACTGGAATGCTGAGGGCCTCGGCGGCATCAGGCACAGTGATAAGTACTGCCGAAATCGGTTTGGGAGTTTTGTTGGTTGCCACGCCTCAACATTGCCCGCCGACCACTGCGCGACACACCGCGACACGCCGGGGCTTTAATTCCCACACGTGCTTTAATCCGTCACTTAAAGTTTCAATCAAAGGTCGAAGCTTTAAGGCCTGGTAACCGCATTTAATCCCCGGCCGGAAGGAGGAGAAATGCGCAAGAAGCTCAGCTCCGCATCCCCTTCCCGCCGAGGTCGCCGCGTGGCCGCTCTCGCTGTCGCCCCGGTCGCAATTGCTGCACTCACCAGCGTGATCTTGGGCTTGACCTCCGCGCCCGCACACTCTGATGGCACTGCCCCCAAGCATCTGAAGCCCAAGCCAGACGCCGAGCCCCAAGCGCTTAAGGCTGCCCGCTCGAGCGCGATACGTCGCCCGGCTCGCTACACGGTTGTTGAGGGTGACACCCTGCGCGATGTCGCCTCACGCTACGGCGTCTCAACGGCCGAATTGCTCGCCGCCAACGGACTGAGCTGGCGCACAATGATTGCAATAGGCCAAGAGCTGCGACTTCCTCGCGAGTCGGCCGGTTCTGCAAATCTTGAGGTGCCCACGAGCATACGCAGTCACCGCGTGGCCGCCGGAGACACCCTCGAAGCGATTGCGCGCGAGTACCGCGTGCAGCCGAGGGCCATCATCAGCGCCAATGGACTTCACCAGACGAGTCGACTCGTCATTGGTCAACGCTTGGTCATCCCGAATGCGGATGTCATGGAAGCCCTGCCAGCTCTGGGCGCGCCCGGTGTTTCACCGGCATAATCCCGGGCTTTTTTCCTAGACTCAGGTCTCGTGACTACTGCCTCCGGAGACGCCATGATTGGTCGCCTCATCGACGGTCGGTACCAGATCAACTCGCGAATCGCCCGCGGAGGCATGGCGACGGTCTATCTCGCCACAGACTTGCGTCTGGAACGACCGGTGGCGGTCAAGATCATGCACGACCATCTTGCCGATGACACCGCATTCCGCTCTCGTTTTATTCAAGAAGCACGTTCGGCCGCGCGCCTGGCCCACCCCAATGTGGTGAGCGTATTCGACCAGGGCCAGGACTCCGAGATGGCCTATCTCGTCATGGAGTACTTGCCGGGTATCACGCTGCGTGACTTACTCAAGGACTACGGAAACCTCACGCCCGAGCAGACTCTCGACATCATGGATGCTGTGCTTCGCGGTCTCGCGGCCGCTCACGAAGCGGGCATCGTGCACCGCGACCTGAAGCCTGAAAACGTTCTGCTGGCAGATGACGGACGCATCAAAATCGGTGACTTCGGGCTCGCTCGTGCGACGACCGCAAACACGGCATCTGGGCAGGCCTTGCTCGGAACCATTGCATATCTCTCCCCCGAGCTGCTCACTCGAGGAGTCGCAGACGCTCGAAGCGACATCTACGCTGCCGGAATCATGATGTTCGAGATGCTCACGGGCGAACAACCCTTCAAAGGCGAGCAGCCGATGCAGGTGGCTTACCAGCACGCCAACGACAAGGTGCCCGCTCCATCAAGCAAGAACTCGAAGGTGCCTCAGTCGCTCGATGAAGTTGTTGCCTGGAGCACCCAGCGCGCGCCGGAGAACCGACCAGAGAACGCGCAGCAGCTACTCGATGCGCTGCTTTCCGCCGAGAGCGGCATTCGACGAGGCACCCAGACCACGAACATCTCGACCCAGCAAACCATTGTCATGCCCGCACACGGGTTCGATAATGATGGCGCAACGCAGGTCATCCGCAACTCGACAACCGACCAAATCGCGAATCCGACCGGGCGTCTCGTAGCCCTCGGGGCGTCCCGACGCAAGCGCGGCCTGTGGGTCGCTCTGCTGGTTGTTTTACTCGCAGTATTTGGTGGCGGCGCCGGCTGGTTCTTCGGCGCCGGTCCGGGCAGTTACGTGAGCATCCCGCAGGTCACCGGGCAGACACCTGAAGTCGCGCAGAGTGCGCTCAAGGCGGCCGGTTTCACTGTCACACTGGAGTCCATCAACTCAACGACTATTCCCGCAGGACAGGCCATCGATAGCTCGCCCAAGGGTGGCGAACGTGTTCCTCGCGGAGCCAAGCTTGTTCTAGAAATTTCGCTTGGCCCCAAAATGATTGCCACGCCCAAACTTGTGGGACTCCCCCAGGCGCAGGCCGAGCAGTCGGTAACGACCGCAGGATTCACGCTTGAGAAGACCAAACAGATTTTCAACGCCAACATTCCTGCAGGCGTCGTCGTCTCTGCCCTCGACTCTGCCGGGGAGCCCTTGCCAGCCGAGTACGCCGAAGGCGGCAAGGTTCAACTCACCGTTTCGGCTGGCCCCCTGCCTGATGTTGCCGGCAAGTCACAGGCAGATGCGTTCGCCGCCCTCACTGCGGTCGGCCTTCAGCCTGTGCTGGGAACACCCGTTTACAACACAACAATTCCAAAAGACTCGATTGTGTCAGTGACGGTTCCCCCCGCGGGCTTGAGCCCTGGAGACTCTGTCACCGTTATCCCTTCTAAGGGACCCGAGATGATTGTCGTACCTGACGTCACAGGCATGACGCTTGAAGATGGAATCGCGAAAGTTAAGTCACTCGGGTTCAAATTCTCGACAAACTACGAAAAGAATCCCAAATCCTGGAAGTTTCTTCCCGTCGTTTATCAGTCGCCATCTGGCGGAGTCAAACTTGCCAAGGGATCGACCGTAATCGTCAACGGACCATAGAGAAATTGATCGTGCCGTTGTCAGATGTTGAGTTTTGTGCCGCTCTCTAGCGGCGACCGAGCTCTTCGGCCACGAGGAACGACAGCTCGAGCGACTGCATGTGGTTCAGGCGGGGGTCGCAGAGCGACTCGTAGCGCGT
>CAIOLM010000029.1 GCA_903859205.1 uncultured Microbacteriaceae bacterium
ACACACTCGACCGGGCCGATGCCTTCGGGGAAGGTGAAGACTTCTGGCTCGCTAAACGGCTCGGTAGTAAACCAGCCGCGGTCCTTTTCAAAGATGACTGGCGGGTTTAAGCACTCTTCGATCGTGGTCCAGATGCTAAAGCTCGGCGCAAAAATCTCGTTACCCTCGTCGTCGAACACCGCGAGGTTTGCACCGTCGCGGGTGCCCAGCTCATCAATCTCACTGAACAGGTGATCGGATGCATATCGGGCAAACACATTCGAGAGCCCTGGCTCAACGCCCATGCCAACTAGCGCAAGACGCCCGGCCTTCTCCCAGGCACCGTTGGCGGCAAACTGCTCGTCGCCGAGTTTCACGCCCGGCTCGCTATAGGGGTTGGTCGGATGCGGGTGAGACAGCGTCATCGCCATGTCCATGTAGTCGGCGTTGGCAGCGAGAGCCCCGGCAAAGATTGTCTGCACAAACTTGGGCTCCACGGCGTTCATGACGTGCGTGGCTCCGTGCCGCTTAGCCACCTCAGCAACATTCGCCGCGTCAGAGGCATCGATCTTGTCAGCGACGAACTTGGCGGCCGCATCGGCACCGTGACGCGCGGCAACCCAGTCGATGGTGCGCTGGGCCCGGGCCGGGTCGTAGTCGGTAACGATGATTTGTTCGTAAAAAGAACGGCGGGCAGCAATCTTGGCGAACGCGTCGCCCACGCCACCGGCACCAACTAGAAGAATTCGCATACCCCCACGCTACCTGCCCGCTCCGAGCATTCACAGGACAAGTAATCTGGACGCATGCGTCGCATCCTGCCACTGCTCGGCCCGGCACTCGTTGCCGGAGTGGCGTATCTCGACCCCGGTAATGTCGCCGCGAACATGACCGCGGGTGCTCGCTATGGGTATCTGTTGGTCTGGGTCGTCATTCTGGGCAACCTCATCGCCTGGCTGGTGCAATACCTCTCGGCCAAGCTCGGTGTCAGTACGGGGCGGAGCCTTCCACAGATCATCGGCGAGCGCACTTCCAACACCTGGCTGCGTCGGGCCTACTGGGTGCAGGCCGAAGTTGTCGCCATCGCGACCGATGTCGCCGAAGTCATCGGTGGCGCCGTGGCACTGCAGTTGCTGTTCGGTCTGCCCTTAGTGCTGGGCGGTCTGATAACTGCAATCGTTTCGCTGGGCATCCTGATGGTTCAGAACCGAAGCAGCGCTCGTCTCTTCGAGTGGATCATCATCGCCCTCCTCGTGGTCATCGCCGTTGGCTTTGGCGTTGGCGTTGTCGTGGCTCCGCCCACGGCTGCGGGCTTCTTTGGCGGCCTTGTGCCGCACTTCAGCGACCTGGGCTCGCTTTTGCTAGCGACCTCGATCTTGGGGGCAACAATTATGCCCCATGCGATTTACGCTCACTCGGCGCTGACCCGAGACCGGTTCGGAATTGTGGATGAGGGGGCCGCGCGCACCCGCGTGCTTCGCGCTACCCGGGTCGACGTGACCGTGGCCCTGGTCGTTGCCGGAACTGTCAACCTTGCCATGTTGCTCGTCGGAGCCACGACTCTCGGTGGCATTACGGGCGACCTCAGCCTCGACCAGATTTATGTGGTCCTCG
>CAIOLM010000030.1 GCA_903859205.1 uncultured Microbacteriaceae bacterium
GAAACCGGGCCAGAGGAACTTGCCGTTTTCACGACGGAACCAGTTGACCTGGAAAATCTTGGGCGCCTTGCCACCGAGCGTCTTGCCCATATCGAGCCAGTGCGACCAGTAGTCGGCCATGTTGTAGCCGCAGAACGGCAGCATGGCGAAGGGGTCGCGACGAAGTTCGCCCACGGTTCCCTCGGCTGCGGCCGTCTGCTCGCTCGACATGGTTGCGCCGATGAAAACGCCGTGGTTCCAGTTGAAGGCCTCAGCGACGAGGGGGATGTTCGTGGCACGACGACCACCGAAGATGATGGCATCCAGCGGGACACCGTCATTCTTGTGCCATTCCTCGGAGAGCGTGGGGCACTGCTCGATCGGCACGGTGAACCGCGAGTTGGGGTGTGCGGCCGGGCGACCCGAGTCTGGAGTCCAGTCTTGTCCGCGCCAGTCGATGAGGTGCGCGGGCGTCTCGTCGGTCATGCCCTCCCACCAGACGTCTCCGTCATCGGTGAGCGCAACGTTCGTGAAGATCGTGTTTCCCCACACGGTGTTCATCGCAACCGGGTTGGTGCTTTCGCCGGTTCCGGGGGCGACACCGAAGAACCCGGCCTCGGGGTTGATCGCGTACAGGCGACCGTCGGGTCCGGGGCGAAGCCAGGCGATGTCGTCACCGATGGTCTCGGCCTTCCATCCGGGGATGGTGGGCTGAAGCATGGCCAGGTTGGTCTTTCCACACGCCGACGGGAAAGCCGCGGCAACGTGGAAAGCACGACCGGCGGGCGAGGTCAGCTTGAGAATAAGCATGTGCTCGGCCAGCCAGCCCTCTTGCTTGCCCATGAACGAGCCGATGCGCAGCGAGAAGCACTTCTTCGACAGCAATGCGTTTCCGCCGTAGCCAGAACCGTACGACCAAATCTCACGGGTCTCGGGGAAGTGGCAGATGTACTTCGTCGAGTTGCTTGGCCACGCAACGTCGTCGATGCGGTCACCGGCGGGGGTGACTAGCGGGAAGCCGACCGAGTGCACGGCCGGGACCCAAGGCGAGTTTTCGTCGATTTCGGCGAGCGCGTCGAAGCCCATGCGGGTCATGATTCGCATGTTGAGAACGGCGTAGGGCGAATCGGTCAGCTGGATGCCCACCTGCGAGATGGCTCCACCGTAGGGACCCATCGAAAACGGAACCACGTACATCGTGCGGCCGCGCATTGCGCCGGCAAAGAGCTCCTGGAGCTCTGCGTTCATAGCGTCGGGATCGCGCCAGTTGTTGGTGGGGCCGGCATCGTCTTTATTGACCGAGCAGATGAACGTGCGGTCTTCGACACGTGCGACGTCGTCGGGGTCGGAGCGCACCAAGTAGCTACCGGGGCGAAGTTCGGGGTTGAGCGGAATCATCACGCCCTTGTTGACGAGCTCGTGGGAGAGCTTCGCGGCCTCTTCTTCAGATCCGTCGCACCAGTGAATAGCCGAGGGCTGCGTGAGGGTGACGATGTCAGCGACCCACTTGAGGAGAGCGCGGTTGCGAACAAAAGCGGGGGCGCCCAACTCGAGGGGCGATGCAATTGTGGGTACCACGATGGAACTCCTTCGTCTCATGGACAAAAACCAAGTGGAGAATTTCTGTCGTATTTCAAGTTTCACCGCTGACCCGTGCAAAGTTCCAGCAAGTTTGTAGTGAAAAAAGTCAATTCTTTTCATATAGTGAAGAAATGACGTCTGATTTATTGATTCTGGGCAAGCGCATCCGACATTTTCGCGTGCAGGCAGGAATGACCCTCGAAACGCTCGGCGAAGCGGTCGGCGTGGTACCCAGCCAGCTCTCCCTGATCGAAAATGGTCGTCGCGAGCCCAAGCTCTCGCTGCTGACCGCGTTGGCCGGGCAATTTGGCGTGACCGTGGCCGACCTGCTCAATAGCGAGGCCCCCGACCGTCGATCTGAGCTCGAGATTGAGGTCGAACGCCTGCAGCGCAGTGGCGTGTACCAGCAGCTCAAACTGCCCGCCGTGCGTTCGACTAAGTCGATGCCGACCGAGGCCCTCGAGGCCATCGTCGGGTTGCACCGCGAGATTGAGCGCCGCGCGCTCGAGGCCATCGCCACACCAGAAGAAGCGCGTCGTGCCAACACCGCCCTGCAGCGCGAGCAGCGGGCAGCCGGCAACTACATGCCAGAACTGGATGAGCTTGCCGAAGACCTCGTCAAGCGCGCGGGTCACACCTCGGGTGCGCTCATGCACCGCACGGTTGCCGAGATGGTCGAACTGACCGGCTTCACGCTGATCTACGTCAACGATCTGCCCCACTCGGCCAGGAGCGTGACCGACCTCGAGAACATGCGCATCTACATTCCGCCGGCCTCGATTCCCGGTGGACACGGTCTGCGGGCGATGGCGTTGCAGGCGGTTGCGCACCGATTGCTTGAGCACAAGCGCCCCGAGAACTACGCTGACTTTCTTCGCCAGCGCCTCGAGATCAACTACTTCGCTGCGTCGTGCTTGATGCCACGCACCGCCTCGGTCGAGTTCTTGCAAGCGGCCAAGAAAGACCGTGACATCGCCATCGAAGATTTTCGCGATGCGTTCGGCGTCACTCACGAGGCCGCGGCTCTTCGGTTCACCAACCTGGCGACCGCTCACCTTGATCTGACCTGTCACTTCCTGCGAGTCAACGACGATGGTGGATTGTTCCGCGGATACGAGAACGACGGCTTGGCCATCCCGGCCGACGCGCACGGCTCGATTGAGGGTCAGCACATCTGCCGCAAGTGGGCGGCGCGCGTGGCCTTCGACCGCACCAACCGCACCACCGAGTTTTACCAGTACACCGACACCCCAGGAGGAACCTTCTGGGACTCCACCCAGACCGGTAAGGGCGAGTCGGACGAGTTCTCAATCAGCATCGGTGTTCCGTTCGACGAAGCGCAGTGGTTTCGCGGCCGCGACACCACACACCGTCAGGTGTCGGCCTGCCCCGACCCGAGTTGCTGTCGCAGCCCGCTCGACGAGCAGCGCGAGCGCTGGGCCGGCAAGGTGTGGCCATCGGCCCGACTCAACCCCTACGTGCTTGCGCCGCTACCGACCGGCACTTTCCCGGGCGTCGATCAGGTCGAGGTTTACGAGTTCCTCGAGAATCACGCCCGGGCTTAGGGTCGGGCACCGACGCTCTGCGTTTAGGCTGAACGCATGGTGGTGAACATCCTGCGGGCGACGTTTAGGTCGGAGCGGTATGCCGCCATCGTGCTGGCACTTGCTGCCGTGGCCGGGTTGCTCGTGGCCAACTCCGGTGTCGGTCACGATGTCATCGGGTTCTTTCACCAGCACGCGTCAATCGGCATTCCCAACCTCGATTTGAGTGTGGGCCACTGGATCACCGACGGCCTACTCGCAGTCTTCTTCTTTATCGTCGCGGTTGAGCTGCGACAGGAGTTCACGGTGGGAGAGCTCAACTCTGTGTCCAAGGCGCTCGCCCCGGCGGCGGCGGCACTGGGCGGAGTGCTCGTTCCAGCGCTCATCTACTTCACAATTGCCGGCGCAAGCGAGCCGCGCGGCTGGCCGATTCCCACCGCGACAGACATTGCGTTCGCGCTCGGGTTGATTGCCTTGCTCGGTAGAAATCTGCCAAGGCGCATCCGAGTCTTTCTGATGGCCCTTGCCGTGCTCGATGATCTGGTCGCAATTCTGATTATCGCCATCGGGTTTACCAGCTCGGTGCAGATTGGCGCCCTCGTTCTGGCCGCGATTTGCCTCCTGTTCTTATGGCAGGCGTGCAAGCCCAACAAGCTTCGCGGAATGCGCCCAATACTGCTCGTCGTGCTCTCTGCGCTGACCTGGTACTTCGTGCTCGTCTCGGGCGTTCACGCCACCATCGCCGGCGTTGCCATCGGGCTCGTGATGGCCCCCGCCCAGGCGCAAAAGGCGGCGCACGCCCTCATGCCCTGGAGCAACGCGCTTATTCTTCCGCTGTTCGCTTTCGTCTCGGCGCTCGTCGTCTTTCCGCAGGTGCGCCTGTACCAACTCGACATCGCCTTCTGGGCAATTGTGATCGCCCTGCCGGTAGGCAAGCTCATCGGCATCAGCGTCGCGGGTTCAATCGTTGCCCGTTTTGCGCCCAAGGGCTCGGGGCTGCGCGGCTGGGACTTGATTGTGGTTGCTGCCGTGGCGGGCATTGGCTTCACGGTCTCGCTGCTGATGAACGAGCTCGCCTTCACGGGCGATGAAGCACTGCGCGATCAGGGAGTGCTGGCCGTGCTTACCGGCTCAGCAATCTCAATCGTTCTGGGCAGCGCTCTGGTTATCTGGCGCGCTCGCCTCGCTGGCGTCCGTCGGTAGAGCCGGCAACAGGGCATCAAACAGGCTGCCCACCCACGCGACAAGATCGACGCCTTCAGCGGGCAGCGGCACCGTGACCACGCGCGCCGCGGCCACATACTTGGCACCGGGGTACATGCGCTGAAGACGAACCTGCTTCGAGTCGGGAAGTTCGAGGGGGGTCAGGCGCAGGTTCGGCCCCATAGCGACCACCTCGCTGAGCCCAGATTTGTAGGCTCGGCGACGCAAACGCGAGACATCAAGAAGTGTGGCCACTTCGACCGGGAGCTCACCATAACGGTCGACCAACTCGTCACGAACGAGGTCAATTTGGTCGGGCGTCGAGGTGGGCGAACTTGCCACCGAAAGCTTTTGGTAGGCCTCGAGGCGCAGACGCTCGCTGTCGACGAATGACTCGGGGATGCGCGCATCCACCGGAATCTCGAGGCGCAACTCGTTCTGCCCCTCGGGAACATCGCCGCGGAAGACAGCCACAGCTTCGCCAATCATGCGCAGATAGAGATCGAAGCCGACACCCGCGATGTGACCCGACTGCTCGCCACCGAGCATGTTGCCGGCGCCACGAATCTCGAGGTCTTTGAGTGCAATCTGGATGCCCGAGCCGAGCTCGTTGTTTGCCGCGAGTGCCGAGAGCCGATCGTGGGCGGTCTCCGAAAGCGGGACCTCGGCGTCGTAGAGCAAATACGCGTAGGCGCGCTCACGCCCGCGACCGACTCGACCGCGTAGCTGGTGCAACTGACTCAGGCCATATTTGTCAGCACGGTCGATGATGAGCGTGTTCGCGTTCGTGATGTCGATGCCGGTCTCGATGATCGTCGTCGACACGAGCACGTCGAACTTGCGTTCCCAGAAGTCGACGATGACCTGCTCAAGCTGGTGCTCGCCAAGTTGTCCGTGTGCCACCGCAATACGCGCCTCGGGAATCAGCTCCGCAAGTTGTGCCGCAACACGGTTGATGCTCGAAACACGGTTGTGCACGAAGAAGACCTGACCCTCACGAAGTAGCTCACGACGAATAGCCGCCGCCACCTGTTTGTCAGAGTAGGGGCCGACGAACGTGAGAATTGGGTGGCGATCTTCTGGCGGTGTTGCCAGTGTCGACATCTCGCGAATTCCCGTAACGGCCATCTCGAGCGTTCGAGGAATTGGCGTCGCACTCATGGCCAGAATGTCGACATTCGTTTTGAGCTTCTTGAGCGCCTCTTTGTGCTCGACACCAAAGCGCTGTTCCTCATCGATGATGACGAGCCCCAAGTCTTTGAACGTCATGTCTTTGGCAAGCAGGCGGTGCGTACCGATGACGACATCAACGGTTCCGGCGGCGAGGCCGGCAATCGTCTCTTTGGCCTCCTTATCGCTTTGGAAGCGACTGAGCGCCCGCAGGTGTACCGGGAATCCGGCGAAGCGCTCGGCGAAGGTTTCGAAGTGCTGGCGAACCAGAAGCGTTGTGGGCACAAGAATCGCAACCTGCTTGCCATCTTGAACAGCCTTGAAGGCGGCGCGAACGGCGACCTCGGTCTTGCCGAATCCCACATCGCCCGAAATCAGTCGGTCCATGGGAATCTGGCGTTCCATGTCGGCCTTGACCTCGTCGATGGTGGTGAGCTGGTCGGGCGTCTCAACAAAAGGGAACGCCTCTTCGAGCTCGCGTTGCCACGGGGTATCTGGCGAGAAGGCAAACCCCTTGCTGGCGGTTCGCGCCGAGTACAGCTTGACGAGTTCGACGGCGATGTCTCGCACCGCACGACGCGCCTTGCTCTTGGCTGCGGCCCATTCACCACCGCCCATCTTCGAAAGGCTCGGCGCCTCACCCCCCACATATCGCGTGAGTTGGTCGAGCTGGTCGGTGGGCACGTAAAGCTTGTCGCCCGGGTAGCCTCGCTTGCTCGGCGCGTACTCGAGAACAAGGTACTCACGCATGTTCTTGACCGGGTTGCGACCACCCGTCGACACCTCGCGCTGCACGAGTTCGAGGAACTTGCCGATTCCGTGCACCTCGTGCACAACGATGTCACCCGGCTCGAGCTGGAGCGGATCCACGACGTTCTTGCTGCGACGACTGGCCAGCTTGCGCGGAGCCCCTGAGTTGTAGGCAACGGCTCGACCGTAGAACTCTGCTTCGCCGAGCAAGGCAACCTTCGCTTCGGGCAGTTCGAAGCCGTGTTCGACGCCGGCTTGCACCACATAAACAGTGCCGGTCTCGAGCGTCTCGGGCAGTGACTCAACAACCCGAGCACCAACCTCGTGTTCGCCCAACACCTGCGCGGCTCGTTCGACGAGTCCGTGGCCCTCTGCGGCAACGACAACGTGCCAGCCGTCGCTGACTCGAGCGGCGATGTGCTGGATTGCGCCCTCGGCATTGCCGGCGAAACTTGGAATCGCAGCGCTCGAAACACGCACCGCGTCGTCGTCATCGGCGTCAAAAGCCGACAGAGTCCACCAGGAACCATTCGGATGCGCATTCCGCAGATCGCTGACGGTGAGATAGTCGCCCGAAGTCAGGTCAATCGGCGCAGCTGCGCCCAGAGTCGCCGCGTTCCAGGCCGCCTCAAGAAATTCGCTGTTCGTCTCAGAGAGGTGCAGCGCGCGGTTCGCAACTCGCTCGGGCGAGACGACCGCGACCGCGGCATCCTTGGGCAAGAAGTTGGTGAGCGGCACGAGCCTGTCGACGAGTGCGGGTGTGAGCGACTCCATGCCCTCGACCGGAATGCCCTCAGAAATCTTGGCGAGCATGTTTTCAAGACTCGGGAACTCGTGCTGCATCTCGGCAGCACGTTGGCGAACCGAGGCGGTTAGCAGCAGCTCACGAGACGGCCCGAGCACAATCTGCGCAACCTCGCCCGGCAGCGAACGCTGGTCGGCGACCGAGAACGGGCGAATGCTGTCGACCTCGTCGCCAAAGAAATCAATGCGATACGGATGCTCGGCCGTCGGTGCAAAGACATCGAGAATTCCACCGCGAACAGCGAACTCACCTCGACGCGCAACCATGTCGACTCGGGAGTACGCCAGGTCAACGAGCTGCGCCGAAATCGAGCGCAGGTCGTGCCCGCGGCTCTTATTACGCACGACGACCGGGTCGATCTCGAGCAGGTTGGCTGCGATTGGCTGGAGGGCCGCGCGCACCGACGCAATCACTACCAGCGGCGTCGACTTGTCCCACTCAGCAATGGTGCGCAGCGCATCAAAACGGCCACCCACGATCTCGGCGCTCGGGCTGAGACGCTCGTGTGGCAGGGTCTCCCACGCCGGGAATTCGATGATGATTGACTCCGGCAGCAGCACGTCGAGGGCGGCGTGAAGCGACTCGGCCTCGCGCGAGGTGGCGGTCACAGCACACAGCGCAGGGATCTGTCCGGTGCGCACACGTCGAGCGAGCAGCGATGCCAGCAGCGGGGCATTGAGGCCCTCGGCGAGCGAGAAATCGGCGTCTGTCGACGAGTATCCGACGGCTGTCTCGAAGCTCGGGGCACGCAAAAGGGCGTGCGTGAGCCCGAGAAATACCATGAGGCGAGTCTACGCCGGGCTGTGGAACCTCTGTTGTGCCGCGACAACGCCCTCGGTCACGATGGATTCGATGATGTCTGCTCCGCGCACGAGCACGTGCGGAAGGACATCCCGCTCGCTCTTGCCGAAGTCTTGCAGCACGAAATCGGCAGCGTCTTGACGACCGGGAGGACGACCGATGCCCACGCGCACGCGCACGAAATCGGTGGTTCCGATGGCCGCGACGATATCGCGAAGACCGTTGTGTCCGCCGTGTCCGCCGCCGACCTTGATGCGCACGTCGTCGAACGGGATGTCGAGCTCGTCGTGAACGACGATGAGGTTGCTTGGCTCGATGGAGAAGAACTTGAGGAGCGCGGCTGTGGGCTTGCCCGACAGGTTCATGAATGTGCCGGGCTGAGCCAACACCAACTTTGAAACACTGGGCGCAGTGCGGCCCTCGGCAACGAGTGCGTTGGCCTTATGCGTGCGAAAGCTCGCCCCGATGTCGGTAGCGAGCTTTGCGACGACCATCTGGCCGACGTTGTGACGATGGCTGGCGTAGCCGGGCCCGGGGTTACCGAGCCCGACTACAAGCCACGTGTCTGTGTTCAGGAGTTACTCCACGACCTTCTCAGCCTCGGCGTTTGCGCCCGAGAGCTCAGCGTCAGCAAGGGCGGCGGCCTTCTCAGCGTCATGCTGAGCAGCGTGCAGCTCGTCTTTGTGCTCGTGGTGTGCTGCCTCGTCAGCGAGCTCAGCGGCGAGCTCGTCGTCCGACTCGCCGGCGTCCTTGCCAGCTGCGGTGTGTACGTGAACAACGAGCTGGGTGGACTCACCGATGACCTTGGATCCCTTGGGAAGAACGAGGTCGGCGATGGTTACCTTGAAGCCGGGAACAGCGCCCTCAACCGAGATCTCGATGAACTCGGGGATGTGGGTTGCCTCAGCCTCGAGGTGAACCGACTTGGCGTCGAGTTCAAGGATGGCGCCCGACTGCTGGGTTCCAACGACGTGAATCGGCACATCGACGACAACCTGCTCGCCCTTGACGATCTCAACGAGGTCGAGGTGCTCGATGATCTGGGTTACTGGGTCTTTCTGCACGTCGCGAACGAGAACCAGCTGGCTCTTGCCCTCAATCTGCAGGTCGAGAACGGCGTTCTTCTTGCGGATAAGAAGTCCGACCTGGTGAGCGGGAACAGCGACGTGCTGTACGGGGTGACCGTGTCCGTAAATGACGGCAGGAATCTTGCCGGCCACGCGCAGGCGACGAGCGAATCCCTTGCCGAACTCGGTGCGGACGTCTGCGACGACCTTGTTGTCTACTTCAGCCATGAGGGCCTCCTTCTTGTGAGGCCAGTGGCCTCGTTTCTCTAAGTTCAACTCGAACGCATGTCAGCGTGAGGAACGGCCACGAGGCCTTATCCACCGCGTCGATAACGGATGCTTGAGCTTGCGCTGTGAGCATCCCTCGCCGAAGTTTGCGACTGCCAGTCTACAAGAGGTTTTCACGGGCACAAACCGCGGTCGAGGGTCCTCATTCTGTCGGTACGATTGAGAGGTTGTTGGAGACGAACAAAACGCAAAGGTTGAGCATGGCTGAGAAGGCAAATATTGGTGTTGTAGGACTCGCAGTGATGGGATCAAACCTCGCTCGAAACCTTGCGAGTCGCGAGGGCAACACCGTTGCCATCTTCAACCGTTCGACCGAGCGCACCACCTTGCTCATGACCGAGCACCCCGAGGCTGGCTTCATCGCATCCGAGACGATTGATGAGTTTGTGGCCTCACTGGCCAAGCCCCGCACCGCCATCATCATGGTGCAGGCTGGCGCCGGCACCGACGCTGTGATTAGCCAGCTCGCTGAGCGCTTCGAGCCCGGTGACATCATTGTTGACGGCGGAAACGCACTCTTTACCGACACCATTCGCCGTGAAAAAGACGTCAGCGCCAGGGGCATCCACTTTGTGGGCGCAGGCATCTCAGGCGGTGAAGAGGGAGCCCTCAACGGCCCGTCGATCATGCCCGGAGGCACCGACGAGTCGTACAAGACTCTTGGCCCGATTCTCTCTTCCATTGCTGCAGTCGCCGAGGGTGAGCCCTGCGTAACTCACGTCGGTCACGACGGCGCAGGTCACTTCGTCAAGATGATTCACAACGGCATCGAATACGCCGACATGCAGCTCATTGCGGAGGCATACGACCTGCTGCGCAACATCGGTGGGTACTCGCCTGCCGAGATTGCCGACACCTTCTCGGAGTGGAACAAGGGCGAGCTCGAGTCGTTCCTCATCGAAATCACCGCCGAGGTGCTCAAGCAGGTCGACGCTAAGACCGGCAAGCCGTTGGTCGACGTCATTCTCGATGAGGCTGGCTCCAAGGGAACCGGCGTCTGGACCGTGCAGACCTCGTTGAACCTGGGAGTTCCCGTTTCAGGCATCGCTGAGGCCGTATTCGCTCGCTCGCTCTCGTCGCAGCGCGCACAGCGTGACGCCGCAAACCACCTGCCGGCCGAGACAACCGCCTACGTGGTCGCTGACAAAGCAGCCTTTGTGGAGCAGGTTCGCCTGGCCCTGTATGCCTCCAAGATCGTGGCCTACGCACAGGGCTTCGACGCCATTCGCGCCGGCGCCAAGGAATACAACTGGAACATCGACCTGGGCAAGGTCTCAAAGATCTGGCGTGGCGGCTGCATCATTCGCGCGCAGTTCTTGAACCGCATCGCCGAGGCCTACGACAAGAACGGCGACCTACTCTCCCTGCTGCTCGACGGTTACTTTACGGATGCCGTCAAGAAGTCGCTCGGTTCGTGGCGCCAAATCGTTGCCGGCGCTTCGCTGGCCGGGTTCCCGGTTCCTGCCTTCGCTTCGTCGCTGTCGTACTACGACGGCCTTCGCGCGGAGCGCCTGCCCGCATCCGTCGTGCAGGGTCAGCGCGACTTCTTCGGTGCGCACACGTACAAGCGCTCCGACATGCCCGGCACGTTCCACACGCTGTGGTCGGGCGACCGCACCGAGGTCGAAGCCGTTCCCAGCACCCACTAGTCCGTTTGCGGGCCAGCCCGCACATCGAAGGAGACATCGATGAATGACCGCATTGTCGTTATCGGCGAAGCCCTGATTGACCTCATTCAGCAGAGCGATGGTCGCTATGAGGCCAAGCCCGGTGGAGCACCCGCGAACGTGTCGATCGCGCTTGCCCGCCTCGGCACACACGTGTCGTACGCCGGCCGAATGAGCACCGATAAGTTCGGTGAAAAGCTCTACAACTGGCTCTCTCCCGAGAAAATCGACATGTCCCTCGTCGAGCGCACGAGCGACCCCACCACCCTCGCCGTCGCCTCGCTCGACGACCAGGGCAAGGCCAGCTACAGCTTCTACCTCAAAGGCACCTCCGACTGGGGCTGGACGCTCGATTCATTCGCCAACCTCGAGGCCGACCCACCCGCCGCCATTGTAATCGGGTCTGTTGCCACCGCCATCGAGCCGGGGGCCTCCGTGATTGAAAGCCTGGCCGGTCACCTGCACTCGCGTGAAGCGTCGACCGTTGTGATCGACCTAAACATTCGCCCGGGGCTCGGCTTTGAGCGCGCCGCAGAGACCGTTCGCGTGGAGCGCCAGATCAAGCTCGCTCACATTGTCAAAGCCTCGGATGACGATCTGGCGTGGCTCTATCCCGAGCACGGCCCGGCCGAGACTGCTGGTGCGTGGGCGGCAGCCGGCCACTACGTCATCATGACTCGCGGCGCCGAGGGAGCCACCTTGTTCACGCCCAGCGGCGACAGCGTGAGCGTCAAGGCACCGACCATTGACTTGGTCGACACTGTGGGCGCCGGTGACTCGTTCTTGGGCGCAACCCTCTATGGCCTCCAGCAACTAGCTGCGCTCGGCGGTCGCGCCGAAGCTGCGCTGGCCAAGGTGACCGTCGATCAGTGGACTAACTTGCTCGAGCTTGCCGCTCGAGTTGGAGCCATCACCTGCTCTCGCGCCGGTTGCAACCCGCCGACGCTTGCCGAGCTGGGGCTCTAGCGCCAACCCGTCACAAGCCGGTCTGAATGACCAGCAAGCCCGGAAAGATTGCGAACGCAATGGTGATGGGCAAGATCAAGAAGACGAGCGGGAAGAGCATGACGACCTCGCGCGCGGACGCGCGCTCCTGAAGTCGGCGACCTGCCTCGCCGCGCGTCTCGGTGGCCTGGGTGCGCAGGATGTCGGCAAGTGGCGTTCCGCGCTCGAGCCCGGCGATGATGTGGTCGAGGCTGCGCGAGAGCGGGGCGATGTCGAGTTTGGCCGTTAGCGCAGCCAAAGCATCCGTGAGCGGAACGCCGAGGGCCGCCGAACGGTTAACTGCCCGAAGTTCGATGCTCAGCGGGCCGCTCCCACGCGAAGCAACTCGAATGAGCCCCTCACTCAAGCCCTCGCCCGCCGTCAGGCAAATCGCCAAAAGTTCGCAGACAACGGGCAGTTCCTCCAGAATCAGTGCGGTTCGCGCCTTGGCTGCGCGCGTGAGTAACTGTCGGTAGAGCACCACGCCGGCGACGATTCCGACGGCAGTGAGCGCGAGCAAGCCAGCCACGCTCCCCCGAGCGAAGGCAATGGATGAACTTCCCACGACAACTCCGGCGAGCGCTCCGAGCAAGCCGAACTCGACCGCCCGCAGACGCCACTGCTCCACCGTCTCGAGGCGACCGGCGCGCGCCAATGCCGTCGCTACCGAGGATGCCGCGCCACCAAGCGCGTTAGAAACTGAGGTCGGCAACCTGCTCGCCAGAGCCCGGGACAACCCGCGACGCTGGTGAACCCGCGCGACCGCGACCTTATGGGCCTCGGGCGAGATTCCCGATACCCAAGGAGCGACACGACGTTCGAGGTTCGACCCGCTCGACCAGGCCACGCGGCTGACAATCAACCAGAGGCCGAGGCCCCCAGAAAGCCCAAGCCCGAGAGACAACCACAACACGGGCGTCACGATTGGAACATCCGGGTCGGGGTGGGGGTTCGACCGAGAACGAGCATGAGTCGATAGGCAACCACGCTGAGCGCGAGCCCGGTGATGATGAGCGCGAGCCCGGCGGGCGAGTTGTAGGCCAATGCGGCCTCGGAACGAAAAGCCAACAGGACCAAGACCACCCACGGCGCGGCAACGCCAACGCGAGCGGCAACCCGCACCCAGCTTTGCTTGGCCTCAACCTCGCGACGAATGTTTCTGTCACGACGAATCTGGTCGGCCAGCTCGCGCAAGACCTCGACGACTCGAGTTCCGCCGACCTCATAGGCAACACGAACCGTCTCTACGAGGAGATCACCGGTGGGTGATGCCCATTCGCGCTTGAGCTCGTCCAGACACGCTGAAGCATCGCCCGAAACCTGCACGGATGCCCAAAACCGACGCGCGGGATCGGCGATCGCGCCTGGGGCTTGGCTGGCTGCAACAGCTAACGATTCCAGCAGCCGTCCTCCTGAGCGCACTCGAGAAATAACGGACTCTATGACGTCGGGGTAGGCCTGCTCGATCCGGCGACGAACGCGCATCGTGCTTCGGCGTCTGCGCCACGGAAGGACGAGCGCTCCTAAGCAGGCGGCAGCGAGCGCGAGACCGATGACCCCGGTCGCTAAGAACGCGATGACCCCGGCGCCGATTGCGATGGCAGTCGAACCGATAGCAATGCCCGGGGACGCTTTCGCCCGGTTCCGGTGCAAACTCCTCAAGCCACCCTCACCTGTCATGCCGGGCCTGCGCACAATGATGAGAAAAACTCCGATTCCGGCGGCCAACCCCAGGGCAAGCGCGAGGGCAGTCATCGGCGCGGTCATGGATACACCTGCTCGGTAAGCACCTGGCCGGCTCGAACCTTGCCCGTCACCCGCACTATTTCTCGAACGCGGCGGTGTCCATCGGCTTCGAGCGCACAGTGCACCACGAGCCCAATGCACGACGCGACCGCAGGCACCACGAATTCGGCATCGATGTTGCGCCCGGCAAGCAGGGGCAGCGTGCAGAGCTTAGCCAGCGCATCCTTGGCCGAATTGCCATGAATGGTGCACGCACCTGGGAGCCCACTATTCAAGGCGATGAGCAGGTCGAGGCTTTCTGCCTCGCGCACCTCGCCGACCACCAATCGGTCGGGTCGCATGCGCAGGGCTTCCTTAATGAGTCGTCGAAGTGTGACCTCACCGGCGCCCTCGAGGTTTGGTTGACGGCACTGCATGGCGACGACATCTCGGCCTCCGCAGTTGAGCTCAAAGGTTTCTTCCACGGTGACGATTCGCTCCCGCTCCCCCACGGTTGCCATAAGAGCATTCAGCATCGTGGTCTTGCCGGCTTGGGTCGCGCCCGAAACCAGAATGTTCGTTCCCGCACGCATCTCGTCGGCAAGCAGCTGCGCTGCCTCGGCGGTGAGGGAATCGTTCGCAACGAGCGCGTTGAGCGTGCGAACCGTGGCAGAAAATTTGCGAATGTTGACTGACCAGTGCCGCGAGGTGATGTCAGGGATGACGACGTGCAGCCGCGAACCATCGGGAAGGGACGCGTCGACAAATGGACTCGAGGCATCGACCCGTCGCCCGGTGAATTGCAGCATGCGCTCGACGATGTGTCGTGTCTGCTCGGGCTCGAGGTGCAGAGTGGTCAGCTCCGGACGGCCGCCGCGGGCGACGAAGATTCGATCCGGTGCGTTGATCCAGATCTCTTCAATGTCGGGGTTGTCGAGCAATGGCTGCAAAGCTCCGAACCCGGCGAGTGCGGCCATTGCTTGTTCAACGAGCACTCCCTCGTTATGCCCAGAGAGTCCGGCGCGGGTTTCCATGAGGGAGCGAACACCGCGCTGTGCGCGCTCCCTCAGGGCCGTGTGGTCTGCCGATTCGCTGGCGCCAGAGAGCACACTGGCGCGAACGTCTTCGATCAGAGCGTTGAGTGCTGAGTTCATGCCGACGAGCTTGCTCGTGCACGCTGCGCAGCCGGGCTAATTTTCCACAGTGGCGCCCGCCGGCCGATCGAGGCGAGTGAGACCTACTTAACCCGGGGAGTCGACATGCGGGTCGTGAGTCTCTTACCGAGCTTTTGCATCGGCCCCTCGAAGAACTTGCGAGCCAGGAACGTGAGCAGAATGCACACGAACGTCACGCCACTTGCCTCACCCAAGAAGAACCAGATCCAGTCGTCGTTGTATTTGCCCCCACTGGGCACTCCCATGATGTTGTTCCACGCTTGGAGCAAGGGCGTGTGGAACACATAGATGCCAAATGAGTAGGTACCGAGGAACGCGAGGAACTTGCCCCAGCGCCCGTCCGGATTCGCGTCGAACTTGGAGACCTGCAAAATCAACAGCGCAAAGATTGGCGCCGCGTAGAGCGTGATGGCGTAGCGATAGCTGTCGTAGTGCGTGTCCTTCTCAATGAAGGGCAACATGGCGACGAGCGCGAGGGAGATGAGAAGCATCCACCAGGTGCGAAAGCGTGCGAGCACGTCGAGGTGTTTGCGAAGCAGCAACCCGAGCCCGAATCCCAAGAATGCGCGGCCCAGCGCCTCCAGCCCGCGAATGGGGCCACTGCCTGCGATGAACTCTTGATCGTTGATGAGACCCCAGCTCAGCATGGCGTAGCCCGCCAAAATCAAGACGATGATTCCGATGGAGAACTTGATCCACGCCAGAGGCGCGTAAATGAGGTTGGCAAACCACTCCGCAGATAGGGACCATAGCGGCACGTTCATTGCCATCGCCGGGTAGACGAAGATCTGCAGCAGCAGATAGGCGGCCGCAAAAATTCCAACCTTGTGAAGTTCCGACATTCCAGTGACATAGCCAAACGGTGGATCAAAGTTGTCTTGCATCTGGAAGACATCACTTTGAAGTTGCAGCAGGAACGTGGCAACAAGCAGAGAAACAATCACCAGCGGCCAGAAGCGGAATACTCGCTTGACGACGAAGACACCGGTCGAGCGACCCAGCCCCTTGTCGCGAGAGGGCATGCTCGGCCAGAGCACGAATCCGCTGAGTACAAAGAAGAAGTCCACGAGCAAGTACAGCGAGTCAAGCTGCGGAAAATCGCTCGTGTCCCAAACCACAACGTGAAACGAAAGAACGCCGATAGCGGCCAGCCCCCGCAGGCCGTCTAGGGGTAAAAATCGATTCTTCACGAGTGCGCCATCCGTCTCTATCCGGCAGTCGTTCCAACAAGACTAGCGAATGAGCAAGGGAGGGAGCGCGCATAGACTTGATGCACCAGCGGGAGTGGTGAAATGGCAGACACGCCAGATTTAGGTTCTGGTGCCGCAAGGCGTGAGGGTTCAAGTCCCTCCTTCCGCACGTGATTATTCATGCAGCAGCGTTTGACGTTCAACTGACCGACTTCCTCGGTCACGTTGGCGTGTTCGTTTTTTACCTTGCGGTTTGGGGTCTGGTATTCGCCGGAACCGGACTCTTCGTGGGTGTTTTCATCCCGTTCATCACCGGCGACTCGCTACTCTTCGCCGTGGGAATCGTGGCAGCCACAGCCAGTGACAAGATCAACATTGTTGTGCTTGCGCTCGGTGTAGGCATCGCCGCGTTCGTGGGCGACCAACTCGGCTTCATTCTTGGGCGTCACCTGGGTCGGCCCTACCTCGACAAAAAGACCGGCCCGCGAATGGCCAAGCTCGTCACGCGCACCGAGTCGTATTACAACAAGTACGGCTGGTGGTCGGTTGTCGTCGCTCGATTCATTCCCTGGGGTCGCGTGTTCGTGCCGTGGATTGCCGGCATTGGCCGCATGAACTACTTCAAGTTTCTGACCAGCAACATGGTGGGGGCACTGGCATGGGGCGTTGGCCTCACCGTCGTTGGCTACTTCGCGGCGTCCATTCCACAGGTCAAAGTCGCTGCGTACATCATCGGCGGTGGGTTCATCTTGGCCTCGCTGATCGTGGGCTTCCGCACCTGGATGCTCGACCGTCGCGAACGTAGGGCAAGTTCTCAGAACTAACCGCGGTAGCCTTGAGTCATGCTTACCAGCGCGCTTACGGCTGCCATCCCCGGGCTTGACCCGAGCGGGCTCATTCAGACTTTTGGACCCTTCGCGCTGCTGGGTGTCGGGCTGATCGTCTTCGCCGAGACTGGGTTGCTCATTGGCTTCCTGCTACCTGGAGACACCCTGCTGATTCTCTCCGGCATTCTCGCCAACGAAAATGCCGGCTCTGGTGTAAACGCCTTCGGCACAAACGTTTGGGTGGTGGCTATCGTCATCGGCCTGGCCGCCTTCCTCGGCGGTGAAGTCGGGTACCTCATCGGACACCACTTCGGCCCGCGAATCTTCGAACGCAAGGAGAGCGGCCTCTTCAGCAAAAAGAACGTCGACCGCACCAACGCTTTCTTCATCCGCTTCGGCGGTGTTGCAGTCATTCTGGCTCGCTTTGTTCCCATCGTCCGAACGTTCGCGCCCATTGCCGCCGGCGTGAGCCACATGCCGTGGAAGAAATACTCACTGTTCAACCTCATCGGCGCGATCATCTGGGGTGTGGGACTCACCATGTTTGGCTACCTCATTAGCCAGATTCCCGGCGTTCCCGAGTTCGTTGAAAAATACATCGATGTCGTGCTCATCGGCGTCGTGCTGATTATTGCGATTCCAACTGCGATTCACTACGTGCAATCGGTTCGCAAGGCACGTCGCTTGGCCAAGAGCAAGCACGGCTCAGACGAACTGCCCACCGATGCTGATGTTGTTTTGCCAGCAGACGTCTTCGACCCGAAGCACCACGGCGAACACAACCCGAAGGCTTAGTGCCGACTTCGGCTAACTGAATGAGTCGGCCGGAACGTCTTTTTCGTCGTTGACGATTGCCTGCACGATGCGGGTTGCCACGGATTCGGGGTCAAGCCCAGCAGCCATCGCAGGCGCGGTGCCGGCGAGCGGATGTAGCGACAGCTCAGTCATGGTGTGGCCGGGGCGGGCATCCAGCAGTCGAATGCCGCTTCGACGCAGTTCTCGAGATGCAGCGGTGACGTAAGCCTTCAACCCGGCCTTGCCAGCACCGTAGGCTGACATGCCAATAGTGGGCATGTCAGCGATGATTCCGCTGATGGTCAAGATGAACGGATCTCTGCTGGCGGCCGCAGAATCTGCGAGATAGGCCGGCGCTGCACCGATAATTTCGATGACGCTGTCGAGGTTGATTGCAGTGAGCAAGCGGGCGACGGCGTTGGGCAGGTCGCCGGCAGCCCCAAAGGCAACAGCGCCATGTGCGAGCACAATCCCGTCGAGAGGGGTTGCCGCTGCGGCGGCAAGCAGAGCGGTGCCCGCCCCGGGTGCACTCAGGTCGACGGTGTACCGGGGCGATTCGGGCGAGACCTGAGTCAGGCGAGCTTCGTCACGACCGGCCAAGCTCACGGTTGCCCCGGCGGCAATAAGCGCGCGGGCGATGAGCGAGCCCAAGCCTCCGCTGGCTCCGGTTACCAGGATGTGCTTGCCCGCTAGTTCAGTCATGCGTCAAACCTAGCCCTTGAGTTGTTCCGCGACGAGTGCGAGTGCTCGAGCACGATGGCTCAGCGCGTTCTTTTGCGCTGGCTCAAGCTCGGCGCTCGTTTTGTCAGAACCTTCTGGCACAAAAATCGGGTCATAGCCGAACCCATTCGAACCTTTCGGCTCGTGCACTAAGTGCCCGCTCCAACGTGCCTCCACCGTGAATTCCGTGGCCGGCGACGTCTCGGTCGCAGGGTAGACCACGGCGATGACGCAAACATATGCTGCACCGCGCTGCCCATGGGGCACCTGCTCAAGCTGCTCGAGCACGAGGGCAAGGTTACGCTCATCCGATTTCGGTTCTCCAGCCCAGCGGGCCGAGAAGATTCCGGGCGCGCCCTGGAGCGCGTCGACCGCTAGACCCGAGTCGTCGGCCATGGCGGGCATGCCGGTGTGCTCGGCAGCCGCGCGCGCCTTAATCAGCGCGTTTGCCTCGAAGCTTTCGCCGTCTTCAACGGGCTCTGGCCCGTCGTAGGTGATCAGCTCAAAGCCGGGCACCTCGAGCGAGAGGATTCCGCGAAACTCATCAACCTTGTGCTGGTTGTGCGTAGCCAGAACAAAGGTCGTCATTAGGCGCGGCCGAGCACATCCCGCTGGATGCGAGCAAGCTCGCCGGTTCCGGCGACTGCCAAGTCGAGTAGTGAGCCGAGCTCGGTGCGGTCGAAGGGTGCGCCCTCGGCGGTGCCCTGCACTTCGACGAAAAGACCTCGACCGGTGACGACAACGTTCATGTCAGTCTCGGCGCGCGAGTCTTCGCGGTATTCCAAGTCGAGCATGGGAACGCCGTCGATGATGCCCACCGAGATTGCCGAGACAGAGTCAATCAAAGGCTCCGACTTGGCAGCGATGAACTTGTTCTCGCGACCCCACTCAATGGCGTCCGCCAGCGCTACATAGGCACCGGTGATTGCAGCGGTGCGTGTGCCGCCGTCGGCCTGCAGAACATCACAGTCGATCACGATGGTGTTTTCGCCGAGAGCCTTGGTGTTGACCACAGCCCGCAGCGAGCGGCCAATCAGACGCGAAATCTCGTGTGTGCGACCGCCCTGCTTACCCTTGACGGCTTCGCGTGCCATGCGGTCGTTGGTCGACCGAGGCAGCATGCCGTACTCTGCGGTGACCCACCCCTTGCCCGTACCGGTCATCCAACGCGGAACCCCGTTGGTGAACGACGCAGTGCACAGCACCTTAGTGCGCCCGAACGAGATGAGGGCGCTGCCTTCGGCCTGCTCGCTCCAACCTCGCTCGATGGTGACCTTGCGCAGGTCGAGGGGCGTGCGTCCGTCAACGCGAATGATGTCGGTCATGGTTTCCTTTGAGTTGGATGTTCGATGAGCTCTAGGGTGCCGGGGGAAGGTCAATGGCACCGGTCGGGGTGTAGTTCACGGTCTCGACCTGGGGCCCGAGAAAGAGACGAGCCAGGCGAACGAACTCGGCGGAGTCGGTGCCCGTGGCCTCATAGCGATAGGTCGGGGGGCTCGATTCAATGCGGTCGAGCCCGCGCTCGACGAGCTCGCGGTAAACGTCTTTCGCCGTTTCATTGTCGCTAGCGACCAGACGAACAGAGTCACCCATGACGTATGAAATTGCACCGCGCAGGAACGGGTAGTGCGTGCACCCCAGAACCAAAGTGTCGACGTCTGCTTCGATGAGGGGCCTGAGGTACTGCTTTGCGATGCGAAGCACGTCTTCGCCGCTGGTCTGACCTGCTTCGACGAACTCAACAAATCGGGGGGCGGCGGCTGTGAAGAGCTCGAGATGTGGGGCCGCGGCGAAAGCGTCGTCGTAGGCGCGCGAGGCAATCGTTGCCGTCGTGCCGATGACCCCAATGCGGTTATTGCGAGTGGCCGCAAGAGCTCCACGCACCGCGGGCTGAATCACTTCAATCACAGGAACGGCGTAACGTTCACGAGCATCGCGCAGCATGGCCGCACTTGCGGTGTTGCAGGCGATAACGAGCATCTTCACACCTTGGGCAACGAGGGTGTCGAGCACGTCGAGGGCGTAGGTGCGAACATCCGCGATTGCTTTTGTGCCATAGGGAGAGTTGGCCGTGTCTCCGATGTAGGTGAGCGACTCGTGCGGGAGTGAGTCACGAATGGCGCGCGCCACAGTGAGGCCGCCGACGCCCGAATCGAAAATGCCGATGGGAGCATTCCGATTCATTGGCTCAGGCTTTCGTAAATCTCTTTGCAACTCGGGCACACCGGGAACTTCTGCGGATCGCGACCGGGGGTCCAGACTTTGCCGCACAGGGCGATGACCGGTTTACCCGAGAGTGCAGACTCGAGAATCTTCTCTTTCTGCACGTAGTGGGAAAACCGGTCGTGATCGCCCTCGTCAAGCTGCTCGTTCGCAAGGAGCTCTTCGAGTTCCTTATCGAGCGTGGCTGTGCCACCGCCCTCAAGTGGCTCCGAGTCAAGACCTGACGCAAACATGAGTCAAGTCTACGAGCAGGAGGCTATTTGGCGGGCAGTGCGTCGAGCGTGACCGAAACCGTGTGGGATGAACCCCCGCGCAGGTACGTCAACTTGATTTGCTCGCCAGCACCATAAGTGCGAACAGCGGCGGTGAGGTCGCTGGCATCTGAGATCGGCACACCATTGAAGTCGATGATGACGTCACCCTTGGCAAGACCTGCTTTGGCGGCAGCCGACCCGCCGTTTACCTTTTCGAGGATGGCACCAACCTGCTTGCTGCTCTTGGCCGCAGCCGAGTCACTCACCGAGGCACCGAGCATGCCGTGGCTGGCTTTGCCCGACTTGATCAGCTCGTCGGCGACCCGGTGCGCAAGGTTCGCGGGGAGAGCAAAGCCCACGCCGATGGAACCGCTCTGACCAGATCCTGAGTTTCCGGCGCTTGCGATTGCGACGTTGACGCCGATGAGGCGTCCGGCCTCATCAAGCAGGGCACCACCGCTGTTGCCGGGGTTGATCGCGGCATCGGTCTGAATGACCGGGATAGAGATGCTGGACTGGGTTGACTGACCCTGCGTGCCGTTGCCGAAGTCAAAGTTGAACATGTCAAAAGGTGAGCCCTGTTGACCGTTGTCTTGACTCGGGCTCTGCTGAACTGCTGAGCTTGCGACCTGGATGCTTCGGTTGAGTGCGCTTACGATTCCGCTGGTCACTGTTCCGGCAAGTCCGAGGGGGGCGCCCATGGCGATAGCTATGTCACCCACGTTGAGCTTGGTCGAGTCCCCCCATTCAATGGGCGTGAGCCCGCTAGCGCCCGAAAGCTTGAGCACCGCGAGGTCGACAGTCGGGTCAGTTCCGACGATGGTGGCGTCATAAATGTGACCCACGCTGTCTTGAACCTTGATGGTGGGCTTGGCCGTAGCTCCGTCGAGAGTGGCCACGTGGTTGTTCGTGAGAATGTACCCGTCGGAGCTCAACACGATGCCCGAGCCGCTGCCGGCCGATGAACCACCGGTGACCGAGATAGTGACAACGCTCGGGGATGCTTTGGCGACAACCGCGGTCAAGCCGTTGACGCGGGAGGGGTCGTTGACCACGATTCCGGCGTGGGCACTCGCCGTGCCGTTCGAGTTTGAGTTTGTGGAAATCATGATGGCGACACCGGCGCCAGCAGCTCCGCCGAGGAGGGCACCCACAACAAGCGCTGCGGCCACGGGCAGAATGTAAGGCCGGAACGGCGGGCGTGTGGCGTCAACGACCGGCGGTGCGCTCACGTCGTGTGCACTCGCAGAGTCAGCAGCCGAAGCGGCTGGCCCGAAGGACGCCCCGCGCTTGCGAGCCGAAGCGGGGAACGAGGATGCCGGAGCCGGGGCGTCGCTGCCATCAACGGGAGGACGGTCGCGATCGGGGAGGCCGCCGGCGGGAGGTATTTCAGTCATGGGATTCTTCCTTTCCAATGGAAAGTATCCGTTGGAATTCTGTGGGAAATCTATGGCGAACCTTGACGTTCACTGTGAATGAAAACCGCCAAGAATCAGCACAAAACCTGGCTCCCAGACTAACAGCCGAGCCCGACGCTCCCCCGCCCGCACGGCTGGGTGACCAGAAGCGGCACGCCCCCGGAAACCACTTCAATGGTCGTTGCCGCCAGACGATTCAAGCGCCCGGAAATGGCAACCCAGCCACTGCCCACGTATTGATACGCGGCAGAGTACGAGACCGTGACACTCACCCGATAACTGCCTAGCGCTCGATAAACGTGGCTGGTCGCCGTGGCGCTGAAGGCCGGCAACCCAAGCGCGGCCCAAGTCGCGCCTGGGGAGGTCGTGGTGACGCTCGTGCCTTCTCCGTAGCTCCAAGCAAAGGCAATGGGCGTAAAGCGCACGTTCGCCGCCGACCCAAGGAGTCGACCTGACACTACGTGACTGGATGCCCCGGCCAGGAAGTTCACCGGCAGGCCGACCAAAGCCCACCCTTGAGGTTCGCTCTGCAGAGTCACCGCTTGAGGAACGAACGCCGCGATGTCACTGAGCGTCACCGGCGCTCGAGCAGGCACTGCCGGAGTTGTGACCGGACGTGCCGGTGCGGGGCAGTACCACGGGCGAATAGCGCTGATCGTGCACACGAGCTGCAGGGTGGCCGGGGCGTGTAGCGGCGCAGGAACAACGATGATCGTTGCGCCGCCGGTGCGGGTGGCCGGTTTGGCGGGTGACCCCGGGGTGGTTGTGCTGCGGCCGATGATGACCTGCCCGCCCGAAATCGAGCCTGCTGTACAGTCGAGCACCGGCGGTGAACAGGTAGTTGCTGCCCGCGCAGGCGCTGCATCTGTGAAGCACGGGAGCACACAGGCGAGCAACGCGACGAGACCAGAGAGAGTGGCGACGGCGCGATACCGCAGGGGGAGGATTTGGTTTCGCGCCGTCGCCATGGGGCAGACCATACGCGCGCTCGGAATGCACGTGCCCGGAGTCATCCACAGCGTTGCCAGCGGGCGCGACTGCCCGGTTGGGGAGAACTATTGGGCAGGCAGGGCGAGGACCGCGCGCGCTTGCTGCACGTCGGTTGTCATCTGGGTGATGAGTTCATCGATGTTGTCGAACTTGGCCATTCCGCGCAACCGCTCGACAAATTCGACAACGACCAGGTGGTCGTAGAGATCGAGCGTCTTGTCAATGACGAAAGCCTCCACGCGACGGTGACGCTCGCCCGGGAAAGTTGGGTTGGTGCCTACCGAAATCGCCACCGGATAGCGAGCAGCGTCGGAATCAATGAGCCAACCTGCATAGACACCATCGGCGGGAATGAGCCCGGTGGACTCGTGCGAGAGGTTCGCCGTGGGGAAACCGAGCTCGCGCCCGCGAGCGTCGCCGTGCACGACGACACCGCGCATGGCGTGCATGCGGCCGAGTAGACGGTTCGCACGCGAAACTTCGCCGCTTTCGATGAGCTTGCGGACGAGCGACGAAGAGACCCGTTCTCCGCCCTCGGGAGCAACGTCGTCGACAACGCGCACCTCAAAGCCCAGTTCGGCACCGAGCTCACGCAGGGTGTCGACCGTTCCCGACGCGTGGCTGCCAAAACGGAAGTCTCGGCCCACGACGACGGCCCGCGCATCCAGTGCATCAACCAGCATCTGCGCAGCGAATTCGTGAGGCGTAAGCGAAGCCAGCTCTTGCGTGAACGGCAGGATGACCGCCGCATCAACGCCCGCCCTTTCAAGCAGCTCAAGCCGACGCTCCATGCCCGTGATTTCTTCGGGAACGTGTTCGGGAGCAAGGAGGCTAGCCGGGTGACGATCGAAGGTCAGTACGACTGACTGAGCGCCAATCTCGGCAGCAATCTCGCGAGTGAGGCGAATCATCTCGAGGTGCCCGAGGTGGATGCCGTTGAACTTGCCGATGGTGACGACCGACGGACCAAAACCCGCCGGAACTCCATCGAGTCCGGTGAGTCGAAGCACTACTCGACCGACCTTCCGGTCTTGCGAAGCCAGATCATGCCGAGAACCGGAAGCACCAGCGGAATGAACAGATAACCGCGGCCATAGACCGACCACACCGAGTCGTGCGGAAACAGTGTCGGGTCGATAAGGCTCAGGGTGCCGACAATCACAACGCCCGCCAGCTCGAAGACCAGCGTGACCCAGGCGATGATGCGCCACGCGTCGTGGTTGACCAGGAGCGCAATCGTGGCAAGAACGTAGACCAGGGCGGCAAGTGCAGAAAGCGAGTACGAAACCGGAGCGGTGTCGAACTTGGTTCCGATTTGGAATACTGAGCGACCCAGTGCGGCCAAAGCCAAAATTGCGTAGACCGCGATGAGCACCCGACCTATGCCGAGTTCGCGTCGCGCCTTCGTGGCGACGGCAGCGTCATCCTTACCGGTCATAGTGGTCGAGTCTACCGAGCCTTAGGCACCCTGAATGAACCAGATGGTCGACATGCGCACCAGCATGACGGCTACCGCGAGACAGGCTGCCCCGAGAACGATTGTTGCCCAGCGACTTCGGTCGACCAGCGCCCAGAAGCCGGCCGCAAGGGGAACGAGGATGGCAGTGACCAGATACAGATAGAACTCCAAGAGCGAGCCAGTGGGCTCGTTGCCCATCAGCGGGGACGCAATCGTGACCGCGAGCTGAACGATGAGCAGAAGGGCGACGACGCCCGTTGCGCCCATGGTCAGATCGCTAGGCTTGCGGCCGAGTCCTCCGAGGACCACGCCCAGAATTCCACCGAGCACCGCAACGGCGATCTGGAACCAGGTCAACCACTCAAGCACTGCCCGATTCGCTTTCTGTCGTATCTGCCGGAAAATTCACGATGGTTCGAGCCACACCCTTGGCGACCGAGACCAGCCCGATAAGCCTACCCTCGGGGTCGAGCGCAGCTTGCGGGCCCCCGTCTGCCCCGGTCACGGCCGGGCGCTTGCCCTGAGTGAGCGCGAGCGACTGCTCTGCGGTGAGATTGACCCGATCGAAGACTCGGACTGCTGCATCAGCGGGGCTGATGAGACTGGGAGCAGCGGCTTCAGGATCAAACGGCACGGTTTCGGTCACCGAGAAGTTGCCCACCCGGGTTCGACGCAGGGCGGTCAGGTGCCCACCAACGCCGAGCTTGAAGCCGAGGTCACGAGCCAGTGCTCGAATGTACGTGCCCGATGAGCAGACCACTCGAACATCCACATCGATGACCGGATGCCCGTCGGCGCTCTCGGCGCGCAGCTCAAGAATCTCAAACTCGCTGACGGTGACGGGGCGAGCGCTCAACTCAACCTGCTCGCCCGAGCGCACCCGAGCATACGAGCGCTGGCCATCGACCTTGACGGCGCTGACCGAGCTCGGAACCTGCATGATGTCACCGGTCAGGCTCAGCACCGCCGACGTGATTTGCTCGTCGGAGACTCGCTCGAGCTGTGCAGCAGGCGCGTACCCCAAAATTTCACCCTCAGCGTCGTCGGTCACGCTCGAGGCGCCGAGTCGAATCGTCGCGGTGTATTCCTTGTCGAGACCAACGAGATACGTCAGCAATCGCGTCGACGAGTTGATGCCGAGCACAAGAAGGCCGGTGGCCATGGGGTCGAGCGTGCCGGCGTGACCAACCTTGCGGGTGCCGAACAGGCGACGCGACTTTGCGACGATGTCGTGGCTTGTCCAACCTTGCGGCTTGTCGACAAGGGCGATGCCACTGATCGTCGATGTCTGCGCAGCCATGCTTCGATTATCCCAACCTCGAGGCCCGCGTGCTGTCGTAGGCTCAAACGCGTGCAGCGCGAAGTCATCGAGTGGTTTGAGGCCGAGGGCCGTGACCTGCCCTGGCGCCGCCCCGGGTTCACCCCGTGGGGCTCACTCGTGAGCGAGTTCATGCTGCAGCAGACACCTGTTGCCCGCGTGCTGCCCAAGCTCGACGAGTGGCTCAAGCGTTGGCCAACTCCGGCCGCGTTGGCCGCCGACTCCCCTGGCGAGGCTGTTCGTGCGTGGGACAAGCTCGGGTACCCACGCCGCGCTCTGTGGTTGCACGCCTGCGCCGTGGCAATCGTGGAGCGCTTCGACGGGCAGGTGCCCGGTGAGGTCGATGACCTACTCTCTCTTCCGGGGGTTGGCCCGTACACCGCTCGCGCCATCGCGGTTTTTGCGTTTGGCGCTCACGAACCGGTCGTCGACACGAACATCCGTCGTGTTATCGCCCGTCACGAGAAGGGCTTGGCCGACGAGGGTGCCCCACGCGAGAAGCAAGACCTCGCCGACATGGATGCCCTGCTGCCGCACTCCGACCGCTCTCCGATTTTCAATCAGGCCGTGATGGAACTCGGAGCACTGGTGTGCACCTCGAAGTCGCCCGCGTGTGCCGCCTGCCCGATCGCGTCGACCTGTGCATGGCGCGCCGCCGGATACCCCGACAACTCCAGCGGAACAAAACCCAAGCAAAAGAAATATGAGGGCAGCGACCGCCAAGCCCGGGGAGCGATTCTCGCGGTGCTACGTTCGGCCGGCCACAGCGTCACGAAGGAAGACGTCGATCAGGCGTGGGGCGAGCCGGTTCAGCGCGACAGAGCTCTCGCGAGCCTAATAACTGACGGACTGGTCATCGTCGTGGCCGATGACACCTTTGCTCTACCCGACTAACTGAGCTTGCTGGCTTCTTCGTCGGCTGAATCGTCGCCGTTTTGCTCGGCTTCTTCGTCGGCTGAATCGTCTTCGTCGTCGCCAATTTCGCGAGGCTTGACGTACGGGTCGGCTTCGCCTGCGTACTCGGCCTTCTTGGCGAGCGCCTCAACCTCGGCGTCGGCAGCGTGTGCCTTGGCCAGCAGGTCATCAATCGACTTGGCCGACTCTGGAAGTGCATCCAGCATGAATTCAATGACCGGGGTCAGTCGTATCGTCAGGTTGCGACCGACCTCGCCACGGATACGCCCGGTGTTGTCTTTCAGGGCAGCCGAGGTCTCTTCGCGCTCTTCGTCAGAGCCGTAGACCGTGTAGAAGATGGTCGCGTGCTGCAGGTCACCCGTCATGCGCACGTCAGTGATCGTGACGAAGCCCAAGCGGGAGTCTTTGACGACTCCGCGCTCGAGGGCCTCGGCCACGATTACTTTGATGCGCTCCGCAAGCTTGCGGGCACGGGCGTGATCAACCATTAGACGCGCGGCTTCTCTTTAAGCTCGATCGTCTCGATCTCGTCACCGAGCTGGATGTCGTTGTACTTGCCCAAACCAATACCGCACTCGAAGTCAGTCTTGACCTCGGTGACGTCATCTTTGAAGCGACGCAGCGACTCGATGGCCAAGCCATCGGCGATAACGATGCCCTCGCGAATAACGCGGGCCTTGGAGTTTCGCGTGATGGTTCCGCTGCGAACAATACATCCGGCAATGTTGCCGAGCTTGCTCGAACGGAAGATCTCGCGAATCTCGGCGACACCCGACTGAACTTCTTCAAACTCAGGTTTGAGCATGCCCTTAAGCGAGTTCTCGATGTCTTCGAGTGCGTTGTAGATGACCGAGTAGAAGCGGATGTCGACGCCCTCGCGAGCAGCGCGCTCGCGCGCCTTGGTGTCGGGTCGAACGTTGAATCCGATGATGACGGCGTTGTCGACCGTGGCCAGGTTGACGTCGGACTCGGTGACAGCACCCACACCGCGGTGGATGATGCGCAGCTGAACGGAGTCGTCGACCTCAATCTTGAGCAGCGACTCTTCGAGGGCCTCAACAGCACCCGAAACGTCTCCCTTGATGATGAGGTTGAGCGACTCAACCTTGCCGTCTTCGAGAGCCTTGGTGAAGTCTTCAAGGCTGATGCGCTTGCGGGCCTTGGCCAGCTGAGCGTTACGCTCGGCAGCTTCACGCTTCTCGGCGATCTGACGAGCTGTGCGATCTTCCTCGGTAACGATGAATGTGTCACCGGCACGAGGAACACTCGAGAGACCCTGAACCTGGACCGGACGCGACGGCGTTGCAGCCTCGACCGCGTTACCGTTCTCGTCGGCCATGGCGCGAACGCGCCCATAAGCGGTACCGGCAACAATGGCATCACCGACGCGCAGGGTTCCCGACTGAATGAGAACGGTAGCAACCGAACCGCGACCCTTGTCGAGTCGAGCTTCAATGGCGATACCACGGGCATCCTTGTTCGGGTTGGCGCGCAAGTCGAGACCAGCGTCTGCCGTGAGCAGCACAGCGTCAAGCAGCTCGGGAACACCCTTGCCGGTCAGTGCCGATACGTCGACAAACATGACGTCTCCGCCGTACTCTTCAGCGACCAGACCGAACTCGGTCAGCTGCTGACGAACCTTGGCCGGGTTGGCATCAGGCTTATCAGTCTTGTTGACAGCAACCACGATCGGCACATTTGCCGACTGGGCGTGGTTGAGAGCCTCAATGGTCTGGGGCATGATTCCGTCATCGGCGGCGACCACGAGGATGGCGACGTCGGTGACCTGAGCACCACGAGCACGCATGGCCGTAAAGGCCTCGTGACCGGGGGTGTCGATGAAGGTAACCGGGCGGTCAATTCCCTCGTGCATGGTGTGCACCTGGTACGCACCGATGTGCTGGGTGATTCCACCAGCCTCGCCAGAGACAACGTTCGTCTGGCGAATGGCATCGAGGAGTCGAGTCTTACCGTGGTCAACGTGACCCATGACGGTGACAACCGGAGGACGTACCTCGAGGTCGTCTTCGGATTCGTCTTCAAGCTCCTGATCGAGGTCGATCGAGAAGCCTTCGAGAAGTTCTTTGTCTTCGTCTTCGGGGCTGACGACCTGGATCTTGTAACCGAGCTCTTCACCCAAAATCTCGAAGGTGGCCTCGTCCAGGCTCTCGGTTGCCGTTGCCATCTCACCGAGGTGGAACAGAACGGTCACCAAGTTTGCGGGGCTCGCGCCAATCTTCTCGGCGAAGTCGGCCAGCGACGCACCACGTCGCAGACGGATGAACGTGCTTCCGTCACCCTTGGGTACCGAAACACCACCAAGCGAGGGTGCCTCGCGAAGCTCGAATTCAGCCCTCTTTGCGGCCTTCGACTTGCGCGACTTACTCTTTCCGCCGCCCTTACCGAAGGCACCAGCGGTTCCTCCGCCGGGACCGCGACCGCGACCGCCAGCTGCCGGACGGTTCGGGCCAAAGCCCGGGCGTCCTGCGCCAGCTCCTGCGCCACCGGGACCACCAGCACCGCCGGGACCACCAGCACCGCCGCCGAAACCGGGACGACCGCCGCCTGCCGGGCGACCTGCTCCGCCTGGGCGACCTGTTGCGCCAGCGCCGGGTCCACCGGTGCCGGGGCGAGGAATGCTGCCAGGGCTCGGGCGCGTGCCCATGCCCTGTGAGGATGCGAACGGGTTGTTACCCGGACGCGGAATGTTTGCGGGGCGAGCGCCCATGCCCTGTGAGGGAGCAAACGGGTTGTTGCCGGGGCGAGGGCCGCCGGCACGAGGAGCAGCAGCCGGAGCATCCGGTGCGGCATCGACGGCCGGAGCAGCTGGGGCAGCCGTGGCGGCAGGAGCGTCACCAGAGTCGGCAACGGGCGCCTTGGGGGCAGCTGGGGCAGGGGTCGATGCAGCCGGAGCCGCGGGAGCGTCAGCAGTAGGAGGCGTCGATGCGGGGGCAACCTCAGCAGCCGGCGCAGCCTTGGGGGCCGCGGCGGGCTTCTCTGCGGGTGCGCCAGCAGGAACCTTGGTCAGCCCCTCGGCCTCAAGCGCGGTACGCAGCTTGCGGGCAACGGGGGGTTCAATTGTCGAGGACGGTCCCTTGACGAATTCGCCCAAATCTTTGAGCTTGGCGAGGGCGACTTTGCTGTCGATGCCGTATTCAGCGGCAACCTCATGTACGCGTGGTTTCGCAGCCACAATTCTCCTGTCTTAAGGTCTGAACCTGTAAGACAGGGTCAGACACTAAATGCGGACGGTACTCATTTCGAGCCGCTCATTAGTTGTCCATTAGCCGTTCAGCCTTTGATCGTGGGGTGCGTAATTCCGGCGGAATTACCTGTCAAGAAAGCGGGTGAGAACACTGGTGTCGGTAACCGGAGCTCGAAGCGCACGACCGAAAGCCTTGCGAGTCAGAGCCACTTGGACACACTGTGCCGTGGGGTGAACCCACGAACCACGCCCGCCAGCAGTTGCTGACGAATCAACCTCGAGAACCGAATCCCGCACGATAACTCTCACGAGTGAGGAGTTTTCAGAGCGTTCCCGGCAACCGATGCAGGTTCTTGTGGGTTCCATTCTACCGGATTACTCCGTGGGCATCGCGCTGTCTGGCTGGATGTCGATCTTGGCACCCGTGAGACGAGCTGCCAGACGAGCATTCTGGCCGCCGTTGCCGATAGCCAGCGAGAGCTGGAAGTCGGGAACGAAGGCGCGAACGGCCTTGAACGTGGGGTCAACCATGTCGACGCGAGTCACCTTTGCCGGCGAGAGGGCGTTCGAGACAAACTGCTGCAGGTCATCCGAATAGTCGACGATGTCAATCTTCTCGTCGTAGAGTTCCTCGGTTACGGCACGAACGCGACGGCCGAGCTCACCAATACAGGCGCCCTTTGCGTTGATCGCGGGGTCGTTCGCCTTGACGGCAATCTTGGTGCGGTGCCCGGGCTCGCGCGAAAGTGAAACAATCTCGACCAGGCCATTGGCGATCTCGGGAACTTCGAGCGCAAACAGCTTGCGAACGAGCTGCGGGTGAGTTCGCGAAACGGTGACCTGCGGCCCCTTGGTTCCCTTGGCAACCTTGACCACCAAGAAGCGCATGCGCGTTCCGTGGGTGTACTCCTCGGTCGGGACCTGCTCCTCGGGGGTGAGCATGGCTTCGACCGTACCGAGATCAACCTGAACCATCTTGGGGTTCGTGCCCTGCTGAATCACTCCAGCAATGATGTCGCCCTCGCGCCCCTTGAACTCACCCAGTACTGCGTCGTCTTGAATTTCGCGCATGCGCTGCGCAATGACCTGCTTTGCAGCGAAGGCGGCGATTCGACCGAAATCGTCGGGGGTCACATCTGATTCACCGATGAGAGCGCCCTCATCGTCGTACTCGGGAGCGAACACGGTCACGATGCCGGTCTTACGGTCAAGGTGAGCGCGACCCTCGGGAAGCTCAACGGGCGGACGCGGTGCGGGCTTGCCGTCGTCACCCTTGGGGCGCTCGACGCGTGGCGGAGGGTTCATCTGCAGTTCGTGCTTCTGGTAGGCCGTCAAAATGGCCTGCTCGAGAATCTCGCACAGCTCTTCGAATGGGATGCCCCGTTCGGTTTCCATCAACTTGAGAACTCTGAGATCGATGTCCACGGTGGGCTCCTCTATTCATACCTGCGATCGTTCGGAAAAATCTTTCCGAATCACAAGATTAGCCCAGTGTTGGGCGCGGGGGAATTCGAGGCGAAGTTTGCTGGCACTAGCGCGAAAGCGCTGCGACCACGTCGGCCAATGGAATGCTCGTGCGCTCGTTGCTGCGGCGGTCCCACAGCTCAACGACGCCGTCAGCCAAGCCCTTGCCCACAATGACAATCTTGGGCACACCAACGAGCTCAGCGTCACCGAACTTGACGCCCGGCGAAACCTTGACTCGGTCGTCGTAGAGCACATCAAAGCGAGCCTTCTCGAGCTCTGCAACAATGCCCTCTGCGGCCGTGTAGACCTCGTCGTCTTTGCCTGTGGCAATGACGTGCACATCGAACGGCGAAACTGCCTCGGGCCAGATCAGGCCCTTCTCATCGTTGTTATTCTCAGCAATCACGGCGAGGATGCGCGTCACACCGATTCCGTAAGAACCCATGGTGACCGTGACGAGCTTTCCGTTCTCGTCGAGAACCTTGAGCCCGAGAGCTTCGGCGTACTTGCGACCGAGCTGGAAGACGTGTCCGATTTCCATTCCGCGCGCGATTTCGACCGGACCGGAACCGTCGGGAGCGGGATCGCCGGGGCGAACATCCGACATCTCAATGACGCCATCGGCTAAGAAGTCACGACCGGCAACGACGTTCACTGCGTGCTTGCCATCGACGTTTGCGCCGGTGACCCAGCTCGAACCATCGACCACGCGAGGGTCGACGAAGTAGCGAATCTTGGCCGAACCCTTTTCGCCGAGCACCTGACCGGCAGCAGACCAGGGGCCGATGTAGCCCTTGATGAGTGACTTGTTCTTGGCGAAGTCGGCCTCGGTCGCCGGCTCAACCTCGGCCGGTGAGAAGGCGACCTCGACGCGAGCGAGTTCTACCTCGCGGTCGCCAGGCAATCCCAGCGCAATGATTTCGCGAGTGCCGTCGAGGTGTGTCAGCGCAAGAATGACGTTCTTTAGGGTGTCGGCAGCCGTGTATTTCGAGCCTCCGGCATTGAGAGTCTCGACCAGTGTGTCAATCGTGGCGCTGTTCGGGGTGTCAACGATTTCTGCCGCAGGCTGCCCGGCAATGTCGATCGGCGCCGGGCGCACGGTTTCGAAGGCCTCGATGTTTGCGGCGTATCCGCCAGCCGTTCGAACGAAAGAGTCTTCGCCGACCTCGGTGGGGTGCAAGAACTCTTCGGAGCGCGAGCCACCCATGGCACCGGCATCGGCTTTGACAATCACGTACTCGAGTCCGAGGCGGCTGAAGATGCGCTCGTACGCGTCGCGCTGCGCCTGGTAGCTGGCGACCAGACCCTCGTCGGTGTAGTCGAACGAGTAGGCATCTTTCATGCTGAACTCGCGGCCGCGCAGAAGACCTGCGCGCGGCCGAGCCTCGTCGCGGTACTTGTCTTGGATCTGATACAGCGTGACGGGCAAGTCTTTGTAGGAGCCGTAGAGATCTTTCACCAGAAGCGTGAAGGCCTCTTCGTGGGTGGGTGCCAACAGATAGTCGGCGTCTTTGCGGTCTTTCACACGAAAGATGCCGTCGCCGTACTCTTCCCATCGACCGGTGACCTCGTAGGGCTCCTTGGGTAGCAGAGCCGGGAAGTGAACCTCTTGCGCGCCGGCAGCGGTCATCTCTTCGCGAACAATCTGCTCAACCTTGCGACGAACACGAAGGCCCAGCGGCAACCACGCAAAGATTCCCGGGGCCTGGCGACGGATGTACCCGGCGCGAAGCAGCAGGCGGTGGCTCGTTACCTCAGCGTCGCTAGGGTCTTCACGGAGCGTTCGCAGAAAGAGTTCAGAAAGTCGTGTTGGCACGGGTTCAATGTTAGGCGGTCGGGGCGACTCGAGTGCGCGAGCGCACCAGAAGCACCACACCCATCACCACAACGGTGGACGCGATGGTGACCGAATTCAACGGGCCGAAGCCGATTAGCGCGAGGGTGAGACCAGCCAGCGCACCCGAGGCGGCTCCGGTCAGGCTCATGACAGTGTCGGAAAGACCCTGCACGGTGGTGCGGTCCTCGGCAGCGACGCTCTCGGTCAGCAGTGCTGAACCGGCGACCGTGGATGCAGACCAGCCCAGTCCCAGCAGGATCATGGCCGTCACTACGGCGGTCATGTTTTCTGGGGCAATGGTGTTTGCGACAAGCGCCCCGACGAGCATCAACTGGCCAAGCACTATGACGGCGACTCGACCGAAGCGGTCAGACAGCCAGCCAAATATCGGCGAGAGGCCATACATTCCTGCGGTGTGCAGGCTGACGGTCAGACCGATGAGCGGCAGTGCCACCTCCATCATCGAGAGGTGCACCGGGGTCATCGACATGATGCCGACCATCACGCCGTGACTAAGCGCCATGGCAACAACCGCCGCCGCCGCGAGCGGGGTGACTCGCAGAATGCCGAACGCCGCGCGCAGGCTGCGTTTGTTCGTAGCGACCTCGGTGCCGTCGGCAACACGCTGCGCGCGGGCCTCGAGCAGCGGGTCGGGTCGCAATCCGATTGTGTAGAAGACAACGCCGACGGCGTAGAAGAACGCACCGATAACGAACGCACCGGCCAGGGGAGGCAGCCCGAGCGTTTCACCAAGAGCGTCCCCCGGGGCCACCAGGTTGGGGCCAATGACGACACCGATTGTTGTGGCCCAGACCACCATCGAGAGGTCACGGGCGCGCGTGCTCGGCTCGGCTAAGTCGGTTGCAGCAAACCGAGTTTGCAGGTTGGCCGCATTGCCGGCACCAACCAGGGCGATGCCCACAATGAAGAGCGGGAAGCTTTGCGCCACATCGGCGAAAACAACGATGGTCGCACCCACGGCAGCGACGCCCAAACCGAGTGAGAGCGCCATACGACGACCCCACCGGTTTGCGTATCGAGCCAGGGGAAAAGCAAGGATGGCCGTGCCGAGCGTCGCGAATGTTGCCGACAAGCCTCCGAGCGCGGGCGTGCCACTGATGTGGGCCGCCATCAGCGAGCCAATCGAGAACGAAGCGCCGGTGCCGAGCGCGCCGACAACCTGGCCAATGGCCAGGATCGTAAGGATTTTTCGCTGCAATCCGCGACGCGGACTGTTGGGAGTAGCCATCAGACTCACGCGCTACGGCGTGATGACCTCGACCGAGCCACTTTCGGCGTTCGGCATGGCATCTGCCAGGCGCTGTGCCTCTTCGATGAGCGTCGCAACGATTTCGCTCTCGGGCACGGTCTTGATGACCTCACCCTTGACGAAAATCTGACCCTTGCCGTTTCCAGAGGCCACACCGAGGTCTGCCTCACGGGCCTCACCCGGGCCGTTCACGACACAGCCCATCACGGCCACGCGCAACGGAACAGTCACGTGCCTGAGCCCCTCGGTCACATCGTTCGCGAGTGTGTAGACGTCAACCTGAGCGCGGCCGCAGCTTGGGCACGAGACGATTTCAAGCTTGCGCTCGCGCAGGTTAAGTGACTGCAGAATCTGTAGGCCGACCTTGACCTCTTCGGCGGGAGGCGCCGAGAGCGAAACGCGAATGGTGTCGCCGATACCTTCACCGAGCAGAATTCCGAACGCCGTTGCCGACTTGATCGTGCCTTGGAACGAGGGGCCCGCCTCGGTTACTCCGAGGTGCAATGGCCAGTCGCCGCGCTCAGCAAGCAGGCGATATGCCTTGACCATAACCACGGGGTCATTGTGCTTGACCGAAATCTTGAAGTCGTGGAAGTCGTGCTCTTCGAACAGACTGGCCTCCCACACGGCGCTCTCAACGAGCGCCTCGGGGGTTGCCTTGCCGTACTTTTCGAGCAAGCGGGGGTCGAGTGAACCGGCGTTAACACCTATGCGGATGCTGACATCTGCTGCCTTGGCGCGCTTGGCGATCTCGGCGACCTGGTCGTCAAACTTGCGAATGTTGCCCGGGTTTACGCGAACGGCGGCACAGCCGGCGTCGATTGCCGTGTAAACGTAATTGGGCTGGAAGTGGATGTCGGCGATAACCGGAATCTGGCTCTTCTTGGCAATGATGTGCAGAACATCAGCATCGTCGCGGCTGGGAACGGCGACGCGCACGATGTCACAGCCGCTGGCGGTGAGCTCGGCGATCTGCTGCAGAGTGGAGTTGATGTCGGTCGTGGGAGTGGTCGTCATGGACTGCACACTCACCTGAGCATTGCCGCCAACGAGCACCTTGCCCACTTTGATCTGACGCGAGACGCGACGAGGGGCGAGAGTCTCAGGGACTTTGGGCATTCCAAGATTTACTGCGGACACGCTCTCAGCCTAGCGACCAGACGGGCGCGACCACAGCGTGCGTGCAGACGGGCGCTCGACCTAAAAAATCGAGACCGGCTTAACGATGTCCGCGTAGATGAGAAGTGCGCTCATCGCCATCAGGGCGACCATCACGATAAAGGTCAACGGCATAAGCACCGAGGCGTCAAACGGGCCCGGATCGGCTTTTTTGCGCCACTTGGCCCACTGGCGTCGAGCACCCTCCCACAGCGCGCTCGCAATGTGTCCGCCATCGAGGGGCAACAACGGGATGAGGTTGAACACAAACAGAGCCACGTTCAGTGAGGCAAGAATTCCGATGAGTGAGGCGGCCTTGGCCGTGGGGTCAACAAGTTCGGTGCTCGCAATCTCACCGGCAACTCGTCCAACGCCGACAACGCTGATGGGGCCGTCGACCTGGCGCGGTGCGGAGCCAAATGCGGCCTGACCCACATCACCGATACGCGCCGGCAGGTTTGCCAAGAGGTTGACAGTACCGCCGATGGTCTGTCCCATCATGGGGAACACCTCGGTGATGGGCTGCGCCACGAGACCCGAAGTCGGGGCGAGACCCACAAAACCGGTCTCTTGAGTGACGAGCTTGCCATCGGCTCCGCGAACCGGCTGGCCGCTGGCGTCGGTGACGTAGCGTTGGGCCAGCGTTGGCGTAACCACGATGTCTTGGGTTTTTCCGCCGCGCTCAATTTCAAACGTGAGTGGCTTGCCCGCCGAGGAGCGGATGATTTCGGTGCCGCTGTTCCACGAGGTCACGGCCACGCCATCGATGGACAGAATCTTGTCGCCTGGCTTGAGCCCGGCTGCTGCACCCGGGGCAACTGGGTCATTGGCTGAGCACGTGGTTTGAGCTGAGCTGACGGGAATCACGCACTCAGAAACACTTGCGAGAGTCGTGGTCGCACCCGGCCTGCCAAAACCGACAATCAGAATCGCAAAAAGAACGAAGGCGAGCACGAGATTCATGAACGGGCCGCCGAACATCACGATGATGCGCTTCCAGATGGGCAGACGATAGAAAGCCCGTGACTCATCGAAGGCCTCGAGCGATTCGGCGTTGGCTTCACGGGCATCCTGAACGATTTTGGAGAAGAGGCCGCGCAAACGACCGCGCTTGGCGCCAGCTTCGTCGGTGGGCGAGGTTCCCGGGTACATGCCCGCAATCGAGATGTAGCCGCCGAGGGGAATTGCCTTGATGCCATATTCGGTTTCACCGAACTTCTTGCTGAAGATTTTGGGGCCGAATCCGATGAAGTATTTACCGACCGGCACCTTGAAAAGCTTGGCGGGCAACAGGTGCCCGAGCTCGTGCAAGCCGATCGACAGCGCGAGGCCGATCAGAAAGAGAACGATGCCGAGAAGGTACAACCAAAAAGTGCTCACGAAAGCACCCTAGGAACCCAGTCTGACAATCTGCTGGTCGGCGCGTGTGCGAGCGCTGACTTCAGCCTCGAGAACGCTCTCACGCGTGAGCTCGCGAACTGACTCGTGCTCATCAACCACCGCTCGAACGACGTCGAGAATGTCGAGATAGCCAATCGCACCGGCATGAAAGGCGTAGACGGCTTGCTCGTTCGCCGCGTTGAATACCGCCGGATAGGTTCCGCCAGCGGTGCCGACCTGCTTCGCCAGAGCAACTGCAGGAAACGCTTCTTCGTCGAGGGGCTCGAACGCCCAGGCTGAGGCCTTCGTCCAGTCAAGGGGAACACCAACTCCGGCGACGCGGTGCGGCCAGTCGAGTCCGAGCGCGATGGGAAGGCGCATGTCGGGCGGTGATGCCTGAGCGATGGTGGAACCATCCACGAATTCGACCATGGAGTGCACGATGGACTGCGGGTGAACCGTCACGTCGATGTTCTCGAACGGGATGTCAAACAGCAGGTGCGCCTCAATAACTTCGAGGCCCTTGTTAACCAAGGTCGAGGAGTTCGTAGTCACCACAACGCCCATGTCCCAGGTCGGATGCGCGAGAGCCTGTTGCGGGGTCACCGATGCCAACTCGGCTCGCGTGCGCCCGCGAAACGGGCCGCCCGAAGCAGTCAGGACAAGCCGGCGAACCTCGCCATGCGTGCCCGAGGTGAGGCACTGGGCAATCGCGCTGTGCTCTGAATCAACAGGAACAATCTGCCCGGGCTTGGCCAGCGAGGTGACCAACGAGCCACCAACGATCAAGCTCTCTTTATTTGCGAGGGCCAGCGTGGCTCCGGATTCGAGGGCAGCGAGTGTTGGCCCGAGCCCGACCGAGCCCGTGATGCCGTTGAGCACGACATCTGCTTCCACGGAGCGGACGAGCGCTTCGGCGTCGACAGCTCCAAGGGCAACTTCGCGCACGCCAAATTCAGCGGCCTGGGCATCCACCAGCTCACGATTGGAACCGGCAGCAAGGCCTACGACCTCGAAGCGGTCAGGGTTGGCGCGAATAACGTCAAGAGCCTGGGTACCGATGGACCCGGTCGAACCGAGAATGAGAACGCGCCGCACGATGTCTATCTTCTCACCTGCGAAAGGCCCTCAGGCTCGTAAACTGTAGGCATGACTACGCCTGTTGAAACCAGCACCCACCCGCAGGAGCGAAAGATCGTTACCGCGATCCCTGGCCCCAAGTCGCAGGCAATGCACGAGCGCCGAAAGAACGCCGTCTCGAACGGTGTCGGCGCAGCTCTTCCGGTCTACATTGCCAGCGCGCACGGTTCGGTCGTCGTCGACATCGATGGCAACCAGTTCATCGACATGGCCTCGGGAATTGGCGTGACGACCATCGGTCACACCGACCCTGCCGTGGTCAGCGCGGTTCAGAATCAGGTCGCCAACTTCACCCACACGTGCTTTACCGTGACTCCTTACGAAGACTACGTTCGCGTGGCCGAGCTGCTGGCTCAGCATTCCCCCGGAACCCACGCCAAGAAGGCCGTGCTCGTGAACTCGGGCGCTGAAGCCGTCGAGAACGCGATCAAGATTGCCCGCAAGTACACCGGCAAGAACGCGGTGGGTGTTCTCGACCACGCGTATCACGGTCGCACCAACATGACCATGGCCATGAACTTCAAGAACTCGCCCTATGCCACCGGCTACGGCTCGCTCGGTACTGCCGTGTTCCGTGCCCCGAGCTCGTATCCCTTCCACGATGGCCTTTCGGGTGAAGAGGCGGCCAAGAGCACCATCTGGTACCTCGAGAAGCAGGTCGGCGCTCAAGACTTGGCCTGCATCTTCGTCGAGCCCATCCAGGGCGAAGGCGGATTCATGGTGCCGGCCGACGGCTACCTTAACGCCATCCAGGCGTGGTGCACCGAGAACAACGTTGTGTTCGTGGCCGATGAGGTGCAGGCAGGTATGGCACGCTCTGGCGCGTACTTCTCAAGTGAGACGTTCGGCCTCGTTCCTGACCTCATCACCACCGCCAAGGGCATTGCCGGCGGCATGCCGCTTGCTGGTGTTGTCGGTCGCGCCGAAATCATGGATGCCTCACACCCCGGCGGACTCGGCGGCACCTTCGGCGGAAACCCGGTTGCCTGTGCCGCAGCCGTTGCTGTCTTCGACCAGATCGAAAAAGAGGGCCTGCTCGCCGAGGCTCGTCGCGTTGAGAAGGTGTTCGGTGGCGGTCTTCGCGACCTGCAAGCCAAGCACCCCATCATCGGTGAGGTACGCGGCAAGGGTGCCATGCTCGCGATTGAAATTGTGCAGCCTGGAACCAAAGACCCCAACCCGCAGGCGGTCACGAGCATCGTTCAGTACTGCTTCGAGCGCGGTGTGCTGCTGCTCAACGCCGGCACGAACTACAACGTCATCCGCTTCTTGCCGAGCGTCAAGACGAGCGACGTTCAGCTGGCTGACGTGCTGAGCGTGCTCGACGAAGCAATCAGCGCTCTCTAACTCGCAACGTGGAGACCTTTAGCGCCGCCGATGCCGTTGAGCTGGCGGTCGTTGAGCGCAGCGGATTTGTCGAGTCTCGTCACGTCGGCTCGCTCATCGTTCTCGACCCTCAAGGTGAACCACTTCTGAGCATGGGCGACCCCAACGCTCTGGTTTTTGGGCGCTCTGCCCTTAAGCCTTTTCAGGCCACGGCAGCAATTGCCAGTGGAGCTAACGTCACCAACGAATACGCGGCGATTGTGTCGGCCAGCCACACCGGCACAGAAGAACACGTCCGCTTGGTGCGTCAGATTCTGCACGGCGCAGGACTCACGCCTGATGCCCTCGCCTGCCCGGCCGACTGGCCCGGAGACGTGAAGGCCCAAGACCGCGTGGTGCTCGAGGGCGGCAGCAAATCTCCGATCTACATGAACTGCTCGGGCAAACACGCGGGCATGCTCTTGGCATGCGTGGCGAACGGATGGCCGATACAGGGCTACCTCGACCCCGCGCATCCCATGCAGCTCAAAGTGGTCGAGGTCATCGAGCGCTTTACCGGCGAAAAGGTGGGCCACAGCGGTGTCGACGGATGCGGTGCCCCCGTGCACGCGATCTCGCTTACGGCCCTCGCTCGAGGGATTCGCGCAATTAGTCAGGCTTCTCCCGATTCTCCCTTCGGTCTGTATCGCGCCGCAGCCACAGTGAACTCGGCGATGCGTCGCTTCGGTTGGGTCATCGAGGGCCCCGGTGGCGCCGACACCGCCATCATCAACCGCCTCGGATTGCTTTCGAAGCAGGGAGCTGAAGGTGTGATGGTCTTGGCTGCCGCCGATGGCACGACCGTTGCTCTCAAGGTGCTCGACGGCAACCTTCGCGTTGCTGCGGTTGTTGCCCTGCACGCTCTAGCTCGCGTGGGATCTTTGCCACTAGCCGAGATGAACGCTGCTATCGGAGACCTGGACCTTGATGTTTATGGTGGCGGTCGCCCCGTCGGCGCTGTGCGCTCGACCATCCCGATGTTCTAGAACATCCAAGATTTGCCCAACGAGCCCTTCGGGAACAGCGAACACGCAGGTTTACCGCGTGACAACAGGGTTGAATGGACGAGATGAAACTTACTCGACTGCGGGCTGCGCTCATTGCGGTGACATCCGTGGTCGCCGCCTCTGTTGTGCTCACCGCACTTCCCGCTTCGGCTATTACCGACAACGAGGGCTACGACTTCTCGTGGCCGCAGTGTGCCGGCCCGACCTCGTCGCACATTACAAACTTGCCGGCACCGGGCGCCACCAACGTCATCGGGGTCGATGGCGGAAAGATTTTTGCGAAGAACAATTGCCTGGTCGACTTGCTTAAGTGGGCTAAATCCAAGCCCATTCAGTTGTACGCCAATACCGGCAACCCCGGACCGACCCTTTATTCCCGCAGCGGCCGGGTCGCATCGCAAATCAGCGGATGGCCGATTCCCTCGCGCGACCGCAACGCCGCGAACCGCCCGAAGCCGTGCACCAATGCCGCCCCCGATAGCGTCAACTGCGCCTACGACTATGGCTACAAGGGCGCAAAAGCCAGCTACGCTCACGCGGTAGCCGCGTTCAGGGCGGCCGGCATTGGCTACGCACCGAATGCAGTGAACTGGTGGCTCGACCTGGAGAGCGCGAACACCTGGCGCGGGCATGACGCTGAATACCCAGAGCCCCGCCGGACCGGGCTTCGTCAAGCCAATCTCGATGTGCGAAATCGCGCATCGATGCTCGGCGCCCACGACTACTTGGTCAACGTCGCACACGTGAAGCAACTTGGCTTCTATAGCTCACCCAATGAGTGGGCCATGATCATGAACACCACCACTCTCTTTGCCAATAGTCCCTATTGGTTCCCGATCGGTGGGGCCACGAGTGCAGATGCACTGGCTGCCTGCTCCGATACCCGAAACGTCACCGGTAGCGGCCTGCCGGTGATGGTGCAGTACCAAGTTGCCGGGGTCGACATCAACCAGCAGTGCTTCCCGCCAACTTCCGTTACATCTTCGGGCGGAACAAGCGTGGCGGTCAGATCACCACTGCGGCTCACGGCCACAGTCACCGGAGGCAACGCTCAACCCCTGTACGGTGTCCGCGTTTACTTCGTTCTCAACGCTAAGACGTACTCTGCCGTGACGAACGCGCTGGGAGTCGCGTCGGTTCGCGTGGTCAGTCCATCTGTCATCGGCAGTTACCCTCTCACCGCCACGCTATTTACAAATTCGTACACCGGATCTTCCACGACAAGTGCGGTGGATGTGCACTAGCGTGCAAGTATGCGCATCGGCATTCCAACCGAAGTCAAGAACAACGAGTTTCGAGTAGCAGTTACTCCCTCGGGGGTGCACGAACTTGTCTCCGCGGGACACCGCGTGCTGATGCAAGCGGGGGCGGGGCTGGGATCAGGTATTACCGACTCCGAATTTGTGGGGGCGGGAGCCACTCTCTCGACAGAGGCCGGTGAGTTGTGGGCGGACAGCGAGCTCATCCTCAAGGTCAAAGAACCGCAGCCGAGCGAATTTCCGTTCTTTAGGGCTGACCTCACCATATTCACGTTCCTGCACCTAGCCGCGGAGCCCGAGCTGACCACCGAACTACTCGCCTCGGGAATCACCGGAATCGCATATGAAACCGTTCAGCTCGAGAATCGGTCGCTGCCTCTTCTCGCTCCGATGAGTGAAGTTGCCGGCAGGCTTTCGGTTATCGCCGGGGCACATGCCATGACAGCGCCGGCGGGGGGCGGGGGGCTGCTCTTGCCCGGAACGCCAGGGACGCACTCGGCCAACGTGGTCGTCTTGGGCGGAGGAGTCGCTGGCACCAATGCGACCCAGGTTGCCGCCGGCATGGGTGCCCGAGTCACGGTGCTCGACACGAACCTCGCTCGATTGCGCGAACTTGACGCAATTTATCAGGGCCGCATTCAAACCATCGCTTCGAGCACTCTCGAGATTCAGCGCGCACTTCTCGAGGCCGACCTGGTGATTGGCTCAGTTCTCATTCCCGGGGCTCGCGCGCCGAAGTTGGTCGGCAATGATCTTGTGCGGCGCATGAAGCCCGGAAGTGTTCTGGTTGACATCGCTATCGACCAAGGGGGATGCTTCGAAGACTCTCACCCCACTACCCACGCAGAGCCCACCTTCCGAGTGCACAACTCGCTCTTCTATTGCGTTGCGAATATGCCCGGTGCCGTTCCGCGGACCTCAACCTATGCGCTCTCCAACGCGACGCTTCCGTATGTGCGGGCCATAGCCAACGCCGGATGGCGCGACGCACTGAGCGCCGACCTGTCGCTTCGACGGGGGCTGAACACTCACTCAGGGTCACTCTTCAACGAGTCTGTCGCCGCTGCTCACGGGCTGCCCACCCAAAACATCGACGCTCTGTTCGGCTAGGGCAACGGGGGGCTCAGCTTGCTGCGCCCGCACTCGGACGCGGCGGTAGCTTCCGTCGGCGCGAAGTTCGATGATTGTGCCGACGTGGGGTGGCGGCAACGGATGTGGCGAGAGGCGCAGGGCGCGAGCATCTGCGGGCGAGCATCCGTCAAGAAAGATTCGTGCGGACTCATCTCGGTTTGTAGCGAACATCCACTCTTCGGGGGACATCACGCGCGCCGGCGTTGCCGTGTCAGCGTCGCCAATGGCACGCCCTCGCTTGGTATGAGGCGTGAGCACGACATCTCGCTGCTGCAACGAAATCGTGGGCACAACGAGGTCTGCCACCGGGGAGGGCGCGGGATCTGCTTGATAGATGCGCAACACCTCCTCGTTCAGCAGGCCGCGCGCACCCTGCCCCGCGTGCGCTGGACCCGTTGCCCACGAGAGCTCTACCTCACACGTTGACATCGACGACAAGCGCCCGCGTAGCTGGGAGTTCATGGCCAGACCAATCACCACCGGGGCACCCCGAGACAACAGATTGATGCTCTGACGAACGAGCTCATCGAGGAATTCATCGCGCCAGGCCATCGGCAAGGATGCCACGGCCTCGTCGAGACATGGAATGACGAGGGCATCACGCTGCACCGATACGCACCCAAGCAGTTGATCCCACGCGCCAGCACCGTGCCCGGCTAACACGCGGGTGTTATCGAGACCTTGGGCCTGGAGCACTGCAATAAGCGCTCTGCGGGAGCCCGTGTCACCCACAGCCAGCATTGCGCCGTCTCTCGGGTGCCATCGCCGAGTTGCGCGAACCATCTCGTCGTGGTCGTCGAGAGTTCCCAGGGCGAAGCCTTCGGTCAGCGTGCGGGTGAGTGGCTGTGCAGGGACGGGCAGAGGTGCTTGCAGCGGCTCGAGCCAGAGCGATTCACTTGTGACACGGGGTGCGTAACGAGCCGATGGGTTGCTGTCGCCGGCTTCGTCGGCTGCGCTCACCTGAAGGGCCGCCACCGGCCGACCGGAACGCAGGATGAAACCCGCTCCCGGCCTCAGCAACGCGCTCGACGCTCGACTATCACCCAGTATCGAACTCGATTCGGCTGCCTCAGCCACCCGAAAGCACGCGCGCAGGGCGAGGTTGGCTGAGAGCGGTTCCAGACCCGACCCCATGAAACGCTGAGTGGCAAGGACCAGGTGTATTCCCAGGGCCCGCCCGCGCGCTGCGATGTCAGCGAAAATCTCGCCTGTCTTGCCGTATTGCCGAGAGAGCGCCTGGAACTCGTCGACAACAACGACAACTTTGGCAGGGCGCTCATCGGCTTCCAGCTGAGTAACCGAGGAAACACCGGCAGCAAACATGACTCGCTCACGCGAACGAACAAGGGCACAGAGACCCTCGAGCGCCGCGTGCACTGCGAGGGGTTCGAGATCAGTCACGAGATGGCGCACGTGAGGAAGGCCTGCTACTCGAGCAAAGGAACCACCACCCTTGAAGTCGAAAACGGCAAAGGCTAGCTCCTGTGATGAGTGAGCTTCGGCGAGTGATTTCGTGAGCGCAATCAAGAATTCGGTCTTGCCCGAACCCGTCGTGCCAATGACCATGGCATGCGGCCCGTCTACCTCGAGGTCAATGTCGCCTGGCTCGACACAGAGCCCAGGAGCACGCCACTGGGTCAGCACGGGCGCAACGGTCTCGGGTACAAGATCGACTTCGAGATCATCAATCACAGCCTCGTGACCGAGCTGGTCAACCAGCTTTCCGCGACCGGTTGCGTTGACCTCGAGCCGCCACCGAAACGACCGCTGTGGCTCCCCCGTCACAACTTCAGGGCTGCGTTCGTGCGGAGCGTACTCGAGGGCCGCCGAAAGTCGCAGAGCGAGAGCCGCAGCTTCGGCCAGAGGAACCGGTCCGGTTACGCAACACCCGCCCGCAAGGTCGACGGCGAGAACGCGGACTTGCTTCGCCCGCACGATTGTGCCCACACGTACGCGCCTTGTCGAGGGTGCGGGAAGGTTACAGCTCCACCAGGTGACCGGAGAGCTCTGGGTGACGAGATTCAGCGGGTCAGCCCGGTGCGCGTCGGGCGCCCAGCGCGCGTCGGTCTCGGTTGCTCGCTGCCTACGCTGGGCAACGACTCGCTCTACGATCTGCACGACGAGCACGGCGCTCGTGGACAGCCCAAACATCAGCGAAAGTGGGCTCCCCAGTGTGAATGCGACCACGAGAGTGCCGAGCAGGCTGATGCAGGCGGTGATGAGGAGAGAGCGCATCCAAGGAATTGTGTCGGATGCGCACCCGCCCACGCAGGCCGATCGAGTTAGGCGTGGATAAGTGGCGGGTTAACCCCGTGCACGTCAATCACGACAAGGGTGACATTGTCGCGACCGCTATTGCCAAGCGCGGCCTTGAGTAGGTCGTCGACCGCGTCTTGCGGCGTGGGCGAAGAGTCAAGAAAGTGAGCGATACCGGCGTCGGTGATTTCTTTGGTCAAACCGTCGGAGCACAGCAGCAGGCGCATTCCCGGCTCGACATCGAAGAAGAAGTAGTCGGGAATCGGCTCTTCAATGAGGCCGACCGCTCGCGTGATGACGTTAGCGTGCGGGTGGTAATCGGCTTCTTCGCGGGTGATTTGGCCGGCATCCACCAGCTGCTGAACCACCGAGTGGTCAACCGTCACCTGAAGGAGCTCGTGGTCTTTCATAACGTATACGCGTGAGTCACCGATGTTGAAGATGGCCCAGCACACTGCCTCATTGTGAACGATGAGCGCAGCGCCGGTAACGGTTGTGCCCGCACCGCGTTGATCGACGGTGAGCACATCCTCGAGTGCGGCCACACCCGAGACCAGAGCCGACTCGATTGCCTCGGTCGACGTGAATCCCGGCGCCTCGATGGTGGCGAGGCCACGCACGACGGCGTCGCTGGCTAGGTCACCGGCGGAGTGACCGCCCATGCCGTCGGCGACTGCGAAGACGGGAGGTGCGACAACAAAACTGTCTTCGTTGTCGGCGCGGTGGTGGCCGACGTCGGTAACAGCGGCCCACGAGAGCGTGACGCTTGCTCGGGTCGACTCGTCGGTCACGGTGTGACCAGACGCGTTCTTACCGATAGCCGTCACGACACAAACTCCGCACGAAAGAAAGACAGGAAGGGCAGGACGCCCAGACCCCTCAGTCTACTTATTAGCCGATGAACGACATGACGTGCTTGAGGCGGGTGTAATCCTCGAAACCGTAGGCGGATAGGTCTTTGCCGTAGCCCGAGTGCTTGAAGCCACCGTGTGGCATCTCGGCCGCAAGCGGAATGTGGGTGTTGATCCAGACGCATCCAAAATCGAGCTTTTTGGCGGCGCGCATCGCAACGCTGTGGTTCGAGGTCCATACCGATGACGCAAGGCCGTACTGAACATCGTTGGCCATAGCCAGCGCCTCGTCTTCGGTCGTGAACTTTTGCACGGTGATGACCGGGCCAAAGATCTCGCGCTGAATCGCCTCGTCGGTCTGCTTGAGGCCGGTGACGATTGTTGCCTCGTGGAAGAAGCCCTTGCGGTCGACAGCCTTGCCGCCGAGCTCAATGTTGGCGTTGTCGGGCAGGCGCTCGATGAACCCGGTGACCTGTGCGAGCTGGTTGACGTTGTTGAGCGGGCCGAACATCACGCCCTCGTTGGGGGCACCCGTGGTTGCGTTCTCGCGAGCGTAAGCAACGAGTGCTGCCACAAACTCATCGTGGATGCCCTCCTGCACGAGCACGCGCGTAGCGGCGGTGCAGTCTTGATCGGCGTTGAAGTATCCGGCACCGGCGATGCCCTCGACAGCCAGAGCGATGTCTGCGTCGTTGAACACGATAACGGGAGCCTTGCCGCCGAGCTCAAGGTGCACGCGCTTGAGGTCTGACGAGGCGGCCTTGGCAACCTCCATGCCCGCGCGAACAGAGCCGGTAATCGAGACCATCTGCGGAATGTGGTTCTCAATCATGGCGCGACCGGTGTCGCGGTTTCCGGTGACGACGTTGAAGACACCGGCAGGAAGGAATTCAGCGGCAACCTCGGCGAGCAGAAGCGTGGAGGCGGGAGTGGTGTCAGAAGGCTTGAGAACGATGGTGTTTCCGGCGGCAATCGCAGGAGCAAACTTCCAGGTGGCCATGTTCAACGGGTAGTTCCACGGGGTCACCTGACCGATGACGCCAATGGGCTCGCGACGAATCGAAGAGGTGTGGTCTTTGACGTACTCTCCGGTTGCCAGTCCTTGAAGGTTGCGGGCCGCGCCAGCGAAGAAACGAATCTGGTCAACCGAGGGAAGAATCTCGTATTCAACGAGCGTGTCACGGGGCTTGCCGGTGTTCTCTGACTCCACGTCAGCAAACTCTTCGGCACGGGCCTCCATTGCGTCTGCGATTCGGAAAAGCGCCAGCTGACGCTCACTCGGAGTGGTATCGCTCCAGGCCTCGAACGCCTTGCTCGCGGCAGTAAACGCCTTTTCGACGTCGCGCTCGTTTGTCACCGGCGAGGTGGCGAACACCTCTTCGTTCGACGGATTCGTGATGTCGAGCGTCTCACCCGAATCTGAGGACACGAATTCCCCGTTGATGAAGTTCTTGAGTTCGCGCTTTGCCATGACTTTCCTTCCAGAACGAGCTACCGGTATCGACTGCGACAGGCGGTACTGCTCATCCTATGACTTTTCGTTTTCGCCTATTCGTAGACAAAGATAGAGGAATGAGCACTTACGACCACGCTGACCTGCAGAAGAAAGCATCCGACCATCTCTGGATGCACTTCACCCGCCAGTCGATGCAACACGAGGGCAAGCTTCCGATCATTGTCGGTGCCGAGGGGCACCACATCATTGACAGCACGGGTCGACGCGTCATTGATGGCCTGTCTGCTCTGTTCACCACGAATGTCGGTCACGGACGCAAGCGCCTGGCCGAAGCCGCCAAGAAGCAGCTCGAAACCCTCGACTTTTTTCCGCAGTGGTCGTTCTCGCACCCCGCCGGTATCGAGCTCGCTGCGCGTTTGGCTTCATACGCACCCGGCGACCTGAACCACGTCTTCTTTGCAAGCGGCGGTGGCGAAGCAAACGAGACTGCTTTCAAGCTCGCGAAGCAACACTGGAAGCTCGCCGGCCGGCCGATGAAGCATAAGGTCATTTCGCGCATGTCGTCGTATCACGGCACCCCGCAGGGCGCCCTGTCGATTACCGGCCTGCCCTATATGAAACAGCCGTTTGAGCCCTTGCTTCCGTCGTTCCGCGTGCCCAACACGAATTTCTATCGCGCCGATGAGCAGAACGGTGCTCCCACCGAAAACCGTGAGGAATTCGGCATCTGGGCAGCCGACCGTATCGAAGAGATGATCATCATGGAAGGCCCCGAGACCGTCGCGGCCGTGTTCCTTGAGCCCGTTCAGAACGCCGGTGGATGCTTGACTCCCCCGGCCGGCTACTTCCAGCGCGTGCGTCAAATCTGTGACAAGTACGACGTGCTCCTGGTTGCCGACGAGGTCATCTGTGGATTCGGTCGCATCGGAAACTGGTTCGCCAGCATCACCTACGACTTCCAGCCCGACATGATTACCTGCGCCAAGGCCATCACGAGCGGCTACCTTCCGTTGGCTGCCACAATCGTCAGCGACAGGATTTACGAGCCGTTCAGCAAGGGCACCACGACGTTCCCGCACGGTTACACCTTTGCCGGGCATCCTGCCGCTTGTGCAGTTGCGCTCGAGAACCTCGACATCTTCGAAGAGGAAGGCCTCAACGCCCGCGTTCGCGAGAACTCGCCGGCGTTCCGCGCTGAGCTCGAAAAGCTCAAGTCTCTGCCCATCGTGGGCGATGTGCGTGGCGACGGCTACTTCTTTGCCATTGAGCTGGTCGCCGACCAGGCCAAGAAAACGAAGTTCACGGCCGAGCAGCGTGAGAAGCTGCTGCGTGGCTACCTTCCTGAGGCCATGCTCAATGCTGGTCTGTATGCGCGCGCTGACGACCGCCAAGACTCGGTCGTCACGCTTGCGCCGCCACTTACCGTTGGTCCGGCCGAATTCGTTGAGATTCGCCAAATTCTCGAGTCAGTTCTGGCCGACGGACTTAACCACATCTAGGGTGTGGCACCCGTTATGCACAGTGCGTCCGACCGGCTCACGTGCCTGCCGGATGCACCCTCTACGGTGCTCGCATGACTGACACCTGCTGCACCGTTGACTCGCCCATTGGGCAACTGCACCTCGCCTCGAACGGTAACGCCCTCACCTCTCTCGTGATTGTCGGCTCGGTCTCGCCACTGCCCGCCGGCCACCTGTGCGCGGGCAAGACCGACCGCGTATTGGGCTCCGCCTCGAAGCAGCTCGGCCAGTACTTCGCCGGCAAGCGAACGGCGTTCGATGTGCCCGTGTCTTTCGCCGGCACGCAGTTTCAGCACGAAGTGTGGAGTGCGCTGGCGAACATCCCGTTTGGCCAGACATACACCTATGGTGAGCTGGGCACTCACGCGGGTCGTCCGGGTTCGGGCCGCGCCGTCGGCGGGTGCGTCGGGCGCAACCCCATCGCCATCATCGTGCCCTGTCACCGGGTGCTGGGCTCAGAGCGAAAGATCACGGGCTTCAGCGGCGGTGACGGCATTGCCACCAAGCAGTGGCTGCTCGAACACGAAGGCATCGACTACCGCAGCTAACAGCCGTGGCCTAGAGAACTCCGCTGACGAAAAGGTTGAGCTCACCGGGGGCTCCGGGCGCAAGTTCCCATTCGTTCTTCTTGCCCCAAGCAATCAGTGCTTCGCGCGAGTCGATGGCACCAGCGGCCCTGCCATCGAGGGCGAGCGCGCGAAGGAACTCGCCCTTACCCTTCTTGTTGAAGTGATTGAGTGCACGAACCGCGCCGCCCTCCCCGCGGGTAACCACCCGGAGGTAGATCGAGTTCGAACCGTCAGGCAGGGGCGCCAGTGAGGCATAACCCTCGGATCGAGCGTCGAGAATGAACTGGTCTTCGGCCGAGAGAGCTTTCGTTCCGGCCGCAGCACATGTGTTCTTGAGCGTACCAGCTTTGAGCCCGGGCAGCCTCGAGTCGAATGAGAGACGATAGGCCGGAATCATGTCCATCGCCCGAACGAGCCCAAAGGCTGCCGAGCCAATCGCCACGTGGTCGCGCAAGAAGGCTCGGGCGTCGGTAGGAAGAGTCAGTGCGTCGAGGGCGTCGTAGATGACCCCGGTGTATCGGTCGATGGCCGGCATGGTGGGGCTCTTGAGAAGCACGCGGTTGCGCTCGACCTCGTCGAGCTGCTTCGCGCTCAACTTGAGCACCCTGGCGCACTCGTGTGGCTGTCGTCCCAGGGCAGCAAGGGCTTTGGTCACCTCGCTGCGGGTACGCAGTTGACCAGGCCACGACAGCGACGACAGGTCGACCGGGCCACCATCGCCGCCGTCTCGCTTGGTCTCTGATGGCGGGAGCAGCACTAGCACGCGCATCCCCCATCGCAATAATGACGAAAGGCTCGCCCCAAGCCTGGGTGCGAGCCTTTCATCGCAAACAAATTAGCCAATGAGCTCAGCAGCCGAGGCAACAATCGAAACGTTGTTGTTCTCAACCGAGAGGAATCCGCCCTCAGCGCTAGCCGTCACCTTGACGCCGTCAACACCGGTCACGCGAACCTCACCGCCGGCGAGAATCGCCAGCATGGGTTCGTGGCCGGGGAGAATACCAATTTCTCCTTCGACGGTCTTTGCGACCACCATGGTTGCCTCGCCCGAAAAAACTTCGCGGTCGGCAGAAACCACACTGACCTGCAGTGACGAGCTCGCCATGATTAGGCGTTCTCCTTCTGGATCTTGGCCCACTGTGCCTCAACGTCAGAGATGGAACCGACATTGAAGAATGCCTGCTCGGCAACGTGGTCGAAGTCACCCTTGACGATGGCGTCGAACGACTCGATTGTGTCCTTGAGCGGCACGGTCGAACCCTCAACACCGGTGAACTTCTTGGCCATGTACGTGTTCTGCGAAAGGAACTGCTGAATACGACGAGCACGCGAAACGGTGATCTTGTCTTCCTCAGAGAGCTCGTCAACACCAAGAATGGCGATAATCTCTTGCAGCTCTTTGTTCTTCTGCAGGATGGCCTTGACCGAGGTTGCGACGCGGTAGTGGTCCTGACCTAAGTAACGGGGGTCCATGATGCGGCTGGTCGAGGTCAGCGGGTCAACGGCGGGGTACAGACCCTTCGATGCAATCTCACGCGAAAGCTCGGTGGTTGCATCGAGGTGGGCGAACGTCGTTGCCGGAGCCGGGTCGGTGTAGTCGTCGGCAGGCACGTAAATAGCCTGCAGCGAGGTAATCGAGTGACCGCGGGTCGAGGTGATGCGCTCCTGGAGGATACCCATCTCGTCGGCGAGGTTCGGCTGGTAACCCACGGCAGAGGGCATACGACCGAGAAGGGTCGAAACCTCAGAACCTGCCTGGGTGAAACGGAAGATGTTGTCGATGAAGAGCAGAACGTCTTGCTTCTGAACGTCACGGAAGTACTCAGCCATGGTCAGTGCCGACAGAGCAACGCGAAGACGCGTTCCGGGCGGCTCATCCATCTGGCCGAAGACGAGGGCGGTCTTGTCGAAGACGCCTGCTTCTTCCATTTCGTGGATGAGGTCGTTACCTTCACGGGTACGCTCACCAACACCGGCGAATACCGAGACACCACCGTGATCCTGAGCTACACGCTGGATCATCTCCTGGATGAGAACGGTCTTACCAACACCGGCACCACCGAACAGACCAATCTTTCCACCCTGTACGTAGGGGGTCAGAAGGTCGATGACCTTGATACCGGTTTCGAAGAGCTGAGTCTTTGACTCGAGCTGGTCGAAAGCAGGAGGCGTGCGGTGGATCGGCCAGCGCTCCTTGATTTCGATCTTCTCACCGGGCTTAGCGTTGAGGATCTTGCCGGTTACGTCGAACACCTTGCCCTTGGTGACATCACCAACGGGAACAGAGATGGGAGCACCGGTGTCTTGAACTTCTTGGCCACGAACCAGACCGTCGGTGGGCTTGAGGGCGATGGCACGAACGAGGTCATCGCCGAGGTGCTGAGCGACCTCGAGAGTGAGCACCGTGGTGGTGCCACCGATGGTGACATCGGTCTCGAGCGCGTTGTAGATACCGGGAATCGAATCGTGCGGGAACTCGATGTCAACAACCGGACCGGTCACGCGTGCGATGCGACCAACGGCGCCCTTCGCAGCAACCTTCGGTGCAGCCTTTGCAGCAACCTTGGGCGCAGCCTTGGCAGCGGTCTTCGGAGCAGCCTTTGCGGCGGACTTCTCAGCCATTCTCTTCTTCTCTCTTACCTGTGGTTCGTGGATGTTTTACTTGGCGGACGACAGCGCATCGGCGCCGCCAACGATTTCAGCGATCTGCTGGGTGATCTCGGACTGACGAGCGTTGTTCGCCAGACGGGTGTAGTCGCGGATGAGCTTGTCAGCGTTGTCGCTGGCCGACTTCATCGCGCGCTGGCGGCTAGCGTGCTCTGACGCGGCCGACTGAAGCATGGCGTTGTAAATGCGGCTCTCGATGTAGACCGGGAGCAGCGCGTCGAGCACCTTGTCAGCGTCAGGCTCGAATTCGTACAGCGGCAGAACGTCGTTTTCGCCCGGAGCCTCGACTCCATCGACGATTTCGAGCGGAAGCACACGAACAACCTCGGGAACCTGGGTAACCATGTTCACGAAGCGGTTGTAGACGATGTGAATCTCATCGACACCACCCTCGCTTGCATCCCGAATGAACGACTCAACAATTGCTTCGCCGATTTCTTTCGCGGTCTCAAACACGGGAGCGTCGGTGCCGCCCATCCACACACGCTCTGCAGCGCGGTTGCGGAAACTGAAGTAGGCGTTTGCCTTGCGGCCCACCAAGAAGTAGACGACGTCTTTGCCTTGCTCGCGCAGAAGCTCGGTCAGCTGCTCAGCTTCGCGAAGTGCATTCGAGCTGAAGGCACCCGCCAGACCGCGGTCCGAGGCAAAGATCACAATTGCTGCACGCTCAACCTTGGCGGGTTCAGTGGTCAGGATGTGGTCAACGTTCGTGTACGTGGCTACAGCCGAGACAGCGCGCGTGACGGCAAGGGCGTAGGGCGTTGCAGCTGCAACGCGCGCCTGTGCCTTCTGGATGCGCGAAGCTGAAATCAGCTCCATCGCACGCGTGATCTTCTTGGTCGTCTGGGCAGAACGAATTTTCTGCCGGTAGACCCGAAGTTGCGCTCCCATGTCTTTTCCTTCTTAGCTGCGGATAGTTGTCGTGGACCTTGTGGGTCTACTTCTTACGCTTGACGATCTTCTCTTGGTGAACTTCTTCAACCTCGAGAGCGACGAACTCTTCGTTGCCGACCGATGCCAGTGACTTGCCGTCACCGGTAGCGAATTCCTTCTTGAAAGCAACGACGGCCTCCTCGAGGTCTTCGACGGTCTTGTCGTCGAGAACGTTGGTGTCGGCGAGGGTCTTGAGAACCTTGGTCTTGCGGCCGAGGTAATCGAGGAACTCACGCTCGAAGCGCAGGATGTCGGTCACGGGAACCTCATCGAGCTTGCCGGTGGTACCGGCCCAGATCGAAACAACCTGGTCTTCGACGGGGTACGGCGTGTACTGCGGCTGCTTGAGCAGCTCAGTCAGGCGAGCACCACGAGCGAGCTGACGACGGCTGGCTGCGTCGAGATCGGATGCGAACATCGCGAATGCCTCGAGCGAGCGGTACTGAGCCAGTTCGAGCTTCAAAGTTCCAGAGACCTTCTTGATCGACTTGACCTGAGCGTCACCACCCACACGCGAAACCGAGATTCCCACGTCAACAGCAGGACGCTGGTTGGCGTTGAAGAGGTCGGACTGCAGGAAGATCTGGCCGTCGGTGATCGAAATCACGTTGGTCGGAATGTAGGCCGACACGTCGTTGGCCTTGGTCTCGATGATCGGCAGACCGGTCATCGAACCAGCACCGAGGTCGTCGGAGAGCTTGGCGCAACGCTCGAGCAGACGCGAGTGCAAGTAGAAAACGTCACCGGGGTATGCCTCACGGCCCGGCGGACGACGAAGAAGCAGCGATACGGCACGGTATGCCTCGGCCTGCTTCGAGAGGTCATCAAAAATGATGAGGACGTGCTTGCCGCCGTACATCCAGTGCTGACCAATGGCCGAACCGGTGTAGGGAGCGAGGTATTTGAAACCTGCGGGGTCAGATGCGGGAGCGGCCACGATGGTGGTGTACTCCATAGCGCCGGCATCTTCGAGGGCACCCTTCACAGCAGCAATGGTCGAGCCCTTCTGACCGATTGCTACGTAGATGCAACGAACCTGCTTGTTGACGTCGCCCGACTCCCAGTTCGCCTTCTGGTTGATGATGGTGTCGATGGCGATGGCGGTCTTACCGGTCTGGCGGTCACCGATGATGAGCTGGCGCTGTCCGCGGCCGACAGGGATCATGGCGTCGATGGCCTTGATACCGGTCTGCATCGGCTCGTGAACCGACTTACGCTGCATAACGCCGGGAGCCTGGAGCTCGAGCGCACGACGACCCTCGAGCTTCTTGATCTCGCCGAGGCCATCGATGGGGTTACCCAGCGGGTCAACAACGCGACCGAGGTAGCCCTCGCCCACAGCAACCGAGAGAACCTCACCGGTGCGGGTGACTTCCATGCCCTCAACGATTCCGGTGAACTCACCCAGAACAACAACACCAATCTCGTTCTCGTCGAGGTTCAGTGCCAGGCCGAGCGTGCCATCTGCGAAGCGGATGAGCTCGTTAGCCATGACGCCGGGGAGACCCTCAACGTGCGCGATGCCGTCAGCGGCATCGATAACGCGACCGACCTCGGTCTTGGCTGCCTTGCTGGGCTTGTACGACGAAACGAAGTCCTTGAGTGCATCGCGGATTTCGTTAGGGCTGATCGTAAGTTCTGCCATTAGCTTTCCTTGTGTGAGTGGCACCGGATGGCGCCAGGTTTGCGGTTCTTAGCCGAGGGGCGTTAGCCCACCAGCTCAAGCTTGAGTGTGTTCAGGCGCGAGGCCACGGTTCCATCGATGACGTCTGCGCCGATTTGCACGCGAACGCCTCCAATGAGTGATGCATCTACAGCGGCGTTGACATAAATGTCGCGACCGTACTGCTTGGTGAGGCTGGCTCCGAGCCCCTTGACTGCCTTGTCGCTCAGCACCTGAGCGCTGGTGACGTTGGCCACAGTGGAGCCGGCCTGGTCAGCGACGATTGCTGCCGCCTGGGCCAGGAGCGAACCGATGCGGCGGCCGCGAGGCTGCTGCACGAGCTCAGAAATGATGACAACAGTCTGAGCTGAGGCTTTCTTATTCAGAAGCTTCACCACGAGAGCGGCCTTCGACGTCGGATCGCTCAGGGCGCTGCCCAGTGCGAGCTCGAGGTCAGGGTCGCTCGATACGGCACGAGCGAACGAGAATATCTCGCCTTCGATGCTTGCCTTGGTTCCGCCAGAAATTGCAGCGGCGCGAACAGCGAGGTTTTCGATTCCGGCGAGAAGGTCTTTCTCACGCGACCAACGCTGCGCGACAACACTGTCGAGCAAGGTGGCGGCCTGAGCCGAGAGCTTCTTGCCGAACAGCTGTGCAACGAGCTTCGCCTTTTCAGCAGGGGCAATCGCGGGGTCACTGAGCGTCGACTGCAAGTGAGTCGAAGTCGCCAGTGAGCGACCGGCAGCAAAGAGCTGCTCGGCCGTCGCGAGAGTAACCTTCGTGCCCAGACCCTTGAGTGCGGTCTGCGATACGACGGTTGCCTGCCTAGTTGCGCTACCCATTACTTAGCTGCCTTCTCCGACTTCTCGAGGTCGACCAGGAAGCGCTCGACCAGGGCCTGCGACTTCTTGTCGTCGTTGAGAGCCTCACCGATGACACCCGACGCGAGGTCGAGAGCCAACGAGCCCACCTCGCTGCGCAGCGAGACGAGTGCCGACTGGCGTTCTGCCTCAATCTGGGCAGAAGCGGTTGCCTGAATGCGCGAAGCCTCAGCCGAAGCTGCGTCTTTCGCCTCGGCGACAATCTTCTGACCGTCGGCGCGAGCTGCGTCACGGATCTTGCCGGCTTCGGCACGCGCGTCAGCAAGCTGCGCGGTGTACTGGGCCAGTGCGGCCTCGGCTTCCTTCTGAGCTGAGTCAGCCTTTTCGATGTTGCCCTCAATCGCCTCTGAGCGCTTGTCCAACATCTTCTTGACGTTGGGAAGCACCTTGAACCAGAAGAAAACAAGGATGACGACGAAGACTACGGCCGACCAAACGAGGTCGGCAACAGCCGGAAGGAGCGGGTTAGGAGTTTCCTCCGCTGCCGCGATGAGTGCGTGAAGCATGATGCCTCCGAGTCGTGCGCGTTAGCGAACTAGTTGGTGAAGATGAAGTAGGTAGCGATACCGATGAACGCCAGTGCCTCGGTGAAGGCGATGCCAAGGTACATGAGTACCTGAAGGCGTCCGGCGAGTTCAGGCTGACGGGCGACAGACTCAATGGTCTTGCCGACGACAATTCCTACGCCGATAGCGGGTCCAATGGCGGCGAGGCCGTAGCCAACGGTTGCAATGTTTCCGTTGAGTGCGGCGAGTACCGATGTTGCGTCCACGAGTGTTTCCTTCCGTGTTTTCGATTCAGACGGGTGTCTGAGCCGGGTCTAGTGGTCTTCAGCCAGCGCGAGCTGGATGTAGACGGTGGTGAGCAGTGTGAAAACGTATGCCTGAAGTACGGCAACCAAAATCTCAAACAGCGAGAAGACGAAGCCGAAGGCAAACGTTCCCACACCGAAGAGCTTGAGGAACGAGGGTGCTTCCATGATGAACCACGAGGTCGCGCTGAAGCAGAGCACCAAGAGAAGGTGACCGGCGACCATGTTCATCAGGAGTCGAAGTGCGAGGGTGATCGGACGCAGGATGAAAATCGAGAAGAACTCGATGGGCGTCACGATGATGTAAATCGGCCAGGGCACTCCGGGCGGGAAGAACGAGTTCTTGAGGAACGTGCCCGGGTGCTTGCGCAAACCCGCGTAGATGAACGTCACGTAAGCGACGACCGCCATCACGATGGGCATACCGACCAGCGAAGTACCGGCAACGTTCAAGCCGGGGATGATTCCGGGGAGGTTCAGCGCGAGGGTCGTGAAGAAGATGGTCGTCAGCAGCGGCAGGAAGCGCTTGCCGTCCTTCTTGCCCAGCAGGTCTTCGGCGATGTTCACTCGAACTACATCGAGCGCCATTTCTGCCAACGACTGACCGCGGCCAGGAATGACCTTCATGCGGCGGGTGGCAAGCCAGAAGAGCAGAATCAGCACGGCCGACATGAGCAGACGAATCACGATGATTCGGTTCATCTCGAAGGGCGTTCCTACGAACAGGAAGGCCGGCGGGAAAAACTCAAGAATCGACGGTCCGACAAAGGAACCGTCGCTGCCACTCTCGGCAAGCAGGTTTACAGCGTTCTCTAGCAGCGCTATCTCCTGATTCGGGGCGTGAAGCTTTCGCTCTCGCGTCGTCGAACATCAATGTCCACAGCGGCAGGTTTTCACATCGGCATCTTCGCCTGTGTTGCTACCCGTGCTCGCCCCAGAAAGAGCAGTGGATTCGTTGTCCACTCTACACAAAAGAGGGGGTCGAAACGAATCGCTTGAGGGTTTACCGGCCAGCGGAATCTTCGCCGGGAAGGCGGACATCGCTGGCGTAGGGCATCCGAGATTTTGCAACCACAACAACGTCGACGGTGAGCGAAACAATCACTCCAATAATCATCGTCAGGAACAAAATCGGAGCACTAATCCAAGGCTGATTTTTGAGCAGCAGGGCGGAGACGATAAAGATCACAAACTTGAGTAGCCAAGCGCCCAACACGATGCCGAAAAACGCAACGATGTCGAAACGAACCGCGATGAGGATGCTCGCGGCTGTAATACCGAGGAACACGGCGGCGAAGAGTGCGCCGAGCACACCGCTGACAGCACCAACTCCGCCTGCGATGGCGAACCCGACGATTGCCGCTGCGACCGCAAGAATGCCCGCAGAGATCCAGCCCCACTTGAGGGTGCGGCGCAAGACCGGAACGGAACTGGGGAGCTGGCTCATTTGCTGCCGACTTTCTTTCGGGTGGACGCAACCACGGATTGTGCTCGTCGAGTCATTGATTCAAATTTCTTGCGACCCATAGGTGCGAAGGTCAGGAACACGCAGGCGACGATACCGGCGATGAGAATGACGGCCGGAATCCAGTAGGGGTGAATCACGAAGAACAGCAGAAGGCCAACCGAAACAACCGCGGTCCAGGCGTAGAAGATGAGCACAGCCTGCAGGTGGGAGTGCCCCATGTCGAGCAGGCGGTGGTGCAAATGTTTGCGATCGGCGGAGAACGGTGACTTTCCGGCGCTCACGCGACGAATGATTGCAAGCGCAAAATCGACCAGCGGCAACAGAAGAATCGCGAACGGCAAAACAACCGGCAGAAAGGCGGGCAGCAGCTGAGACTTGCTGAGCTCGCCGGGGTCGACCTGACCGGTGACCGCGATGGCGCTCGTGGCCATGAGCAGACCGACAAGCATCGAGCCGGCATCTCCCATGAACATGCGGGCCCGGTGCCAGTTGAAGGGTAGGAATCCGATGCATGCGCCGACGAGAACGGCGGCAATCAGCGAGGCGAGGTTGAAGTAGTTCGACGGGCTCGTCATTCGCGCAAGAAGGTAGCTGTAAATCAAGAAGACGCCGTTAGAAATCAGCGCTACGCCGGCGACCAGACCGTCGAGACCATCGATAAAGTTCACGGCGTTCATCACCAAGACGATGAGCAGAATGGTCACGATGAGAGAGAGATAAGGAGAACCGACCGTGATGCCTCCGATGGGCACCGACAGAATCTGCACACCTTGCCAGGCGACGAGGCTCGCGACCAAAATCTGGGCGGCGAGTTTGATGGTCCAGTCGAGGTCCCACAGGTCGTCGGCAACACCCACGAGCACGGTGAGAAAAGCCGCGCCGAGGATGGCATAAACCGGACCGGGGTCAGCAAAGACCACGTGGAAGAAGGGCAGCTGCGAAGCCACGCCAAACGCCAGCAAGACACCAAAGAACATTGCGATGCCGCCGAGCCGCGGCGTCGGACGAGTGTGCACGTCGCGCTCGCGAATGGTCGGGTAGAGCTTGTATTTCAGGCCAACGCGAAGCACCACGGCTGAGAGCGCGAAGGTAACGACCGCCGAGATGGCGACCATCAGAATCAGCATCAGCATGGGCTAGCCGACCTGTTCCGTCGAGGGTTCGAGGTCATCGCCAAGCACCTCGCGAAGTGCGGCGGCCGACACGGCCCCGTCACGCAGGATGCGCACTCGACCGGATCCGCGCGCGAGCGCGGTCGCGTCAATGATCGTCGACGCAGTCGAGCCAGAAGGCCCACCGTCGAGGTACACCTGAACACGAGCACCGAGCTGCTCGAGCGCACCCTCCGCGGTGGTGGCGGCGGGCTCCCCGGTGAGATTGGCGCTGGATACGGCGAGTGGCCCCGTCTCGGCGAGGAGCTCGAGTGCCAGCGGATGCGCGGGAACGCGAAGCGCGACCGTTCCCTCTGTTTCACCGAGGTCCCAGGCGAGCGAGGGTTGGGCATCCAAAATGATGGTCAGTCCGCCGGGCCAGAATTTGGCAGTGAGTTCTCGAACCTTGTCGGGCACCGCGTTGGCCAAAGCGTCGATAGTCGCGGCGTTGGGCATGAGCACCGGCGGCGGCGACTGGCGGCCGCGGCCCTTCGCCGCAAGCAACTTGGCCACGGCTTCAGGAATGAACGCGTCGGCGGCAACGCCGTAAACGGTGTCGGTGGGCATGACAACGAGCTCGCCCTTGGCCAGGGCCATTCGGGCCAGTCGCATGCCGGCCAGAAGGTCGTCATGCACCGAAGCGTCGTAAATGCGAGTCATGTCTAGGTAATGCTACGCGTGCGCGCTGGGCTAGGGCCGAGTGGCTCGCGTGTAGCGGTCGCGCGTTGTGAGGTCGCGCAGGGTTTCGGGGGCGCGCCAGCCGTCTGCTGCCAGGAGCTCACGAATCTGCGCACCCTGCAGCTCGCCATGTTCGAGAATCAGCATCGCCCCGGAATGCCCGAGTCGCATTGCCGTGCGTGAGAGGTCGCGCACGATGTCGAGTCCGTCTTCACCCCCGTAGAGCGCCATCTCGGGGTCGAACATGCGCACCTCGGGATCGCGGGGAATGGCTGCCGCGGGAATGTAAGGCGGGTTGGATGCGATAACAGAGACCTTGCCATTGAGTTCGGGAAGGGCATCCGCGAGGTCACCCTCAACCAGCTCAACGACATCGCTGTAGGAGGCGATGTTCTTGCGGGTCCAGATGGCGGCCTCAGCGCTCCTCTCGACGGCATAGACCTTGGCATGGGGAACCTCGGTCGCCATCGACAGCGCGATGGCGCCACTGCCGGTGCCGAGATCGACTCCGATGGGTTCGGGGTGCGCCTGCGCCCGCAATGCCTCGACCGCGTATTCCGCGAGCAACTCAGTTTCGGGGCGGGGCACAAATACTCCCGGGCCGACGGCCAGCTCAAGATTTCTAAACCAGGCCACTCCCAAAATGTGTTGGAGTGGCTCGCGCCCGGCACGGCGATGAAGCAACGCAGTGAAACGCTCAAGCGCCTGGTCGTATGTCTCGCCGCCAAGCTCGGGCAGCGCACTGCCGCCGATGACCTTGGCCTCGATTTCGCCGCGGGTTAGCCCCCAGACATGCCCAATGAGCAGGTCTGCATCCACCTCAAAATCAGCGATTCCAGCCTCGGCAAGAGTGCGCTGAGCCTGCTGCCGAAGGCCCGAAATGTCTGCGTGCGATTCGGTCATAATGACTTAGACCGTAACAGAACGAGCGAAGACGCACGCGCGTGCCTACGCTTAACCCACAACCACCCAACAAGACTTTTGAAGAAGGATGGGGAACCCGCCGTGGCCCGCATTTACGACAACATCACCGACCTGACCGGAAACACTCCGCTGGTTCGGATCAACCGCATCAACCCTGCCGGTGGTGCTGAGATTCTGGCGAAGCTCGAGTTCTACAACCCCGGCAACTCGGTCAAAGACCGTCTGGGTAAGGCCATCATCGATGCGGCTGAGAAGTCGGGCGAGCTCAAGCCCGGAGGCACCATCGTCGAGGGCACCTCGGGCAACACCGGTATCGCGCTCGCACTCGTCGGGGCAGCTCGTGGCTACAAGGTCATTCTGACCATGCCCGAGACCATGAGCATCGAGCGTCGCGTTCTGGTTCGCGCACTCGGCGCCGAGATCGTTCTGACCCCCGGCCCAGAGGGCATGAAGGGCGCCGTCAACAAGGCCGCCGAAATCGTTGCCAACACCCCCGGCGCTATTCTTGCTCGTCAGTTTGAGAACGCTGCCAACCCGGCCATCCACCGTGCCACCACGGCAGAAGAGATTTGGGCTGACACCGACGGAGAGGTTGACATCTTCATCGCTGGCGTCGGAACCGGTGGAACCATCACCGGTGTCGGTCAGCGCCTCAAGGAGCTCAAGCCCAGCGTGCAGATCATTGCTGTTGAGCCACAGGAGTCGCCCATCCTCAACGGCGGCGCACCCGGCCCGCACAAGATTCAGGGCATCGGCGCCAACTTCGTTCCGCCCATCCTTGACACCACCGTCTACGACGAGGTCTTCGACGTCGACTTCGAGACCTCGGTCGAGGTAGCTCGACGCCTGGCCGCTGAAGAGGGCATCCTCGCTGGTATCTCGACCGGGGCAATCTTCCACGCCGCCATCGAGGTTGCAAAGCGCCCCGAGAACAAGGGCAAGAAGATTGTCGCGATCGTCTGTGACTTTGGTGAGCGCTACGTTTCGACCCTGCTGTGGGAGCCCTTCAAGGACTAATCCCCTCAGAACGCAGGAATACATCCTCACGTGGCCCGGTTGACATAACCGGGCCACGTTGTTTAAGCCCGGTAAGTTAGGAATCGATGTCACCGATACGCGAAGACGTGCGCAATGCGCAGTCGCATGATCCCGCAGCTAGGAACGGCTTTGAGACGTTCCTCGTTTCGGCAGGCCTGCACGCGGTCTGGGCATACCGCTGGAACCACTGGCTCTGGACTCACGGCTTCAAGCTGCTCGGGCGCCTGGGCTCACAGTGGACTCGCTTCTGGACCGGCATCGAGATTCACCCGGGGGCGACCATCGGCCGACGCTTCTTTATCGATCACGGCATGGGTGTCGTCATCGGCGAAACCGCCGAGGTTGGCGATGATGTCATGCTCTACCACGGCGTCACGCTAGGCGGTCGCTCGATGGAACACGGCAAGCGCCACCCCACCTTGGGTAACAACGTCGTTGTAGGCGCTGGCGCCAAGATCCTCGGCCCGATTCACATCGGTTCGGGCAGTGCGATTGGCGCGAACGCCGTGGTCGTGCGCGATGTACCTGCCGATTCGGTCGCCGTGGGCATTCCCGCCAAGGTTTCACCCAAGGCCAAGGTCAGCGGAACACGCGAAGGCGCGACTGTTCCCGACATCGACTGGGTCGACCCGGCAATCTTTATCTAGCCTCGGCTTTACTTTTCGTCGCCGATGGCGGCTAGGCGCGCCTCTTCGTCGGTGGCAATGCACGACTCGACAACCGGCCCCAGCGCGCCATCCATCACTCGGTCCAGGTCGTACGACTTGTAACCGGTGCGGTGATCGGCGATGCGGTTCTCGGGGAAGTTGTAAGTGCGGATGCGCTCTGAGCGGTCAACCGTGCGCACCTGGCTCTTGCGGGCTGCGCTGGCCTCGGCCATCGCCTCCTCTTGCTGCTTGGCCAAGATGCGCGCGCGAAGCACGCGCATGCCGGCCTCGCGGTTCTGCAGCTGGCTCTTCTCGTTCTGCATCGACACGACGATTCCGGTCGGAAGGTGCGTGATGCGAACGGCGGAGTCGGTGGTGTTCACCGACTGACCGCCCGGGCCACTCGAGCGATACACGTCGATCTTCAGATCGTTCTGGCTGATCTCAACCTCTTCTGGCTCATCAACCTCGGGGAACACCAGCACTCCGGCAGCCGAGGTGTGAATGCGCCCCTGAGATTCGGTGGCGGGAACACGCTGAACGCGGTGCACGCCTCCCTCGTATTTGAGGTGAGCCCAGACGCCCTGCGACGGGTCGCTAGCGTTCGACTTGATCGCGAGCTGAACATCCTTGTATCCACCGAGGTCAGACTCGTTGTAATCGAGAAGCTCGGTCTTCCAGCCCTTGGATTCGGCATAGTGCTGATACATGCGCAGCAGGTCAGCTGCGAAGAGCTGACTCTCGGCACCACCTTCACCGGCCTTGATTTCCATGATCACGTCACGGCCATCATCTGGGTCACGCGGAATCAGCAGTCGGCGAAGTCGCTCCTGCATCATCGGCATGGCCTCTTCGAGTCCGGGAACTTCAGCGGCAAACGTTTCGTCTTCTTTTGCCAGTTCCCTCGCGGCGGCCAAGTCGTCTTGAGCTGCGAGCAACGCCTCGTAGGCTGCTTTGATTTGGCTGAGCTCGGCGTAGCGGCGGTTCAGTTTCTTGGCGCGACCAGCGTCAGCATGAACAGCCGGGTCAGAAAGTTGAACCTGAAGCTGTTCGTGCTCAGCCAGAAGTGCCTGAACAGAATCGAACACGATTAGTCTTCCTTGCCACCGATGTTGGACTTCGACATGAGCATGAGGAACTCGACGTTGCTGCCGGTGTCCTTGAGCTTGGTCAAAACAGATTCGAGAGCCTGCTGCGGGTCGAGACCGGCAAGCGCGCGACGGAGCTTCCAGGTGACCTTGACCTCGTCAGCGCCCATGAGCTGCTCTTCACGACGAGTGCCCGAAGCGCTCACGTCAACGGCCGGGAAGATGCGCTTGTCAGCGAGTGCACGCGACAGGCGAAGCTCCATGTTGCCGGTTCCCTTGAACTCTTCGAAAATAACCTCGTCCATCTTGGAACCGGTCTCGACCAGCGCCGAAGCGATAATCGTGAGCGATCCACCGTTCTCGATGTTGCGAGCAGCACCGAAGAACTTCTTAGGCGGGTACAGAGCAGCAGCGTCGACCCCACCAGAAAGGATGCGGCCCGAGGGCGGTGCAGCCAAGTTGTAGGCACGACCGAGGCGAGTGATCGAGTCAAGCAGAACCACGACATCCTGACCGAGCTCCACCAAACGCTTGGCGCGCTCAATGGCGAGCTCAGCGACCGTGGTGTGGTCTTCTGCCGGACGGTCGAAGGTCGAGGCAATAACCTCACCCTTGACCGAGCGCTGCATGTCGGTGACCTCTTCAGGGCGCTCATCAACGAGCACGACCATGAGGTGAACCTCGGGGTTGTTCTCGGCGATGGCGTTCGCAATCTGCTGCATGACGACCGTCTTACCCGCCTTGGGCGGAGCAACAATCAGACCGCGCTGGCCCTTGCCGATAGGTGCAACCAGGTCGACGATGCGACCGGTGAGCTTGTCTTGCTCGGTCTCGAGACGCAGGCGCTCCTGCGGGTAGAGCGGCGTGAGGTCTTGGAAGTCGACGCGGGCGGCAGCCTGCTCGACACTCTGACCGTTGATGCTGTCGACCTTGACCAGGGCGTTGTACTTCTGGCGACCGAAGCTCTCGTTCTCACGGGGCTGCTTGATGGCACCGATGACGGCATCACCTTTGCGCAGGTTGTACTTCTTGACCTGGCCGAGTGAAACATACACATCGTTGTTGCCGGGCAGGTAGCCCGTGGTGCGAACGAACGCGTAGTTGTCGAGGATGTCGAGGATGCCCGCAATGGGGATCAGAACGTCGTCGTCGAGGATCTCGGGCTCGATCTCGTCCATTGCATTGCGTCCGCGACGACGGTCCCGCTGGCGGTTGCGGCTGTTGCGACCGTCGCGGTCGCCCTCGCCACCCTCGCCGGCGTTATCGGAATCTGGACCGTTGTTGTTCTGGCGGTCAGCGTTCTGACCATTGTTTTGGCGGTCGCCATTCTGGCGGTCACGGCTGTTGCGATTCCGGTTGCGGCTGCGTCCCTGGCGCTCTGCGCCCTCCGAGGCGGCGCCTTCGCCGGCTTCGGATGCCGAGCTCTCACTTGGAGCCTCTGACTTCTCGGGCGCGGCCGAAGCGGGTGACTCGGTGCCAGTAGCCTCTGCCGAAGCGGCCTTGCCACGGCCACGACCGCGACGGGGGCCAGCGCCCTCGGCGGGGGCGTCGCTACCTGCGTCAGCTGCCGGGGCAGCAACTCCGGTGTCGCCTGCGTTCACGTGCGATGCGGCGCTTACGGTTTCGACGACGGCGTCTTTTGTGACGGCACGGCGTGAACGTCGAGCGGGTGCCTTTGCTTCAGTAGCGTCGGCGGTGGGGGTCTGCGTGGTGTCTTCCACGGTTTCTCCTTTTCATGATTTTTGATTTCACACACGGACGCGGTACAGACAAATGGCCTGACCAACGGTTCAACGTGGTGAGAGGGGATGGAGCAGATGCTCCGTTGTGAATGCCCTGGGAGTCTGGCGCGTGATTACGCGGCTACAACCGGGTGCGCTTCAACTGTAGCACCCTTGATGTCGACTGCCAGCATGAGCGGCTCCCAGGGGGTGTCTTGCACGCTCGCCGCGAGCTCGATTGCCGACTGGCGCTGCGAGGGGTCGCTGCACAGAACGAGGATCGACGGGCCCGCGCCAGACACGACGGCCGCGTATCCGGCTGCGCGAAGCTTGGCGATCAGCGTGTTCGTCTCGGGCATGGCCGAGGCGCGGTAGTCCTGGTGGAGCTTGTCTTCGGTTGCAACGAACAGGCGCTCCGGGTTCTGAGTGAGCGCGGCGACAAGCAGCGAGGAACGAGACACGTTGAAGATCGCGTCTTCATGCGGAACCTGCTCGGGCTGTAGTGAGCGAGCGAGCTTGGTAGACATGGTGAAAGCCGGCACGAGCACGAGCGGTGAAACCCCGCGGTGAACCGAAAGCTTTTCGAAGTGTGCGCCAGCCTCGTCCATCCAGGCGATGGTGAGGCCGCCGAAGAGCGCCGGTGCGACGTTGTCGGGGTGACCCTCCATGTCGGTGGCAAGCGTGAGCAACTCTTGCGAGCTGAACTCGACAACACCCTCGAGCAAGCCAACAGCGGCCAGAAGACCCGAGACGATTGCGGCGCTTGATGAACCCATTCCACGGCTGTGCGGAATGTTGTTGTGCGCGCGCAGGTTCAGTCCGGGCATGGGCTGCTTGGCCCATTCGAAAGCGTGAGCGATTGCCTGAACGACCAAGTTGGATGCATCGGTTGCGACCGGCGCAGCCGAGTCGGGTGCACCCTGTCCGATGATGTCGACCGTCGCTCCTGCCTCGGCACGCACAGTGACCTCGAGCTCGTCGTAGAAGGCGAGGGCGAGTCCGAGCGTGTCGAAGCCCGGTCCGAGGTTCGCGCTGGTGGCGGGAACTCGAACGCTGACGCGACGACCAACGGGCAGCATTAGTGCAGGCCACCCTTTACGAGTCCGAGAACTCCGGCAACCTCTTCTAGGTCGACCGATACAACGGTGGGCTCGACCTGTGAGCCGTCTTCCTTGCGAAGCGCCCACTGTGGGTCTTTCAGGCCGTGACCGGTCACCGTCAACACAACCGTCGAACCGGCAGGAATTTCGCCGGCCTCAGCGCGCTCGAGCAGACCGGCAACCGAGATGGCCGATGCGGGCTCGACGAAGATGCCGACCTGAGCCGACAGAATGCGCTGGGCCTTGAGGATGGTCTCGTCATCGATCGCGCCGAAGTAACCGTTGGTGTTGTCGCGAGCGGTGAGCGCGAGCTCCCACGAAGCGGGGTTACCAATGCGGATGGCCGAAGCGAGCGTGTCGGGGTTCTTGACCGGGTGTCCGAGCACGATGGGTGCTGAACCCGAGGCCTGAAAGCCGAACATGCGCGGCAGCTTGGTGGTCACGCCACGAGCAAGCTCCTCGGCGTATCCACGGCTGTATGCGGTGTAGTTGCCCGCGTTACCGACGGGCAGGAAGTGAAAATCGGGTGCGTCTTCGAGAACCGAAACAACCTCGAACGCAGCCGTCTTCTGGCCCTCGATGCGGTCGTTGTTGACTGAGTTCACCAGGTGAACCGGGTAGTTCTTGGCGAGGTCACGGGCGATGTCGAGGCAGTCGTCGAAGTTACCTTTGAGCTGGATCAGCTGACCGTTGTGAGCGACGGCCTGGCTGAGCTTGCCCATCGAAATCTTGCCCTCGGGCACGAGCACGGCCGCGGTGATACCGGCGTGGGCTGCGTAGGCAGCTGCAGACGCCGAGGTGTTACCGGTTGATGCACAAATGATGGCCTTCGCGCCGTCTTCAACGGCCTTCGACACAGCCATGGTCATGCCGCGGTCTTTGAACGAGCCCGTGGGGTTCATGCCCTCGTACTTGACGAAAACCTTGGCGCCGGTCATGGCCGACAGAGCCGGAGCGGGAAGCAACGGCGTGCCACCCTCGCCCAGTGTGATGATCGGGGTCTTGTCACTGATGTCAAGACGGTCGCTGTACTCGCGGAGAACTCCGCGCCACTGGTGTGCCATTAGGCTCCTTCAACTCGTAGGACTGAGACGACCGCGCTAACCACGGGGAGTTTGCTCAGTGCCAAAACTGTGGACGCTAGGTCGGATTCGCGAGCCTCGTGCGTGCCAATTACTAGCGTAGTCGTGGAGGCTTTGCCGGCCGGACCGCTCGCCGGAACGAACACGCCTTGCTCAACAAGCTCAACTGAAACGTTGTGGTCGTGGAATACACCGGCGACCGTGGCCAGTACACCGGGCTCATCAGCCACCCGCAGAACGACGTGGTAGCTGGTCTCAATTTCGCTAATGGGCAGAAGTGGCAAGTTGGCGTGCTTCGACTCGCTCTTGCCGGGGCCACCGATAACGTGACGGCGAGCAGCCGAGACAACGTCGCCCATCACAGCGGATGCGGTTTCTGGGCCACCCGCGCCAGCGCCGTAGAACATCAGGCTTCCGGCAGCTTCGGCCTGAACGAACACGGCGTTGTTGGCTTTGTGAACCGAGGCCAGTGGGTGCTCACGAGGAATGAGTGCCGGGTAAACGCGTGCCGAGACGCTATCGATTCCGGTTGCTTCATCGGTCACGCGCTCGGCGATGGCCAAAAGCTTGATGACGAAGCCTGCGTAACGGGCAAGCTCGACAACCTCGGCCGAGATGTCGCGGATACCCTCGCGATAAACACTCTCGAGCGGAACCTCGGTGTGAAAAGCCAGGCTGGCCAGAATCGATGCCTTCTGTGCGGCGTCGAACGCGTCGACGTCTGCTGTGGGATCTGCCTCGGCGTAACCGAGCTCCGTGGCCATGGCAAGTGCCGACTCAAACGTGTCTTTCTCAGAATCCATGCGGTCGAGAATGTAGTTCGTGGTGCCGTTGACGATACCCATCACGCGCTGCACGCGGTCGCCGGCCAGGCTGTCGCGCAGCGGGCGAATGATCGGAATCGCGCCAGCAACGGCGGCCTCGTAGTAGAGCTGAGCGCCGACGCGCTCAGCGACATCGAAGAGCTCTGTTCCGTGCGTTGCCAGAAGAGCCTTGTTGGCCGTGATGACATCGGCTCCTGAGTTGAGAGCTAGCAGAATGTACTCGCGCGCCGGCTCAATGCCACCCATGACCTCGACGACGATGTCGGCTCCGAGAATGAGCGGGCGCGCATCCGTGGTGAAAAGTGCGGCGGGCAGGTCAACCGGACGCTTGGCGTCGATGTTGCGCACGGCGATGCCGGTCAGCTCGAGCGTGGCACCCACGCGAGCGGCCAGCTCTTCTTTGTGCTCGAGCAAGATTTTGGCAACGTTCGCGCCGACGGTTCCACCGCCGAGAAGCGCGACGCGCACACTCCGGTACTCGGTCATTTTGATCCTCCGATGATTCCGGCGTCACGGGCCAACAGGTCGGCCTCCGTTTCGCCGCGCACGATCACTCGCGCGTTGCCGTTCGCTACGGCGACGACCGCCGGGCGAGCGAGGTAGTTGTAGTTGCTCGAGAGCGACCAGCAGTATGCGCCCGTTGCCGGCACTGCGAGCAGGTCACCTGGTTCAACATCGGCCGGCAAGTAGTCGGCCTTGACGACGATATCGCCCGATTCACAGTGCTTGCCAGCGATTCGAACAAGCTGCTTGGGTTCGGGCGAAACTCGGTTGGCCAGACGCACGTGGTAGTCAGCTCCGTACAGTGCCGGGCGAGCGTTGTCGCTCATGCCGCCGTCGACACTGACATACAGGCGAGTGGCGGATGCACCCTCAGCCTCAACCGTGACCTCTTTGGTTGTCCCCACCGAGTAAAGCGTGAACGTCGACGTTCCGATGATCGCGCGACCGGGCTCGAGCGCCAGAACGGGCACAGGAATTCCCGCTGCCTGACACTCCTTGGCCACCGCAGCGGCGATCTCGTCGGCGATGGTCTCGATGTCAGTGGGAGCGTCACCGGGCTTGTAGGCGATTCCAAATCCGCCGCCGAGGTTGAGCTCGGGAACAGGAGCTGCCTTGCTGAGCTCGGCGTGCAGGGCGACCAAACGAGCTGCCGACTCGGCGAAACCTGCCGTACCGAAAATCTGCGAGCCGATGTGACAGTGCAACCCGACGAACTCGAGCGACTCGTGTGCGCGAATCTCTGCGACGACCTCGGGTGCGTTGGCAATCGTGATGCCGAACTTCTGGTCTTCGTGAGCGGTGGCCAGAAAGTCGTGAGTGTTGGCATGCACGCCAGTGTTGACCCGCAGGCGCACACGCTGGCGGCGCCCTGCGCTGCGTGCAGCATCGGCAACGCGCTCGATCTCCCAGTCGGAGTCGACGACCATGGTGCCCACGCCCACAGCGACAGCCCGCTCGATCTCGGCGATGGACTTGTTATTGCCGTGAAAACCAATGCGTGCCGGGTCGATTCCCGCGGCGAGCGCGACAGCGAGCTCTCCGCCGCTGGCGACATCGACATACAGGCCCGCGTCGACAACCCAGCGCACGACCTCGGTGCACAAGAACGCCTTGCCGGCGTAATACACCTTTGCGGTGGTGCCAATGCGCTCGGCAGCAGCATCAAATGCCTTGCGCACGCGAACCGCGCGATCGCGAGCGTGCGTCTCGTCAACCACATAGAGAGGAGTTGCAAAACGATGCGCCAGCGTGGTCACGCTCACACCGCCGACGGTGATTTCACCCTCGCCATCACGCACGACCGAGTCGGCCCAGATTCCAGGCACGAGAGCGTTGGCGTCGACGGAAGCGTCGAGCCACTCAGGGGCTAGGGGGTTCGTCACTAGGGACCTCAAAAAGAAGAAGGCAGGCTAAATAGCCAGTTTACCTCCCCTAGCATTGGGAGCATGACTTGTCTCGTTACCGGCGGAGCTGGATACATCGGCTCCCACATTGTCGCCAGCCTGCAGGCTCACGGCTACGCGGCCGTTGTCGTCGACGATCTCTCATCGGGGGTCATCACCCGAATCCCAGGGATTTCGCTTCTCGAGGCCGACATCAGTGACGAGGCGAGCATCGACGCCATGACGCAGTTCATGCGTGAGAACCAGGTCACCGCGGTCATTCACACCGCGGCACTGAAGAGCGTGCCGGAGTCGGTTGCTGACCCCTTGAGCTACTACCGAGTGAACATCGGTGGAACCGTGAACTTGATCGAGTCTATGAAGCGCGCGGGAGTGACGAACTTCGTGTTCTCGAGCACCGCGGCTGTCTATGGGATGGCCAAGGGTGAAGTCACCGAAGACTCCCCCACCATGCCCATCAACCCATATGGGGAGACAAAGCTTGCAAGCGAAGACCTCCTCCGCGCACTCAACGAGGTCGGGCAGGTTCGTGCAGCCAGCCTGCGCTACTTCAACGTTGCCGGCACGGCCACCGATGCCCTCGCCGACAACTTTGCGACCAACCTGATTCCTCAGGTGCTGCGCCGCATCGTTGACGGGCAGAGCCCCAAGGTTTTCGGCACCGACTACGAGACCAAGGACGGCTCCTGCGAGCGCGACTACATTCACGTGGCCGACCTCGCGGATGCGCACATCCTGGCGTTGACGGCAATCGAGAAGGCCGGTAGCCAGTGGGCGTTCGACGTGTTCAACGTGGGAACGGGAACCGCCTACTCGGTGATCGAGGTTGTTGAGCGTGCGATTGCCGCCAGCGGGGCATCCGTCGAGCTCGAAGTGGATGCCCGTCGCCCGGGCGACCCGGCGCGCATCGTTGCCAACCCCGCAAAAATTCGCTCGGTGCTGGGCTGGCGCCACAGCCACGACCTCGATGACATGGTCAACAGTGCCTGGTCGGGCATGAAGGCGCTGAACGCCTAGGTTTCGATACTGCCGGCGGTCTCGTCAACTACCGAAGGGTTACATGCGCTCCGGTGCAGAAACACCGAGCATGGTGAGCCCGTTTCGGATGACCTGCGAGGTTGCTTCATTGAGCCAGAGACGGCTGCGGTGCACGTCGGTCACCGGCTCGTCAGCCAGGGGCAAAACGCGGCACTTGTCGTACCAGCGGTGGTAGTTGCCGGCGACCTCTTCGATGAAGCGGGCGATGCGGTGCGGCTCACGCAACTGCGCGGCCTGAGCGACGATGCGCGGGAACTCTTGCAAGATACCCAGCAGAATCGACTCGGTCTCGTGATCGAGCAATTCGGGGGCGAAGCCCTCTTCGCGGCGAACTCCGGCGGCCTCGGCATTGCGAGCCACTGAGCAGGTGCGGGCGTGCGCGTACTGCACGTAGTAAACCGGGTTGTCGTTGGTGCGCTTGCCCAGCAGGTCGAGGTCGATGTCGAGTTGCGAGTCACTTGAGCTGCGCACGAGGGCGTAGCGTCCGGCATCCACGCCTACAGCTTCGACGAGGTCTTCGAGGGTAACGATTGTTCCGGCGCGCTTGCTCATGCGCATGGGCTGGCCATCGCGCAGCAGGTTGACCATCTGACCGATGAGAATCTCAAGGTTCACGGTGGGTTCGTCACCGAAGGCAGCGCACATGGCCATCATTCGGGCAACGTATCCGTGGTGGTCAGCGCCGAGCATGATGATGTTGCGCTCGAAGCCACGCTCGCGCTTGTCGAGGTAGTAGGCCAGGTCGCCCGCGATGTAAGCCGCTTCACCGTCGCTCTTGATGATGACGCGGTCTTTGTCGTCGCCGAACGGAGTCGTGCGAAGCCAGGTCGCCCCGTCGGCCTCGAAGATGTGGCCGAGCTCGCGCAGGCGAGCAACAGCGCGCTCAACAGCACGGGTCTCGTACAGCGAGTCTTCGTGGAAGTAGACGTCAAAATCGACGCCAAACTCGTGCAGGCTTGCCTTAATCTCGCCGAACATGAGGTCGACACCGATGGAACGAAAGACCTCTTGCATCTCACCGGCCGGCAGCACGGTCAGGTCGTGCTCGTAGGCGGCAGCAACGCGCGCAGCAATGTCAAAGATGTAGGCCCCGCCGTACCCGTCTTCTGGCGTGGGCTGGTTCAAGTAGGCGGCAACCAGCGATCGGGCAAAGCGGTCAATCTGAGCGCCATGGTCGTTGAAGTAGTACTCGCGAGTAACGGATGCGCCCTGCGACTGAAGCACGCGTGCGAGTGAATCGCCCACCGCTGCCCAGCGCGTTCCACCCATGTGGATCGGCCCAGTCGGGTTGGCCGAAACGAACTCGAGATTCATGCTGATGCCGCGGTACAGGTCGCCGTTTCCGTAGGCTGCGCCGGCCTCGACAATCGTCTTGGCGAGCACGCCGGCAGACGCCGCACTCAAGCGCACGTTGATGAAGCCCGGTCCGGCTACCTCGACGCCCGCGATGCCATCTACCTCTGCAAGCAATGCGGCCAGCGACGTGGCGAAGTCACGGGGGTTTAGCCCTAGGGGCTTAGAGAGCTTGAGAGCAACGCTGGAGGCCCAGTCTCCGTGGTCGCGGTTCTTCGGGCGCTCGAGCACGACATCAGTAACCGCAAGGGTTGTCACGGCATCGGCGTCGGCAACACCCAACTGGGCGGCCACGACAAGAATGCGCTCAAAGAGGATGAGAGAGAGATCGTCTGGCGTCACAACATGCGAGTCTACCGGCGCGCGCTGAGGCGTTTCTCAGGCGCGGTTTCTTACACTGAAGCCATGGCTCGAATTTCTGCTTCACGCGCGCTTCGCGCGGGTGGTTCTACTCTCGCGATCAGCGCTGTGCTGCTCGCCCTCGTGGCGTGCGAGAGCCCGAATCCAGTCGCGGTACAGAACTCAAACACGGCGAAACCCGAGCAGACCGCGAGCGCGACGGCCACGGCATCGAGCACCGAGGTCACTGGCGTTCCGATGACGCTGACCTGCGACGACATTCTTTCGGCGGATGCGCTCTACTCACTCAAGGGCGGCCAGAACTACGAGCAGAACCCTGACTTCGCCCCCAAGGCAGGAACCACCGCGGCGGCGATTGCTGGACTCAAGGGTGTCACCTGCGGATACGTCAATCAGACCAGCGGCGAGACCTTCACCATTGCAGTTGCTCAGATCACGCCAGAGTCGATGCCGACCCTGAAAGAACACCTGGTGACAACCCTCACAACAAGCTCGTTCGTGCCCAGCTACAGCCCATCGAAGTCAGTCGATGGATACTTCGCTGTCACGCGCGGTGTGGGCGAAGCGCAAGTCGCGACTTCGGCTTACTGGATTGCCATCGCGTCAGACACCTTTAGCGAACCCGGCGAGGTTGAAGAGGTCGTGCACGACGTTGAGAAGTCGCTCGGCCGCTAGGCCGTTCGAGCAATTCTGCGGGGCGTTTGCGCCCTGCTAGCCTGAAGTATCCCGCCCTCGTAGCTCAGGGGATAGAGCACTGGTTTCCGGTACCATAGGTCGGAGGTTCGAATCCTCTCGAGGGCACGAAAAAGAAGCGGTCGTTTATCGGCCGCTTATTTTTTTCGTCCCCGTGCGGACGAGAAGCTCTTCTAGAGGTTCGATGGGCCCCCACCACTGGGGCAACGCATCTCGTTGCTGGTCGCGGCGGGGAGTCGAATCCGGGCTCGACAACCCCCGCCCGGTAGGCTGGAGACATGGCCCGAGCGACCTCTGTATCTTCACGCCCGAGCGCAACGACCCTGCACCGAGTGGTCCTGCCGCTAGAAGCCGACCCCGAGGTTCTCGCCCTCTACATCGACGGTGACACCTGGGGAGTCGTCGAGGGCAAGGCAATCCGCCTGACTAACAACAACCACGTCGAAGATGTTTTGGGCCGCCAGAAACTGCGGGTTCGCGCCGGCAGCGACATCTCGTTCGCCAGCTACTTCAACGCCTTCCCCGCGGCCTACTGGCAGCGCTGGACGAGCATCCCGGCAGTGACCCTCACGATTCGGACGAGCGGAGTCGGAACGGTTCTCTTGTACCGCTCGAATGCTCGCGGAGTCGTGCAGCGCATCGACTCGGCCAGCCTGACTAAAAAGGCCGAGGTCACCACCTTTGAGCTTCCGCTGACCAACTTTATTGATGGCGGCTGGTATTGGTTCGACCTGATTGCCGGCACCGACGACCTCATCTTTGACGGCGCCGAGTACACCACCACCCATACCCCGAACCGCACGGGTAAAGCGACCGTGGGAATCACCACGTTCAACCGCCCCGATTACTGTGTCGAGGTCGTGCGCATGCTCGCCGACGAGCAGGGCATTGAAACTGCAATCGACGCCATCTGCGTTGTCGACCAGGGCACCGATCGCGTCACCGACCAGCCGACTTATGCATCCGTTGCCAAGAAGCTCGGACCTCGCCTCAAGCACATCGCCCAGCCCAACCTCGGCGGATCTGGCGGTTTCTCGCGCGGAATGATTGAGGCGCTGGCCCGCAAAGACAGCGACTTCGTGCTGCTACTCGACGACGACGTGATAGTCGAGCCAGAGGGCGTGATGCGCGCGGTGGCCTTCGGTCGCTATGCGCACGAACCGACGATCGTCGGCGGCCACATGTTCGACATGTACGACCGAGCGCAGATTCACAGCTATAGCGAGAAGGTCGACCGCAACAAGTTCTTCTGGGGCCCGAAGGTTGAGAGCCAGTTCCGCCACAATTTCCAAGACTCCAACTTGCGTCAGACCCCGTGGCTGCACGAGCGAGCAGACGTCGACTTCAACGGGTGGTGGATGAGCCTGATTCCGCTCGACATCGTTCGCGAAATCGGCCTTTCCCTCCCTGTCTTCATCAAGTGGGATGACGCCGAGTACTCGCTGCGAGCCAGCGACCATGGGTACGCCACGGTGAGCTTCCCGGGCGCCGCCGTCTGGCACGTCTCCTGGCAAGACAAGGACGACTACAAGGACTGGCAGGCCTACTTCCACGGTCGCAACCGCTGGGTGGCAGCGCTCTTGCACTCCCCGCACCGCAAGGGTGGGTTTTTTGTCTGGGACAGCTTCCAACTCAGCGTCAAGCACCTGTTCAAGATGCAGTACTTCACCGATGAGCTTTACAGCTGGGCCCTCACCGACGTTCTTGCCGGTCCTGACTCCCTGCACCCACTCATGCCGACTCGACTGGGTGACATTCGAGCCGCCGCTCAAAACTTCCCCGAGATGACGGTGCTTCGCCGTTCGTCTGACCTTCCCGAGCCACTCATCAACGTCAACGATGTTCAGAAGTACAGCCGACTCTCACGCGCAAAACTCGCCCTGTGGCTGATAAAAAACGCCCGGCGTCACTTCTTCGCCGCTAGAAAGGCAAATGTCGGCGAGCGCCCGCAGATCTCTCTGACCGCAGTTCAAGCGAGCTGGTGGGCACTAGCTGCCTATGACAGTGCACTCGTTTCAACCGCTGACGGAAGTGGCAAGCAGCACTACCGTCGCAGCGCCAAGGAATTCAACCGTCGACTGCGAGCGAGCATGCGAGCCCATCTCAAACTTCGCCGGAACTGGGCGAGCATGTCTGCGGCTTACCGCGCAGCCCTGCCAACCATCACCTCGGTCGAAGCGTGGAAGCGCACGATCGGCATTAAGTAGCCGACCGAGTCGAGACGCGAGCGAGCGCCCGCGACTAAAGAACTTCGCGCAGCTGGTTCTCGAACATGGTCAGCGCTGAGGCGATAGCCATGTGCATGTCGAGGTACTGGTAGGTGCCCAGACGCCCACCGAAGAAAACGTTCGCCTCGGCATCAGCCAGCTCGCGGTAGGCGATGACCATCGCACGGTCGTCGGGCGTGTTGACCGGGTAGTACGGCTCGTCTTCACCCTCGGCAAAGCGCGAGAACTCCCGCATGATGACCGTCTTCTTTGTGGGGTACTCACGCTCGGGGTGGAAGTGCTTGAATTCGTGGATGCGCGTGAAGGGCGCATCCAGATCGGCGTAGTTCATGACCGGAGTGCCTTGGAAGTCGGGCACATCGACGACCTCTTGTTCGAAGTCGAGCGTGCGCCACGTCAGCGTGCCGGCGGAGTAGTCGAAGTAGCGGTCGAGCGCACCGGTGTAGACCACGGGCACCTTTCCTACGATTTCCTTCTTGTTGATCGGCTGCGACTCGTCGAAGAAGTCGGTGTTCAGGCGCACTTCAATGTTGGGGTGGTCGGCCATCTTTTCAAGCCACGCGGTGTAGCCGTCGACGGGCAGCCCCTCGAAGTCATCGTTGAAGTAGCGATTGTCGTAGTTGTAACGAACGGGCAGGCGCGAAATGATTTCGGGCGGCAAGTTGCGCGGGCTGGTCTGCCACTGCTTCTCGGTGTAGTCGCGAATGAACGCTTCGTAGAGCGGGCGACCAATAAGCGAGATGCCCTTGTCTTCGAGGTTTGTGATGTTGTCAGTCGAGACCTCGGCGGCCTGCTCGGCAATGAGCGCCTTGGCCGAGCTCGGCGAGTGAGCCGAACGAAAGAACTGGTTGATCGTGCCGAGGTTGATCGGCATCGGATAGATCTCACCCTTGTGCTGGGTGTAGACGCGGTGCTCGTATGAGGTGAACGAAGTAAAGCGGTTGACATACTCCCAGACCACCTTGTTCGACGTGTGAAAGAGGTGCGCCCCGTAGCGGTGAACCTCGATACCCGTCTCGGGCTCAAACTCGCTGTAGGCGTTGCCACCAATGTGCGAGCGACGGTCGATGACGACGACCTTCTTGCCCAGCTCGGCGGCGCGCTCGGCGATGGTGAGCCCGAAGAAACCCGATCCGACAACGACGAGATCAAACGACACGAATACTGCCCCTACTTAGTTGGCTGCGGCTGAATCTTCCGCAAAACGATTCGCAATCAGCCTACGGTAGGCCCGGCGCCGAACCGCTTCGGGCACGAGGCGATACCCACCACGAACGATGACGTTTCGCCAATACTGCCCGCGAGTGGTGAAGCCGAGTTCGCGAAGGTGGCGCTGTAGCGTCAGTTCGGTGCGGAGTTTGTCAACGCCACCGCGGCGAGCGTAGGCGCCCGCGCTGACGCGATAGCGCACGAGTGGTCTTGCGATGTTGGTCACCTTGGCGCCGCCGTGAATCATGCGGGCGAAGAGCCAGTAGTCCTCCATCGGCCCAATGTCTTGATACCCCCCGGCTGCCTCAACAGCGGCCTTGCGATACATCACCGTCGGGTGGTGAAACGGCTGTGCCAGACGGGCTGAACGCGAAATGTCGTTGGCGCTGGTTGGTGGGATGCGCATTGTGCCGAGGTTGTTCTCGTGTCCGGCGAACTCGACCAGACCCGTTCCGACGAGGTCGAATCCCTGAGTGAGAACTGCGAGCTGCTCGGCAAAGCGGGTGGGTTCACTGATGTCATCGGCATCCATGCGGGCGACGACGTCGTAGGTGCAACGCGCAAGGCCGGCCTCGAGTGCATTCGCCAGACCTACGTTTTCGGGAAGCTTCACGCGAGTCACCGAGACCGGCGATTCAAGGCTCAGGCGCTCGATTGCTGCCGTCATCGCTGCGCTGACCGGGCCGTCTTCTACGAGCACAACTTCGTTGGGTCGAAGAGTTTGCTCCTGGACGCTCGAGAAGAACGCTCGCACAAAGTAGTCGGCGTTGTCGCCGGCATACACCGGCATTAGCAGCGAAAAGGGGGTCGAAGCGCTCACGCGCGAGCCGCCCTCTCGAGCGCAGCAACGTCTTCACTTATCGAACCCAGGCCGGCAAGCACCTCAGCAGTCGGGCGAGGCTTGGTGCGCCATCCATCGCGCCAACCTCGCTTGCGCTCGCGAATGAGTACCTCTGGCTCTTTGCTCGTGGAGACGGTACGACGCCAGCGACGCAGGGTGGAGGCCGAGTAGACAAGCTTCTCCCAGAGCGAGAGTCCGTTCGATAGGCGCATGAGCCACACCTTGTTGCGCACCTCGTAGTAAAAGCGTGCACCCGGGTCGGCGTCGGTCGAACCGAGCACCTTGGTCTTATGCACCACAACACTCGCGGGAACAAAAATGCCGCGATGGCCGCGAATGAGACGAACCGAGTACTCAAAATCGTCGTTCCAAATGAAGTAGTCGGCCACGGGCAGACCAACTTCACGGATGCGCGGCACCGAGATCAGCATCGACACAAACGAGGAGCTGCGCACGGCCAGCCCGCCGAGCTCACGCGCCTGAGCCTTCCATGCTGAGCCGCCGAACGGGTTCTCGCGTGGGGTGTTCATAGGGTGGTCTTGTCCGTCGTGCCAGACCACTCGAGACCCGGCAACGGTGATCTCTGGTGCGCTGGTCGCCCCTGCCAGCAGTTCGGCGAGCGCAGTCGGAGTGGGAATCGTGTCGTCGTCCATGAGCCACACCCAGTCGGGGTTGTGGTGCGCGGTGGCGCGGGCAATTCCAGCCGCGAATCCGCCTGCACCACCGGTGTTGGTCTCGAGGCGCACGAGGTCAATCGAGGCCAGCGTGGCTTTGGCGGCCTCGCCCGAACCATCGGTGGACGCATTGTCAACGACCACAATCGCGTCGAGTGCGCGGGTCTGCGCAGCGAGCGCGGTCATCGCTTCAATGAGCAGGTCACGGCGGTTGTAAGCGACAACAACGGCGACAACGCGAGGAGTCACAGCGGTCGAAGTCACTCCCCTAGCCTAACGAAGGCCCGTGCAGCCTCGCCGGTAGACTGCGGCTATGAGTTGGATGGATGCCGTCTGGCCCGGTGTGGTCGCCATCGCTCTGATTCTCGTTCCCGGTGGCGTTATCGGCTACGTCTTGGGGCTGCGCCGCATCGCCTTGGTCGGCCTGGCGCCCATTTTTTCGCTCACCGTCCTGGGGCTGGTCCCCATGGCGTGCGCCCCGCTCCACGTTCGGTGGGGGATCGTGCCGGCTTTGGTGGGCACTCTCGTATTTGCGCTCATTGCGTGGGTGGTTCGTCGACTTCTCGAACGGCGTTGGCCGGGCATCCTCGCTGCTGACTCTGCCCGCTCACTGACTCGCTGGGGACTCGTCGGAAGTGCGGTCGCGTTCATCGGCATCGGTTGGAGATTGATTTACTCGATTGGCATCCCGTCGAACATCTCACAAACGTACGACGCGGTCTTTCACCTCAGCGCGATTCGATACATCCTTGACTCGGGAATCGCATCGTCGATGTCACTGTCGGGGCTGCCTCCGACGGGCATTGAGAACGCAGGCTTCTACCCGGCAGGATGGCACGACTTCGCGTCTCTCGTCGCGATGGTCAGCGGAGCGAGCATCCCAGTTACCGTTTCTGCCGTCACCGTTGTCATTGGCGCCGTCGTCTGGCCGCTGAGCTTGATGTTCTTGACGCGAGTGTTGTGTGGTCCTCGACGGCTGCCCCTCGTTGTCGCCGGAGTCATCGGCGGGGGCTTTGCCGCCTTCCCCTACATGATGATGGACTACGGCGTTCTTTACGCCTTCATGCTCGGGCTAGCGGTGATGCCTGCCCTGTGGGCCCTGGCCATCATTGCCCTCGGATTTGCTCCGAAGGCGGGGATGAGCCGCGGGGCGAGCGTGGTCGCGCTCATCGTTGCGTTGCCGGGAATCTCACTGGCCCACCCGAGCGCAACATTCGCCGTGGTCGTGACCTGCGGTCCCATGGTTCTGCTCGGACTCATCGCCTGGCACCGGCGCCTTCGCGCCACCGCAGCGCCGCGCTCTCGCTTTGTCGCACTGTATGCGGGCGCGCTCGGACTCATCGCTGTTGTGGCGCTGGTGTTCTACAAGACTCAGCCGGGCAACTTCTGGAAACCGCGCAGTACCTGGCTCGAGGGCGTCATCGACCTGGTCGGTGATTCGCCGGTTGGGCTGGGCCCGGCGGTCGCCATCAGCCTGATGGTAACGACAGGGCTCGCGGTGTGCATCCTGCGGCGAGAGCGGTTGTGGCTGGTCATCACCTGGGTGCTCTTCGGTGTGCTTTTTGTCGTTGCCGCGGCCGCCCCGGCAGGTTTCCTTCGTGCTGCTCTGATCGGCATGTGGTACGGCGATGTGTATCGAATGGCGGCACTGCTTGCCATCGTCGAAGTCCCGCTGGCCATTATCGGCCTGACCTGGTGGATCGACTTCTTGCGCAGGCACATCCGCGTTCTGCGGAGTCGACGAGCCGCCATCGCTAGCGCAGTCGTCTTGTTGCTGTTGGCCGCCCTGGCTATTCAGTCGTCAAACCTCGGCGTCGAAACGCAACGCGGTCGCGACAACTACGCAATGACGCCGCAATCAAAGCTGCTGACCCCCGACGAGCAGACACTGCTCGACCAGGTAGACGACATTGTTCCGGTCGGAGTAAAGACCATCGGCAATCCGTGGACCGGGGCATCCCTGGTTTATGCTCTCGCGAATCGAGTGCCACTTCTGAGCCGACCCGGCGTTCGTGACACATCGATTGCCGCCATCACCCAGCACCTGCAAGATGCCGCCACTGACCCAGCCGTGTGTGCAGCGGTGAAGGAGCACAATCTCGGGTACGTGCTCGACTTTGGCTCGCAAGAGGTGCACGGAGAGCATCACCTGTACCCGGGAATCACCAATATGGCAGCGAACCCCTCAGTGACTCTGGCAGCGCAAGTGGGCGAAGCGTCGCTGTGGAAAATCACCGCCTGCTCGCTCTAGCGAACGAGCCGCGGCGCACCGAAGTTCTAAAGAACTAGGCGTTCTCGGTCAGGATGCCCTGAGTCTCGGTGTAGGTTGCACCGGTTGCCGGGCAGAGCCAGTGGTCGCCCTGCTGCACCAGGCGCTGGCCCGACTTGCCAACCCAGCCGATGCGCTTAGCAGGAACACCGGCCACGAGCGCAAAATCGGGAACATCTTTGGTGACGACCGCGCCGGCAGCCACGGTCGCCCAGGCACCGATCTCAACTGGTGCGACACAGACTGCGCGTGCCCCAATGGCGGCACCGGTGCGAATCGTGACACCCACGGCATCCCAGTCGGAGCCACTCTTAAGAGAGCCATCGGGGTTGACCGCGCGGGGATAGGTGTCGTTGGTTAGCACAACGGCGGGACCGATGAAGACACCCGGTTCGAGTACGGCTGGTTCATATACCAGTGCGTAGTTTTGAACCTTGCAGTTGTCACCCATGACAACACCCGTGCCGATGTAAGCGCCTCGCCCCACGATGCAGTTCTTGCCCAGCTGAGCGTTCTCCCGCACCTGCGCGAGGTGCCAGATGGAGGTGCCCGCACCGAGTTGAGCCGACTCGGCAACGTCGGCCAAAGGAAGAATTCGGATGTCCGGAGAAGTCATGTATTTCGCCAATCTAGGGGAACGCGCCAAGGAGGCTAAGCCAGCCTCAAGACTAGCTCCATCTGCCAGAATGGGAGCATGACTCCACCAGTGAAGCCTGCCGCCCGCAGTGCGAAAAACCACGATGTGTGGATTGTGATTCCCCTCTACAACGAGGCCCCCGTGATTGGTGGTGTCATCGACGAGTTGAAGAAGGAATTTGCCAATGTTGTCTGCATCGATGACGGCAGCACCGACGGCTCCGGGGCAGTCGCACGGGAACACGGTGCCCGGGTCATCACGCATCCAATCAACCTCGGTCAGGGCGCTGCGCTTCAGACCGGAATCTCGTACGCACGCGAACAAGCCAACGCTGCGTGGATTGTGACATTTGACGCCGACGGCCAGCACCGCATCGAGGACGCGCTCGGCATGCTCAAACTTGCTCGCTCCAAAAAACTCGGCGTCGTGTTCGGGTCTCGCTTTCTCGACGACCGCACCAACCCGGGATGGGCAAAAAAGGTTGTTCTCAAGACAGCCGTGTGGGTGACCAACCGAACCACCAAGATGAACCTGACCGATGCGCACAACGGTCTGCGGGTGCTGAGCGTCGAAGCCGCTCGAGGCATCAACCTGCAGCAAGACCGCATGGCCCATGCCACTGAGATTGTTGTGCAGATCGGCCGCACCAAAGTCCCTTGGCAGGAGTTCCCGGTTGAAGTCATTTACACCGACTACTCCAAGGCGAAAGGCCAGTCGCTGCTGAACTCGGTCAACATCCTTTTCGACCTGATTGTGAACTAGAACATGACCCTCTGGATTCAGATTCTGCTCGTCATCGGTCTCGTGCTGACGGCCGTGTACTTGGTTCGCGCAACGCCAAGCGCGAGCCACCAAGCCGTTCGCCGCATCCTCGTGATTCTGGCTGTGCTGGTCGGCGTTGTCGCCGTCATCTGGCCTGGTTTGCTCAGCGCCATCGCACACGCGCTGGGAGTCGGACGCGGTGCCGACCTGCTCCTCTATGGCCTCGTCGTTGTCGTGCTCATCGAGTCAGTTTCAAACTACAAGCGCAGCGTCACTCAAGCACGCACGACCTCGGCGCTGGCTCGCGAACTTGCACTGACCGAGGCACGCCTCGAAGACGCCATCGCCGATGTCGCCGCTCTCAAGAAGTCATCTCCCTCCGGAAAAGGAAAGTAGTCAGTCGTGAAAATCGCCGTTATCGGTATGGGCAAAATCGGTTTGCCCCTCGCAGTCCAGTTCGCGTCGAAAGGACACCACGTCGTTGGCGTTGACGTGAACCCCACGACCGTGGAGCTGATCAACGCGGCAACCGAGCCATTCCCGGGCGAAGCGCACCTGCAAGAGAAGATGAGCGAGCTCGTTCCTTCGGGCCTGCTGCGTGCCACCACCGATTACGCCGACGCCATTCCCGGTGTCGATGCCGTCGTCATCGTTGTGCCGCTGTTCGTCGACAAAAACGCTGTTCCCGACTTCGGCTGGATGGACCAGGCCACCGAATCGCTGGCTGCCAACCTGACCCCCGGCACACTCGTTGCGTACGAAACGACGCTACCCGTCGGCACGACCCGCACGCGCTGGAAGCCGATGCTCGAAAAGGGCTCCGGGCTCGTCGAAGGCAAAGACTTCCACCTCGTGTTCTCGCCCGAACGCGTTCTCACCGGTCGCGTCTTCGCTGACCTGCGCAAGTACCCCAAGCTCGTCGGCGGTCTCTCGCCCGAGGGAGCCGCAAAAGCAGTGTCGTTCTACGAGCAGATTCTCGACTTCGACGAGCGCCCCGACCTCGAGCGGGGCAACGGCGTCTGGGATCTCGGATCGGCCGAAGCATCCGAAATGGCCAAGCTCGCCGAGACCACCTACCGTGACGTCAACATCGGCCTGGCCAACCAGTTCGCTATTTACGCGCAAAAGACCGGCATCGACATCTACAAGGTGATTGAGGCAAGCAACTCGCAACCGTTTAGCCACATTCACCAGCCCGGCATTGCCGTCGGCGGCCACTGCATTCCGGTTTACCCGCGTCTGTACCTGTGGAACGACCCTGACGCCACCGTCGTTCGTGCGGCTCGCGCAGCCAACGCTGACATGCCCAACTACGCAGTTGGCCTTCTCGCCGCTTCGCTGGGCAGCCTCAAAGACAAGACGGTGGTCATTCTGGGTGCCGCTTACCGCGGTGGCGTTAAAGAGACCGCGTTCTCGGGTGTCTTCGGCACTAACCAAGCGCTGCTCGACGCAGGTGCCAAGGTGCTGGTGCACGACCCGCTCTACACCGACGAGGAACTCGAGCGTCTGGGCTTCACGGCCTACCACTTCGGAACGCATGCGGACGGTGTCGTAATCCAGGCCGATCACTCCGACTACAAGACCATCACCTCGAAGGATGTTCCGGGAGTCGCCGCAATCGTGGACGGTCGACGCGTTTCAAACGCTGCGTCATGGACCGGTGCCATCTATAGCGCTATCGGAATCCCCCAGTAGGCCCGAGCGTGAACGCGCCTCGTGTTTTGGTGACCGCCCGCGGTCACGTGCTGCACATCGAGCTCAACCGAGCCGACAAGCGCAATGCGGCCGATGTGGCGATGTTGCAGGAGCTCGCGCTGGCTTTCGGCGAGCTTGACCGCAACCCCACCTACCGGGTCGGCGTGGTCAGTGCCGTGGGCGAGCACTTCACGGGAGGGCTCGATCTGGCCGATGTGGCGGGGCACCTCAAGGCTGACGGGCTGCACTATGTTCCCGACGGAGGACTCGACCCGTGGGGCGTGCAGTCAGCACGAGTCTCGAAGCCGGTCATTGTGGCTACGAGTGGCATCTGTTTCACGCTCGGAATCGAGCTGATTCTGGCCGCCGACATCGCCATCGCAGCCGCCGACACCGCGTTCGCTCAACTTGAAGTTAGTCGAGCGATTCTCCCTTTCGGGGGCGCAACCCTGCGCTTCGCCGCTCGATGCGGCTGGGGCAACGCCATGCGATGGGTTCTCACCGGCGACCGCTTCGATGCCGGCGAAGCCCTACGCATCGGGCTCGTACAAGAGGTTGTCGCGCCCGGTACCCAAGTGATGCGGGCGCTCGAGATCGCAGAGACAATCGCCGCGCAGGCGCCACTTGCCGTTCAGGCCACACTCGCCAATGCCCGCCTCGCTCTCGACTCGCAGGAGCAGGCGGCGCAGGCGCTTCAGCCAGAACTTATGCGACTACTCGGAACACATGATGCCAAACGCGGCATGCAGGCGTTCATGACTCGCAGCGAAGCGAAATACGAAGGCGACTAGGCCTTTTTCGAAGCCTTTTTCATCGATCGCTGCAGGGTGACGGTACCAATCGAACGGCCGAATTTGAAGCCGACTCGGCCCATTCGTCCGACCTCTTTGAAGCCGTACTCTTCGTGCAACTTGATCGATGCCTCAGCACCCGAGTCTGCGATGACGGCAATCATCTCGCGGTAGCCGGCCTCTTGGCACCGATCAACGAGTGCGCCAAGCAGGTCACGACCGAGGCCCTTGCCGGTGGATGCTGCACGCAGGTAAATCGAATTCTCGACCGTGTATCTAAAAGCGCTCTTTTGCCGCCACGGCTGAACCAAGGCGTAACCAATGACCTGCCCCGACGGCGTCTCAGCGACCAAAATGGGATAGCCGTGCTTGGTCAAGTGGGCGAACTTGCCCTTCCACTCACGCAGGGTCATCGCCTTCTCATCGAAGGTGACCACCGAGTTGAGCACGTAGTGGTTGTAAATCTCGCGAATGTCGGGAAGGTCAGAGGATTTGGCATCCCGAATCACGTAACTGAACGGTGCTTCGGGCGCGGGTTGCTTGCGCAGGTGCGGCGGAAGCACGCGGGCCTTTTGATATTCCTCGGGAAGCACGTTCTACATCTTATGAGCGCACCGGAAGAAAATCTCAGGACAAATCGAAGAGCGTGGGGGCAGTGGCGGGCAATGCCCAGTCGATCGGCTCTGCCCCTTGCTCCACGAGCGCAGCGTTGGCCTTAGTGAATGGCTTGGAGCCGAAGAAACCCCTGTGTGCCGACAGCGGGCTGGGATGCACGCTCACCACCTTGGGCACATCCCGCAGCTCGGCGCCGAGTGCAGCGGCATCGTTGCCCCAGAGGATTGCGACCAGTGGGCCGCCTCGCCGAGCAAGCTCACGAACGATCTCGAGGGTGACCTCTTCCCAACCGGTTTTGCGCAGTGATCCCGCTTCGCCTTCACGCACGACGAGAACTCGGTTCAAGAGAAGCACCCCGCGGTCGGCCCATAGGCTCAGGTCGGCGCTGTCGGGTTCGTCGACTCCGGTGTCGGTGCGCAGCTCACGGAAGATATTGCGCAAGCTCGCCGGAATCGAAACCAATGCATCGCCCGAGAAAGCAAGTCCGACAGCGTTACCGACAGTGGGATACGGGTCTTGTCCGACAATCAACACACGCACGTGCGCCAGGGGTTGCTTGAGGGCGCGCAGCACGTTTTCATCGCTGGGCAATGTGCGCGCTCCGGCCGCCCTAGCCGCCAGAACCGCTTGGGCGGCGCGCTCAAGTGATTGGCGCGAACGCTCAAGCGCGGGCATCCACGAGGGGTCTACCCCGCGGAGCCACAGGTCAGTGAGACCCGTTGCCGTGCTGGTCATTGTCGGGGTGAGTGGCGTCATCCTCGACCTTGCGCTTATGCATGGTCTGGATGCGCTCGCCCAGGTAGGAGACGACGGTTCCCGTTGTTGCACCGACAATCACTATGCCGCCGAGCATCAACAGCGCGGCGTAAACGCGGCCGGTAATCGTCACCGGAATCATGTCGCCATACCCGACCGTCGAAATTGTTTCCATGGCCCACCACACCGAATCGCCGTAACTCACAATCGTCGCGCCCGCAGCGTTGCGCTCGGCGAGATAAACCAGGAGCGACATGACGTAGATGTACATGATGGCGAACGAGACCAGGTAAGCGACGACGCGAGCACGCAGCGACGACCCATTGCGCCCCCGGAACACCCTCAGGCGAGCCAAGTACATGAGGAGCAAGAACGGGCGAGCGAAAGGGATGATCAACGAAATCAGATCGATGAGGTTGTGCCTGAAGAACGAGCGCTTGTTTTGGCTCAGCGTGAAGCGCGCGCAGTAATCAACCCAGAACGCCGCCCAGACGAAGAGGATGATGCCCGTCAGCACCTTCTCAATTGGTGCGAAGAACTTGAGGTCGTCGAGCACCAAGATTGAAAAACTCAGGATGAACAGGAACGACAGGATGATCATGGGAATGGTGGTGTAGCGCTCCCATGCAATCTCACGGTCACTTCTTTCTCCGCGGGCAAAGACTCCGTCGGAGTAATCGTGGACGTGCTTTGTCGAAGGCATGACTCTAGGCTAGCCAATCCGCCATTTCGGGCGCACCGTTACCTACATCGGCGGTTTGTTACCAGTTGTGACAAACGAAATTGAGACGGGCCCGCCTCTCGACTTACAGTCAAGAAATCAATCTTTTGTCTACATAGGAGCACTCGATGAGCAACGACCCAGCCAACTGGAAATTTGAAACCAAGCAGGTCCACACCGGAGCTGCTCCCGACCCCGTAACCAACGCGCGTGCGACGCCGATCTACCAGACGACCTCGTACGTGTTCAACAGTGCAGAGCACGCGAAGAACCTCTTCGCTCTGGCCGAGTTCGGAAACATCTACACCCGCATCCAGAACCCGACCCAAGATGTCGTCGAGCAGCGCGTAGCCGCTCTCGAGGGCGGTACCGCGGCTCTCATGGTTGCCTCGGGTCAGGCTGCCGAGACTTTTGCCGTTCTGAACATCGCTCAGGCTGGCGACCACATCGTCTCGTCAAGCTCGATTTACGGTGGTACCTACAACCTGTTCAAGTACACGCTGGCCAAGCTCGGTATCGAGACCACCTTCGTCGAGAACCAGGATGACGCTGACGAGTGGCGCCGCGCCGTTCGCCCGAACACCAAGCTGTTCTTTGCCGAGACCATTGGTAACCCCCGCGTCAACGTTCTCGACATCAAGCTCGTTGCTGACGTGGCTCACGAGAACCGCGTTCCGCTGATCGTCGACAACACAATTGCGACTCCTTACCTCATCCGCCCGCTCGAGCACGGAGCTGACATCGTCATCCACTCGGCAACCAAGTTCCTCGGCGGACACGGCACGGTCATCGGTGGAATCATCGTCGACGGTGGCAAGTTCGAGTGGTCAAAGAACGTCGACAAGTTCCCCGGCCTCACCGAGCCCGACCCCTCGTACCACGGCGCTTCCTACACGACCGTTCTCGGTGACGCGATTGCGTACATCATCAAGGCCCGCGTGCAGCTGCTTCGCGACCTCGGTGCATCAATCGCTCCGGCCAGCGCATGGCAGATCATTCAGGGCATCGAGACGCTCAGCCTTCGTATCGAGCGCCACGTCGAGAACGCACAGAAGATCGCCGAGTGGCTTGAGGCTCACCCGCAGATCGAGTCGGTCAACTACGCAAGCCTGAAGTCGAGCCCGTGGTACACCAACGCCAATAAGTACGCCCCCAAGGGTGTCGGCGCCATCGTGTCGTTCGAAATCAAGGGCGGCGTCGAAGCTGGCAAGAAGTTCGTTGACGGCCTCTCGCTGTTCAGCCACCTCGCCAACATCGGTGACGTTCGTTAGCTGGTCATTCACCCGGCATCGACCACGCACTCGCAGCTCACCCCCGAGCAGCAGCTGACCTCGGGTGTTACCCCGGGCCTCATCCGCCTCTCGGTCGGTATTGAGAACGTCGATGACCTCATCGCCGACCTCGAGACCGGTCTGGCTGCCGCCAAGTAAGTTCTGCTCACCCGGCTGGTGCCGATCATCTCAGCGCAGATGGTCGGCACCACTGGTTTAAGCTGGGAACACCATGGAGTGGCAAACATCCGGAGATACTGAACCGTCGGCATTCGTGACCGACGAGCAGTTGCGCGCGCTCGCGGGTAAGCCCCCGGCCACCGGAGCGTGGCGCGACGGTGATTTTGCGGGCAACCGCCAGTTCGCCAATCTCGGTCCGATGGACTTCGAGAGCGGCGGCTCGCTTCCACACGTGCGCTTGGCCTTCGAAACCTGGGGTGAACTCAATGAAGCCCGCGATAACGCGGTGCTCGTCTTGCATGCGCTCACCGGCGACTCTCACGTTGTCGGTGAGTCTGGCCGAGGTCACGTCACCGCCGGCTGGTGGGACGAGGTCGTCGGCCCAGGAAAAGCTGTCGACACCAATAAATACTTTGTGGTTGCTCCAAATGTGCTTGGCGGCTGCCAGGGCAGCACTGGCCCGGCATCCCTGGCCCCCGACGGCTACGAATGGGGTGCGCGTTTTCCATACACGACCATTCGCGACCAGGTAGTCGCACAGGTCATGCTGAGTGATTTCTTGGGCATCGAAGTGTGGAATGCCGTCATTGGCGGATCCATGGGCGCTATGCACTCACTCGAATGGGGCATCGCCTACCCGCAGCGCGCCAAGCGCCTTGCGGTCATTGCTGCGCCCGCCGCGACCAGTGCCGATGAGATCGCCTTGAACACGGTTCAAATTGAGGCGATCAAGATGGACCCGCTCTGGCGCGCCGGTCACTACTACGAAGCGAACGATGGCGACGGCCCGCACCACGGCCTGGCGCTGGCTCGACGCATCTCATTCCAGAACTTCCGCACGCCGGCCGAGCTGAACGATCGGTTCGACCGGTCTTCGCAAAGCGACATCAGCCCGCTGGGCAAAGGCGGGCGCTTCGCCGTGGCCAGTTACCTGGACTTTCACGGCAATAAGTTCACCCGTCGCTTTGACGCCAACAGCTACATCACGCTCGTTGAGGCAATGAATTCACATGACGTCGGCCGTGACCGCGGTGGCATCGACAAGGCCTTATCTACAATCACTGCTCCCACACTGGTTCTGGGAATCGACAGCGACCGCTTCTTCCCCTACGCCGGGCAAGAGCGAATTGCCGCCGTCGTACCGGGCAACCTCGATGGTGACGTGCCGTTCACGCTGCACTCCGACTTCGGCCACGATGCCTTCCTCATTGAGAGCGAAATCGTTGGGTCACAGCTCGCGCGCCTGCTGAGCACCCCCGCCTAGGCGGCGCGTCTGCGTCTGGCAACCAGGGCCAGCGCGTACGCAAACAGCGCAATCTCTGAAAGATTTCGCACTGACAGAATCACGAGTGCCACTGGCGTGACGTCGAGCACACCGTCGTACATCCACGGATAAATAATTTGCGTGAGCAGAATCGATGCCAACGCAATCACGGCCAGCGGCATGAAGCGGGCTCGGTCGAGAAGGAGTCCGAGCAAAATCGGTGGAATGAGCCAGCAGAAGTATTGTGGCGAGCCCACTTTATTGAACGCGATGAGAGCCATGACGAAGGCGAGTGACGACGCCGGAAGGTAAGCAATCGGCGCACGTGAGTGACGCACTCGCCAGGCGGTGACGGCGGCAACAGCCAGCACGGCCCCGGCCATGAGAATTGTCATCAGCGAAGCCACCTGCGATACCCCGAGCCCACTGACTTGGTACGTCAGGAGGTCTTTGTCGAAATAGATCTGTGAGTTCGCATCGCCGAATGAAGCAAGCCACAGGTAGGGCGTGGCAGCGGGAGATTCGATCTGAAGCCCCCGAGAACCCTGGAAGCCGAGGAAGCTAAAAAGGTTGCCTCCAGCGCCGAGTGCCAATCCGATTGCGATGACGACACCAGAGAATAATGCCCCTCCTGCGACGAGCGCCCAGCGTCGGCGCAGCAGGACAAAGGCCGAAGCAATGAGCGCGACAGGCCACACCTTGATCCATGTTCCCAACGCCAGAAGAACGCCGGCGAGCGCGGGTCGAGTCAGCAGGAACATCAGCCCCAGAATGGCGATGGGTGTAACAACGGAATCGATGCGACCGAGTGAGACTGGGCCAAGCGCTAGGAGCGAAAGTGTCCACCACCACGCCGCGAGCGGCCGAGCACTGGGCACGCGCGCGCCGCGCACCAAGAAGTAGAACGCGACGAGGTCGAGAATGCTGACCATAATCAGCCACGAGATCACGTAATGACCCATGCCGGCGATGGCGGGCAAGAGTAACGGCACGAGCGCGACAATCGGATAAACCCACGGGGTGTTAACGCCCACGACGAACTGACCGTTGAGCGCGCCCTGGACCCAGAACGGATAAACGCCAGAGACATCACCCAAAGAACCCGGGCCGACAACCATGCCCAGCCACATCAGCCAGATGTGGGCCGCCACAAACGCGCTCCAGAGCGTAGCGGGGTGGCTCCACCAGCGCACGCTGGAGCGTGGTGTGACCGAGGTCACAGGATTTCCGCCACGGCCGAACTAATCGACGCGGCTACGTCGAGGGCCACTAGCGGTCCGCCTGCGGAGGCGTGCAAACCTGCAAGTGCGTGCACGAGTGCCGCCGTTGCCGCGAGCGATCCCAGAATGGCTGGGTCTTCGACAATGGCGACGGCGTGAGTGGCAACGAGTGCTCCCAAAATTCCGGCGAGCACATCCCCGGTGCCGGCCGTGGCCATCCATGTCGTTGATGCGGGAACCACCGCGTGAAAGCGATTGCCGCGAGAGTCTGCCTCAGAGACGATGTGCGAGATGTTGCCCTTGAGCAAAACTGTCACGCCGAATTCATCGGCGGCCAAACACGCCCAGCGTGCAGGATCCTTTGCCACGTCGGAAGCGCTGACCTTGATTCCGTTGTCGCTGAGCAGTCGCACGAGTTCTTTGTGGTGCGGGGTGATGATGACCGGCCCCGTCGCTTCACGCAGCCGTGAAAGAGCGCCGGCATCCAAGACCACTGGCACGCCGCTGTTAAGAGCAGCGCTCATTTCGTCAACCTGAACATCGTCGAGTTTGGTCGGATCTATGCCCGAGCCGATGAGAAAGGCATCGACCTTGCCGGGCACCGTGACCACTTCGGGGCGACGCTCGAGAACCAGTCGGGTTGGCTCAGTTGCGCCCCGGTAGCGCAGCATGCCGACTCCTGTGCGGGACGCAGCCTCTACTCCGAGGACCGCAGCGCCCGGATATTGGCTCGATCCAGTGATGACACCGAGCACGCCGTGCGAATACTTGTCGTCATTGGCACCGGGCACCCGAATGAACGGAGCTGCCTCGCGCGCTCCCCACGAGAGGGGTTCGACTATCGACGGCATGCTCACAACGATAGTTTGTTTGCATGACGACACCCACTCTGTTCAGTCCCCTCACGATTCGCTCGGTCACGTTCCGCAACCGTGCGTGGGTGCCCCCGATGTGTCAGTACTCGTGCGTCGCCGGTGACGGCGTGGCGACAGCATGGCACCACGTGCACCTCGGATCGATGGCTGCGGGTGGGGCCGGCCTCATCATCGCCGAGGCAACTGCAGTGACCCCGGAAGGTCGCATCTCTGCCCACGACTGTGGTCTGTGGAACGACGCCCAGCGCGATGCGTGGAAGCCCATCGTTGCGTTCATTCGCGGTCAGGGTGCGGTTGCCGGCATCCAGCTCGCGCACGCCGGTCGAAAGGCCTCAATCTGGGCTGACTGGGGCACCGACGGCAAGACGGGTTCGCAACCTCAGAGTGAGGGCGGATGGCAGACCATCGCACCCTCGGCCATCGAGTTCCCCGGCTACCTACCCCCTCGTGAAATGACCGACAACGACATCATCGAGGTCACGAACGCGTTCGTCTCGGCCTCTCGCCGTGCAGTCGATGCCGGATTTCAGGTGCTCGAGATTCACGCTGCCCACGGATACCTGCTGCACGAGTTCCTTTCACCTCTGAGCAACCTTCGAGACGACCAGTTTGGCGGCGCCCTTGAAAATCGCGCGCGTCTGCTCGTCGACATTGTCGAAAAGATGCGCGCTGAGGTTGGCGAGGAGACGCTTATTTTCGTTCGCTTCTCGGCCACCGACTGGAGCCCCGAGGGCTGGAATGAAGAAGAGTGCGCCGTCGTTGCCGACTGGTGCCTCAAAGCCGGTGCCGACCTTTTCGACGTCTCGAGTGGCGGAAACATCACGGGAGTGAGCATCCCCGTGGGCCAGGGCTACCAGGTTCCCCTCGCGAACTTCCTCAAGCAGCACGCCCACGGTCCGACCGCTGCCGTCGGCATGATTACCGAGGCTGCGTTCGCAAATTCGGTCATCGAGTCAGGTCAAGCGGATGCCGTACTGATCGGTCGCGAATCACTGCGCGACCCGCACTGGACCTTGCGTGCTGCCGTCGAACTTGGCGTCGACGTCGACTACTGGCCGGCACAGTATCGCCGGGCTAAACCAAAAATCCGCTAGCGACGACGACGCGTCGCGTCGTTTACTTCGCCAACGAGCTCTTCGATGATGTCTTCGAGGAACAGCACGCCCGTGACAAATCCGCCGGAGTCGACGACCCGGGCGAGGTGGCTGCCCGCGCGCTGAAGTAGAGCGAGGGCATCCTCGAGGTCGGTCTCAGTCGAGACCGTTTCCAGCTTGCGAATCTTCTTGGGCTCCACCAGCCCGGCA
>CAIOLM010000031.1 GCA_903859205.1 uncultured Microbacteriaceae bacterium
CCGCCGTGGAGGGCGGGTGTTTTCGTTTGTGGAGCCTAGGAGAATCGAACTCCTAACCCCCTGCTTGCAAAGCAGGTGCTCTGCCAATTGAGCTAAGGCCCCGTACGGGATTTCTACTTTACCTGTAAAGGTGAAGCGTGGGGCTACCAGGACTTGAACCTGGGACCTCTTCATTATCAGTGAAGCGCTCTAACCACCTGAGCTATAGCCCCGTTAACCTGTACGAGCCTACCTGAGAGGTGCCCGTTCCTAAAAATCGGGCACTACTTGTTGGAGAAACCGACGCGAATGCCCCCGGTCATCTTGGCGATGACGTTGTAAATAATCGCCACAACTGCGCCCATGACGGTGATCACCACGAGGTTCAGAATTGCAATGATTGCAGCAAAGGCCAAGGTTTGCCCCAGCGAGAGCACGGTGTTCACGTCGAATCCAGATCCGCCGACAACCGAGCCGATGATGGCGTTGGCCGCTGAAAAGATTCCGGTTTGAACAAAGATCACATGCAAAATTGCCGTGGCCACGACAAGGATGACCGCCTGCACGATCCCCACGAGAAAGCCCATTTTCATGGCTGACGTCCAGTCGATGTAAACCAAGCGAAGGCGAACGTGTGTTGCGCCTTCCACGTTGGTTTCAGCGCTTTCGGTCAGCCACCGACGCTTCTCGCGGGATTCTTTACTCATCTGCGGCTACTCCGGTTTCGCCGTCAGGCCCTACGGCTGGCGTCGAATCGTTCACGCTCTCCTCGGGCTCAACCGCAGCTTCTTCAGATTCTGCTTCCGTGTCATCCACGTCGTCTGAGCCGTTGTCGAGGTGTCGCTCCGTGTTGCGCGCGATGGCCAGAATCTTGTCGCTTTCTTCGAAGCGAGCAAAGACCACACCCATGGTGTCGCGTCCCTTGGCCGGAACCTCCGTCACAGCCGAGCGAACAACCTTGCCCGACTCCAGGACCACAAGAACTTCGTCTTCTTCCTCGACGATGAGCGCGCCGGCAAGGTCTCCCCGGTCTTCGCTCAGCTTGGCGACCTTGATGCCGAGTCCGCCTCGGTTCTGCAAGCGATACTGGTCGGCGCTGGTGCGCTTGGCGTATCCGCCCTCTGTCACCACAAACACGAATCCGCTGTCGGCAACCACCGAGGCATCCAGCAGTGCGTCACCGGCTCGGAACTTCATGCCGGTCACGCCGCTGGTCGAACGCCCCATGGGTCGAAGTGCGTCGTCGTTCGCGTTGAAGCGAATGCTCATGCCCTTGCGCGAGACCAAAAGGATGTCAGCATCCTCGTCGACCAGCATGGCCTTGATGAGGTCGTCTCCCTCACGAAGGTTGATCGCGATGATGCCACCCGTGCGGTTGGTGTCGTAGAGCGCAAGTTCGGTCTTCTTGACAAGTCCGTTGCGCGTCGCAAGAACGAGGTACTTCGCGGCCGCGTAGTCGGGAATGTCAAGAATCTGGGTGACGCTCTCTTCGGGTGCGAGCGCCAGCAGGTTTGCGATGTGCTGACCCTTTGAGTCACGACCCGATTCAAGAACCTCGTAGGCCTTGGCTCGGTAAACCCGCCCAGTGTTTGTGAAAAAGAGCAGCCAGTGGTGGGTTGTTGTAACGAAGAAGTGCTCGACAATGTCATCGGCGCGCAGCTGGGCGCCCTTGACGCCCTTGCCGCCTCGATGTTGTGAACGGTAGTTGTCGCTGCGAGTGCGCTTGATGTAACCCCCGCGCGTAACCGTAACCACCATCTCCTCTTCAGGGATGAGGTCTTCCATCGACATGTCGCCGCCATGACCGTAAAGGATTTCGGAGCGGCGGTCATCGCCGTACTTGTCGACGATTTCCGTGAGCTCTGTGCTCACAATGCTTCTCTGGCGTTCTGGATTGGCCAAGATGGCGGTGAAGTCCTCGATCTGCGACTGCAGTTCGTTGGCCTCGTCGATGATCTTTTGGCGTTCCAGAGCAGCGAGACGACGGAGTTGAAGCTCGAGAATTGCGCGAGCCTGGAGCTCGTCAATCTTGAGCAGAGCGATGAGACCGTCGCGGGCATCTTCGACTGTGGAGCTCTTGCGAATGAGGGCGATGACCTCGTCGAGTGCATCAAGGGCAGCCAAGTATGCGCGCAGAATGTGCATGCGTTCCTCGGCTTTGCGCAACCGGTACTGCGTGCGACGAACGATGACTTCAATCTGGTGGTCGACCCACGCGGTAATGAACCCGTCGAGCGCAAGGGTGCGTGGAACACCATCAACGATGGCCAGCATATTTGCGCCAAAGTTTTCTTGGAGCTGCGTCTGCTTGTAGAGGTTGTTGAGAACGACCTTGGCAACCGCGTCGCGCTTGAGAACGATGACCAGACGCTGGCCCGTTCGACCCGAGGTCTCATCACGGATGTCGGCTATGCCTGTGATTTTTCCCTCTTTGACGAGCTCGGCGATCTTGATTGCCAAGTTGTCGGGGTTGACCTGATAGGGAAGTTCGGTGACCACGAGGCAGGTACGATTCTGAAGCTCTTCAACCGAGATAACTGCACGCATGGTGATTGATCCGCGGCCAGTTCGATAGGCATCCTGGATTCCCTTGGTGCCAAGAATCTGCGCGCCGGTCGGGAAGTCTGGGCCTTTGATGCGTTGCATGAGCGCTTCAAGGAGTTCTTCGCGATTTGCACCGGGGTTCTCGAGTGCCCACAGTGCTCCGGCAGCTACCTCGCGAAGGTTGTGCGGGGGAATGTTGGTGGCCATGCCCACCGCGATACCGACTGAGCCGTTGACCAGCAGGTTGGGGAATCGCGCAGGAAGGATGGTCGGTTCTTGGGTGCGGCCGTCGTAGTTGTCTTGAAAATCAACGGTCTCTTCGTCGATGTCGCGAACCATTTCGAGCGCGAGCGGAGCCATCTTGGTCTCGGTGTATCGAGGTGCAGCGGCGCCATCATTTCCGGGCGATCCGAAGTTACCTTGACCGAGCGCCAACGGATAGCGCAGTGACCAGGGCTGGACCAGGCGAACGAGCGCGTCATAGATGGCCGAGTCACCGTGCGGGTGGAACTGACCCATCACGTCGCCGACGACTCGGGCACACTTACTGAACGCCTTGTCGGGTCGGTATCCTCCGTCGTACATCGCGTAAATCACGCGGCGGTGAACGGGCTTGAGTCCGTCACGAACTTCGGGAAGTGCGCGACCGACGATGACGCTCATCGCGTAATCAAGATACGAGCGCTGCATCTCCAGCTGGAGATCGACGGGCTTAATGCGGTCGGCGGGCTGCTCGTCAGCCACGAGGTTGTCGTTAGATGTCAAGGAAACGCACGTCCTTTGCATTCTGCTGGATGAAGTTGCGTCGTGATTCAACGTCTTCGCCCATCAGGGTAGAGAAGATGGCGTCGGCGGCGACCGCGTCATCGAGGGTGACTTGGAGAAGGGTTCGGGTCGCCGGGTTCATGGTCGTGTCCCAGAGTTCGCGATAGTCCATCTCGCCCAGACCCTTGTAGCGTTGGATTCCGTTGTCCTTCGGAATCTTTTTGCCGTTTTTCTGGCCCTCGATGAGCATGGCGTCGCGCTCAGCGTCGCTGTACACATACTCGTGCTCGGCGTTTGACCACTTCAGCCGGTACAACGGCGGCTGGGCCAGATACACATAACCCGCTTCGATGAAGTCGCGCATGAAACGGAACAGCAACGTCAACAGCAGCGTCGTGATGTGCTGACCGTCAACATCTGCATCAGCCATCAAAACGATTTTGTGATATCTCGCTTTGGATGCGTCGAAGTCGTCGCCAATACCCGCGCCAAAGGCGGTGATCATGGACTGCACCTCGGTGTTTGCGAGCGCACGGTCGAGACGGGCTTTTTCAACATTCAAAATCTTGCCGCGAAGAGGCAGAATGGCCTGTGTTTCTGGATTTCGCCCCTGAACTGCTGAACCGCCTGCAGAGTCACCCTCGACCAGGAAAATTTCACTGAGGCTCGGGTCTTTGCTCTGGCAATCCTTGAGCTTTCCTGGCATTCCGCCGCCCTCGAGCAAGCCCTTTCGGCGCGCGGTTTCACGGGCCTTGCGGGCAGCCATGCGGGCCGTGGCCGCCTGAATTGCTTTGCGAATAACCTCTTTGCCTTGGTTGGGGTTGCGGGCAAACCAGTCGCCAAGGTGATCGGAAGTTACCTTCTGTACGTAGGCCTTGGCTTCTGTGTTTCCTAGCTTGGTCTTGGTTTGGCCCTCGAACTGCGGCTCACCCAACTTGACCGAGACGACGGCGGTAAGTCCTTCGCGAATGTCGTCACCCGAAAGGTTTTCGTCTTTCTCCTTGAGCAACCCTTTTTCGCGTGCGAATTTGTTGACCAGGGTGGTGAGAGCGGCCCGGAAACCCTCTTCGTGTGTTCCGCCCTCGTGAGTATTGATCGTGTTCGCGTAGGTGTGGACGCTTTCGGTGTACGAGGTGGTCCACTGCATGGCGACCTCAAGCGAAATGTGCTTTTCGGTGTCTTCTGATTCGAACGAGATGATCTCGTCATTGACCAAGTCAGACTTTTTGGCGCTGTTGATGTATTCGACGTAGTCGGCGAGGCCGCGCTCGTAGCAGTACGTAGCTGAAGTGAACTCACCCTTGTCGTCAGTGCTGCGCTCGTCAGTAAGCGAGATGGTGAGCCCCTTATTCAAAAAAGTCATCTGCTGAAAGCGAGCTCGCAGGGTTTCATAATCGAATACGACGGTCTCAAAAATCTCGGCGTTCGGCCAGAAGGTGATTGTGGTGCCGGTTTCATCTGACTTCTCGCCCTTGGCCAGCGGGGCCTCGGGGACACCGCTGTTGTAACTCTGGGTGTAGACGTTGCCCTGACGGCGCACCTCAACCTCGAGGTGGGTCGAGAGCGCGTTCACAACGGAGCTACCAACGCCGTGAAGACCACCAGAGACCGCGTATCCGCCGCCGCCGAACTTTCCTCCGGCGTGAAGAACCGTCAAAACAACCTCGACCGTCGAGCGCCCTTCGACCGGGTGAATATCGACGGGGATACCTCGGCCGTTGTCGATGCAACGAATGCCTCCGTTGGCAAGCATTGTCACCGAGATGTGTGAGCAGTGGCCAGCGAGTGCTTCGTCGACCGAGTTATCGACAATCTCATAAACCAGGTGATGAAGACCGCGCTCACCGGTGGATCCGATGTACATTCCGGGGCGTTTACGAACAGCCTCGAGACCCTCCAGAACTTGAATCTGGCTCGCGCCGTAATCCCCTTCGGATGCCTCGGTTGTCGTTTCTTCAGCCATAAAATTCACGCGCTCCATCGGGGTTAAAACAGTGCCTTCAGTCTACCTTTCGAGGGGTGCGAGAAGGCTGTGATTTTGCCCGTGTTGACCGGCGGTTTTCGGCGTAATTTCGCGGAAAATTAGCCATACGTGTCGCGCGGACCGCGACCCGGAACAGAGCGCGGGCCGCGCTTCCACGACGGAGCGTTCGGGCCCAAAAATGTGACCTGAGAAATCTGTGCTTGGGGGAACATTTGAAGGATGTTTGTCAGGATCTGACTCGACATCAATCGCAGCTGCGTCGCCCACGCAGTGGACTCACAACTGACCACCAAGACACCCTCATTAACCCCCGTGGGGGAGGTGCGCTCCGCGACCTCGGCGCCAACAATTTCCGGCCACGCAGACAAAATTTCGGATTCAAGTAGGAACGGTGTCCAACCCAAGTCATCAGAGAGCCCCGAAAGTATGTCGCCGAGTGGTTTTGCGTCACGGCCAGGGCCAAAAGGGGCTTGGGCGCCCTCAAGTTGTTCGGGGTCCTTGGGGCGGGTCTTGCGGCGCCACGTGGCTGAGGCCTTCTTTCGCAGGCGTTCATACAGCCCGACCGACAGCGACAATTCCGGCTCACCCCCGCTGCCCGCAATCTTGCTCATGCGGGCACCACGGTCCCGGCTGAAACAACAAAAATCTGACCGTCAATTGCCTCGGGAAGGTCCTCTGCTACTGCGCATGTGATGAGGCACTGCTCAAAAGATTGAATGCGTTGGGCTAGGCGCTTACGCCGCGCGACGTCTAGTTCAGCAAACACGTCATCAAGAATGATGACCGGATCACCCAGGGGTGACGCGACCTTCAACAGTTCTGCGCTCGCAAGTTTGAGCGCCAAAACAAATGACCAGGTTTCGCCGTGACTTGCGTATCCCTTTGTCGGCAAATCATTCAGTTCAAAAACGACATCATCGCGGTGCGGCCCGAAAAGTGAAGATCCCCGCTCGATCTCGTTGGCCCTGCTGGTCGCGATTCGCGCGGTGAGATCTTGAGCGAACGTGTTTGCTGCAAAGAGTGTCGTGCCTTGCTCATTGTCGGCATACAGGGAGACTTTGAGTTGAAGATTGGGGTGTTGGTCGACACCCGCGATTTCTCGGTAATTTTCAACAACCAGAGGCGCCAACCGTTCAAGAAGGCGGATTCGCATATCGGTTATTTCTACGGCGAGTGAAACCAGTTTTTCGTCCCACAAATCAAGTGTCGACGTCTCACGGGCGCGAGCGCTGACCGCGCGAAGAGATTTGAGAAGGGTGTTTCGTTGTTTGATTACCCGGTCATAGTCGGCATAAACGCCGGCCATTCGTGGGGCAAAGGCCACGACAATGTCGTCAATGAAGTTACGGCGGAGTTCAGGTTCGCCACGCACGAGCTGCAAATCTTCCGGTGCAAACAACACCGCGCTGAAATAGCGGGGAAAATCTCTGATACGGGCGGAGTTTTGATTGACTTGAGCTCGATTCCGGCCAGATTTGTTGAGCTCAACTTCTAGCAAGATCGATCGGTCTGCCGACACCACGTTTGCCCGAATAATTCCCTGTTCAGCGCCTTTTTTTATGAGGGCCACGTCTTGCGAAATGCGGTGCGACGACAGCGATGACAAGTAGTGTATAGCTTCGACAATGTTTGTCTTGCCTTGGCCGTTTGGCCCAAGAAATATCGTCACCCCGGCATCAAGCGTCAAGGATGCCTGCCCGTAGTTGCGAAAGTCTGTGACGCTCAGATTTTGAACGCGCATTGAGAGGATTTATCGCATCAGGGGTTTAGGTTGCAGGAGGTAACGGAAGTTATCTGTGCCAGGTGTGTCTTTAGATGTTTGACTCGTCAGCAAAACTGGGCCGGGCTTGAGGGAGCTTTCGCCGCCGACAAAACTGATCCGGGTGAACTCAGAATGAACTGCTCCCAGACCGTCAAGGAGGTACTCGGCGTTCAATTGCATCTCAAGTTCTTCGTTATTCGTAACAGCATCAATTGTTTCGTGCGCTTGTGCTTGCTCGCCCGTAACCGATTCCAAGACGACTTTGTTGTTACCGAAGGTGCATCGCATAAACCCCGGTCGCTCGAGAACAAGTTTGATGCGTCGCGTTGCCTCAACAAGGTCGGCCGTATTAACGACCGCGTACTTCGGTGCCTCTGTGGGGAAAAGTTTTTGAACAGGTGGGAATGCTCCAGCAATAAGCAAGGAGGTTACGGTTTTATTGGCGGCACTGAAAGCGATCGTCTTGCGATTATCCACCTCAGTTAATGAGATTGAAATTGTGCCGGCGGCAGCGAAAGTTTTGCCGACCTCACTGATTGTCTTAGCTGAAACCAGGGCCGCGAACCCTTCATCGCTGTTCGAGTCCCATTCGAGGCTACGAACAGCCACGCGGTAACGATCAGTCGCCGCCATATTCAGGGACTTACCTTCAACTTCGAGTAATACTCCGCTAATAACTTTTAGGACGTCTTCACGAGAAGCTGCCTGGGCAACCTGTCCCGCTGCTTCAGCAAAAGCTTCGGCTTTGACAACGCCCGTTTCGCCGGTGACCTGCGGAATTGTTGGATACTCATCGATTGACATGGAAAGCAGTGTGAACTCCGACGTTCCACAGCTGACAACCATTTTGTTTTGCTCGGTAGAGATATTGACGGGCGCATTTGGTAAACGGCTTGCGATATCTGCCAAAAGGCGACCAAGGACGAGTACGCGACCGGGCTCTTCTACGATTGCCGCTAATCGCGACGTTGTTGAGACTTCGAAGTCAAAAGAGGAGAGGACAAGGCCTTCGGGTGTGGCCTCGATCAGAACACCACCCAAAATGGGAAGGGTGGACCGGGTGGGAAGCAGCTTGACGGCAAAGGAAACGGCTTCAGCCAGAACGTCTCGGTTGACTTGAATCTTCACCGTCGTCCTTTCGTTAGCGGGTCGGTCTCCTTATGTTAGTGCTCCGGAGTGACCAACGGAAACGACCGTTTTGTTATCGACTTTTGGCCGCCTAGTGATTAATTCTTTAATCTCATTAACACCTGTGGACAATGTGGATAACTCGGTGGAAACCCTTGTTTAGGCTGAACTACACGCGTGTGAGATGTGCGTGAGGTGTGGCTATCCTTGAGAGCCCCTCACGGCCGCGAGATGAAGCCCAAAAAGTAATGCACAATGAGAACCAAGTTATCCACAGGCCGCCGGCGTGTTGTCAACGTGGTTTCGGCACTTATCCACAATTAAGCTGAATAACTTGTTTGTTGCTTAATGCGATTTGAAACCTCGGTCACCTGGTTGTAGATGGAGCGACGTTCTTTCATTAGATCGGCAATTTTCTTATAGGCGTGCATGACGGTCGTGTGATCTCGTCCGCCAAAAAGCTGACCAATTTTCGGGAGCGAGAGATTTGTCATTTCTCGACAGAGGTACATTGCGATCTGTCGAGCGGTCGCGATCGCTTGCGCGCGAGATGAGCCAGTGAGCTCCTCAAGAGACAGTTTGAAATATGACGACGTGACGTTCATGATGTCCAAAGGACCGACCATGTTCGATTCGTCGAGAGTAATGACATCTTTGAGGACTGTTTGCACAAGGGGAAGGTCGACAGCCTGTTTGTTGAGGTTGGCGTACGCGGTAACGCGAATGAGCGTTCCTTCGAGTTCGCGAATGTTGCTCGTAATCTTTGACGCCATGTATTCAAGGATGTCGTCAGAAACGTTGAGTCGCTCTCGATCGGCCTTCTTGCGCAAAATGGCAATTCTGGTTTCGAGGTCGGGCGTCTGAACGTCAGTAATGAGACCCATTTCGAAGCGGGTCCGCATCCGGTCTTCAAAGCCGGTGAGCTGCTTTGGTGACACGTCGCTGGTGATGACGACCTGTTTGTTGTGGTCGTGCAGGTTGTTGAAGGTGTGGAAGAAGGCCTCTTGAGTCTCAGCTTTTCCTTGCAAGAACTGGATGTCGTCAATCAGGAGGATGTCAACGTTGCGATACCGGGCCTGGAAAGCAGCGCCGCGGTTATTGGCGATCGAGTTAATGAAGTCGTTGGTGAATTCTTCTGAACTCACGTAACGAACGCGAGTGGCGGGAACCAGGGCTTGGGCGTAGTGACCAATGGCGTGGAGAAGATGCGTCTTGCCCAGACCGGAAGAACCGTAGATGAAGAGGGGGTTATATGCCTTCGCCGGTGACTCAGCGACAGCAACCGCAGCAGCGTGGGCAAACCGGTTTGATCCACCAATGACAAAAGTATCGAACTCGTACTTGGGGTTCAGGCGGCTACCCGTGTCGGCCGGGGTAATAACCGTGGGGGTTGTGTCGGGCTCGCGCATTTCCATTTCGGGCTGAGCATCAGCCGGCGACAAGTCGATGTCAGGATTCACGATGATGGCAAACGTTGAAATCGCGTTGTCTGGGCCGAGTGACCCGATGGCCGAAAGAAGCGGCTGTCGAAGGCGTTCCTCGATCATGCTTCGGGTGAATTCGTTGGGCACCTCGAGGTAGAAGGTTCCAGCCATGACGCCTTTAGGTTCAATCAAGCTCGCAAAGCCATAAAGCGGTGGTGTGACCGCGGGGTCGTCAGCGAGCTTGAGCAGAATGCTGTTCCACACGAAACTAATTTCGTCGTCGCTCATGACCCCTCCGAACCTGGTTTTGGTTATCCACTTATTTATCAACAGGTACCGGGCAACGATGACGCGGTTTTCATGTGATGGGGATAACTTTGACGACGCTAGCGAAACCTGTGGATATCGGCAAGTCTTAGGTCACATATTTCTCTCGTCGCCGAAGCTTGACCACTCGTGACGCGCGAGCGACTCGCGCGCGACGAGAGTTTTGCGCCAATGTGTGGCTATCCGCGCCGGATCGCCAGTTTGACGATGCTTGGATTAGCGCGTAAATTAAAGCAGTTGTCGCCTTCGAGGGCGATAGAAGTCTTAGCGGCTACGGAGCCGCGAATATCTGTGGAGTAATCATGACCAAGCGTACGTTCCAGCCGAACAACCGCCGTCGCGCCAAGACGCACGGTTTCCGCGCCCGCATGCGCACTCGCGCTGGCCGCGCCATTTTGGCCGCGCGCCGTCGCAAGGGCCGCGAAGAGCTTTCGGCCTAGAGACCTGCTCGTGCTCTCTCGGGCACACCGTTTGACTTCGACCCTCGACTATTCGAGGGTCGTTCGTCATGGTGCGAGAGTTTCTTCACCGACTCTCGTTCTTCACCTTGCGCAATCAGGGTCGCCTGGCCCGCGCATCGGGTTTGTTGTTTCGAAGGCAGTGGGCAACGCCCCGTCTCGGAACCGAACAAAGCGGAGGCTGCGGTCACTAGCGCGGGAGCTTCTTGGCCAGCTGTCCGGCGACGTGGTTGTTCGCGCGTTGCCGGCGGCTCAGCACGCGAGTTTTGATCAGCTTCGCGGCGACCTCCAGTCGTGCCTGGAGAAAGTCGTCGCTCGTGGCTGAGGTCTTGAGGCATGTCTGGCTGGCACCCCGGAATGCTGCCATCGCCTTCTTAAAGGCATACCGAGTAGTTATTTCTCCGCTTTACGGCGATGTCTGTAAGTTCTATCCGTCGTGCTCTAAATATGGGCTGGAAGCAATTACTTCGCACGGCGTCATTCGCGGTTCCGGCCTTACTTTGCGTAGGCTGGGACGGTGTCATCCGTGGGCACTCGGTGGCGTTGATGATGTCCCGGCTTGCAGGCACCAAAACTTTACGTTGACGAAGCACGGCTTCGTTGTTCCAAGGTCATAGGAAGGTCATAACTGACATGGATATTATCGGCACAATCCTGTGGCCCATTAAGTACGTCATTGAGGTCATTCTCATTGCGTTCCACTGGCTCTTCACCAGCATCGGCCTCGACGCCAACGCGGGCATCACCTGGGTCTTGGCCATCGTGGGACTCGTGCTCGTTGTTCGTGCCGCCCTTATCCCCATCTTTGTTCGCCAGATTAAAAGCCAGCGCAAGATGCTCGAGGTAGCTCCTGAGCTCAAGAAGATTCAGGCGAAGTACAAGGGCAAGCGCGATCAGTTCTCTCGTGAGGCAATGTCGCGCGAGACGATGGAGCTTTATAAGAAGGCCGGCACAAACCCGATGTCTTCGTGTATTCCGCTGCTGATTCAGATGCCCATCTTCTTCGGCCTCTTCCAGGTACTGCAGAATTCGCAAAAGGGTCAGGCCGGCGTGGGCCCGATGAGCCAAGAACTGGCGAAGTCATTTGCAAACGCCAGCCTCTTTGGTATCGCGCCGCTCCACGAGAGCTTCCAAGGCGCCATGGCCGTGGGCAACGTGGCCGTCATGGTTATCGCGGCAACCATGGTTGTTCTGATGACTGCCTCGCAGTTCATCACGCAGCTGCAGATCGTTTCCAAGAACATGTCTGAGGAGACGAAGGCGAGCCCGACGTTCCGTCAGCAGCGCATCCTGCTCTACATTCTTCCTTTGGTTTTCGCGTTCTCAGGATTCGCGTTCCCCATCGGCGTCATGTTCTACTGGCTGGTTTCTAACTTCTGGACAATGATTCAGCAGTTCCTCGTCATTCGGAACATGCCCACGCCGGGCAGCCAAGCAGCTAAGGCTCGCGAGGAGCGCCTGGCTCGACAGGGCAAGCTTGTGAGCAAGGATGCCCCGACCGTCGTTGTCGAAGAGAAGAAGACCCCTACCCAGCGTCAGCAGCCCGTGGGCAAGAATCGCGCCAAGAAGCAAGGAAAGTAGAACGTCATGTCGCAAGAAGAAGCAACTCCGACGCTGAAGGCACTCGAAGCCGAGGGTGATGTCGCCGCGGATTACCTCGAGGAACTCCTCGACATCTGCGACCTTGACGGTGACCTCGACATCGATGCCCGTAACGGTCGCGCCTATGTTTCTATCGCCTCTGCAGGAAGCGACCTCGAGCGCTTGTCGCGACCCGAGGCGGTCGCTGCACTTCAAGAACTGACGCGCCTCGCTGTCCAGTCGAAGACGGGAGAGTTTTCTCGCCTGATTCTCGACGTAGGCGGATCGCGCCAGGCACGGGAGGGCGAGCTGGAGCGCATCGTTGAGGCCGCCATTTCTCGCATCGAGGAAGGGTCCGTCTCGGCGGCCCTGCCGCCCATGAGCTCCTACGAGCGCAAGCTTGTTCACGACATCGTCGCCGACCGCGGGTTCGTTTCTACCTCGCGCGGCGAAGGTAAAGAACGCCACACCATCATCACCGGCCGCTCCTAAGTTTCACGTGAAACATTGACGGTCGAAGTCGAACGCGAGCCGGCGGCCGCAACACTTATTTTCGGTCAGCACATCGAAAAAGCACGGGAGTTCACCGCGAACCTAGCCGCGCACGGCGAGGAACGCGGCCTTATCGGCCCGCTTGAACCGCCTCGAATTTGGTCTCGCCACATTCTCAATTGCGGCGTTTTCGCCGGGATGCTGCCCCCCGGTGCACTTGTGGGAGATGTTGGTTCAGGAGCAGGACTCCCCGGCCTGGTGCTCGCTATTGCTCGCCCCGACACGAGGTTCGTTCTCATCGAGCCCATGGAGCGCCGAACTGATTGGCTGACGGAACAGGTGGTGCACCTAGGCCTTGAAAACGTCACGGTTTGTCGAAGTCGCGTGCAGGACGCGCCCTATATCGAGGCCTGTGACGTCGTGACGGCGCGCGCAGTCTCGGCCCTGAAGACCTTAATCCCGATGACCGCCCCCCTGGTTCGACCCGGAGGCCAGCTGCTCCTCATGAAGGGCATCAACGCGGAACGCGAGATCGAAGAAGCGCGCAAACAGCTCCGCACACACAACGTTCGAGACGCAGTGGTTATCCTCAGCGGCGAGCAGATTCTGGAAGAACCGACCCGCCTCGTTCAAGCTACAGTTGACTAAGAATTGGCGACACGAAAAGAAAAAGGTTTCACGTGAAACATGAAGGGCCCGAGGGCGTTGTCACAGCCCCCGCAGACACCCCTCTCGCACGTGAACTGGTTGATTTAGCTGAACGCCGGCGCATTCTGAGCGCGCCGCCGCCGCCGCTCCCCCAGCACACCCGTGTATTTACCGTCGCCAACCAAAAAGGCGGCGTGGGCAAGACCACGACCACCGTCAACATGGCTGCCGCGCTAGCCAAGCTAGGCGCGCGAGTTCTCGTTATTGACCTTGATCCGCAAGGCAACGCCTCCACTGCGCTGGGAATCGATCACCACGGTGACCTTCTCGGCGTCTACGACGTTCTGGTCGGTCAAGCAGAGTTTCAGGACGTAGTGCAGAAAAGCACCGAGGAAGGAGAGCTTTACTGCGCGCCGTCCAACCTCAATCTCGCTGGCGTTGAAATCGAAATCGTGGGTTTTGATGATCGCGAGTACACGCTGCGCGCGACTCTCGACGCGTATTTGCACAGCCCCGATGGCGGCTACCACTACGTGTTTATTGACTGCCCCCCGTCGCTTGGCCTGCTGACGGTAAACGCTCTAGTCGCCGCTCGAGAGGTACTGATTCCAGTCCAATGCGAGTATTACGCACTGGAGGGAGTGACTCAGCTCATGAACACCATCAATCGGGTTAATCAGTCTCTCAACCCCGATCTCGTGGTCTCTACAGTCTTGCTCACAATGTTTGACGGCCGCACAAACCTTGCGCACGACGTTGCGGCAGATGTGCGTCACCACTTCGGAGACCGCGTTCTGAGCGCGGTTATCCCCCGCGCGGTTCGTGTCTCTGAGGCGCCGAGCTTCAAACAAACCGTGATCTCATACGATTCGACCTCGGTGGGCGCTCTCACCTACGTCGAGGCAGCTTTCGAACTCGCCCAACGCGGCGCAAGCAAGGAATAGGAGGCCGCTCGTGGCCGCAAAACGACCAGGACTCGGACGGGGCATCGGCGCCCTGATCCCCACCGGGCAGACGCAAGGCATGCCCGGCGAAAGTGCCGTGGATGTCTTTTTCCCCAATCAGCAGGGTGGCGCGGCGACTGCTCCTCAGCAGGACCTCGTTGCGGTGCCCGGGGCACGGCTTGCCTACCTAGACCCGGCGGCAATTATTCCCAATGCCCAACAGCCGCGACACGTCTTTGACCCTGAAGACCTAGCGGAGCTCGTTCACAGCATCCGCGAGGTTGGAGTTTTGCAGCCCGTTGTTGTGCGTCCTATTCCAGGATCTACCACCACATACGAACTCATTATGGGCGAGCGTCGCTTGCGGGCAAGCAAAGAAGTTGGCCTCGACAGCATCCCGGCAATCATTAAAGACACCGCCGACGAAAACATGCTGCGTGACGCGCTCTTAGAGAACCTGCATCGAGCCCAGCTGAATCCTCTTGAAGAGGCGTCTGCCTACCAGCAGCTTCTCTCTGACTTCGCAATCACTCAAGAACAGCTTGCCGAAAAGATCGGACGCTCTCGCCCTCAAATCTCCAACACCATCCGCCTGCTTCGCCTGCCAGCCGAGCTTCAAACAAAGGTGGCAGCGGGTGTCCTGAGCGCCGGCCACGCGCGCGCGCTTCTCTCGCTTCCGGATGTGTCAGCGATGAACAAGCTCGCCATGAAGATCATCAACGAGGAGCTCTCCGTGCGGGCCGCGGAGGCTATCGCTGGCGAGATGTCGGGTTCTCAGGCTAGCCCAGGAGGCAAGCCCAAGATCACTGCCGGCACGCGAACCGCACACCTCAACGAGATTGCGTCTCGTCTCGGAGACCGACTCGATACGCGGGTCTCGATAAAGCTCGGCAGTAAAAAAGGCCTGATCAGCATAGAATTCGCAACAGTTGCAGACCTCAACCGCATTCTAGATGAGCTGGGCGAAAATCCTTTCGGCGGCTAGTTAGCCAAGCCATAAGCGGAGCGCGTTTGCGAACGACCTACGCGCGCACGACAGCCCGACGAGCAAGGTGATCGAAGAGCGCCGCGATGTCGAGGCCGGCCGCGTCAATCGCGAGCGGCGCGCTCGAAGTTTCGGTGAGTCCGGGGAGCGCGTTTGCCTCAAGGAAGACGGGTTGTGAGTTCTCGTCCACGATGAAATCAATGCGCGAGATGTCGGCCAGGCCGAGTGTTTCGTGGGCAATCACGGCCGCTTCAGCAACGGCAGCCGCCGCAGCTTCGCTCAGCCGCGCGGGCACGAAGAACGTAGTTTCGCCTGCGTTATAGCGGGCTTCGAAGGAATAGACGCCCTCCACCGGCACAATTTCAACCGCGGGCAAGGCGCGGGGACCGTTCTGGTCATCAACGACGGTCACCGCAACTTCGACGCCGCGCACACGTTGTTCAATTAAAGCTACTTCGGCATACGTGTAGGCATCGACCATCGCACGGGGTAGCTGGTCGGCAGATTCAACAATGCTGACACCCTGAGCGGACCCGCCCTGCGCGGGCTTCACGACGAGATTAGACCCGAGGGCGGCTACGACAACTTCGAGCACAGTGGAGGCGCCAAGCTCTCTAAAGGCCTCTCGCGGAAGCGTGATGGAGCGGGCGGTTGTAATGCCTGCCCGTTCAACGAGGGTTTTGGAGATGGGCTTGGACCAGGTGAGTCGCGCGGCTGCGGCGCCGGGGCCGACGAACGGAACGCCCGAGGCAGCAAGAAGGTCAAGAAGAGCCCCGTCTTCGCCGCTCGAGCCGTGAACGGCGGGCCAAACCACATCGGGGCGTTCGGCCACAATGTGATCGAACAGACGCGCATCGGGGTCAACAATCGTTACCGCGTGACCGGCGGCAATCAGCGCGTCGGCAACCCGCCGCCCCGAGCGCAACGAGACCTCACGCTCGTGGCTGATTCCTCCGGCCAGGACCATGATGTTCAGGGGCGCAGTGGTCATAAGATTCTCGATTCTCTGCAGGTAACTAGTTCATGTCCGGTGGGGGAGCGATGACGTTGTCACCCGCGGTGGAAGGCGTCAGCGGGCCGGTGCCAGCAAATGTGGCCAGCAGGTCGCGCTCGCCGTTGATGACCGTAGCCAGGCGGCGGATTCCCAACTGAATGTTCTCGGGTGTGGGGTAGCAGAACGACAAGCGCAGGTTCTGCCGCCCCGTTCCATCTGCGAAGAAGGCCGTGCCGGGGGTGTACGCAACAAGTTCGGTGACCGCACGAGGCAGCATCGCCTTGGAGTCGAGGTCGGCGGGAAGCCCGACCCAGACGTAGAACCCACCGTTGGGAACATTCCAGGTGAGCTCGGGGAGGTGTTCCTCGAGCGAAGCAATCATGGTGTCTCGACGCTCGCGGTACACGCCGCGGAAGCTTTCGATCTGGCCCATCCAGTCGGCTTCATTGAGGTACTCGCTGATCGCAAGCTGACTGAACGAGCTCGGACACAGAATGGCCGCCTCAGCAGCAAGAACCAGTTTTTCGCGAATTGCGTGGGGAGCAAGCGCCCAGCCCACGCGAAAACCGGGGGCGAACGTCTTGGAGAAGGAACCCAGGTAGATAACGCCTTCTTCGTCCATCGACCGCAGGGCAGGAGGTACTGGCTCATCGAAAGACAACAGGCCGTAAGGGTTGTCTTCGAGAACAAGGATCTGGTTTTCGCGACAAATCTGCAGAATTTCCGGCCGACGCTCAGCACTGAGTGTCACGCCACCGGGGTTGTGGAAGTTGGGAATCGTGTAGAGGAACTTGATGTTCTTGCCTTGACCACGTAGGTACGCGATTGCTTGACGCAGTGCCTCAGGAACGAGTCCGTACTGGTCCATTTCGACGTGTTGTATGTCAGCTTGGTACGAGCGAAAGACCCCGATTGCCCCGACATAGCTCGGCGCCTCAGCAAGGATGACGTCACCGGGGTTGATAAAAAGCTTCGTGACGAGATCGAGGGCTTGCTGGCTACCGGTGGTGACAACAACGTCGTCGACGCTGCCCGAGATACCTTCGAGCGCCATAATCTCGAGGATTTGTTCGCGAAGCGCGGGAACGCCCTGTCCCGAGCCGTATTGCAAAGCCGTTGGTCCTTGGTCTCGCATGACGCGGTCAAGAGCACCCTTGACGAGTTCATCAGGCAGCGCGCGAACGAACGGCATTCCCCCAGCGAGCGAGACCACCTCGGGACGTGAGGCAACCGCGAAAAGTGCGCGCACTTCGGATGCGCTCAGGCCGTTGGCCCGATCCGCATAGTGGCTCAGCCACGGGTCGAGATTGATTCCGTGGCCACTCGCGCGCTGAGCAGTCATTTGATTAGCCTATCCGTTCGTTTTTAGGGATAAGAAAAGCGTCCCGCCTCCGAGAAGAGGCGGGACGCTGATCTCGAAAGCTTGGGTTAGCCGATGAACGCGGCCAGGTCCGCCTCAAGGGCGGGCTTGGGCTTGGCGCCAATAACGGTCTTCACGACTTCACCGTTCTGGAAAACCTTCATGGCGGGGATGGAAGTGATCTGGTAGGCGGCAGCGGTCTGCGGGTTCTCGTCGACGTTGAGCTTGACGATGGACAGCTTGTCGCCGTGCTCGGCGAGAATCTGGTCAAGGATCGGACCAACAGCGCGGCACGGGCCACACCACTCGGCCCAGAAGTCTACGAGGACGGGCTTGTCGCTGGCGAGGACGTCAGCGGCGAAAGTTGCGTCAGTTACTGCGGGTGCGGCAGACATTATTTCTCCTTTTGAGGGTGGTTAGATGGCGCCGGCGAGGACGTCGGCGGACAAAGACTGCAAAAAGTGTTCAGCGTCGAGAGCTGCAACCGTGCCACTGGCGGCGGCGGTTACGGCCTGTCGGTAGGTGGGGTCAACGACATCTCCGGCAGCAAAAACCCCGGTCAGATTGGTTTTTGAGCTACGACCCTGCACTGCGATCGTGCCCTCGGGAGCCAGATCGACCTGGCCGTGGATGAGGTGCGTGCGAGGGTCGTTGCCGATGGCAATGAACAGACCCTCGAGGGCGATGTCGCGCTTATCTCCGGTCACGGTGTCAGTCACGGTGACTCCTGTCACGGCTGCATCACCCAGAATCTCGGTGACAGCAGCGTTCCAGACAAACTCAATCTTCGGGTTGGCGAGTGCCCGGTCTTGCATGATTTTGCTCGCGCGCAGAGTGTCTTTGCGGTGAATGACGTACACCTTGTCGGCGAAACGCGTAAGGAAGTTCGCCTCTTCCATGGCAGAGTCGCCACCACCGACAACGGCAATGGTTTTTTGGCGGAAGAAGAACCCGTCGCAGGTGGCACACCACGAGACGCCGTACCCGGAAAGGCGGTCTTCGCTGGGAAGACCGAGCTTGCGGTTAGCGGAACCGGTGGCGAAGATCACGGAAAGTGCCTCGTGGGTTTCGCCGCTTCCGAGCGTGACTTTTTTGATTTCTCCTGTGAGGTCAACTGCAGTGACGTCGTCGAGCAGAATTTCAGCACCGAACTTGGCTGCCTGCTCTTGCATCCGGCCCATGAGCTCGGGGCCCATAATGCCCTCGGGAAAGCCAGGAAAGTTTTCAACCTCGGTGGTGTTCATCAGTTCGCCGCCGGCCTCGACCGAGCTGGCAATCACCAGGGGCTTGAAGTTTGCGCGCGCTGCGTAGATCGCGGCCGTGTAGCCCGCGGGCCCCGACCCAATGATGATGACCTGACGCACCACAACTCCTGACATTACTAAGCCCGAAAGGCGTCTGCCTCGAACAAAGGTGTGAACAAATCCTACCGGGTGTCTATTCCGCTGACTTTCGAGAGCGTGCGCGTCGAATGATGGCCCAACCTTCGCTCAGTTCGGGCGATCGCAGTGCCGCAAGGACGCCAACGAACACCACGGTCACAACGACTCCAACCACAATCATGCTGACGATGGCGGGGACAAACCCCGACAGCGGAAACCCACTTGCGGTCAAGCCACCGAGTGCGTAGGTGGCGTAGAGCCCGACCAGGCTTGCCACGACGGCCCCAACAGTGCCGCGCAGCAGGGCCCTGACGACCGATCGGTCTACCCCTGTCGCGAGTTTGCGCCTCAAAAGTGCGGCGGCGAGCACGGTCTGGGCGGTTCCGGCAACCGAGAGGCTGACACCGACACCCAGAACGATGTACTGCTGTGGAAGCAGCGCACAGCTCAGCACCAAAGCGATCACGAGCACGGCCTGGAACAGCGTGATGAGGAACGGCGTGCGCCCGTCACCGAGGGCGAAGAAGACCCGAAGAATGACGAAAAGAGCGCTAAAGGCCGGCAGCCCGACAACGAGCACCATGATAATTCCCGCGAGCGCAAGAGAATCGGTGAAGCTGCTGGTGAACAGCCGAGCAAACGGAATCGCAATGGCGATCAGGCCGGCGGACGCCCACAAAGTGAGCGTGGATATGCGCCGAAGCGCGGCCGCCGTGTCCGCGCGTAGCGCGTCGTGGTTGCCCTCGCTCGCATGCTTGGCCATGCGCGTGAAGTACGCAGTGGCCAGCGAAACCGCGATGATCGAATGCGGAAGCATAAAGGCCAGCCACGCGGTTTGAAACGCGAACACCGACGCGCCGTTTCCCGAGGCAAGGGCCGACACGTTGGTTTCAACCAGCCCGGCGATTTGCGTCACGACGATCATGCCAAAGGTCCAGCCGGCAATCTTGCCGGTCTCACGCAGTCCGACGCCTCGCCAAGCGAAGTCGAGTCGGAAACGAATATTGAGACGACTCCAGAAAGCCAAAAGAATCAGGGCCTGGGCTGCGATTCCTGCGGTCGCAGTGCCCGCAAGCAGAGTAATCATTCCGGGAGTCCAGTCCGTCACGGATCGAGCGCCGGCGCTGTCGGCGCCAAACAGAGCGATAAACGCGACGAGTCCAGAAATGGCAACGACGTTGTTGGCGACGGGCGCCCAGGTCGATGGCCCGAAAATGCTGCGCGCATTCAGGATTTCACCCAACAGCGTGTAGAGCCCGTAGAAGAAAATTTGCGGCAAGCACCAATAGGCGAAGGCCGTGGCCAGCGCGAGTTGATTCTCGCTCCAGTGAGTGGCGTAGAGACGAACCAACACCGGGGCAAGGAGGGTTGCGACGAGCCCCGCCGCGGTGAGCACCGCGAGCGCAATCGTGATGAGTTTGTTGATGTACGCGGCGCCGCCATCCGCGTGAATGGCTGACCGAACGATAGCCGGCACGAGTGTTGCCGAAAGCACGCCACCGGCAACAATCACGTAGAGATTGTTGGGCATCTGGTTTGCTACGGCGAACGAGTCTGCGCCGGCGCTGGCAACGACGCCCAGGGCTTGCGCCAAAACTATGGCCTTGATGAAGCCCAACGCTCGGGAGGCGACGGTGCCTGCGCCCATCACGGTCGTGGCACGAACGAGGTTAGACATCAGTGCCCCCTCGCGCTACGCGACGGCGGCGAAGGGTGCGAATGACACCCGCGACAAGGAGGCCAAAGAAGATAACGCTGAGCCCGCTGAGCCCCCAGCCCTCCCAGTCCGCTCGCACGTTCACCGGCAACAGGGTTACGGTGCCCACGGGGTTTCCCGCAAGGTCGGTCATGGAAACTTCGAGGTCGACGCGGCCGCTTCCGACGCGCGCGCTCACGGGGATGTAGGCACGATTTTGCGATTCAGCCTGGATTGTCAGACTCACGTTTTGTTCGACCACGAGCCGACCGTTGCTCGGGATCCCCCGAACGATCACCGTGACGGCCGAGGGTAACTCGTTTCGAAGGACCACCGGTATGCGCGCCTGGCCACCCACCATGTTGATGGTGCTGCTCGTCACGATTGAAACCGAGGTCAGCACTTCTTGAGTGAGGGCCCGGTTTTCAATAGTTGCGTTGGGCCAACCGGGATTGGACAGCCACTGATTGGAACCGAATGCAGCCAACCGTCGTGCACCCGGGTTCACAACCCTGTTCTGTTCGTCAGCGACGGCAGCAAAGGTGACGATTGCACGCTGATTGGCCAGGGCCTGTTTGAGCACCCTGAGCCGCGACGAAGACTCGACACTTGATGCCAGCGAGACCTCGCTCGTTGAAGTGGCCGCGAAAGCTGAAAGGGTTGTGGGCGTGGTGAACGGCAAGCGGCTGGTGGCATCGAGCGCCCGCTCGAAAGCGCTCGCCGAAAAGGCCGTTTGCGCGGAGCGAGATAACGAGACGACGACGCTGGCCGCGCCCCCCGAACTCGTACTCGCAACCGCGAGTTGTGCGGCGACGCAGGCTTCATCGTGTGAGCTGACAATCGGGTCTGCATCCGTTTGAAGAGCGGATGCACACGCTGACGCCGCTTGATTGACAACCACGCTCGGGGTTTGGCTAACCGTTACCGAGCTTGACGCCGGAGTTGCGCCGGTGAGGTTCGTCGACGAGAGCAGTAGCCGCGAGTACCTAAGGGAGCCAATGACCGCCAACGATTTGTCCGATACCGTGCCGGCCGCTGGCCAGCCGATTCCCGTCAACGAAGGGTTCCAGCCCGGCCACGTCGAGCCGCCCCACTGCGTTCCGGCGGGAGGAGAGGGAATATTGGGCACGTCGTCAATGCTGGGAGAAACAGGCTCGTCGGCACCGGCTTGAATCTGACCCGAAAGGTCGCTGTCGCCGAAGCTCAACCAGAAGCCTGGCAAGCGGCTGGCATTGAGGGACTCGAGCCACGTTTTTGCAGAGGAGGGCACGGCCGGACCCAGCGCCAGAATCGAAGTGGTGAGGCGAGGGTCGACGGCAAGGGTCACCGCGCGAGTGGCCGTGGCACTGAGCATCTGGGTGAGATAGCCCTCGGGTGCGCTCGCCGAGCTGAGCTGATCTGCCGTCATCAGGCCCAGAGCGGAGGGAGTGGAAACCAAGGGAACAATGGTGGCGACTTTCACCACGGAAGGCGCCTTGCCGGCGAGCAGGACCACGGTTGAGCGACCGGTTGAGATTGATTTTCCGCCGATGGAGAGACGACCGGCAAGCCCGCGCACACCCCAGGCGCTGGGCTGCGCAAGGGCAGAAGCTGGAAAGCGCGCCGTCACGATTGCACTACTCTTGCCGGCCACCGCCGGGGCCGGCACCTCGGCGACCGGGGCGGATTCTTCGGATTTCCCGGCCGAGAATTGCGTCAGGTCGGTACTGCTCCGCAGCACATCCACGGTCGTGCGAACGCTGAGTGTTCCCGCTTTAATTGCGGTTTTTGACGTGTTTCGGATGAGGGCTGACACCGTGATAAAGCCAGTGGGCGTCACCGTTGAGCTGTCAGGAGCGATGGTCACGACCACCGTGCTCGCCGCCTGCGCTGAATCACCCGAGCCGATGCCCGTCGAGATCAAGCCGGTGGTGAGCAGGATTGTCGCCGCGAGAACGGAGGTCAAACGAAGCCCGAGTTTGCTCACTCGGTGACGAGAACGGCTGGCGGCACGCGCGAAGAAATCCGGGGCCACCATGCTCGTAATTCTAGGTCGCGACACCGAGTTCTCGCCGGTGGCACAGCGGTAGACTCACAGGAATGCGAAGCGCTGCCGAGGCCCTGGATACCCTCACGAAACTGGCTCAGACGCCAGCAGTCGCCGCGCTCGCTTCCGCTTTTGAGAAGGCCGGCCGCGAACTTGCCCTCGTCGGCGGCCCGGTGCGTGACGCGTTCCTCGGCGCCACTGTGCATGACCTCGACTTCACCACGGATGCGCACCCCGACGACATTCTCGAAATTATCGCGCCGATAGCCGAAGCCCACTGGGACATGGGCCGCGCGTTTGGCACCATTGGTGCGCAAATCACCGGCGAGAAAGTCGAAATCACCACATATCGAGCCGACGTTTACGACGGAGCTACTCGCAAACCCGAGGTCTCCTTTGGCAACAGCCTTGAGGCAGACCTCACGCGCCGCGACTTCACGGTGAACGCTCTGGCGATTCGACTTCCTCAACTTGTTTTGGTCGACCCGACGGGCGGAATCGACGACTTGGTCGCTCGCAAGCTGCGTGCCCCGCAAGCTGCAACGAAGTCTTTCGATGACGATCCGCTACGCATGATGCGCGCTGCTCGTTTTGTTTCACAGCTCGGGTTCACTCTTGACGAAGAGGCCGAGTGGGCGATGACCGAGCTGGCCACCTCGATTGACAAGATCTCAATCGAGCGGGTCAACGAAGAGTTGTGCAAACTCCTTGCTACCGATGACCCGGGCGAGGGCATCCGCATACTGGTGACAACGGGCATCGCTGATCGCGTGCTGCCCGAGGTCGCGGCACTGCGCCTCGAGGTCGACGAGCACCACCACCACAAAGACGTCTACGAGCACAGCCTGACAGTGCTCGAGCAGGCCATCGCGCTCGAGAAACAGCGTCACCCTGGCCAAGCCCCCGATATCACTCTGCGCCTAGCGGCCCTGCTGCACGACATTGGCAAGCCGGCCACTCGCAAGCTTGAGCCGGGCGGAGCGGTCAGTTTCTATCACCACGACCTGGTCGGCTCCAAGCTTGCCGGAAAGCGCTTGAAGGCGATGCGCTTCGACAATGAAACGATTGCGCAAGTATCTCGACTCGTCGAGCTGCATCTGCGATTCTTCGGGTATTCCGAAGGGGCGTGGACTGACTCGGCTGTGCGCCGATATGTGCGGGATGCCGACACTCTGCTCGAGCGTCTGCACATCTTGACTCGAGCCGACGTGACGACTCGCAACAAACGCAAGGCCGATCGCCTCTCGCACGCTTACGACGACCTGGAACACCGCATCGCCGAGCTTGCGCAAGCAGAAGAGATGGCCTCCATTAGGCCCGATCTTGACGGTGAGCAGATCATGAAAATTCTCGACCTGCGGCCTGGGCGCGAGGTTGGGCAGGCCTACGACTTCCTGATGAACCTTCGCCTCGATGAGGGCCCTCTCGGCGAGAGCGAAGCGACAGCGCGTTTGCTGGCGTGGTGGCGCGCCCGCTAGACTAGGGAAGTTGTCTGTGTGCCGGAATCATCCGGCCTCCGCAGACGCACATGCACAACCCTCCTGCTGCAGAAAGTCTGTGGCCGTTTAGTCCGAAGGAGGTGGGTTAGTCATGCATCAGTACGAGTTGATGGTCATCCTCGATCCAGAGATCGATGAGCGCACCGTAGCTCCCAGCCTCGACAAGTTCCTCAATGTCATTCGTAACGATGGTGGAACCATCGAGAACGTTGACATTTGGGGCAAGCGTCGTCTGGCCTACGAGATCAACAAGAAGAGCGAAGGCATTTACGCCGTCGTCAACCTCACCGCTAAGCCCGAGTCGACTGTAGAGCTCGACCGCCAGCTGAAGCTTTCTGAGGCAGTCATGCGCACCAAGGTGCTCCGCGCCGAAGAGGCAATCGCAATGGTTGCATCCGAGGCCAAGCTGACCGCAGAGAAGGCCGCTCGCAAGGCTGCTGCAGGAGCTAAGGCTCCCGCTGCCAAGGCTGCGAAGGACGCGTAACCACGATGGCTGGCGAAACCGTCATCACCGTGGTGGGCAACCTCACCAGCGACCCCGAGCTGCGTTACACGCAGAACGGTAAAGCTGTGGCGAACTTCACCATCGCATCCACTCCTCGTAGCTTCGACCGCGCGTCGAACGAGTGGAAAGATGGCGACTCGCTGTTCCTTCGCGCAAGCATTTGGGACAAGGCCGCCGAGCAGGTTGCTTCGAGTCTGACGAAGGGCACCCGCGTTATTGCAACCGGTCGCCTCGTTCAGCGCTCTTACGAAACCAAAGAAGGCGAAAAGCGCACGTCGATCGAACTTCAGATCGACGAAATCGGTCCGTCGCTGCGTTACGCGACGGCATCCATCACTCGTGCCGCCTCCGGCGGAGCTCGCAGTGGCGGAGCAGACGAGCCCTGGGGCTCGGCACCGGCTGTTGGCGCAGACCCGTGGAACACCCCTGGTGTTCCCAGTGACGACACTCCCTTCTAACAACTTCAGTTGATCCGCAATTGCGCGCATCAACCTCAACGAAAGAGAAATCATGGCTGGAAAAGCAAGCGGCGACCGCCGCAAGCCGCTTCGCGGTGGCAAGGGCGCTAAGGCCCTCGCACCCGCGAAGGCAATCCGCGTTGGTGTTATCGACTACAAAGACGTCGCTACCCTGCGCAAGTTCATCTCCGAGCGAGGAAAGATCCGCGCTCGCCGAATCACCGGTGTTTCCGTACAGGAGCAGCGCCTCATCGCACGTGCCGTCAAGAACGCACGCGAAATGGCTCTCCTTCCTTACGCTGGCTCGGGCCGCTAGGAGAAATCATGTCGAAAGTAATTCTGACGAACGAGGTCTCTGGCCTCGGCTCAGCCGGTGACGTCATTGAGGTCAAGAACGGCTATGCCCGCAACTACCTGATCCCCCAGGGATTCGCTGTTGCATGGACTCGCGGTGGCGAAAAGCAGGTGGCACAGATTCGTGCCGCTCGTACCGCCCGCGAGCTCGCCACCCTCGAAGAGGCACAGGCACTCAAGGCCAAGCTCGAAGAAACCAAGGTCAAGCTCGCCGCAAAGGTTGGCCGCGACGGTCGTCTTTTCGGTTCGATCAAGACCGGTGACATCGCAGAGGCCGTTGCCGCTGCGGGTCTCGGCGACATCGACAAGCGCAAGGTTGAAATCGCTACCCCGATCAAGTTCACGGGTGAGCATGAAGCAACCGTGCGCTTGCGTGACGACTTGGTCGCAACGATTACCGTTCAGGTTGTCGCTGCCAAGTAGTTCAAACCTTCAACCGGGCGGTCGGTTCCTTCGTGGAACTGACCGCCCGGTTTTTGTTGTCGTGACGCGCTCGTGACGAGCACCCGAGCCTCGCATGGCGGGCGATAATCACGGATTTGTGCACAAGCTTCAACGTGCACTTGAGGGAAATTAATACTCACAGCCGGGGATAACTTAAACACCTGTTCAGCACTGCTTTTTAGGTTAACATTTCTTTACTATGCACAGGCATATCCCCAGTTTTCCCACAGGCCGCACGGCGTTTTGCGGTAATCATCCACATGGTTATCCACAGGCCTACTTGAAGGTTGTCGGGATGCTTCCTAGTGTGGGCGTGACCGACAGTCTCAGTCCTTCTGAGTGTCAGTCGCGAGGGATTTACTTCAGTTACTCACCGTTCGCCCGCCCGTCTGAATGTTTTGAAGAGGAACTTCGTGTCTATCGCCTCCATCGGCAAGTCCGGCTCCTCTGGCGAGGGCTGGCAGGGAGACCGCACGCCCCCTCACGATCTTCTTGCTGAGCAAAGCACCCTCGGTGGAATGCTGCTGAGCAAAGACGCCGTTGCTGATGTTGTGGAGTCGCTTCGCGGCGTTGACTTCTACGTGCCCAAGCACGAGGTCATCTATGACGCGATTCTTTCGCTCTACTCGCACGGAGAACCAACCGACGTCATCACCGTCACCGACGAACTCACCAAGACGGGCGAGCTCTCCCGGGCCGGCGGTGCCGAGTACCTGCACACCCTCACCTCCCTAGTCCCCACCGCCGCAAACGCGGGCTATTACGCCAACATCGTTGCTGAGCGCGCGCTCTTGCGTCGCCTGGTCGAGGCAGGAACGCGAATCGCCCAAATGGGATACGCCGGCGAGGGCGAAGTACTTGACCTGGTGAACAACGCTCAGGCCGAGATTTATTCGGTCACGGGTGCCGCCGACGCCGAAGACTACGTTCCCGTCAGCATCGCTGTGAGCGCCGCTATTGATGAAATAGAGGCCGCCAAGAACCGCGACGGCAAGATGACGGGCGTTCCCACCGGGTTCACTGAGCTCGACGAGCTCACTAACGGCCTGCACCCCGGTCAGCTGATCATCATTGCTGCCCGACCTGCTTTGGGTAAGTCGACTCTTGCTCTGGACATTGCCCGAGCTGCTTCGGTCAAGCACGGGCAGGCCACCGTGTTCTTCTCACTCGAGATGGGTCGAAGCGAAATTGCCATGCGTCTGCTCGCCGCCGAGGCCTCGGTTCAGCTGCAGAACATGCGTAAGGGCACCGTCGCCAACTCTGACTGGACGAAAATCGCGAGTACCCGCGGCCGCATTGATCAGGCACCGCTTTTTATTGACGACAGCCCGAACATGACCTTGGTCGAGATTCGGGCAAAGTGTCGCCGCCTCAAGCAGCGTCACGATCTCAAAATGGTCGTCATCGACTACCTGCAGCTCATGACCAGCGGCAAGCGAGTGGAAAGCCGTCAGCAAGAGGTGAGCGAGTTCTCCCGTGCCTTGAAGCTGCTGGCCAAGGAGCTCCAGGTTCCGGTCATCGCTCTATCGCAGCTCAACCGTGACGCCGAAAAGCGTGAGGGCAAAAAGCCCGCCCTTTCTGACCTGCGTGAATCAGGATCGCTCGAGCAAGACGCCGACATGGTCATTCTTCTGCACCGTGAAAGTGCGTACGAAAAAGACAATCCGCGTGCGGGTGAGGCAGACTTCATTGTGGCCAAGCACCGTAACGGTCCGACCAAAGAAATCACGGTCGCCTTCCAGGGCGGGTTCTCGCGCTTCGCGAATATGGGCGTTCTGCAAGAAGAGTAGATTTATTGGGTGAACGCGCCCGCACCTTCTTCTTCAACGACATCGTCGTTTGGGCGCTTCCTCATCTTTCGGGCCGTGCCCGCGCTCGTTGTGGCAGCCGTTATTACGTTCAACGCCAATCATGCGGTCGTTCTCGGTCAGCTGACCTTTATGGGCTTCGCTTTCGTCGTTTCGCCCATCTTCCTGATGTCCGCCTTCACGAGTGGGCTGGTTGTTGGTGCGCGCCGAGCATTCGTCGGCTTATCCGTGCTCGCGATTGTTGCTGCCGCCGTGACGGCAATCACGATTGGTCAGGGCTTGGCTGCTTTTACCCTGACCGTCGGAATCTGGGCCGCGGTCAGCGGTGTGCTCGAGCTTTTTGCCGGCTGGGTAAGCACCGACAAGGCTCAGTCTCGAGAGATGTTGCTACTCGGAGGGCTCACCGCCGTGTTTGGTCTCGTCGAGGCGGTCATCCCGCTAAGTGACCTCTATGCGGTTGGCCTGTTTGGCGCGTATGCAGCCATCATCGGAGTCTTCTCGGCGATTGCCGGTTTTTCATTCGGACTCGGAGCTTCGCCCCGAAATAAAAAGAAGGCTAACTAACATGACTCAGCCCACTCGTCGCGATCGTTACCGCCCGATGGAGTTCATTGGAATCTCATTTGCCGTCGGCCTTGTTGCCGGACTCGTCGTACTCATGAGTACCCGCGACCTCAAGTTCGCTCTGATTGTCTTGGCGATCGGCTTTATCGGCACTCTCGTGGTGATGGCGATGTTCATTCTGGGCATTAAGCCAAACAAAGAAGAGATTGTCGACATCGAAGAGATGTCAGCCGAAGACAAAGCCGGGCACTAAGCCGGGCACAAAGGCGCAGGCACCGCAGCGCACGCTCGCAGACGCAGGCGCAGGCGCTAGAGCTCGGCGACCAGGCCCGGTGCGATGCCGATGTAGGTATCGGGGGTCAGCGCGATGAGTCGCGCCTTGGCGTCGGCGCCAATGTCGAGTTTCTCTACAAAAGCGATTAAGTCGTCACGACCGATTCGCTTTCCGCGAGTGAGCTCCTTGAGCAGGGCGTAGGGGTCGCTGATTGTCGAGCGCCCCGCGACCACTTCCGCACGAATCACGGTCTGGATGGCCTCGCCGAGAACCTCCCAGTTGGTGTCGAGGTCTGCCAGCAGGGCATCCCGGTCGAGGGCAATCTCACTTAAGCCGCGGCGAATGTTGTCGAGTGCCAGCAGCGAGTGCCCGAAGCCGACGCCGATGTTGCGCTGGGTGGTGGAGTCGGTGAGGTCTCGCTGCAGTCGGCTGGTAACGAGGGTTGCGGCGAGCGAGTCGAGCACCGCGCTGGAGAGTTCGAGGTTGGCCTCGGCGTTCTCGAAGCGAATCGGGTTGATCTTGTGCGGCATGGTCGACGAACCGGTCGCACCAGCTTGGGGAATCTGGCGGAAGTAGCCCATCGAGATATATGTCCAGATGTCGGTGGCAATGTTGTGCAGCACGCGGTTGGCGTGGGACACCTTGGCGTAGAGCTCGGCCTGCCAGTCGTGCGACTCAATCTGAGTGGTGAGCGGGTTGTGGGTCAGACCCAGCCCGGCAACGAAGTCGCGGGAGATGGTTAGCCAGTCGGCGTCGGGAGCCGCAACAACGTGCGCCGAGAAGGTGCCGGTCGCACCGCTGAATTTGGCCAGGTACTCGGTTGCTTCGATTTGGGCGAGGATGCGGCGCAGCCGGTACACGTAGACGGCGAACTCCTTGCCCATCGTGGTTGGGGTCGCCGGCTGACCGTGGGTGCGAGCAAGCATGGGGGCATCGGCGAACTCACGGGCGAGTTCTTCGAGTCGATCGATAACCGCGCGGAAGCCGGGCAGCCACACCGCGTTGAGGGCGTCGCGCACGATGACCGCGTACGAGGTGTTGTTGATGTCTTCGCTGGTGCAGGCGAAGTGCGTGAGCTCGGCAATCGAGTCAAGGCCGAGCTTCGAAAGTCGATCGCGGACGAGGTACTCGACGGCCTTGACGTCGTGACGGGTGGTTGCCTCGAGGGAAGCAAGCTCGTCAATCTCGGGTTGTCCGAACGAAGTGACCAGAGCGCGAAGCTCACTGACCTGTGCGGTGGTCAGCGGTTGCGAACCGAACATGGACTTGTTCGTCAGAAAGATCAGCCACTCCACTTCGACGTGAACGCGAGCGCGGTTGAGACCTGCCTCCGAGAGGTATTCCCCGAGCGGGGCGACGGCTGCGTGATAGCGGCCATCCAGCGGGCTGAGAACCTGGGGAGGAAGCGTCATGCTTCTATTCTCCCAAAGAATCGGCCACTCCCTCACAGGTCAGCAGCGGAGTTGCTCGGGCACAGTTTCGAACGGCGGCTTGTCCGCGAGCGCGGCAGGTACGCCACGATGACCGGATGCACCCGCCCGCCGCCGCCTTCACGGGGCTTTCGCAAGCGAGCCACTGTGCCGCGCGGGCGAGAGAACTGGCGGTGCAGGCACGACTAGTCGCCTTGCACCTCGACGAAACTTCCGCGCCAGTGGCAGAAGCTGCTCGGTTGACGCGTCGCTTGGCTGATCTGTTGGGCGACGCCGCACACGAAATTGAAGTCCGTGGTTCTGCAGATTTCTACTGATGAGTTCCGCATCGCATCTCAGCGCTTGCGCGCACTCGCCGCCGACATCGAAACCTGGTGCGGACGCTCTGGCGAGTTTGGGGTACTGGCTCAGGTGTCCCCGGTCAGGCGCGAGGTGGCGCGACTCGAGGAAGTAGCGGCTCGATTGGAGCTTGTGGCGCGCAAGTATGACGACGGCGAGATCAACAGAATGAGAGAGTTTGACGGGCTGGCACGGGCATCCCTTTCGGTGTTGGCGGCGGTGATGCCTGCCGTCTACGCGCAACTCGTGCTGGCGGGCGTTCTGGCATCAAACACGCGCTCGGGGGTGGCACTCGATGCTGCACTCGCTGCGACGGTCCCGCTGGCTCCCCTTGTTGATGTTGCCAAGGTCACCGGGTTCCTGAAGCAGCAGCCGGTTTTCGTGAGCGGGAGTCCCCCCGGTAGCTGTGCGCCACCCCAGGGGTATGCCGAACTCTTGTCGCGCATTCCGCGCTCGCAGGCGCAAGTGCGAATCGAACGACTCGGCACGGGCATGGGCATGGGCACGGTCGTCGGAACTGCCGCGGGCACGAGCACAGGCAGCGGCTCTGACGCGGGGCGAGTCATCGTCTACATCGCCGGAACCAAAGACTTCGGTCTGACGCCGGGTCGCGAGCCCTGGGACATGGCAAGTAATGCCCTTGCGCTCTCGGGTTCGGCCATGGCCGATAGTGAGCGTGCCGTCAGGGAGGCGCTGAGACAGGCGGGCGTCGACGCCAACGCACCGCTGATGCTGGTGGGTCACTCCCAGGGCGGACTCATTGCCGCCCGCCTCGCGGCCAGTGGTGAGTTCAACGTCACCGACGTGGTCACGGCGGGCGCGCCCAGCCGCGGGGTGAGCATTCCCGAGTCGATACGCGTGACCACCATCGAGCACACGAACGACGTGATTCCCGCGCTGAGCTCGGCGGCTCCGGTTGGCGTCGCCACAGGTGCTGCGAGCGCAGGGGCGCTGCGCATCCGCGAGACGCTTGCTGAAGGAGCACCGACCACGCGACTTCCAGCTCACGTGCTGAGCGGCTATATCAATACAGCTCGACGCATGGATGAGTCGACCGATCCGCTCGTGCGGCGCAGGCGTGCAGAGCTGACTACCGTTCCAAACGCCCAGGCGAAGTGCAGCGCCACCGAGTACACCGCGGTGCGAAGCGCACCGCACGCATCGAAGAACTAGAGCTACTTACCCGCGGCGGGTTTGAAGATGATGCCGAGCAGCCACGAAACGATACTCAAGACGATTGCTCCCCAGAAGGCAGCGCCAAAGTCTTTGATTTCAAGGCCAAAACCGATGAGGGTTCCGACCCAGGAGACGAGAAGCAAGAGAAGCGCGTTGACCACAAGCGCCAAGATTCCCAGGGTCAAGATGAACAGCGGGAAGGCAAGGAATCGAACGACTCGGCCGACTGTGCCGTTGACCACTCCGAAGACGATTGCGGTGACCAGCAGTGTGAGGCCGTAGCCCCAGAACTTCTGGTCGCCGCCTGGCCCAACGATGGTGATACCAGCGACCAGAACGGTGGTGAGCCAGAGGGCAACCGCATTGATGACGGTGGAGAGCAGGAACTTTCGCATGGGTACATAGTCTCATAAGCCTTGATAGGTTTAGACGGTGACTGACGACTCACGAGACCCCATGGTCCAGCTTCTCGGGCCCGATGGCACCTTTGCGCCCAGCGCAGCTGCCGAGGAGTTCTTGCCGTATTTCGAGCGTCTCACCGAGGCCGACTACCGCAAGTTCTTCAAGGACATGGTCACCGTGCGTCGATTCGACACCGAATCGACCAACCTGCAGCGTCAAGGCCAGCTCGGGCTGTGGGTGCCTAGCCACGGTCAGGAGGGCGCTCAGGTTGGCAGTGCTTACGGCGCTCGTTCGCAGGACCACGTATTTCCGGCCTATCGCGAGCACGCCATCGCCATGATTCGGGGTGTTGATCTTCTCAACCTGATCAAACTCATGAAGGGCATCACGCACGGCGGCTTTGACTTCCGTGAGAATAACAACTTCCACCTGTACACGTTGGTCATCGGGTCGCAGGCCTTGCACGCGACCGGCTACGCCATGGGCATCAAGTTCGACGGCGACTACGCCACGGGTAACCCCGAGACAGACCAGGCAGTCATCGTCTACTTCGGTGATGGTGCCACGAGTCAGGGAGACGTCAGCGAGGCGCTCGTCTTCTCGGCCAGCCAGCAAACGCCGCAGGTCTTCTTTGTGCAGAACAACCACTGGGCCATTTCGGTGCCAGTGAGCGTCCAAGCCCGTGTGCCTATCTACCGTCGCGGAGAAGGCTTCGGTGTTCCGGGCACGCAGGTCGATGGCAATGATGTGTTTGCCAGCTACGCCGTAACGGCCAAGCTCATGGACGACGCTCGCGCAGGCAAGGGCCCGGCTCTTATCGAAGCTATGACTTACCGCATCCAAGCTCACACCACGAGCGATGACGCCACGAGGTATCGCAGCGAGAGCGACCTCGAAGAGTGGATTGCCAAAGACCCGATTTCTCGCCTCGAAGCGTTCTTGCGCGACAAGGGAACCGACAGCTCGTTCTTCGCCGAGGTGCACGAGTCAGCCGCTGACTTTGCCGCGGACATCCGCAACCGCACGCTCACGGTTACCAACCCCGACATTTACGAGACCTTCGACAAGGTCTACACCCACCCACACCCGCTGATGGAAGAACAGAAGGCGTGGCTGCAGGCCTACGAAGCGTCCTTCGGTGACGAGGGGGGTGCTGCATGACGATCGAAAACATGCCGCTTGGCAAGGCAATTAACGCCGGTCTGCGCAAGGCGCTGGCTGACAACGACAAAGTGCTGCTCATGGGCGAAGACATCGGCAAGCTCGGCGGTGTCTTTCGCATCACTGAAGGGCTGCAGGCTGAGTTCGGCACGAGCCGCGTTTTCGATACCCCGCTCGCAGAGTCGGGAATCGTGGGAAGCGCAATCGGTCTGGCCATGCGCGGCTATCGTCCAGTTTGTGAGATTCAGTTCGATGGATTCATCTACCCGGCCTTCGATCAGATCACCAGCCAGCTGGCAAAGATGACCTTCCGCCACGAGGGCAAGTTGGCCATGCCCGTGGTCATCCGCGTTCCTTATGGCGGACACATCGGTGCCGTTGAGCACCACCAAGAGAGCAACGAAGCCTATTTCGCTCACACGGCAGGCCTTCGACTGGTTAGCCCGAGCAACCCGCACGACGCCTATTGGATGATTCAAGAGGCCATTGCCTCGGATGACCCTGTGCTCTTCTTCGAACCCAAGAGCCGCTACTGGCCCAAGGGCGACGTCAACCTGGCCGGCAACCCGACCCCGCTGCACTCGGCCCGAGTCGCCCGGGCAGGAACGGATGTCACCCTCGTCGGGCACGGAGCTATGGTGACCATGCTGTTGCAGGCCGCCGAGATTGCCCAAGAAGAAGGAACCAGCGTTGAGGTCATCGACCTGCGTTCGCTCTCGCCGGTTGACTACCCGACCATTCTCGAGTCGGTTCGTAAGACCGGCCGCGTTGTCGTTGCGCAGGAGGCTTCGCAGAATGTCAGCCTCGGCTCAGAAGTTGCCGCGACGATCACGGAGCGCGCGTTCTACTCGCTCGAGGCTCCGGTCTTGCGCGTGTCTGGTTTTGACACCCCCTTCCCACCGGCCAAGCTTGAGACAATCTTCTTGCCCGATGCCGACCGCATTCTCGACGCCGTCGACCGAGTGCTGAGCTACTAAGGAGGAGCAGAGATGAGCGCATCCAAGTTCTATCTGCCCGACGTGGGCGAAGGTTTGACCGAAGCAGAGGTCGTGACCTGGAAGGTCGCCGTGGGCGACAACGTTGTCATCAACCAGATTCTGGTCGAGATCGAGACGGCTAAGTCGCTTGTGGAATTGCCGAGCCCGTTTGAAGGCGTTGTCACCGAAATCTTGGTCCCCGAGGGAACCACCGTTGAGGTGGGCACGCCCATCATTGAGATTTCGAGCTCGGGGCACTCGCAGCTCACAGCGCCGACGCCAACCATGGCACAGGCAGCCATGGCCAACGAGGTTTTTGTCACTGACGAGACCGAAACGGATGGCGCGCAAGACGTGCAGTCTGAGGGATCGGGCGCTGTGCTCGTCGGATACGGTGTCGCGAGTCACGGTGCAACTCGCCGTCGCCGTGGTCACGCGGCTGCAGCGCAGGCCGGTCACGCCGCCGCAAACGCCGCCGCCGCAGCGCAGGCCGGTCACACTGTTGCCGAGCCAGGCGCCAGCGCGGCAGCTGCTACCCCAGCAACGGCCCCCGCCATCCCAGCGCCGGCCCCCGCCGCCCCGGCAACGGCGATACGCGCAAGCTTGCCCATTGCTGACTCCATTCCGGTGATTGCCAAGCCTCCCATTCGTAAGTTGGCCAAAGACCTCGACGTGAACCTCAGCGAGGTTCAGGGCTCGGGTATCGCCGGCGAGATCACCCGCGATGATGTCATTCGTCACGCATCGCAGGCCAGCGTGTTCCGCAATATCGTGACGCCCGAGTTGCCGGCAGAGCGCGAGGAGCGCATCCCGGTCAAGGGTGTTCGCAAGGCCATTGCCTCGGCTATGACGCAGAGTGCATTCACGGCGCCGCACGTGAGCGTGTTCGTTGATGTTGATGCAACGCGCACCATGGAGTACATCAAGCGCCTCAAGGATTCTCCCGACTTTGCCGGGGTCAAGGTTTCACCGCTGTTGATCATGGCTCGCGCCATCATCTGGGCCGTTCGTCGCAACCCGACGGTTAACGCAACCTGGACCGACAAAGAAATCATCGTTCGCCACTTCGTGAACCTCGGCATCGCTGCGGCCACCCCTCGTGGTCTGATTGTTCCGAACGTCAAGGAGGCTCAGTCGATGAACCTGCGCGAGCTGGCACTCGCGCTCGAGAAACTTACCCTTGATGCCCGCGACGGTAAGACTCAGCCGACCGACATGGCTAATGGCACAATCACCATCACGAACATTGGCGTGTTCGGTGTCGATACCGGTACTCCGATTTTGAACCCCGGTGAGTGCGCCATCATCGCTTTGGGAACAATCAAGTTGAAACCGTGGGTTGTCGACGGCGAAGTTCGTCCGCGTTACGTCACGACCGTGGGCGGAAGCTTTGACCACCGCGTGATCGACGGCGACGTGGTGAGCCGCTTTATCGCTGACGTGGCGAGCGTGCTCGAAGAGCCCGCACTGCTGCTCGACTAGCGCTCCCTTACAAGAACGGCGAGCAGGCGACGTTGGTCTGAACCGAATAGCTCTGTCCGCTGACGCGATCGTTCGCCCAGGCAGGCCGCACGCGAGTATCGGGAATCGGCTCCCATTGCCCTTCGAAAAAGTCGTATGCCGCCTTTGGTCCGCCAGTAGTGAGGCTGCGCACGGCCTCGACGAGGGCATCCACGTCTTGGGTTCGGGAGCCCACGCCAAAGCTGGCGCGCACGGCGGGCTTGTCGATGCCGAGACGTTCCATGAGCGGATGGGCACAGAACCGGCCATCTCGAACGGCGATGCCGTGCTCGACCGAAAGCGCCGTGGCAAGAAGCCTGGCGTCGATTCCCTCGACGGTGAAGCTGACCACCCCCACGACGTCAGGCGCGTCGCTAAAGAGTCGGATGATCTTTACTCCGTCGATCGCCGAGAGCCCGGCGACGGCGGCCTCGGTGAGGGTGCGCTCGTGGGTAACCCACTCGGTCTCGTCCAGGGCGCCGAGGGTTTCGATGGCACGAGCCAAAGCGATTACGCCCACGACGTTTGGTGAGCCTGCTTCATGACGGGCTGGACCCGTGCGGAAGTGAACCGAGTCGAGGTGCACTTCGGTAACGCCGCCGCCGCCGAGAAGCAGGGGCGGTGCTTCATCAAGCCAGTCGCCCCAACCAACCAGAACCCCTGCACCAAAGGGTGCGTAGACCTTGTGACCCGAGAGAGCGAGGTAGTCGATGTTGAGCTCGGACATGTTTACCCGGCGGTGTGGAACAAGCTGCGCACCGTCGACGGCGATTCGCGCCCCGTGTCGGTGGGCGATCTCTGCGAGGGCGGCCAGCGGCATGACCTCGCCGGTGACATTTGAGGCTCCCGTAACGGTGAGCAACGCTGCGGGCGAGCGGATGAGTTCTGCCTCGACAAGGTGCAGGGTCTGCGCAAGTGTGTCACCCGAACGAACGACACGGCCTCCGGCAGCGACCCAGGGCAGCAGGTTCGCGTGGTGCTCTATGTCGAGAAACACCGTCTCGCCGGGCACGGCCCGCGCCAGCAGGTTGAGCGAGTCGGTCGTGTTGCGTGTGAAGATGACAGTGTCGTCGGTGCGTGCACCGAGAAACTTACCGATGGTCGCGCGCGAATTCTCGTAGACAGAGGTGCTCACCTGCGAGGCAAACCCGGCTCCGCGGTGAACGCTCGAATAGTAGGGCAGGAACTCGGTTACGTGCGCGGTTACGGCTTCGAGTGCCGGAGCGGACGCCGCATAGTCGAGGTTGATGGCGCGTGTTTGTCCGCCTAAAACGGGCACAGTGAGGTCGCCTCCGGTCACCCGCAGCAGGGGCAGGCTGACCGAGTACTCGTCGTCCTCGTCGCGAAAATAGCTCACCCAATAACCCTAGGTAGCCAAGTTGCCCGGAGGAATTTGCGGCGACTTATTGGGTAAGAGAGCGCTTAGACGTCGGCTTCGAGCAGAGCCATGGCCGCGTTGTGTCCGCCGATGCCGCTCACGGCGCCGCCACGTTGTGCGCCCGAGCCACACATCAGGATGCGGGGATGATTCGTGCCCACGCCCCAGCGGGCAGCCGGCGTCGAGAGGTCAGCGCCGTCTTCGAGCCACGGCCACGAGAGCAACCCGTGAAAGATATTGCCGCCGGTCATGTTGAGGGCGTCTTCGAGGTCAATCGAGGTCTTGCCTTCGACGCATAGCTCACCGTTGGCGTCGGTGGCTAGGCAGTCTTCAATCGGCTCGGCAAGCACCGAGTTGAGGGATTCGAGTACGGAAGCCACCAGCTTGGCGCGCATCTCTTCGTTGTTCTCGCGCGTGAGCATTTTGTGGGGAACGTGCAATCCGAAGACGGTGAGCGTTTGGTAACCGGCCTCCTGCAGCTCAGGACCGAGAATGCTCGGGTCAGAAAGTGAATGGCAGTAGATCTCGCAGGGCAAAGGCGAAGGAATCTGACCGGCAACGCCAGCTGCGTATCCGGCGGCCAACTGTGTGTAGGTCTCGTTGATGTGGAAGGTTCCACCAAACGCTTGCTCGGGGGTAACCGAAGAATCGGCCAGTTTGGGGAGGCGCGTGAGCAGCAGGTTTACCTTGATTTGCGCGCCCCCGGGACGCTTGCTCTCGGGCAGCGGGTTGCCGGTGAGCTGCCCCAGAACCCAAGGCGAGACATTTGCCAACACCCACGTGGCTTCGAGAGTGTGCGAGGCGCCGGCGACGGTGACGTCCACCTGCGAGTTGGAGCCGGATGCCCTCCCGGTGCCCGCGGCGCTCCCCGCGCGAATGGCCGTGACCTCGGCCTGCGTAATCAGCTCGGCGCCGGCTTGACGCGCGGCGCGAGCGAGCTCGCCCGACACCGCGCCCATGCCGCCGATGGGAACGTCCCAGTCGCCGGTGCCGCCACCGATGACGTGATACAGAAAGCACCGGTTCTGATCGAGTGACTCTGACTCGGCCGAGACGAAGGTGCCAATAAGGGCGTCGGTCAGCGCGACGCCGCGAGCAATGTCACCACTGAGGTCGCGCTCGATAACTTCAGCGAGCGGGCGTTCAATGAATTCATTCCACAGGGCGTCATCGCCGACCAGTGAGCGCAGCTCCGATCGGGTGAGCAAGGGGTCGGTCACGCTCGGCCATAGCTTTTCGGCCAAACGCGCGGTCTTGCCATAGAAGGTTTCGAATCCGGCAGCGTCGCGGGCCTCGCCGACACGCGCAAACGAGGCGTCGGTAGCAGCACCATCGTGGTTGTCGACGAGCAACCCTTTTTCAGGGGCGCCGGGAACAGGCGTGTACGACGAGTAGCGGCGGCGAACCAGCCGAATTTCAAGACCCAGGTCTTCGACGATGCGCTGGGGGAGCAATGAAACTAGGTACGAATAGCGGGAGAGGCGCGCATCTATACCGGCAAATGCCTCGGCAGAAATTGCAGCTCCGCCGACGTGGTCAAGACGCTCGAGCACGGCCACCGAGCGGCCTGTGCGAGCGAGATAGGCGGCCGCGGTCAAGCCGTTGTGTCCGCCGCCAACAATGACGACGTCGTAAGTCTTCTTCACTTGTGAAACGATAGCGGGATGAGCGCAACGATGCCGATCAAGCTGAACGAGAAGACCTTCTTCGGGCAGCCACGACCGCTAGTCACCATCTTCGGTGTCGAGATGTGGGAGCGTTTTTCGTTCTATGGCATGCAGGGCATCCTGCTGCTCTATATGTTCTACCCCGTCGCGCAGGGCGGTCTAGGCATGCCCCAGCCAATCGCTGTCGGAATCATCGGTGCATACGGCGGAAGTGTCTACCTGGCAACTATCGCCGGTGCCTGGCTGGCAGACCGCATCTTCGGATCAGAACGCGTGCTTTTCTACGCAGCTATTTTGGTGATGATTGGGCACATTGCGCTTGCCGTGTTGCCGTCTTTTGTTGGCTTGGGTGTTGGACTGGTTTTGATTGCACTCGGAGCCGGAGGCGTGAAGTCGAACGCGACCAGCGTGGTCGGTCAGCTCTACGCTCCCGGCGACATTCGCCGCGATGCCGGCTTCTCGCTCTACTACCTCGGCATCAACCTGGGCGCATTTGCCGGCCCGCTGGCTACGGGGCTGTTGCAGACAACGATGGGCTTTCACTGGGGCTTCGGACTGGCCGCAGTGGGAATGGCCGCGGGACTGACCCAGTACACCTTTGGTCGAAAGCGCCTGCCTGACTCCAGTCGCGAGGTGCCGAACCCGCTTCCCAAGCAAAATCGCTGGGGCATTCTCGCCTTCTCGGTTGGCGGGCTCGCCGTCATTGGCGTCTTGCTGTGGGTAAAGGTTATTCGGGTCGACAATCTTGCCGGCGTCATCACGCTCGCCTCGGCCGCGGCGGCGGTTTCCTATTTCATCGTGATGCTGACCAGCTCACGCATAACTACCATCGAGCGCCTTCGCGTTGCCGCCTTTATTCCGTTGTTCATTGGCACGGCCGCGTTCTGGTCGCTTTATCAGCAGCAGTTCACGGTGGTCACTGTCTTCGCCAACGACCAGTTGAACCTTGACATCTTGGGGTGGAAGATGCCCGTTTCGTGGGTGCAGTCGATCAATCCCGTGTTCATCATCATCTTGTCGGGAATCTTCGCCGCGCTGTGGACCCGCCTCGGCACTAAGCAGCCGAGCATCCCCATCAAGTTCGCACTGGGAATCATGGGCGTGGGTATCGGGTTCCTGCTGTTCTTGCCGATTGCGCACGCCGGGGCACACGCGGCTCCGTTGCTGGCACTGGTGGGCATCCTGTTTGTGTTCACGATTGGTGAGTTGCTGATTTCACCCGTCGGCTTGTCGGCGGCGACCAAGCTGGCGCCCGCGGCGTTCCGCACGCAGATGATCGCACTGCTGTTTTTGGCCTCTGCGCTCGGTACCGCAATGTCGGGGCAACTCGCGCAGTTTTACAACCAGCAAGACTCGACCAGCTACTTCGCTATTTCGGGTATCGCCGCCATCGCAATCGGCTTCGTGCTCGTTCTGCTGAGTCGCTGGGTAATCAAGATGATGGGAGGCGTGCGCTAATGGCTCGTCGAGAAGCAACGTTTACTGACGCCTGGGGTGTCGAAATCACCTACGACGTTTACGAACCCACCGATGTAAAAGAGTCGCGTGCGGCGGTGTTGCTCGTGCACGGCATCGGTGAGCACGCGGGTCGGTATGGGCACGTCGCTGCCGCCTTCAACTCGGCCGGCTACATCGTCTACGCAATGGATGTTCGAGGTCACGGCCGCACCGGCGTCAAAGCCGCCGGTGGCGACCTGACCAAACTCGGAGCACTCGGGCCTGGCGGACTCAACGCCGCCATTGATGACATGCGTGAACTCACCGAGATCATGCGCAAGGAAAACCCGGGACTGCATCTGGTGTTCCTTGGCCACAGCATGGGCTCGATCCACGGGCAGATTTTGCTCAATGACCACGCGGCTGATTATGCAGCAGTAATTCTGACTGGAGCGTGCTCGCGCACGATTGGCAACATGGCTGCCGGAGATCTGAACAAGCCGTTCAAGGTACCCGGCGGTACCGGCCACGAGTGGCTCAGCCGCGACCCGGCTGTTTGGAAAGCCTTCAAGGAAGACCCCTGGACCTTCGACGCGGACGTGCTCAAGATTTACGGCATCCCCGCCGGGCTTCGCCTGTTTGGCCGCCCATTCAAGTTCATGTCTGAGGTGCCCATCCTGATTGCCGTAGGCCAGGAAGACTCACTCGGCGGGGAGAAGAGCGCCCTCAAGCTCGCTGACGATTACATCAAGCGGGCGAATCAAACTGATGTCAGCGTGATTGTGTACCCGGGTGCACGTCACGAAGTCTTCAACGAGACCAATAAAGAGCAGGTTCTCGATGACGTCATCTCGTGGCTGACTGAGCGCGTTTCGTAGCGCCGGTAGGCTGGATTTATGACGGACACACGCGCCCAGCTCATCAAATACATCTCTGAAGACGCCGTTTTTCACGGCGATTTCACCCTGACGAGCGGCAAGAAGGCGACCTACTACGTCGACCTGCGCAAGGTGAGCCTCGACCACCGCGTGGCTCCTCTAATCGGCAAGGTCATGCTCGAGTTAGTGCAGCAAATCCCGAACGTGGATGCCGTGGGCGGGCTCACCATGGGTGCCGACCCCATCGCGACCGCCGTACTGCACGCGGGTGCTGCGGCTGGCGCATCCATCGATGCTTTCGTTGTGCGCAAGGAGCCTAAGGACCACGGCCGCGGCCGCCAGGTTGAGGGCCCTGACGTTTCGGGCAAGCGCGTTGTCGTGCTCGAAGACACCTCGACCACTGGGGGCTCACCGCTGGCGGCAATCGAGGCTCTCGAGAAGGCCGGCGCCATCATCGTGGGCGTTGCCGTGGTTGTTGACCGCAACACGGGCGCTAAAGAGCGCATCGAGGCTGCCGGTTACCCATACTTCTCGGCCATCGGCTTGACCGACCTCGAGCTCGAATAAGGCATGAAGGCGCTGGGCTGGATCGGGCTGATTCTGGCTCTGGTATTGCTCATTGTCGCGGCCGTTTTTGGCGGCTTGTGGTTCGGTAAGCAGTCGGCACCGACGCCCTCGCCCACCCCTTCTCGCACCGTGACTGCGCATCGATTTGGAAACGTTGCGTGGGACAAACTGCGCACTGGCGACTGCGTCATCGGCTTCACCAACGCCTGGCAAGACACCTTCACGGTTGTCTCCTGCGACGCCGACCACAGCGCGCAGCTGCTCATGCGTGACACTGTGCCCGATGCCCCGGCAGAGTTCCCCGGGCAAAAGGCTCTGGCCACCACGGTCGGCAAGCTCTGCGCGTCACCCGCACTTTTTGACGCAGCTGCTGCGAAGGCGTACTCCGAGCTTCTGATTGAGATTGCGTATCCGCAGACCGACGCCGAGTGGGCTCAGGCTCCGCGCTTCGACTGTTTTGCGGCGGCCCCAACGGGTCAGTTCTTGACCACGAACCTCATGCCCTCAGCCGCGCCTGCGACGCCTGTGGGTTAGTCGACGAGCAACACCGCTTAGGGAATCAGAAGCGACTTCCCGGTTGTGCGACGCGCCTCGAGGTCACGATGAGCCTGCGCCGCTTCTGCCAGAGGGTAGGTCTGGTCAATGCGTACGGTGACGTCACCGTTGAGCACGGCTTGCGTAACTTCCTTCCACCGCCAGGCACGCTCTGCAGGCTCCTCGACGAAGCTGAACAGGGTTGGCCTTGTCACCGAGAGTGAACCGCCCTGAACCAGTCGACTGATCTCAAATGGCGGCACTGCACCCGACGCACTGCCGAACGACACCAGCATGCCGCGCGTGCGCAGGCTAGCCAGTGACCCGTCGAAAGTGTCTTTGCCAACGCCGTCGTAAACCACGTTCACGCCAACGCCGTCGGTGAGGTCTCGAACCACCTCGGTGAAGTTCTCGTAGCCGATGACGTGGTCGGCACCGGCAGCCTTCGAGAGCTCCGCCTTCTCGGGGGTCGAGACGGTCGTGATTACGCGCGCGCCCTTGAGCTTGGCCAGCTGGGTCAGAACCAGCCCGACGCCGCCCGCACCAGCGTGAATCAAGCAGGTGTCACCGGCCTCAAGGTGGTAAGAACCGTCGACCAGATAGTGCGCGGTCAGCAATTGCATGGGGATGGCGGCGGCTGTCAGGTCGTCGATGCCATCGGGAACCGGCAAGCACTTGGCCGCTGGAGCAATCACGTATTCGGCGTATCCGCCAGTGTTGTCAGGAAAGGCGACTCGGTCACCCACGGCAACCGTGGTCACGCCTGCACCGATTGCGGCAACAGTGCCGCTGGCTTCAGCTCCGGGAATGCCCGGCAGCTCAACCGGGTACTTGCCAGCGCGACGGTACACATCGATGTAGTTGATGCCGGCAGCGGCAACGCGAACAACGACCTCGCCCGGGCCAGCCACGGGCATCTCGACCTCGACATACTCGAGTACTTCGGGGCCGCCGAACTGGGAGACAACGATTGCGTGGGGCATGAGGGTCCTTTCGCTCTTCTCTATTCTGTAGCCTGAACAGGTGTCAGCAGTAGACGAACTCAGCACCAATGGTGTCGGCCCGTGGACGGGTGAGCTTCCGACGGAGCTGTTCTATGACCCCGAGCTGCTGCGCAACGGCGATAGTCGAAACGTAATCGACCGGTATCGCTACTGGTCGATGGAGGCGATTGTTGCCGACCTCGACGAGCATCGGCATCCGTTTCATGTGGCCATCGAGAACTGGCAGCACGACATGAACATCGGGTCGATTGTGCGCAGCGCCAACGCGTTCGCCGCCGACACTGTGCACATCATCGGCCGCAAGCGCTGGAACAAGCGCGGCGCCATGGTGACCGACCGCTACCAGCACGTCATTCATCACGAGACGGTCGAGGCTTTTACCGCTTGGGCCGCCGCTGAAAAGCTTCCGATTCTGGCAATCGACAACGTTCCCGGATGCGTCAAAATCGAGACCTTTGCTCTGCCCGAGCGCTGCGTGCTGTTGTTTGGCCAGGAAGGGCCGGGACTTTCGCCCGAGGCAATCGCTGCCTCGCAGGCGGTCATCGAGATCACCCAGTTCGGCTCGACCCGGTCGATTAACGCCTCAGCCGCCGCCGCCGTCGCGATGCACGCCTGGGTCATGCAGCACGTTTCTTTCTAGCCGGTTTCGATACGGCTTTCGGCGGGCTCAATCCCCGCGGGGGTAGAGGCGAGATAGAATAAAGCACGGGCTTGCGCCGGAAGCGTATGCCACCTTTTCGCTCGTTTTAGGGGAGTCCGTCCATGCCAGCAATCGTCCTCATCGGCGCCCAGTGGGGCGACGAGGGTAAAGGCAAAGCCACCGACCTGCTGGCCGACCGCATCGACTACGTCGTCAAGTTCAACGGCGGAAACAACGCCGGTCACACCGTCGTCATCGGCGACGAGAAGTACGCTCTGCACCTGCTGCCCTCGGGCATCTTGACCCCGGGTGTGACCCCAATCATCAGCAACGGCGTTGTCGTCGACCTCGAGGTTCTGTTCGCAGAGCTAGATGCCCTGAGCTCGCGTGGCATCGACGTGTCAGGCCTTCGCGTCAGCGCCAACGCCCACGTCATCACGGCTTACCACCGCACGCTCGACAAGGTCACCGAGCGATTCCTGGGCAAGCGCCAGATTGGAACCACCGGTCGAGGAATCGGACCAACCTACGCCGACAAGATCAACCGCGTCGGAATTCGCATTCAGGACATCTTCGACGAGGGCATCCTGCGCCAGAAGGTCGAAGCGGCGCTCGAAATCAAGAACCACTTGTTGGTCAAGATTTACAACCGTCGCGCCATCGTGGCTGACGATGTCGTGCGCGATCTGCTCTCGTATGCCGAGCGTCTGCGCCCCATGGTCGCTGACACCGCGCTCGAGCTCAACAACGCCATCGACGCCGGCAAGATTGTGCTGTTCGAGGGCGGTCAGGCCACCATGCTCGACGTCGATCACGGAACTTACCCGTTTGTCACGAGTTCGAACGCGACCGCTGGTGGCGCATCCACCGGTTCAGGCATTGGGCCGAACAAGATTGAACGCGTCATCGCCGTCATCAAGGCGTACACGACCCGCGTGGGTTCTGGCCCGTTCCCGACGGAGCTGTTCGATGAGTCGGGCGAGTTCCTGCGCGCCAAGGGCTTCGAGTTTGGAACGACGACAGGTCGCCCTCGCCGTTGCGGTTGGTACGACGCCCCAATCGCTCGCTACACCTCACGCATCAACGGCGTGACCGACTTCGTTCTCACCAAGCTGGATGTTCTTACCGGCCTCAACGAGATTCCGGTCTGTGTGGCCTACGAGGTTGACGGTAAGCGCTTCGACGAGGTGCCCGTCAACCAGAGTGACTTCCACCACGCCAAGCCGGTCTACGAGAAGTTCCCCGGCTGGACCGAAGACATTACGGGTGCTCGCACCTTTGCCGACCTGCCCAAGAACGCACAGGACTACGTTCGTGCGATTGAAGCGATGAGCGGCGCTCGCTTCTCAGCGATCGGTGTGGGCCCAGCTCGCGACGCCATCATCGTTTTGCATGACCTGGTTTAGCCGGGCTGCCCCAGCGGGCAATCGAACGGGTCGCGCGCGGCCAGGCCGACGCGGTTGAGGTATTCGACAACGCGGGCATACGAACCCATCATCGTGCTCTCGGTGTAGGCCAGGCCTTCACGCTCACAGGCAGCTTTGACCAGCTTGCGTGCCGAGTTCAGATGCGGGCGGGCCATGCCAGGAAACAGGTGGTGCTCAATCTGCATGTTGAGTCCACCGTAGAGAAGGCTCATGCCGAACCCGCCGCGAATGTTGCGCGAGGTCATCACCTGACGGCGAAGAAAGTCGACGCGAACCCCAGCGGCAATCAGGGGCATTCCCTTGTGGTTAGGCGCGAAGGATGCCCCCATGTAGACGCCGAAGACCGCGAGCTGCACGCCGATGAACGCGAAGCCAAGACCCACGGGCAGAAGCCAGAAAATTAGTGCGACGTAGAGGCCCAGCCGCACCGCGATGAGCGTGAGTTCAAGCGAGCGACCCTTGATGGGTCGACGTTCGAACAGGCCCAGAATCGAGCGAAAGTGCAGGTTGATGCCCTCGAGGGTCAGCAGCGGAAAGAAGAGGTAGCCCTGACGACGCGTAAGCCAAGCCATCACACCGGTTCGTTTAGCCGCATCAGCTTCGGTGAACGAGATGGTGTCGACCTCGATGTCGGGGTCTTTGCCCACGGTGTTGGGGTGCTGGTGGTGACGAGTGTGCTTGTTCATCCACCAGGCGTAGCTGATGCCAACAACACCGGCAGCAAGGATGCGCCCGACGCGGTCGTTCGCTTTGCCAGAGACGAACACCTGTCGGTGCGAGGTCTCGTGGGTGAGAAAAGCGAACTGCGTCAACACCGCGCCGAATGCGCCGGCGATGAGCAGTTGGTACCAGGTGTCGCCGAGCAGAGCGAAGCCGACGGCGAGCCCGGCAGTAGCAATGACGAGCGACGAAAACACAATGGCGTAGAAGCCCCGGGCGCGACGCATGAGCCCAGACTCTTTGACCGTCGAGAGCAGACGCGAGTAGGCACTCGGCGAAGGATCGGTTCCGGGGATCCGTGCGGTGGTTGAGCGAATCGTACCGAGGGTAGAAACAGCGGCGAGGGTCATGGTTGCCAAATCTGTGATGATCACGTCGACATCTCAGCCGGCAAATAAAGAAAATGCTCTTGGGGCAAAGGTAGCCCAGAAGACTGTGAATCAGCGCAACGTCTGCGGGCTGGGTTCCCTGCGATATTCTCAAAGCATGGCTTCAACGAACGGACTCGACCCCGAGGTGCTCGCACAGCTCACTAGCCTGCGCGAAAGCATCGACAATGTGGATGCCGCGCTGATTCACATGCTCGCTGAGCGGTTCAAATTCACTCAGGCCGTCGGTCGCCTCAAGGCCGCAAATGAGATGCCGCCGTCAGACCCCGAGCGCGAGAAGCGTCAGGTTGAGCGTCTGCGCGCGCTGGCCGCCGAGGCCAACCTCGACCCCGAGTTCGCTGAGAAGTGGTTCAACTTCGTCGTCGAGCAGGTCATCAAGCACCACGTCGAAATCCGCCGGGTCGAGCCTGTCGAGACCGCTTCCGACAAGTAGCCCGCTCTAGCCGAAATACTTCGGCAGGGTCGCTGCGCTGCGCTCGCGGACCTCGGCTACCGAGACGGTGAACTGCCCTTGAACTTCGAGGGCGGCATCCGCGCCCGTTCCATCGGTCACGCCGATGCGCAGAACGGGGTAGTTGCGCGCCTCGCACAGCCCGAGGAACTTGACGTCGTCTTCGCGGGGAACCGACACCAGCACGCGACTGGTTGATTCTGAGAAGAGAGCGTTGGTTGCGTCGATTCCGTCGCGGTCAATGATGTCGTCAAGCCAGACGCGTGCGCCGATTCCGAATCGAATGACTGACTCGGCGAGAGCCTGGGCCAGTCCTCCGTCGGAGAGGTCGTGGGCGCTGCCGATAAGCGACTCGAGCGAGGCGCCACGAATCAGTGAGGCCAGCTCCATTTCGCGACCAAGGTCGACCTGCGGCGGGCGACCACCGAGGTGCTGGTGAATGGTGTTTGCCCAAGCCGAGCCATCCAGCTCTTCACGAGTGATGCCGAGCAGGTAGATGTGCTGACCCTCGTCTTGCCATGAGCTCGGGATGCGGCGGGCAACATCATCGATGACACCGAGCACACCAACCACTGGCGTCGGGTGAATCGCGTTGGTGCCGGTCTGGTTGTAGAACGACACGTTGCCACCGGTGACGGGAATCTCCATCTCGAGGCAGGCATCGGCCAGACCTTCAACGGCACGACTGAACTGCCACATGACCTCGGGGTCTTCTGGGGAACCGAAGTTGAGGCAGTCGGTGACGGCCATCGGGGTTGCACCCGAGACGGCGACGTTACGGAAGGCCTCGGCCAGCGCTAAGCGAGCACCCTCATACGGGTCGAGCTGGCAGTAGCGACCGTTAGCGTCGGTCGCAATCGAGAAGCCCAGACCTGACTCTTCGTCGACACGAATCATGCCGGCGTCGTCGGGGAACGCCAGAGCCGTGTTGCCCATGACGTAGTAGTCGTACTGGTCGGTGATCAGCGACTTGTCGGCGAGGTTCGGGCTGGCGACTAGCTGGAGGAACTGTTCCTTGAGGCCGGCGCCGTCAGTTGCGCGAGGCAGCACCGCGGCGGTCTTGGTGTTGAGCTCGTCGATCCACGAGGGGTAGGCAACCGGGCGCTCGTAGACGGGGCCGTCGATGGCGACGGTGCGCGGGTCGACGTTCACGATTTCTTCGCCACCGTGGTGGATGATCAGGCGGCCGGTGTCGGTCACCTCGCCCAGAACGCTGGTTTCAACATCCCACTTGTTGACCACGGCCATGAAGGCGTCGAGCTTCTCGGGCTTGACCACGGCCATCATGCGCTCTTGGCTCTCGCTCATGAGAATCTCTTCGGCGGTGAGCGTTGGGTCGCGCAGCAAGACGTTGTCGAGCTCGACGAACATGCCGCCGTCACCATTGCTGGCAAGCTCGCTCGTCGCACACGAGATGCCGGCAGCACCGAGGTCTTGAATTCCCTCGACGAGCTCGTTCTTGTAGAGCTCAAGACAGCACTCGATGAGCACCTTTTCGGCGAACGGGTCACCGACCTGAACAGCCGGTCGCTTGGTGGGGCCGGTCTTGTCGAACGAGTCAGAAGCCAAAATGGATGCGCCACCGATGCCATCGCCACCGGTGCGTGCACCGAACAGCACGACCTTGTTGCCCACGCCCGAAGCGTTGGCCAGGTGCAGGTCTTCGTGGCGCAGTACGCCGACCGCGAGTGCGTTCACCAGCGGGTTGCCCTGGTAGACGGCATCGAAGTAGGTCTCGCCACCGATGTTGGGCAGGCCGAGGCAGTTGCCGTAAAACGAGATACCGCCGACGACTCCGTGAACCACGCGAGCCGTGTCGGGGTTCTCGACCGCGCCAAAGCGCAGCTGGTCCATGACCGCGACAGGGCGGGCGCCCATCGAGATGATGTCGCGAACGATTCCACCGACGCCGGTTGCGGCACCCTGGAACGGCTCGATGTAGCTGGGGTGGTTGTGGCTCTCCACCTTGAAGGTCACAGCCCAGCCCTCACCGATGTCGACAACACCGGCGTTTTCGCCCATGCCGACCATCAGGTGTTCTTTCATCTTCGGGCTGACCTTCTGGCCGAACTGGCGCAGGTAAATCTTGCTCGACTTGTACGAGCAGTGCTCGCTCCACATGACCGAATACATGGCCAGCTCACCGCTGGTGGGGCGGCGACCGAGGATCTCGCGAATCTTGGCGTACTCGTCGGGCTTGAGCCCGAGGGCAGCGTACGGCTGCTCCTTCTCGGGAGTCGCGGGTGCGTTTTCTACGGTGTCGGCGACGTGGGCCATTAGGAAAGAACTCCCTCGAGAACAGACGTGAAGACCTTGAGCCCGTCGACGCCAGAGCGCATGCGGAAGTCAGTGTTGGGGCCAAAGCCAGCCTCGACCGCGTGCTCGGGGTGGGGCATGAGCCCGACCACGTTGCCGCGCGCGTTCGTGAGCCCGGCGATGTCGTTCAGCGAGCCGTTGGGGTTCACGCCCATGTAGCGGAACGCCACGAGTCCGTCGCCCTCAAGCTGCTTGAGTGTTTCGTCGCTGGCGATGTATCCGCCTTCGCCGTTCTTGAGCGGGATGACAATCTCTTCACCGGCACTGAAGTCTGTCGTCCAGGCGGTGGTGTTGTTTTCGACGCGGATCACCTGGTCGCGGCGAACGAACTTGCCGTGGTCGTTGCGAATCAGGCCGCCGGGCAGCAGGTGCGCCTCGACAAGCATCTGGAATCCGTTGCAGATGCCCAGCACGGGCAGCCCTTTGTTGGCGGCGTCGATGACCTCAGCCATGATGGGCGAGTGGCTGGCGATGGCACCGCAGCGCAGGTAGTCACCGTAGCTAAAGCCGCCGGGAAGAACGATGGCGTCAACGCCGTGCAGGTCGTGCTCACCGTGCCAGAGGGCAACGGGTTCGGCTCCGGCAAGCGAGATTGCGCGCTGGGCGTCGCGGTCGTCGAGGGAGCCAGGGAAAGTGATAACCCCGATGCGCATGTTTACTTGGCCTCGAAAACGGCGGTGACGTCTTCGATTACCTGGTTGGAGAGAATCTCTTCAGCAATCGTCTGCGCCTGCGCGAGAGTTGCATCAGTGACCGGCCCCTCAACGGTGAGCTCGAAGCGCTTACCGATGCGAACGTTCGTGAACGAGGTGTGTCCGAGTCGTGCCAACGCACCCGCAACTGCCTTGCCCGCAGGGTCAAGGAGCTCGGCTTTGGGCATGACCTCGACGACGATTGTGGGCATTAAAACTCCAGCAGATTCGCGGGCGGGGATGCCCTCAGTCTACCGGGTGGCAGCCAGCACCACATCGATGCCGACGCGGGCAACGCCGTCGGTTTCAAAGTGTCGCTCGCGAATCTCGAGGGTGCGGATGCGCAAGCCGGCGCGCTCGCAGGCCGCAGCCAGCTCGTCCTTCGTCGGGAGCATCTCGGGAACCTGTGGACCGCCGAACCCTCGGGTGAGGTTCTCCCGTTCGTGCCACACGCCGAACAGGGTTGCCCCCGGAGCCAGAGCCTCGGTCAGCGAAACGATGGCGTTGCTCAGGCCAGCCGCGTCAATCTGCAGATACGCGATGAGACCGAGGTCGGCCGGAGCCAGTTTGTAGGCAGTCGGGTGTGTGGCGTCTGCGAGCGTGGCGAAGCACTTGTCAGCAAGGCCCTCTTCTGCGGCACGGGAGAGGAACTTGTCGAGGGCGACCTGTGAGAAGTCGGCGACCTCGGCCTGCCATCCGCGGGCAGCGAGCCAGAGGGCGTTGCGGCCTTCACCGCCGGCGAGGTCGATCACACGCCCGGCCGGCATCTCGCTCAAGAATTCGACGACGAACTCGTTCGGCGTGATTGACCACACGTTCGAAGAGGCCGCGTAGCGGGCATCCCATGCCTCAGAGCTCATTGTTGTCATGTCTTCATCATCGCCCATGTTGACGGGGGCCGTTCGCGACGGTGCTCCGACACAATTCTGCGCCTAAGCCTGAAGCGCGAGACCCGCTTCGATGAGCTCGGCGCACGCCCGCAGCGGCTCGAGCAAAGCGCCGAGGGCTTCTTGGGCGGGAGTGCTCGCCGTGGTCGAGACGTTGATGGCGGCCAGAACTCGACCGTTGCGATCGCGCACCGGAACGGCCAGCGAGCGAAGCCCGACTTCGAGCTCTTGATCGACGAACGAGTAGCCCTGCTCGCGAACGCGGCCAATTTCTCTGGCAAGCTCGCGCACAGTGGTCATGGTGTTTGCGGTCAGCGCCCGGGGAGCGCTGCCCTCGAGAATGCCGGTCGAGTCGGCGGTATTGAGGTCGGCGAGTAGAACCCGGCCCATCGACGTCGCGTATGCGGGGAAGCGAGTGCCGAGAGTGATTTGCACCTGCATGATTTTGCG
>CAIOLM010000032.1 GCA_903859205.1 uncultured Microbacteriaceae bacterium
CTCATCTTCTCGCTGCCTAAAGAACTGCGCCCGAGCCGACAGAGCTGAGTTCGCCGAGCCCTACGCCTGGCTCTTGCTGAACTCGATGATCGCGTTCATAATCGCAGAGTCGCTCACCAGCAGGCCAAAGAGGGCGATGAAGGTCAGCGTCGATGAAATTGCCGCGCCGACGAGCGGAACCCAGAACGAACTCTTTCGCGCAGACATGCGCTTGAACGCCCACCACGTGATGAGGCCGAAGTTCGCGCCCTGCAGGGTGAGCAAGATGGAGCCCACGGTCGCGGTGGCCGCGGTGGATTCGAACGTCAGAATCGGAAACTTGGCGTCGGTGGCGTGAAGCTGGGTCAACACCTGATTGACCAGAGTGCCGGGGCTCACGTAGAGCCCCAGGTTGTTGAAAATGTTGACAACGCCAAAAACCAGCAACCCGATGGTTACCACCAGATTGAACAGCCCAAATTGCGAGAGCGTTCGAGGCGTCTGGCCCTCGGGTTGCTGGTTTTCGTCAGTTGACACGTGGAACTCGGTTTACTTTCCCGAGTGGCCGGCAGAGCCCAGCTGCTGCGTCGCCTGGATGACACGAGCGGCCATCGCGGTCTCAGCAATCTTGCCCCAAGCGCGGGGGTCGTAGATCTTCTTGTTGCCGACTTCGCCGTCGACCTTGAGAACGCCGTCGTAGTTCTTGAACATGGTGTCGGCGATGGAACGGGTGAACGCGTACTGGGTGTCGGTGTCGACGTTCATCTTGATGACACCGTTGGCCACGGCCTCGGCGATTTCTGCGTCGGTCGAGCCTGAGCCACCGTGGAAGACCAAGTCGAACGGCTTGGAACCGGTGCCGAACTTGGCGGCCACTGCATCCTGAAGCTCCTTGAGAAGTTCGGGGCGCAGGCGCACGTTGCCGGGCTTGTAGACGCCGTGTACGTTTCCGAAGGTCATCGCGGCCATGTAGCGGCCGTTCTCGCCGAGGCCCAGAGCCTCGACGGTTGCGATTGCGTCTTCGACGGTGGTGTACAGGTTGTCGTTGATATCGTGGCTAACGCCGTCTTCTTCGCCGCCGACAACACCAATCTCGACCTCGAGGATGGCGTTGATGGCCTTGGTGCGCTTGATCATGTCAGCGGCAATCTCAAGGTTCTCCTTGAGGGGCACGGCCGAGCCGTCCCACATGTGCGACTGGAAGATGGGGTTGCGACCGGCCTTGACCTCTTCTTCGCTGGCTGCGATGAGCGGCATGACGAAGTCGTCGAGGGCGTTCTTGGGGCAGTGGTCGGTGTGCAGGGCAACCGTGATGGGGTACGACTTGGCGACCTCGTGGGCGAACTTGGCGAAAGCCAGTGCACCGGTTGCGCGAGCCTTGACGGTGTGGCCGGCGAAATAATCAGCGCCACCCGTGGTCACCTGAATGATGCCGTCGGATCCAGCCTCGGTCAGCCCTTGAAGAACTGCGTTGAGGGTCTGCGAGCTTGAAACGTTGAATGCGGGGTAAGCGAAACCCTTGGCCTTGGCCGTGTCGAGCATTGCAGCGTACTGTTCCGGTGTTGCGATGGGCATTTAGTCTCCAAGAATTGCCGTCTCAATGGTCGTTCATGCGAAACCGACCGTCTCAAGTCTACTCAGGGCAGGGGCCTCGGTAGGCTGGGGGTGTGACTTCGACTAACACCGGCGCCATCCGCCTGAATCCTGACCGCAACCTCGCTATGGAGCTCGTTCGGGCCACCGAAGCAGCTGCCATTCGTGCCTACCCGTTCATCGGTAAGGGCGACAAAAACGCCGCCGACGGCGCAGCAGTGGATGCGATGCGCGAGTTCCTCGGAACCGTTGACTTCAGCGGAACCATCGTCATCGGTGAGGGCGAAAAAGACAACGCTCCCATGCTCTTCAACGGCGAGGTCGTCGGTACCGGCCGCGGCCCAGCGTGTGACATCGCCGTTGACCCCATTGATGGCACGAGCCTCACGGGCGCTGGTCGCCAGAACGCCCTTTCGGTCATCGCGGTTTCTGACCGGGGCACCATGCTCGATGCCTCGAGCGTTTTTTACATGAACAAGATTGTCGCCGGCGTCGAGGGTGTGGGCGTGCTCGACATTCGCCAGTCGATCGGTGACAACATCCGTGCTTTGGCCAAGGCCAAGGGCAAGCCCGTCGGTGAAATGTCAATCGCCGTTCTCGACCGCCCCCGCCACGAGGGCCTCATCGACGAGATTCGCTCCACGGGGGCGGGAACCCGACTTCTGCTCGACGGCGACGTTGCCGGCGGCATCAACGCTGCTCGCTACGAATCGCGCATCGACATGTGCGTCGGCATTGGCGGAAGCCCCGAGGGAATCGTGACCGCCTGTGCCATCAAGGCTCTCGGCGGTTTCATCCAGACCACCCTGGCGCCCAAAGACGAGGCCGAGGCCGCGCGCGGCATCGCCGCAGGACTCAAAATGGACTATGTCTACACCGCAGATGAGCTGGTCAGCAGCGACAACACGTTCTTCGTGGCGACAGGTGTGACCGACGGTGCTCTCGTCGAGGGCGTTCGCCGCAAGGGCCCGATTATTCGCACCGACAGCATCATTCTGCGCGGCAAGTCAGGCACCATCCGTCGCGTGCAGGCGGATTACCTCGCTGAGCGCTGGATCTAGCCTTCGCTGTCTGAGGCTACTTCTAGGCTCGCGTTATGAGCCAGACACCTCACTTTGTGGATGCTTTAGACGAGCAGTCCGTGGCAACTCTGTCGACGATGATCGGCAAAGAGTGGGGAGGCTTTTACGCCATAAAGGTGCCTGTGGCGCCAACGCACTTCACGGCGTGGGAAAGAATCGGTTTGCAACTGGTTGATGAGTGTGTGCGAATCAACACTGAGTTCTTGGATCTCCCGCTCTACGAAGACTTCGACGAAGACGTTGGTCACCTCAGCGTGGACACCGCCAAGTCTTGGAGATCTAGAAAGAAAGACGTCACCCTTCACAAAATCTTTGCGGGGGAGGTTATTGGTGAAATAAAAGTTGCCCGGGTAGACGTTCGTTATTTTGTTCGTGAATTCACCATGTGGACATTGTCGACCGTATGGGGTGTGGTGTTCACTCTCGATTCGGGGGTAATCGCGATTGTAAAAGACACGTACCAAGGTATTTGGCTGAGAGCTCTCATCGCGGATTCACTCGAAAACCTTGATGTCCATTTAGCCACTATGGAGTGGACCCAAGAAAATCTCGAGGCAGAAGCCGTGGGGGAAAAGTTTGAAGCAGAACTTTCGTTTATCTCGGTTCAAGATTTTATGGGCGACTAGCCGACCTCGTCTTCGACGAACTTGCCTCGGCCCAAGATGGGCGCGAGGAACACCAGCGGAATCACGCAGATGATCATGAAGATGAGCACGGCGTTCCACGAGCCCGTCCACTCGTGGATGAGCCCCACGCCGAATGGCCCGATGATTGCGATTGCATAGGCGACGACCTGCACAAAGCCTGACAGCTGCATCGATGCTTCGGTCGATTTGGTGCGCAGGTTAATGAGCACGAGCGTCAACGGGAAGATGATCGGCCCCGCCGAGATGAACACGAGCCACAGCCAGGGCAGGGTCGGCACGAGCAGCAGGCCAACATAGCCGGTGAGGAACAGGGCGACCGAAACATATAGAAAGAGGTCGGTGCGTTTGACCTTGGATGCCAAGATTGGTGTCACCAGGCTGACGGGCAGGCCGATTCCACCAAAGGTGGCCAACATGACTCCGGCTTCACCGGGGGTGACGCCGGATGTGCCCATGACCAGCAGCGGCAGCCAGGCAAAGACCACGTAACCATTGATGCTGGAGATTGCCAGCATGAAGGCGAGCGCCATAGCGGTGGGCGATTTGTGCAGCTTGAGCGTTGACTTGGCCACGACGATGACCGGGTCGTTCGGGTTGGCGCGACCCTTCATCTGACGCAGCTCGAGCAGCCAGGGGATGAGCGCAATCACGGTGAAGCTCGCCCAGACGATGAAGCCGTTACGCCATCCGATGGTATCGCTCATGGGATGCGCGAACAGCGGTGCTAGCCCCGAGCTCACGGCCAGCAGTCCGACGTAGAGCGTGGTCACCAGACCGATGCGGTCGGGAAAGTACTTCTTAACTGCCGGGGGCAACAGCACGTTGCCCATGCCTGTACCGATCAGTCCGACGGCGGTTGCCGCAGCGAGCGTGCCCCACTCGGGTGCAATTGCGCGCACCACGTGACCGAAAATAATCAGCGAGATGGCAAGCACGAGACCCCACTCGATGCCGATCTTGCGACCCAGTCGCGGAGTGATGAACGACGCTACGGCGAAGCCGGCGGGCGCGAGGGCTCCGAGAACGGCGATAGCCATGTCGGGCAGGGGAAAGCTCTTGGCAATGAGCGGGAAAATCGGCGATGCCGCACCGGTCAGAATGCGCAGGTTGAGGGCAACCAGCAGGATGCCCACCAGCGCCAGCGCTCTACCCGACCACAGCGCCCGCGGGGTCAGTTGCACGGCAGCGGGGGAGGACACTTCTTCATCTTGCCTTGCCCGGCGCGACCGACCTATTCTTCGCCGGCCGTGAGTTCCTTCTTGCGGAAGCCCTCGGTGGAGCTCGAGATGGCAGGAACCTCCGAGATGGTGTCAGCCATGTCGAGCTTGGGGAACTCGGCCGCGGTAGTCAGCAGGTTTCGCTCGAGTGACTTGGCAAACGCGTTGTACGAGCTCACCGTCTTGTCGAGGTGCTTGCGCAGGTCATCGGCGTGACCGGCCACAACACCGATTCGCTTGTACAACTCTTGACCGAGCTTGATAATCTCGGCGACCTTCTCGGTAGCCATCTCTTGGTTCCAGGCAAACGCAACCGTCTTGAGCACGGCGAACAAGTTCACCGGTGAAGCCAGAGCGACCTTCTTAGAGAAGGCGTCTTCGAGCAGGGCGGGGTCGAGTTCGAGCGCAGCCGAGAGCAGGGATTCACTCGGCACGAAGGCGACGACGAACTCCGAGGTGTTCTCGAAGCCCTCCCAGTAGCTCTTGCGGGTGAGGTCTTCAACATGCTTGCGCAGGGCTTTGACGTGCTCGCCCATGAGGCGCTCACGCTTGGCGAGTTCGTCGCCGGTCGCGTTGACCGGTATTTGGCTTGCCTCAAGGTAGGCAGTAAACGGCACCTTGGCGTCGATGATGATGGTGCGGCCGCCGGGCAGGCGAATGATCATGTCGGGTCGAATGCCACCGGCATCGGTGGATGAAGATTCTTGCGTATAGAAATCCACGTAGTTCAACAGACCCGAGACTTCAACGATGCGACGCAGCTGAGCCTCACCCCACTTGCCCTTGTAGTTGTTGGAGCGCAGGGCCTGAGACAGAGCATCTGTGGTGGCACGAAGTTCGTCGCCGGCTTTGCGGCTGTCAACGAGTTGTTGCGAAATCAGACCGTGCTGCTCTTTCTGCTGGTTCTCCATTTCGTTGACCTTGCGGGTCATCTGGTCGAGGACTGCCTTGATGGGCGTAAGTTCGGCCACAATCTTGGCGTCACGCTCTTGTTGCTCGACGAGTTCACGGTTGCGCGCGTTCGCCTCTTCGATCTGACGCGAGCGTTCGTCGGCTGTGGCTTGAGCGGCGGCGGTAGCGGCTTGAGCGGCTGCGAGAATTGCGGCATCGCCACCGGGGCTGGCCTTGCGTGACCCAATCAGCCAACCAACGAGGGCGCCCACGGCGAGACCGATAATGAGCGCGAGAATGAGCCAGAGTGCATCCATACGGTTAGTGTGTCAGTAGGTAGTGACAGTCAAGAGAAAGCGCGCCACGATGAGCACGTCTGCGGTTCCACACTGGATAAACGGTCACCCGACACCGGGTGCTTCCGGTCGGACAGCCCCCGTCTATGACCCCGCACTGGGAGTCGAGACCAAGCGGGTCGCGCTCGCGAACGAAGCCGAGATTGAAGCTGCCATCGCCTCGGCGCACGCTGCCTACCCCGAGTGGCGCGATGCCTCGCTGGCCAAGCGCACCGCAGTCATCTTCAACTTCCGCGAGATTCTCAATGCCCGCAAGGGTGAGCTCGCTGAAATCATCACCAGCGAGCACGGCAAGGTCGTATCGGATGCCCTCGGCGAGATTTCTCGCGGACAAGAGGTTGTTGAGTTCGCCTGCGGTCTCAACCAGATGCTCAAGGGTGACTTCACCGAGAACGCATCCACCGGCGTTGATGTTTACTCGATTCGTCAGCCGCTCGGCGTTGTCGGAATCATCAGCCCGTTCAACTTTCCGGCGATGGTGCCGCTGTGGTTCATCCCGGTTGCGCTCGCCGCGGGTAACTCGGTTGTGCTCAAGCCCAGTGAAAAAGACCCGAGTGCCGCCATCTGGATGGCAGAAGCGCTCAAAGAGGCCGGTTTGCCCGACGGTGTCTTCACCGTCCTGCAAGGTGACAAGCTCGCCGTTGATGGGCTGCTGACTCACCCTCACGTGAAGGCAATCTCGTTCGTTGGCTCGACGCCCATCGCTCAGTACGTTTACGAAACCGGAACCAAGCACGGCAAGCGAGTGCAGGCTCTCGGTGGCGCCAAGAACCACATGCTCGTTCTGCCTGATGCCGACCTCGACCTGGTCGCTGATTCCGCGGTCAACGCAGGTTTCGGTTCGGCCGGCGAGCGTTGCATGGCCATCTCGGTCGTCGTTGCAGTTGAGCCGGTGGCAGACGCACTCATCGCCAAGGTCGTTGAGCGCATGGCAACCCTCAAAATTGGTGACGGCCGTCGCAACTGCGACATGGGTCCGCTGGTTACGCGCGAGCACCGCGACAAGGTTGCGGGCTACATCGAACTTGCCGACACTGACGGGGCCACGATTGTCGTCGACGGTCGCGGAATCAACGTTGACGGTGACGCCAACGGTTTCTGGCTTGGCCCGACTCTGATTGACAACGTTCCGACGACCAGCCGGGTCTACACCGAAGAGATCTTTGGTCCGGTGCTTTCAGTCGTGCGCGTGCCCTCGTATGAAGCCGGCGTCAAGCTTATTAACGACGGCGCATTCGGCAACGGAACCGCCATCTTTACCAACGACGGTGGTGCAGCGCGTCGCTTCCAGAACGAGATTGAGGTCGGCATGGTCGGCATCAACGTGCCGATTCCCGTGCCGGTCGCGTATTACTCGTTCGGTGGCTTCAAGTCATCGATCTTCGGTGACACCAAGGCTTACGGCGCCGAGGGCGTTCACTTCTTCACGCGCAGCAAGACCATGACCTCACGTTGGCTCGACCCGAGCCACGGTGGCATCAACCTCGGATTCCCGCAGAACTAGTCATGGCTCATCCCGCTGACGAAACCGAGGTGCTTTACTGCGCCACGATCGTCGTGATGAGCGCCGTCAACAAACTGGATGCCCTGGCCATCGTCGCGCTCGCCGTCGACTCGCTCGTTGAGGGGCAGCTGACCCAGCGCCCTTGGATACCCCTGGCCGAGAACGCTTGGGTTGAAATCGAGATCCCCAAGTTCGGCGAACCGCCACCCCTGGCAATTGATGTCTACAGCGCGCTGAGCGACCAGCACGCCAAGCTCACCGCGCTGACGCTCATCGCCACCCTTGAGGCCAACACTGCGTGGAAAGCCCGCCCCGACTTCGAGGTTTAATTCGCCCGGTAGGCTTGACCCTCGTGGCTCTTACTATCGGAATCGTCGGCTTGCCCAATGTTGGCAAGTCCACTCTCTTTAATGCACTGACCAAGAATCAGGTTCTCGCAGCGAACTATCCGTTCGCCACGATTGAGCCGAATGTCGGTGTCGTCAACCTTCCCGACCCCCGCCTGCAGACCCTGGCAGACATCTTCTCAAGCGAGCGCCTGCTGCCCGCCCCTGTCTCGTTCGTCGACATCGCCGGCATCGTCCGCGGTGCGAGCGAGGGGGAGGGTCTTGGCAACAAGTTCCTCGCCAACATCCGTGAAGCTGACGCCATTGCACAGGTGGTTCGCGGATTTGCTGACTCTGACGTGGTTCACGTCGATGGTGCCGTGAACCCCGCCAGTGACCTCGAGACCATCAATACGGAGCTGATCCTCGCCGACCTCGAAACGCTCGACAAGGCAATCACGCGCCTCGAGAAAGAGGTCAAGGGCAAGAAGGCCGAGCCGATTGCGCTCGAGACTGCCCTCGAAGCCCAGAAGATTCTTAACGAGGGCACGCTGCTCTCGATGTCGAAGCTCGACCTCGCTCCCATCAAAGAGCTGGGCCTCATGACCGCCAAACCCTGCATCTTCGTGTTCAACGTTGACGAGGCAGTGCTCACGGATGCTGCCAAGCGCGCCGAGCTCGAGGCCCTCGTTTCTCCCGCCAAGGCTGTGCTGCTCGACGCCAAGCTCGAGAGCGAACTCATCGACCTCGACGAGGCCGACGCCAAAGAGCTCCTCGCATCGACCGGCCAAGACGAGTCTGGCCTCGACCAGCTCGCCCGCATCGGATTCGACACCCTCGGTCTGCAGACCTACCTCACCGCCGGCCCCAAAGAAGCACGCGCTTGGACGATTGGTAAGGGCTGGAAGGCCCCGCAGGCCGCCGGCGTGATTCACACTGACTTCGAAAAGGGTTTCATCAAGGCCGAGGTCATCTCGTTCGACGATCTCGTCGAAACCGGTTCGGTTGCCGAGGCTCGCGCCAAGGGCAAGGCTCGCATGGAGGGCAAGGACTACGTCATGCAAGACGGCGACGTGGTCGAGTTCCGCTTCAACGTCTAGCTAGCGATCTCATCGAGCGGCGGGGAACGTCCGCTCTGTGAACGCTGAGCAGCTGTGTACGTCACTTGCCCTAGTGGCGACGTGAGTACAGGGTTATATTCAAGGTCTAGCCACGATTTTGAACGAGGTGTGAATCAATGACCGATTCGAACGTAACCGACGGAGCCCCGGATTTCGATCCAGCGGCGCTGAAGGAGAAGTATGCGGCAGAGCGTCAAAAGCGCCTTCGTCAGGATGGCCTCGCTCAGTATGTCCAACCTCGCGGACAGTTCGCTGAATTTCTTGACGATCCCAATGTCGAACCTGGCTTCACTCGCGAACCTCTGTTCGATGACGTTGACGTTGTACTTCTCGGAGCCGGATTTGGTGGCCTTCTCTGTGCCGCCGAACTTCGCAAGGCAGGCCTCAAAAATATCCGCTTGATTGAGCGCGGAGGCGATGTTGGCGGTACCTGGTACTGGAACCGTTATCCGGGAGCGGCCTGTGACGTTGAGAGCTACATCTACATGCCAATGCTCGAAGAGGTCGGTGGCATGCCCGAAAAGAAATATGCCACTGCGCCCGAAATTTGGGAACACACCAAGAAGATCGCTCGCACGTATGACCTCTACAAAGACTCTCTCTTTCAAACCCGTATTCTGAGCGCAGAGTGGAGCGACGAGACCGAGAAGTGGACTATTCGCACCGACCGAGACGACGTTTTCACTACGCGCTACCTGTTCACCGCTCCAGGACCGCTGGCTCACCCCAAGCTGCCGGGCCTGCCTGGAATTGACACGTTCAAGGGCCACACGTTTCATACCAGTCGTTGGGACTACGACTACACCGGTGGAGACAACAAAGGAAACCTGACGGGCTTGGCCGACAAGCGAGTGGCCATCATTGGCACCGGCGCCACGGCGGTGCAGGCAGTGCCTCACCTGGGCAAGGGGGCAAAAGAGCTCTTCGTGATTCAGCGCACCCCCTCGTCGATTCACGTTCGCGCAGATCGCCCGACCGACGAGGAGTGGTTCACCAACCAAAAGCCCGGCTGGCAAAAAGAGCGCATGGCCAATTTCACCACGGTATTCCACGGGGGTCAGGCCGAAGTGGATCTGGTGAGCGATTCATGGACCGAAACCTTTTTTGATGCTGCCGACGCCGTCGCCGGAGGAACATTCTCCCCGTTCCAGATGTCGAACTTCAGGAAGATGGAAGATGCCCGCAAGCGTATCGACACGGTTGTAAAAGACAAAGCCACAGCTGAGGCGCTCAAGCCCTGGTACAACTTTTTTTGCAAGCGCCCCTGCTTCCACGATCAGTACCTCGACACGTTCAACATTCCGAGTGTCCATCTAGTGGACACGAACGGTCAGGGCGTTGAGCGCATTGACGAGACCGGGCTGTGGGTTAACGGCGTGCACTACGAAGTCGATTGCATCATATTCGCCACAGGTTTTGAGGTGGGCACGAGCTTCACCACGCGAACCGGAATCAACATCATCGGTCGCAACGGAGAGACGATTGACGATCACTGGCGAGATGGCTTCCGGTCATTCCACGGCATGCAGGTTCACAATTTCCCGAATTTCTTCTACATCGGTGGTCTCGAACAGGCCGGTCGCACAGCCAACTTCAGTCACATGATTTCAGAGCAGGCCGAATATGTTGGCTTCCTCTTCGATAAGGGTGCCAACCATGGCACAAAGACGATCGAGGTGACCGAAGACGGCGAAGCGGCTTGGGTTCAAGAAATCATTGATCTTGTTGTCAAGAACAAGCAGGCTTCCCAGAATCAGTCGTTCCAGGAGGAGTGCACTCCGGGTTACTACAACAACGAGGGCGCTCCGTCGCGAATTGCCATTCAGAACGGTGCTTACGGTGGAGGCCCCATGGCTTACGTCAAGGTTTTACATGACTGGTGTGACGACGGCACTTTCGCCGGTCTGGAAATTCACGAGCCACCAAAGGTATAGCCCTAGAGTATGGCCTCGCGCATCTTGCTGACGGTTTCCATGAGCTGAGCGCTCACGTCGGCCACGCGCTCGGCTGGGAGGCGCGACTCAATCGTCGAGATAGAGACGGCAACATAGGGTGTTGTCGTGTGCGACGGCACTGGCGCGGCCATGCCCGTGACACCAGGGCGAACGACGTTCGGCCCCCAGAAGAATCCGTCTCGTCGAACATCCTCAATTTTCTGCAAAAGGATCGGACGCAGTAGGTCTGGGGCGGTCGCCGCAAATGATTCTTCGGCGGCGTTCAATTGCAGTTGCTCGAGAGCTCGGCTGCGTTCGGTCTCAGGAAGCTGTGCCAGCAGGGCAATGCCACTGTAGGTGCTCGTGTACGAACGAACATCGCCCTTACCGATGAAGTGGGTGCGAATCGGGTACTGGCCTTCTTCGCGAAGGAGGTAATGCACGCCGTCAATGTGTCGCATTGAAACGTAGACGGTGTCACCCGTTGATTGAGCCAGCTCACTCGCGAGGGTGCGCATCAGGATCGGATTCATGATCGGATTCGGAGCTGCCAATCCCAGCGTGAAAAGGGCAGGACCAATCGCGTAGAGCTTGTCAGAATGGCGTTCGACGTAGTCGATGTCCATGAGGTCTTGCAGCATGCGATGAACGCTAGGGCGAGCGATACCCGTGATGCGAGCGATGTCTACGAGGCGAATGCCATCAACGCCCTCGCGCGCAATCGCCGCGAGAATCGTGGCGGCTCGCTTGATGACCTGAACGTTGTCGCCGGTTCCGGTCGAAACCGGGCTACGCCGTGACATGCGATCCGCTGTCGGTAGTGTGCGCGTTTGAGGGCATCAGAAGACTGATTCGAGAACGTAATCTGTCGGGTTGAACTTAGCGTTCTCCTGGCGGAATTGGTAGGCGAAGTCGGGCCAGCTCACGGTGAGGCGCTGCGTTCGACGGTCCACGTACCAGTTGTTGCAACCCCCGGCGAGCCAGACGCTGCCGACAGCCCGCGCGGCCACGCTGTCCACATACTCTTGCTCGCTTTCGGGAGTGGTCTCAATGCGTTCGACGTGGTGAGTGTTCACGTAGTTGAGAGTATCGATGATGTAGTCGATCTGCGATTCGATGATGTACACAGCGGAGTTGTGACCCAGAGAAGTGTTGGGGCCATTGGTGATGAACAGGTTCGGAAAGCCCGGTGTCGAGATTGACGCCGTCGCCTTCATGCCGTCTTTCCACGAGTCTGCGAGTGTTTGCCCACCCACACCGAAGATGATTGACGCGAACTTGGGTTCGGTGGCATCAAATCCGGTAGCAAAGACGATGACATCAACCTCGTAGCCATCACCGTTTGCACCATAGACGCTCGAGCCATCGACGCGAGTAAGGGCTGAAGCTTCCAACGTGACGTTGTCTTGCAAGATGGTTGCGTAGAAGCGACCTGGTCCGAGGATGCGCTTGCACCCAATTTCGTAGTTCGGGGTTAGTTTGGCTCGTAGTTCGGGGTCGGCAATGGATTCCTGGAGATATTTCAGCGAAGCATTTCGCGCCTTCTCAAGGAGCTTCGGCACCTGGACGCGCGGGGGGAAGTTGCCTTCGCTGTACCAAAAAATCTCGGAACGAATGTCGCGCATCGCTTGCGGGTAGCGGGCAAAAAGTCGACGTTGGGCATCTGTGAAGGCCTGGTGCTTGCCAGACGGGATGAAAAAGTACGGTGCGCTGCGCTGAAACAGCACCACTGACTCGGCGATCGCTTGTAGTTCGGGGAACACCTGAACGGCCGAAGCGCCTGTGCCGACGAGGGCAATCCGTTTGCCTTCGAGTGGGATGTTGTGGTTCCACCGCGCAGTGTGAAAGATGTCACCCGGAAAAGTGTCGAGACCGTCGATTTCGGGCGTCCGAGTGTCAGAGAGATGCCCACAGGCGGTGACCAAAAACTTGGCCGACCACGTACCGTTCGTCGTTTCGACGAACCAACGCTTGGAGTCTTCATTCCACCTTGCACGCGTCACATCTGTATTGAGGCGGATGTTGTCCCAAAAGCCCTCATCGGTTACACAGTCACGAAGGTAGTCCCAAATCTCGCCGCCGGGTGCCTGAATCTTGCTCCAGTTGGGGTTGAGCTTGAATGAAAACGAGTACAAGTGTGCTGGTACATCGCATGCGACACCGGGATAGGTGTTGTCTCGCCAGGTGCCGCCGACATCACCCTCGCGCTCGAGAATGACAAAGTCGTGGAATCCCTGGCGTGTGAGTTTGATTCCTAATCCGATGCCCGTAAAACCCGCACCGATCGCGAGAACTTCGACGTCCGTGACGTTATGTGTTTGTGACTGCGACATCTAAGGCTGGACTTCGGGGATGATTGAGCCGGCAGGGTAGGCATTCGGATTAGCGAGGAACTCGCGCACGGCTAGCGCGAGTTCGGATGGGCGCTCCCAGACGATCGCGTGACCAGAGCTCAGCTCGGTGTAGCGAGAATCCTCGATTGCGCCAAAAAGGGCAAGGCTGTGGTGGCGCGGCACCATCATGTCGTAGGTACAACCGATAATCAGTGTGGTCGCCTTGATCTTGCCCATGTCGTCGGTGATGTCGACGATTCTGTTGAGATCGGAGAGTTTGCCGATGAATTCCATTCCACCAGCGGGAGGCGGCGCGATGGTCAAGAGGTCATCAAGAGTGCGCTTTGCAACGAACGGCACTCCAAAAGCAAGAACGAGAGAGAGCTTCTTGTAGGCCGCCATGTCACCGCGAAGAGCGGCTTGAACATCCTGGCGGACGAGCTGTTGCGTATCTGTCTTGATCCATCCGGCCACCAGAACGAGGTTTTGAACACGGTCTGGGTTGTGCGCAGCGTAGGCGGCGGCCACGACAGATCCCAGTGAGTAGCCAAGAACCGAGATCGGCCCGGCGGGTACGAGGTGATTAACGACGCCGGCAACTTGGCGTTCGAGGTCTGCCACCGTAATTTCGGGCTTGCCAACGATGTCGGTGAGGTCAAGAGAGACCACTCGTTGGTCACGTGCAAGCGTGGGGAACACAAAGGAGAAGTGGTTCTCGGTCGACCCGGCTGTTCCGTGGATGAGGACGACCGGTGGAAGCTTGCTGTCCTGTTTTCCGGCGGTGAAGTACGTGACAGTGGTTCCATCAACGTCGACGGTTCCTGTGACGAGATCTTGCGCAATCGGCTCGGCCATCGAGATGCTCCTCAAGATTGTGGAGTCCGTTCATCGGACACCCTGTGCTGCAGTGGTCTTATTGACTGACATGTGACATGCCGTAGAGCCATTCTTCGCAGTGCTGAGAGGGGTGTCAACGGGGGAGCGAGAGACTCGTCCGCTGGTTGGACTTACGCTGAAATGTCGAGAAGCACTTTCAGGGCTGCGCCAGTGTGCATGGCTTCGAAGCCGGTGGCAATGTCGCTCAAGCCATAGACCTGATCGATCAAGGCCGATGGGTCCAAGTGGCCCTGTTCGACGTCAGCAATCAAGCCGGGCAAGTACTTTCCCGCTGGCGCGGTCCCGCCGGCGATTCGCATGCCTTTGTCGAAAATCTTCTTTGGCGATACGGACTCAACTCCGTGAGGCACTCCGACGAAGCCCATGCTTCCACCGACTCTGACCAAGTCGAGGGCGGTGTCAAAGGCAGCTTGCATACCGACGCACTCGATGACTCGATCGGCCAGAGCGCCTCCGTTCACCGCCAGAAAACGCTCGACTGCCGGCTCATCCCGAGAAACCTTGAGGGTCTCCACCCCAAAGTGTTGGGCAACTTCGAGACGCGCATCCTGTTCGCCGATGAGAACAACTCGAGCTGCACCCAAACGCAACGCCGCGCTTGCTGCAGAGATACCAACGGCGCCGTCGCCGATGACGGCAACAGTGTCTCCGGCCGTGACCCCGGCGAGAAAAGCACCATGTGTTCCGGTTGCATAGACGTCTGTCAGCGGGAGCACTTTGCGGGCGAGGTTGGAATCAATCTCATCGGATACCCAGGGGAGAGCGACCAGCGTGGCATCGGCGAACGGAACACGAATGCGTTCTGCGTGGGCGCCGTTTCCGCCTTTGCCCCACAGCCCGCCCTCGGCGCAGAATGACTGAAGTCCGTGTGTGCACTCGTAGCAGCTGCCCTCGGAGTACATGAACGGTGCAATGACGCTGTCGCCGGGAGCGAAGGTCGTCACAGCGGAGCCGATTTCACGAACGCGTCCGATGAACTCATGGCCGGTTGACCCTGGTGGGCGCGGGATGAGGCCACGATAAGCCCACAGGTCAGAGCCGCAAATGGTAGCGAAAGTGATGTCTACGATGACATCTCGTGGGTCAAGAATCTGCGGTGCGTCGACGTCAACGACGGTGATGTCGGAGGGGCCGTTTAGCCAAGACGAACGCATTAGATCCCGCTTTCTCGTGGGCTTCATTATCGCAGTGCTCAATTGCCGAGAGGTAGACGCTAACGTTTGAATGACCCGCTGAGGACCGCAGAGCGGACTCTTTGACAAGGCACGATTTATTTTGTTTTGTGTGCGAGTCAAGTCTCGGTAACGTCAGAGAATATTTCCCAAGCAAGGGCGTGATCGTATTAAAGCGTGGCAATTCATCGGCACAGGCCTTCCGTTAACCCTCACCGACGTTCCTGACCCCGTTGCGGGGCCTGGCCAGGTTGTGGTCAATGTTCGAGCGGCAGGTTTGTGCCACTCAGATGTAGGCATCCTCACAATCCCCAATTTTCTTCCACCGTTTGTGAAGCCCCCGCTGACAATTGGCCACGAGATCGCTGGTGAAATCGCTCAAGTGGGCGAGGGCGTGACTGGCTGGAGTGTTGGCGACCGTGTGGGCATCTGCCAAATCGGCCACGACGTGACTGGAATCATGAAAGATGGCGGATTCGCACCCAAAGTTCTCGTCACGCCGGATGTTTTACTTCGTATGCCCGATGCCGTCACCTTTGAGCAGGCTGCTGCCGGTAACGACGCCGGCATGACCGCGTATCACGCACTTGTTATCGATGGTCAAATCTCGGCAGGGCAGAAAGTTGGCGTGATCGGCCTGGGCGGGGTGGGGCAGATGGGCGCCCGAATCGCGGTTCTCATGGGTTGCGAGGTCTACGCGGCTGAAATCAAGCAAGATGTTTGGCCCCTAGCGAAGGAACTCGGTGTTACCCGGGTTGTGTCTGACATCGCTGAGCTAGGTGATGTTGAGCTCGACGTGATTGTTGACTTCGCTGGCTTCGGTGTGACAACGAATGCTGCGATCAAGGCTGTGCGACAGGCTGGCCGAGTAGTTCAAGTAGGCATGGGGCTAACTGAAGCAACTATTAGTACGCACAGCTTGATTATGAAAGAGGTCACGCTCAAAGGAACTTTGGGCGGAACGATGGCAGACACCAGCGCTGTCTACGATCTCATGGCATCGGGTGATCTCGATCCGCTGATCTCAACAATTTCGTTTGACGAAATAGCGGCGGGAATCGAGCGACTTCACCACGGAACGGTGGTTGGGCGACTCGTCGCGAGCTATCCGGCTTAGTTCAAGACTTTCAACGTCATGAACGCGCGCTCTTCGAGCCGCTGTGCGAGTTTGCCGTAGAGGGCCGCTCCGGGAGTCCAGGTCCCAGGTTTCACGTCGGGCGAATCCAGAAGCAGTAACGCTGTTTCGGTGATGATTCGGGATGTCGTCATAAAACCTGGGTCTTTTGACGAAGCAACCGATGCGCTCAGACTGTGGCCCGCATCGTCTTTGCCGATGAGCAGTAGTTCAAAGCATCCGTTGTTCATCGCTTCGCGGGTTGGCCCCTCGCCGGGCTGAAGGGGTGGTCCTGCGGGCGGTGTGAAGGATTCGGCTACGGCGAGCATTTCGTCGTAAACCAGGTCTGTGCCGTACTTGTGATTCATGAGCATGTTCGATCGGTGAACGTTCTTAACGTTGGTCGGCCCGAGGAAGAATGGCTGTACTTTTCCGACGTCGGGCTCCTCACCAGCATCCATTCCTGTTGGTTGTGCGGGCCCAGTAAATCCCGGCGTGAGAGCGAACGGGTCAGCCAAAAGTGCCGCGACTTCGGGGTTCTCGGCAGCGGCTTTCCCCATGGCCATTCCCGTGGCGATCGAACCGCCACCGGGGCCGCCGATGAATTTCACCATGCGTCCACGTACCTTCGGCAGCGTCTTTCCAAATTTCTCAAGTGCGGCATCTTGAAGCAATTGCATGCCAACTTCGCTGGGGATGGAGTCAAAGCCGCACGCAAAAAGAATGCGCGCCCCGCTTGATACGGCTTCCGCCGAGTAGTCGTCGATCATTTTGCGAATCCACTGGGGTTCTCCGGTGAGGTCGAGGTAATCAGTGCCTGCAGCAGCGCATGCCGCAACAAGGGGTGTGCCGTAGAGAGAGTAGGGGCCAACCGCCGTCAGTACGAGGCGAGTCGACTCGGCAAGAGACTTCAGCGATGCCGGGTCGGTGTAATCGGCCAGGATGATCGGAGTCTTACTTGCGCCAATCTCGTCTCGAACGCGAGTAAGTTTTTCAATGTTTCGACCAGCAAGGGCCCACCGAATGTCGCCTCGTTCGACGACTCGCTCGGCCAGATACTCAGCTATAAGGCTGCCGGTGAATCCGGTCGCGCCATAGATGACAATGTCGTACTTTTGCATAGGGCGCCTCCTGGCCGGTTTACCGTCATGACCCTACTCTCGGCATGCACTCATGGATAGTGCCACCGAGGGATGGGTTCACTCTGCGGACGGTGAGACGCTAGCTGCCGTATTGGTGCAGGGGCGGGCAATCGAACGGGTCGCGAGCTGAGAGACCCACGCGGTTCAGGTACGAGATGACGCGCGCATACGAGGTTGCCATGCTGGTCTCGGTGTAGGTCAGGCCTTCGCGAGCACAGGCGGCAAGCACGAGTTCGCGAGCCTTGCGCAGGTTGGGCCGCGCCATGCCTGGAAACAGGTGATGTTCGATCTGCATGTTGAGTCCGCCGTACAGGGCGCTCATGCCGAAACCGCCCGAGATGTTACGCGAGGTCAAAACCTGTCGACGCAAGAAGTCGACCTTAACGCCGGCGGGAATCAGCGCCATTCCCTTGTGGTTGGGGGCGAAAGACGCGCCCATATACACGCCGAATACAGCGAGCTATTTCCTAGGAGGCGAGACGCCTAGAAAATCAGAGCGACGAACAGGGCGATGAAGATGATTGCGAAAATCGCTGGGGTAATCCACTTGATCACGTTGAACCACGGGGCAACCGTCACAGCGGATGCGCTTGCCGCCCCTGTGCCAGCCAAGGCCTCGAGTTCGTCGGCAATGGCGATCGCATCGTTGGCCGAGGTGAACTGAGCGAGCGCGCCCAAGATGCCCGATGCCAGCAAGATGCCCAGGGCTGCAATGCGCACTGCCACGGGAGCGTGATCGAGCCCGACGCCCATCAGCGCAACGGTAGCGATGAGCAAGAAGGTCGGCGCAATCTGCGAAACGATGATGTGCAGGCGGGCTTTGTTCCAGAGGTCGAGCAATTCGCGTTCGGTCATGTCACCAGCATACGAGTCGATTTAGGCTAGAGACATGAGTGAGTTTCTCTATTCTGTGGAGCGTGAGGTCGCGCATCCGATTGCTGAGCTCTGGCGGGCCTGGACCGACGCCGCAGCCCTCGAGGCATGGTATTTCCCCACAGCATTGGGCAGCGTGCCCGGGTTGACGGTATCGGATGCTCGCCCCGGCGGTTCTTGGAAAGTCTCGGTCGACGTGCCGATGAACGGTTTCGTTGCGTACTTTTTTGGTGAGTACTCGGTTGTCGATCACCACAAGCGCATCGAGCACTCGCTGCATTACACGCAGTCGCGCGAGGAGTTCGACGCCGCAGACCTGAGCACACAGGCGCACCAGATCGTGCTGGAGTTCGAAGACCGTGGCTCGAGTTCGTGGGTGAAGTTCTCACAGTTTGGCGAACTGCCCGAAGGTCAGGCCGAGCAGGCGCAAGCCGGCATGGAAAGCTACCTCGACTCGCTCGAGGGCTTTTTGGCCTGAGTTAGCGCTCGAGCATGAGCATTTGGGGGGCTCCGTGGTGATCGCCGAGTGGCTGAGTCACGTTGTCGAGTCGCACCATCTGCTCAGGGGTAAGCACGAGGTCGAGAGCACCCAGGTTCTCTTCAAGGTGGTTGATGCGGATTGTGCCAGGGATAGGCGCCCAATCCTCACCCTTGGCTAGCAGCCAAGCGAGCGAAACCTGCGCGGGGGTTGCGCCGATGTCATTAGCGATCGCCACAACTTCTTGCACGCGCTCGTAGTTGGTGGCAAAGACCTCCTCGACGAACCGAGGGTTCGTCAGACGCCAGTCGTCGTCATCGAACTGCGCGCGGCTCGTGATGGTGCCGCTGAGCATGCCGCGACCGAGCGGCGAGTAAGGCACGAATCCGATTCCCAGTTCGTGCAGGGTGTCGATCGTGCCATCGTCACCATCGCGAGTCCAGAGCGAGTACTCCGACTGAAGTGCGGTGACCGGGTGCACAGCGTGAGCGCGGCGAATGGTCTGCTGGCCAGCTTCGCTCAGACCGTAGTGGCGAATCTTGCCCTCGTCCATGAGTTCGACCAGCGTGCCCACGACCTCTTCAATCGGGATGCTCTTGTCGACGCGGTGCTGGTAGTAGAGATCGATGTAGTCGGTGTCGAGTCGCTTGAGCGAACCTTCGATGGCCAGGCGGATGTTCTCGGGGGAGCTGTCGACGCCTGGCTTGCCCGTGTTGGAGCGCAGCCCGAACTTGGTCGCCAGCGAGACGCTGTCGCGGCGGCCCTTGATTGCCTTACCCACCAAGATCTCGTTCTTCTCGGGCCCATAGATCTCCGCGGTGTCGATGAAGGTCACGCCGAGTTCGAGCGCTCGGTGGATGGTCGCAATCGAGAGTTCATCGGGCTGCTTGTAGCCGGTGTAGATGTGGGACATGCCCATGCATCCGAGCCCAATCCGAGAGACGGTCAGTTCGCCAAGCTTCGTGTATTCCATTTCCGTAGCCTATTCAATAACCGTGCCCGGTAGCCTGTTTGCCATGACTTCTGCCGACGTCGACTCCTACATCGCCGCGCAAACCGAGCCACAGCGCGAAATGCTCGAGCATTTGCGAGCCACCATTCTCGATATCCACCCCGATGCACAGCAAGTCATCTCGTATGCATTGCCCGCGTTCAAGGTCGAGGGCGTGATTGTTGCTGGCATGGGAGCAACCAAATCAGGAATCTCGTATTACCCGCACTCCGGTTCAGTGCTCGGTGTCGCCGGCGACGTCGTCGCCAGCTACAGCAAGACCAAAGGCGCGATGCATGTCCCCGCAGGTGCGGAGCTTTCACGGGAGCTCGTAGCCCAGCTCATCGACATTAAGCTCGACCTCGCACGAAGCTAGGCTGAACCCATGGCTACCGCTAAAGATTCGTCAGGCTCGGCACAAGTTCCTGAGCGCATGAGTCGACGGGCGGCCAATCGATGGCCGGCGTTTATCGCCATCGTCGTGATGCTCGTGATTTACGCAGTGACCCCAGAGAACATGGTTCCTCGTGCGGTCATGATCATCATCGCTTCAGTTATTTTCATCGTGCTGATTGCACTCAACCCTGTGCATACTGGTGCGCAGTCGACGGTTGCCCGGTGGCTTGCGGTCATCTTGGCGCTCCTTCTGATGGTCTCGAACCTGATCGATGTCGTGTTCATCGTGCGTGACCTCATCGCCGGTCGCGGGTTGGGCCCGATCGTCTTGCTCGAAGCATTTGAGGTGTGGGCGGCAAACGTCATTGCTTTCAGCATTGTGTACTGGGAAATTGACCGCGGCGGACCGGTTGCTCGGGCAACCCTGAAGAGGTCGCAGTTGCCTGCGGCAGACTTCAAGTTTCCGCAGGATGATGAGCGCGCGGCAGCAGTTGAAGTGAGCAAAGACTCATCGACGAGCAAGGCAAACTGGCGTCCGGGCTACATCGATTACCTCTACATGGCTCTCACGAACATGATGGCGTTCACCCCAAACGACGTCGTGCCGCTGACGGCGCGGGCCAAAATCTTCATGGGGGTTCAGGGCCTGAGCGGGTTTGTCATTCTTGCGCTGGTCATTGGGCGCTCGGTGAACATTCTTGCCTAGTGGTCGAGTCCGACCTTAGAGAAGACCCACTTCATCCACTTCGGCGCCCACCAGTTGGCTGCCCCAAACAACTTCATTAGCGCTGGCACCAGAAGCGCTCGCACGACGGTGGCATCGAGCAGAATTGCGAACGCCAAGCCAAGACCGAGCATCTTGATGCTTGTCACGCCCGAGGTCACGAACGGCAAGAAGTTCACGGCAAGGATCAGCGCGGCAGCGGTGATGATGCGGCCGCTTCTCTGAAGACCAAGTGCGACCGACTCTTCGGTGCTGAAGCCTTGGTCGTGTAGCTCTTTGATGCGACTGAGCAAGAACAGCTCGTAGTCCATCGACAGACCGAAGGCGACGACCGCAATCAGAATGAAGTTGGATGCGTCAATCGACCCTGTCAGTTGGAAATCACCGAATAGCCAGCGCATGTTGCCATCGAGGAAGACCCAGCACAAGAACCCGAGGGTTGCCCCGAGAGTGATGATGTTGAGCAGGAACGCCTTTATCGGTAGCAGGATGCTGCCGGTGAACAGGAAGAGCAAAATCAGAGTGGACGCAAAGACCCAGAGCAGTAACCAGGGCAGCATGCGCGTGATGCCGTTCATAGAGTCGGTGTAGTCGGCTGCAATTCCGCCGACCTGGACTTCGAACGGCGCATCAATGCCACGGATGCTGTTGGTCAGATCCATACCTGCGGTGCTGCGAGCCTCGACGTTGTCAATCGCCACAATGCGCTGGGCGTCGCCCTTGACGTAGTTGGCGAACGCCGGTGCGAAGCGAGTGTCCGTAGCTCCCTTGACGGTGATTCCGAGCTGGCTCTGAACTCGAACGATGTGCTGGGTTTCACTCAGGGTGTCGATGTAAGTGGCCAATTCCTTCTCGGTCGCGCCCTTCACAATGATTTCGACGGGCTTGCCCTCTTGGCCATCGAATCTGGTGCGAACGATTTCACTCGCGACGGCAATCGGGGCATCCTTCGCGAGAATGCGCTCGTCAACGAGTCCGAACTTGACGTTGGAGCCCAGTGCGACGAGTCCGCCAAGTGCAACCAGCGCGATGATCAAGACTGGAATCGCACGACGCATCACGAAGCGAGAAATCGTCGCCCACATTCCGGTGTCTTTGGGGGTTAGGTCTCCGCGGAGCACGCGCACCTTGTTCACCCGGTCGCCCAGCAGGGTGAGCGTTGCAGGCAACGCGATGAGCGCTCCAAGAACGGCGACGAACACAACGGCGACTCCCGCGTACGCGAACGAGCGCAAGAAGTACTGCGGGAAAATCACCATCGACGCGATGACTACGGCAACCGTGAGGCCTGAGAACAGAACCGTGCGACCTGCGGTCTCGACGGTCCTGGTTACGGCATCCTTGACCGCAAGCCCGCGCGCGCGTTCTTCTCTAAAGCGATTCACCATCAGCAAGGCGTAGTCAATGCCGAGACCGAGACCCATTGCGGTGACCAGGTTCAGCGCAAAAATCGACACATCGGTGACCTGAGTTGCGACCCAAATGAAGAAGAAGCCGCCGAGCATGACGAGGCCGCCGACCATGAGAGGAAGCCCGGCCGCGACCAGTGATCCGAAAACGAAGAGCAAGAGAATCAAACTCAGCGGAATAGCGATGCTCTCGGCAAGTCCGATGTCTTTGGTAATGGTGCCATTGAGGGCGTTGGCCATCGCTGAAATGCCCGTGTAGTAGACCTTCACGCCGTCATGTTCGGCACCCAAGGTGTCTTCGATCAGCGTGGTTTCTGCCGAAACCTTGACCGTCGGGTCGTAGCTGACGAAGAAGTAGGCGGCCTTCGAGTCAGTGCTCTTGAGGCTTGTTGGTTCACCCAGGCTGAAGTAGCTCGAGACCGTCGAGACTCCGGGAATGTCACGAATTGTCTTCGAGAGGGCGGCGGCCTCGGTGCGGCTTGCTTCGGTCTGAACATCCTGGGCAAAATCACCGACGATGACCAGCTCAGGGTTATCCACGTTGAAGGTGGTCTTGAGCTCGTTGAAGACCTGCGTCGATTCACTCTTCGGGTCGTTGTAGCCAGCGGCTTCGAGGTTGCCGAACGCCTGCATTCCCCAAATGGCGGAGACGCCGACCAAGCCGAGGAATACCAGCAAGGCAACGAGCGGGCGGCCGACGACGATACGGGCGATGAACTTCACGAGAGCTCCAATAATGGTTTGATTCGATGCTCTCACAGGTCACGCACCCTTGCTCTCCCTCGGGTCTTGTTTCCCGGCTAGGGTGAAACAGACTGCTAACCAATGGAGGTTGTTATGTGGAGCCTTGACCCAGCCAAGTGCGCGCTACTCGTTGTTGACATGCAGAACGATTTCGTTCTCGAGGGTTACCCCATGGAGGTGCCCAACGCTCGCAAAGCCATTCCGCACATCCAGCGTCTGATCGCTGCCAGCCGCAAGCTAGACATCCCGATCTTTTACACGCAGCACACACTCACCGAAGGTGCAGTGAACTCGCCTCTCGAGGCCGCCTATAACCCCAAGCTGTTTGAAGTCGGTATGCGCCCGGGCACGTTCGGCGTGCAGGTCATTGACGACCTCAAGCCCACCCCCGAAGACACCGTGATTACGAAGTACCGCTACAACGCGTTCCACAACACGCTGCTCGAGCCGATGCTCAAGACGATTCGCGGGCTCAACCAAATCGACACGGTCATCATCACCGGCACTCTGACTGAGGTGTGCTGTGACTCGACCGCGCGCGGCGCGTACATGCGCGACTACAAAGTCGCGTTCGTTGACGACGCCACTGGCGGACTGAGCGAAGAAGCCGAGCAAGCGACTTTCAAGGCGATGAGCATGTTCTTTGGTCGTGTCATGAACACTGACGCCACCCTCGCAGAACTCGGCGCCTAAACCGCCTAGGCTTTTTGTATGCCCGAAAAGTACTCACTGCAGACGTCTATCGTCATCAACGCACCCGCCAAGAAGGTCTATGACCTGATGCTCGATCTGAACCGATTCGACGACTGGAACCCGTTCAAAACCATGGACCCGTCGGTGACGACGAAGGTGACCCAGTCCAAGGCTGGCCCCGGAGCACTCTACGAATACAAGGGCGACCGTATCGGTCGCGGGCAGCAGGTCGTCGTTTCTGTTGACAAGCCGAGCCTCATCGTGTCAGAGATGTCTTTCTTCGGAAAGAAGAAGATCAACGTTGCAAACATTGAGTTCCGCATCCACGAGGAGCCCTCCGGCACTCTCGTCACCTGGTACATGGAGGGCGAGCGAGGCCCGGGCGGAAAGTTCATGGGCGTGGTTCTCGGCTTTGACAAGATGATGGGAAAGTCGTTCGCGACCGGCCTCGCGTCGTTGAAGGCACTCATGGAGTCGGAGAAGTAAATGTCTGAATTCGCTCCCGAGATTGTTGAGGCAATCACCGGATACATGAACGCTAACCAGGCCGAGAGCAACTTGGTCATTGTGAAGACGCTTGGTGAAACCACTGAGGCCACCGCGGCCGCTCTCGTTGGATTCGATTCTGAGGCTGCTGTGTTCTCGGCAACTGTCGACGGCGGCGCCATCGAGGTGCGAGTTCCTTGGAGTTACGAGGTCACCACGCGCGATCAGGTTCGCGAGCAGTTGTTCTCAATGCTCGACCGTGCTGTTGCCCTGTACGACTTCGAGTAGGGCGCTCTAGCTACCTACCGGCTATCGACCCAGCGAGCTGACGGCCTCAACGGATGCGCGCAGCGCCTCCGTGGCACGCTCAAGTTCCTCGGCTGTCGTGTGGTGGCTCAAGCTGAACCGCACGCTCGTTTGTGCCAGCTCGGGTGCGTATCCGCAGGCCAACAGCACGTGTGAGGGATCATCGCGCCCAGCCGCGCAGGCAGAGCCGCTGGAGACAACAACGCCATGTTCTTCGAGCTGAAGTAGAACCGCTTCGCCGCTGATTCCCGCGAAAACAAAAGATGCGATAGCAGGAGAGCGCATGTCACCGGTAGGACCGGTGAGGGCTGCTCGCGGAACAGTGGCAAGAACTTTGGTGATGAATGCATCGCGTAGCGCGCGGGTCGACTCCGGCTCAACCTGGGGCTCGAGCGCGCCAGCAGCGGTCGCCAGCGCAACCGCCCAAGCCACATTTTCGGTGCCCGAGCGAACATCAAACTCCTGCCCGCCACCGTGCAGGAGCGGCTCAACCGCGACGCCAGAGCGCAAATAGTAAGCGCCGACACCCTTGGGTGCGCCCATCTTGTGCCCGGAGAAGCTCAGTGCGTCCACGCCGAGATCGCCCACGTTCACGGGCATCCAGCCGATGGCCTGCACGGCGTCCGTGTGGAAGAGCGCGCCGACTCCGTGCGCAAGCTCGGCAAAATGAGCAACCGGGTGAATCGTGCCAATCTCGTTGTTGGCGAGCATGAGCGTCACCAGCGCGGTGTCGTGGCGCAGGGCCGTGGCGACTGCCGAAGGGTCAATGGAGCCGTCGCGCGCCACGGGCACCCAGGTCACCTCGAAGCCGTGCACTCGCTCGAGGAACGCGATGCTTTCGATAACGGCTTCGTGTTCGGTTTTCGCGCTGACAATGTGCTTGCCGCGAGGGTTAGCCAGAGCAAGGCCGATAACGCCTAGGTTGTCGCCTTCGGTGCCGCCGGAAGTGAACGTCACCTCGGTCGGGCGGGCGCCGATGAACGCCGCCACCCTTGCTCGGGCATCCTCGAGGGCAGTGGATGCTCGAGCCCCAAGTTCGTGCGTGCTCGAAGCGTTGCCGAACTCCCCGGTCAGGTACGGCCACGCAGCTTCGAGCGCCGCCGGCAGCACCGGCGTCGTCGCAGCGTGGTCGAGGTAAATCATGAAATTCGAACGTCCAGGCCCAAATCGAGCGCGCGGGCTGAGTGAGTCAGTGCACCGACCGAAACGAAGTCGACGCCCGTCGCGGCGATCCCGGCCACGGTCGTGAGGTTTACTCCGCCACTGGCCTCGATTTTGGCTCGCCCGGCAACGAGGGCCACTCCGGTGCGCAGGTCAGCCAGTGAGAAGTTGTCGAGCATGATGACGTCGACGCCGCCCGCGAGCACGGGCTCGATTTGGTCGATGCGATCAACCTCAACCTCAAAGACCATTCCGACAGGAAGTTGGCTCTTTACCTGCAGGAGCGCGGTCGTCACATCGAGCCCGCCCTCGGTGAGCACGGCGAGGTGGTTGTCTTTCGCCATGAAGGCGTCGGAGAGACTGAAACGGTGATTCGTTCCGCCACCACACACGACGGCGTGACGCTCGAACGCCCGCAGGGTGGGCGTGGTCTTTCGAGTGTCGAGGATGACCGCGTCAGTGCCGGTGATGGCATCGACGTATTGGCGAGTGAGCGTCGCAATTCCGCTCATTCGCTGCGCAAAGTTCAGGGCCACTCGCTCGCCGGTGAGAATCGCACGCGCCGGACCGCTCACGCGAGCCAATTCGTCACCCGATGCAAACGCGTCGCCATCGTTTTTTAGCAGTTCAACGTTCACGCTCGCGTCGGTCAGGGTGAACGCTGCGGCAAAAACGTCAGCCCCTGCGAAGACGCCCGGTTCGCGAGCGGCCAAGACGGCGGTCGCTTGAGCGTTTGCGGGAATGACAAGAGTGGACGTGATGTCGCCGGTCGGGGCATCCTCGGCCAGAGCTGCCGCGACGACCGCTTTCATGAGTTGGGCATCAAGCATTGTTCGTGGCCTTTACGAGAATCGGGCGAGCGAGCTCGGGTTTCGTGTCGAGATAATCGAGGCGGTAGTGGGCTCCTCGAGACTCGTGTCGCGCCTGCGCAGCAGCGGTGACGGCGTGAGCCAGCAGCAACAGGTTTGCGTCTTCCCAGTCGGGAAAGACCCGATGCTCGGCTGTCGCCGGGCGCCACCGGGCGAGCTGAGTTGCGGCCGCACTGAGTCCCTCGGCGTCGCGAGCCAGTCCGACGTTGTCCCACATCAAGGTTTGGAGCTCGACTCGGTCAACCACGGGCCGAGGCTCGCCGGAGCGCCCGTAGATGTCATCGATCGACAGGGTTAGCTCGGTAACGGCACCATTCGGCCAGCGCCCTGCAGGCGCATGCTCAGGCCACTCAAGACCGATGGTGCGCACCGCCCGCCGGGACGTCACGATGGATTCGAGCAGTGAGTTTGACGCCAGCCGGTTCGCTCCGTGGGCACCCGTGCAGCCGACCTCGCCCACGGCGTAGAGACCCGGCACGCTCGTGCGGCCGTCGACATCTGTGGCGATGCCGCCCATCCAGTAGTGGGCTGCTGGCGTGATGGGAACCGGCGTTGTGCTCCAGTCGAGGCCGTATCGGCGGCAGGCCTTCGAAATGCTCGGAAAACGCTCATCGAGAAACTTTTCGCCCAAGGCGGTCGCGTCGAGCAGCACGGGTTGTCCGCCCTGTGAGCGCATCTCGTTTTGGACCCCGCGGGCGACCACATCGCGAGGCGCGAGTTCTGCAAGCGGGTGAATCTTCTGCATGAATCGCTCGCCGGCGTTATTGATGAGAACCGCGCCCTCGCCACGTACTGCCTCAGAGATGAGAAACGAGCCTGGCACGGCAAGGGCGGTGGGGTGGAATTGGTAAAACTCGAGGTCGGCAAGCACTGCTCCGGCGCGCAGCCCGGCGGCAACGCCATCACCGGTGGTGACGGTCGGGTTAGTCGTGTGACGATAGAGCTGTCCGGCGCCTCCGCTGGCCAGAATCACCACATCGGCATCCACGAATCGCGGCCCCGAGGCGGTGAGCACGCTTACTCCCACAACGCTGCGTGTGCCCGCGAGGTCAGTATGGGTAGCAACGTCAATGACGAAAGTGTGTTCCAGGATCTCAGCCACGCGAGACCGTGCCGCTGCGGCGAGTGCGTTGCTGATTCCTGCGCCGGTCGCGTCTCCGCCAGCGTGAAGAACGCGGGGGTGAGAGTGCGCAGCTTCGAGTCCCCGCGCGAACTCGGCTCCGGTGCGATCGAATTCCACGCCCCACGCAACCAGGTCGGCGATGCTGCCTGGGCCTTCGGCACAGAGCACCTCGACGGCCGGGAGCCACGAGAGCCCCGCCCCGGCAACCATGGTGTCCTCGACATGCTCGGCAATCGAGTCGTCCGAAGAAGTCACGGCCGAGATGCCGCCCTGTGCGTAGTGGGTGTTGCTTTCGGCGAGGTCTGCCTTGGTGATGAGCGTGACGTGGTGATGGGCGCTCGCGTCAACGGCGGCAATCAATCCTGCGATTCCGCTTCCGATGACGACGACGTTTGCCATGCTTAGGCGGGCTTTGCAGCCAGCATCCTTTCAAGAGCAACCTTTGCCTCGGTGGCAACTGAGGCATCGACACTGATCTGGTTCACGACTTCGCCAGCGACGAGTCGCTCAAGCACCCAGGCGAGGTAACCAGGGTGGATGCGGTACATCGTCGAGCAGGGGCAAATTACCGGGTCGAGACAGAAGATGTGGTGCTCGGGGAACTGAGTAGCCAGGCGTTGCACCATGTTGATTTCGGTGCCGATGGCAAAGGTGCTCGGCTCGGTGGCGTTTTCGATGGCACGACGAATGTAGTCGGTCGAGCCGTATTCGTCGGCTGCATCAACCACGGGCATGGGGCACTCGGGGTGAACGATGACGCGAACGCCCGGGAAGTCAACGCGAGCCTTATCAATCTGGTCGACTGTGAAGCGCTTGTGGACCGAGCAGAAGCCATTCCACAGCACCACCTTGGCATCGAGCAGGTCGCTCTCAGTGTTGCCACCCAAGGGCTTGCGTCCATGCCACAGAGGCATGTCGTCGACTGAGATGCCCATGGCCTTGGCGGTGTTGCGGCCGAGGTGTTGGTCAGGAAAGAACAACACGCGCTGCCCGCGCTCGAAGGCCCAACGCAGCACAACCTCCGCGTTCGACGAGGTACAGACGATTCCGCCGTTTCGGCCACAGAATGCCTTCAGGTCGGCTGCCGAGTTCATGTACGTCACCGGAATGATTGGCACGCGACCATCGGCGTCGGGCTCAGTTCCATAGATCGCAGAAAGCTCGGCCCAGCACTGCTCGACCGAGTCGATGTCGGCCATGTCAGCCATCGAGCATCCGGCGGCCAGGTTGGGCAAAATGACCGACTGGTTCTCACCCGAGAGAATGTCGGCAGTTTCAGCCATGAAGTGCACGCCACAGAACACAATGGCTTCAGCTTCGGGGTGAGCCTTGGCGGCGTTGGCCAATTGGAACGAGTCGCCCAGATAGTCGGCGTGCTGCACGATTTCATCGCGCTGGTAAAAGTGCCCCAAAATCACCACGCGGTTTCCGAGCGTTTCTTTGGCCGTTCGGATGCGAGCGTGCAGCTCCTCGTTAGAAGCCGTCTTGTACTCCTCGGGCAGGGCGCCCTGCCTCGGCGACCCAACCGGGATGACATCGCCAAGCGATGCACCCGGCCCGTAGCTCGGTGCCTCGCGGTCGAACTCCCACGGCCCCTTGGCCAGCGAAGGGCTGCATGTCTCTCCCGTGCCTGCGCCCGAGGCGATCGCTTGTATCTGCTCGTCTACCGATGCGGTGTTTGTCATGATGCTGCTCCCAGGTCTCGGGCGTTGGGTCGGGTGGAGGTGGTGCCTAGCGTGAGCGGGTCGGGGTCGGTGAGGTCTTTGCTCGCGTTGTAGCGATACAGCTGCGGTGGCCTGTGCCGAGTTCCTTCGAGGTACTCGCCGGTGGGCTCAACGATGCTTGCCGATTCGACCATGCGCCTAAAGTTGCCCGGGTCGAGCCGTTTACCCAAGACCACTTCGTAGACCTCGCGAAGCTGAGCCAGGGTGAAGGTCTCACCAAGAAATCCCAAAGCAACGCGCGAGTATTCAATCTTGGAGCGCAGGCGCCACAGCGCATACTCGATGATCACGTTGTGGTCGAAGGCGAGCTCGGGCACCTCGTCAGCAAAGAACCACTGAACGTTTTCGCTCTCAATGGCGCTCGCCGTTTCGTCACTTCCGATGAGCGCCCAGTACACGATTGAGACAACGCGATCAGGGGAGCGATCTACCTGGCCGAACGCGTACAGCTGCTCGAGGTAACGGGGTTCAAGGCCCGTCGTCGACAAAAGCGAGCTCGCGGCAGAAGCCTGCAAGTCTTCGTTGGCTTTCAAGGGTGCGCCGGGAAGTGCCCACTTGCCCTGATGGGGTGCGCGAATGCGGCGCACCAGCGGAAGAGCAAGTCGCATCTCGCCAGCTGCGTCGGGGCGCAGGGTGAAGATGACGGTGGAGACTGCCAGCACGGGGGTGCGCGTCGATGTGACTCCTGCGTTCATGGCACCTCCATCCGTCGTAAAAGTCAGACTGACTATAAGTGAACCCATCTTAGTGTCGAAATGACTAAAACCCCAAATGTGAAAACCAGACACATGAAGAATGCGTTACGAAAGGGGCATCTTCTCAACGGGGGGTACATATTCGACCGCGTTGGGTATTAGTGTTTTCCCAGGTGACCCAGAAGTTGCCACCGATATCCACCCGCGTCAACGAAGACGCAGATCAACCCCCATTGGAGAGCTGATAATGAGCACAACCGAGAACTCACCCAACCTCGCTGGTCAAAAGGGACTCAAAACCGGCGCACTCGGACTCGTGTCCAGCGTCGTGGTTGGAATGGCCTCGACTGCACCGGCCTATAGCCTTGCGGCTTCGCTTGGGTGGATTGTGCTTGGTGGTGCAGTTCTCGTTGGCTTCCAAGCTCCCGGCATCGTGTTGCTCGCTTTTGTGCCGATGTTCTTTATCTCGGTTGCATACAAAGAGTTGAACCGGGCAGAACCCGACTGTGGCACGGTCTTCACGTGGGGTGCTCGAGCGTTTGGTACGCGAACCGGTTGGATGGGCGGCTGGGCCCTCATCGCCGCTGACATTATTTGTATGGCGAACCTGGCGCAGATTGCTGGTTCATACTCGTTTACTTTCGTCGGAGAAATCACCGGCAACCCCGCTATTGGCGACATCTCGGGAGACGTATTCTGGTCGACCATTGCGGGCCTGACTTGGATCTTCTTGATGACCTGGATCTGCTACCGCGGCATCGAGATCTCAGCCAAGGTTCAGTTCGCACTTCTCGGCATTGAGATGGTCATTCTGGTCATCTTCGGTGTGATTGCTTTGGTTCGGGTTTACTCGGGCAACGGCATCGATGGCAGCAGCCTTCCCGACTGGAGCTGGTTCAACCCGTTCACACTTCCCTTCGACACAGCGATTGCCCCGGCAATCCTGCTCGCCCTCTTCATTTACTGGGGCTGGGACACCGCCGTTGCCATCAACGAGGAGACCAAGGACCCGGCAAAGACCCCCGGTCGCGCAGCCGTGATCTCGACTGTTCTTCTGCTGGTGACTTACCTGCTGGTTACCGTCGGTGCAGTTGCGTTCGCCGGTGTCGGTGAAGGACCCACGGGTCTTGGAAACGTTGACAACGCAGGCGACATCTTCAAGGCCATCGGGCCAGCCCTGTTTGGTGACAGCATCTTCGGTCACATCATGATGATGCTTCTGGCTGCTTCGATTTTGACCTCAGCCGCTGCCTCGACGCAGACCACGATTCTGCCGACGGCCCGTGGAGCACTTTCGATGGCTGCCTTCAAGGCCATTCCCTCGCGGTTCGCCAAGGTACACCCCAAGTTCCTGACGCCTTCGTGGGCAACCTGGGGCATGGGCATCATCTCGGCAGCGTTCTACCTGGTGCTGACCCTGGTGAGCTCTGACCTGCTACTGGCGTGTATTGGATCGATTGGTTTGCTCATTGCTGTGTACTACGGCATGACGGGCTACGCCTCGGTGTGGTACTTCCGCAAGACGCTCTTCAAGAGCTTCCGCAACTTCATCATGCGTGGTCTCACCCCGCTGTTGGGCGGACTCATGCTGACCGGTGTCTTCATCTACGGAACCATGCAGTTCCTGCAGCCTGACTGGTTGGTCAGTACCGACGCTGATGGCAAGGACTACAACGTCACCATCTTCGGTCTGGGTGCCGTCGGTGTCGTTGGTCTTGGCTCGCTAGTGGTGGGTGTGATTCTGATGATCATCTACAACCTCGTGCGCAGCGACTACTTCAAGGGCAAGACCCTCGAGCGTCGCGCTCACCCCGCGCACGACTAGGGGTTCCTTCAAGTTCTCCTTGAACCCAATTGATCGGATGCCCGGCTGTCGCTTAAGCGGCGGCCGGGCATCCGGCATTAGGCTGGCTTTACAACAAAACACAGGACCACAAGGTCGATGCGGGAGAGTTCGTAGCTGTTGTGCGAACACCGAAGGAGCAATCCTCCCCGACAATCTCTCAGGTGAATGCACCGCGTCGAACTGGTCACTCTGAAAAGAAGGGTGCTTCGAGCATCCTCGCCCACGGTGAAAGTCGCAGCTGGCAACAGCGGCGGTGAAACTCTCAGGCATCAATGACAGAGGGGGAGTTCCTTCAATCGGCTTATCGCCAGATTCGAGAACTCTTGTCTGACTCTTCTGCGTCCACTCCGCGCTACTCACCGCTGCACTCTGTGCACGAGGCTCTCGGTGCGGCGTTTACCGACTTTGCCGGCTGGGAGATGCCGGTGCGCTACTCGAGCGACCTCGCAGAGCACCACGCAGTGCGCGGAGCGGCCGGAATCTTCGACATCTCGCACATGGCTGAGATTTCGGTCACCGGGCCCGACGCCATCGCCTTCCTGAACTTTGCGGTCGCGGCAGATGTCAGCAAGTTGGCAGTGGGCCAGGCCAAGTACAGCCTGCTCCTCAATGAAGCCGGCGGAATCATCGACGACCTCATCATCTACCGACTTGGCGACGAGCACTTCCTCGTGGTGGCCAACGCGGGAAACCGATTCAACGTTGTTCCGCCGCTGCAGACCCGCACGGCCGGATTCCGCGCGGTGGTTGTTGACCAGTCCGATGAAACCGCGCTTATCGCGGTACAGGGCCCGCATGCGCTTGAGATTCTCAAGAACACGGTCGGACTTCAGCTGGCGGATGCAGCAGCCGAACGCCCGCAGGCAACACTGGCCGACCTCAAGTACTACTGGTCGTTGCCGGCTACCTTCAGCGGAAATCCAGTGCTCATCGGTCGCACTGGCTACACCGGCGAAGATGGCTTCGAGCTCTACATCGACGTGGCTCAGGCGCAGGCGTTATGGGTGGCTCTCAGTGAGGCTGGTGAAGGTCGTGGGTTAGTACCAGCCGGTCTAGCCTGTCGCGACACGCTGCGACTCGAGGCGGGTATGCCTCTTTACGGTCACGAGCTCGACCTCACCACTCGTCCTGACCAAGCTGGCCTCGGTCGAGCTGTTGCCTTTGGCAAAGATGGCGACTTTGTTGGCCGAAAAGCGCTCGAAGCTCCACTGCCCGCAGCCGCCCCCGTTCTGGTCGGCCTCGTTGGCGAAGGCAAACGTGCTGCCCGCGCTGAGTACGAGGTGTACTTGGGCGAAAGCAAGGTTGGCGTCGTAACTTCGGGCGCTCTCTCGCCGACACTTGGATACCCCGTTGCCATGGCATTCGTTGACGCGAGCGCCAGCGCTGAAGGAACGATTCTTGATGTGGACATTCGTGGCTCACGTCATCCGTATACCGTTACTGCTCTGCCCTTCTACTCACGAAAGAAGAACTAATCATGGCTAATCCAACCGATCTGTCGTACACCGACGAACACGAATGGCTCCGCGTCGATGGCGACACGGCCGTCGTGGGCATTACGGCGTACGCCGCTGAGAAGCTTGGCGACATCGTTTACGTCGAGCTGCCCAAGGTGGGCGCCACAATCACCGCAGGCGCCGTAGTCGGAGAGATTGAGTCGACAAAGTCAGTCGGCGAGCTCTTCGCACCAGTTTCAGGCGAGATTCTTGAGGCCAACGACGCCGTTGTCTCGAGCCCTGAGTTGGTCAATAACGACCCATTTGGTGCAGGTTGGCTGATCAAGGTTCGAGTGACCTCGACCGGAGCCCTGCTGACCGCCGACGAGTACAACGCCCTCACCGGCGAGTAATTTCAACTTCTCTCTACGAAACCGAAGGAACGAATGCCCGAGCAGTTTGTCGATCGACACATTGGAACCGACCAGGTCGCGCAAGCGCGCATGCTGGCTCAGCTTGGTTTCGACTCCATTGAGCACCTCATCGAGGCGGCCATCCCGGAGTCTATTCACGTCGACAAGTTCCGCCCGGCCGGTTCGGGTCTCTTGCCTGACCCCGTTTCGGAGCGTGACGCGATTGCCGAGCTGCGCAACCTCGCGTCGAACAACACGGTTCGTCGCTCGTTCATTGGTCAGGGCTACTACGACACAATCACCCCGGCGGTCATCAAGCGCAATGTGCTTGAGAACCCCAGCTGGTACACCGCGTACACCCCTTACCAGCCCGAAATCTCGCAGGGTCGACTCGAAGCGCTGATTAATTTTCAGACGATGGTGACCGACCTCACCGGGCTCGACATCGCCAATGCTTCGATGCTTGACGAGGGTACGGCGGCCGTCGAGTCCATGCTTCTGGCTCGCCGCGCGTCGAAGTCGGAGTCGAATGTGTTCACGGTCGACCACGATGTATTGCCGCAGACTCTCTCGCTGCTGACCGGCCGCGCCGAACCGCTGGGCATCGAGATTCGCGTGGCAGATCTTCTGGCGGGTGAGGAGCCCGAGGGCTTCGGTGTTCTCGTTCAGTACCCTGGAGCATCCGGCCGAGTCTGGAACCCGAGCTGGGCTATCGACCGCGCCAAGGCATCTGGTGCCATCGCCATCGTGATGGCCGACCTTCTGGCTCTCACGCTGCTCAAGTCACCGGCCGAGCTCGGCGCCGACATCGCTGCCGGGACCACTCAGAGATTTGGTGTTCCGCTGGGGTTCGGCGGCCCACATGCGGGGTACCTCGCGGTTCGCTCCGGCCTCGAGCGCAGCATGCCTGGCCGCCTTGTGGGAGTCTCGAAGGATGCCAATGAGGAGCTCGCTTATCGTCTGACTCTGCAAGCTCGCGAGCAGCACATTCGCCGCGAAAAGGCCACGTCAAACATCTGTACTGCTCAGGTACTGCTCGCCGTCATGGCTGGCATGTATGCGGTCTACCACGGCCCCAGCGGTCTGCGTGACATCGCCCGAGATGTTCACGCCAAGGCGACCGCTTTGGCTGCCCTCTTGGCAACCGTCGGCCAACCCGTCGTTCACGACCGGTACTTCGACACCCTGCACCTTCACGTGCCCGGACGCGCCGGAAGCATCGGCGAGGAGGCGCGCGAGCAGGGCTTTCTGCTGAACGTCATCGACGACAACAACCTCACCATCTCTGTTGACGAGACCACCACTGAGGGCGAAGTCGAAGCACTCGGCCGTCTCTTCGGTGCGGCCGGTTCATTCGTTGAGGCGCCCAACGTCATTTCGGATGACCTCAAGCGCACCAGCGAGTTCTTGACCCACCCCGTTTTCAACACACACCACTCCGAAACCAGCATGATGCGCTACCTCAAGCGTCTGGCTGACTACGACTACGCACTTGACCGCGGAATGATTCCGCTGGGCTCCTGCACCATGAAGCTCAACGCGGCCACCGAGATGGAAGCCGTGACGTGGGCTGAGTTCGCGGGAATTCACCCCTTTGCTCCGGCCGCAGATGTCGCTGGCTACCTCGAGCTCATTCGCCAGCTTGAGACGTGGCTCGTTGACGTGACGGGCTACGACACGGTCTCGCTTCAGCCCAACGCGGGAAGCCAGGGTGAGCTCGCCGGTCTTCTCGCCATTCGCGGATACCACCTCGCAAACGGCGACACCCAGCGCACGGTCTGCTTGATCCCGTCGAGCGCTCACGGCACCAACGCGGCCAGCGCAATTCTCGCGGGAATGAGCGTTGTGGTGATTGCGTGCGACGACAACGGAAACGTTGACCTCGCTGATCTGCGCGCCAAAATCGCTGAGCATGGCGATCACCTCGCGGCACTCATGATTACCTACCCGTCGACTCACGGTGTCTACGAGCACGACATTCTGAACATCACTGAGGCTGTTCACTCTGCCGGCGGCCAGGTGTACGTCGATGGCGCAAACATGAACGCCATGACCGGATTCGCTCGCTACGGCGATCTCGGCGGAGACGTCTCGCACCTCAACCTGCACAAAACTTTCTGCATTCCCCACGGCGGCGGCGGACCAGGTGTTGGCCCCGTTGCAGCAAAGGCGCACCTTGCGCCCTTCCTGCCGAGCCACCCATTTGCGCAGAGTCGCAAGCACGTTCTTGTCACGAGAGACGATGTCTCGCGAGTGGCACACGAGGGAACGCAGATTTCGGCAGCGCCGTACGGAAGCCCGAGCATCCTGCCCATCTCGTGGGCGTACGTTCGCTTGATGGGTGAAGACGGCATCCGCCGTGCAACTGCCTCGGCGGTACTTGCCGCGAATTACATCGCCCGCCGACTGCGCGACCACTACCCGGTTCTGTACACCGGAGACAACGGTCTTGTGGCCCACGAGTGCATTCTCGACTTGCGCCCGCTCACTGCCGACACCGGGGTAACGGTAGACGACGTTGCCAAGCGCTTGGTTGACTTCGGCTTCCACGCCCCGACGATGAGCTTCCCGGTTGCGGGCACGCTCATGGTGGAGCCCACCGAGAGCGAAGATCTTGCTGAGCTCGATCGGTTCGTTGACGCGATGATCGCCATCCGTGGTGAGGCTGACGCGGTTGCTGCCGGAACGTGGCCGGCAGATAACAATCCGCTGGTCAATGCGCCTCACACTGCCGCTGACCTCACCGGTGCCTGGGAGCGCCCATACTCACGCGAGTTGGCCGTGTACCCGTTTGCGCAGGGTGAGGCTTCGCAGCTCACTACCGAGCGCATCCGTGGAAAGTATTGGCCGCCCGTGCGTCGCATCGACAACGCGTTCGGTGACCGCAATCTGGTTTGCTCCTGCCCGTCACCCGAGGCATTCGAGTCGCACTAGCGCCCAAAAAAGAGAGCCGGTTATCGCGCCCCCAACACGCGACAACCGGCTGTTCGCTCTGGCGACCCGGAGGTCAGCTTTGCGACATATTTGGAACGCTACTAGGGCGCCCTGAAGCGGTTTCTGCGAGTGGGGGATAGCCCTCGTTTTGATCGCAGTGGCAGGGTGTAGCCCCCAGACATTGCGCGGAGAGTGAAGGACTAGTTCGCTGACGGAGTCGGTGATGGTGCCGGAGTTGCAATCAGGAGCTTGGCCTTAGCAATCTCGTTCACACCGTAGTTATTGATCGTGGCCTGGGTGGGGCCGCCGGCTGCAACCCCCTTAAGCAGGGTGCCGTTGACGCGATTGTCGAGAATCTGAACGGTCAAAATCGCCTTCGACGAAGTGACGGTAAATCCATTATTTGCATACTCGTAGGTTGCGCCCTTGAAGAGGTCTGCCTCGAGGAGCTTGGGAATAGCGAGCAAGAAGATGGTGTCAACCGTGCTGAGCTGCGATGGCCCGTCGGTTGCGACATCAAAAAGTGCGACCTGCTTGCCAACGGGCTCTTTCGGGTCGTAGACCAATCCGAATTGCTGGCTACCCAGGGTGATTTGCTCTGTTCCGCCGTCCTTGTTGAAGTCTGCCGCGGAGGTCTCGACGACCTTGGTGAGAGCTGCCTTGGCGGCATCTCCGTGCAGGGATTTCGTGGAGCCCAGGTCTTGCGCGCATCCGGTGAGCGCGAGCGCACCAATCACGGCAATAGCAATGAGCGAAAAGATGCGCTTGAACATAACAACCTGTCTACTGGGCGAAAAGCTTGCACCAGCCTAGCGACTGGAAGCTGTGCTCGAGCTGAGATGACCGAGCCGGGGATGGGGCTTTTAGGTTCCGGGCAAGAACCCAGGCGCGAGGTAAGCCACGATGGGGTAGCCCACGAACGACACGACATCCAAAACAAAGTGCGCGATGACCAAGGGCATGACGCGGCCCCAGCGTTGGTAAGCCATTCCAAAGATGACGCCCATCACCGCGTTGCCAATGAATGGGCCAAAACCTTGGTAGAGGTGATAGCTGCCGCGAAGCAGTGCGCTCGTGCCGATGATGAGCCACGGCTTCCAGCCGAGCTCGCGCAGCTTGGTGAACAAGAACCCCACGACAATCACTTCTTCTTCGAGAGCTGCGCGCAGTGCGACCAAGATCAGCACGGGCACGGTCCACCAGTAGGTTCCGAGCGCCGTTGGCACAATCTTCACCGTGATGCCAATGGCATGGCCAATGAGGTAGAAGGCGATTCCCGGAATACCGATGACGGCGGCCAGTCCCAAGCCGGTCAGGCTGTCTTTTCCTAATCGTGAGAAATCCAGACCGATTTTGCGGAACGGATTCTGGGTCGGGCTCCACAGGAGGTATATGGCCAGCGCTACCGGAACAAGTGCGGTCACGATGCCCAGGAGTTGGTAAATCAGGTCAAATGCCTGTTGCTCGGCCAGCGGTACGTTGATCGTCGCACTCTGGTCGCTGATCGCGGCCGTGGCAAACAGGCGTTGGATGACGGCAACAATCGAATACAAAGCCGATGCTCCCAGCGAGAGACCCAGCACGATCCAAATCTCAATGATTGTTCTGCGGCGGGATTGGCGGGCATCCCACGAGTGGGGCACGGGTAAAGTCATCTGCCCAGCCTAGGAGCTAGCTGTTGGCGCGACCTGAAAACGAGCCGATTATTACAACTGAATAAAACCCCTCCTGCTCGGTGGAATCCAGGTCTAGTGTGGAGGGACGCACGCCGACGTGGACCATCACGGCGGCTTCACACTCACCAGGAGGCATTGTGCGAAATGTAAAAATTGGAGCCGCGCTTGTTGCTGTTGCAGCAACGGTGGCCCTCACTCTCACCGGCTGTGCCGGTGGTGGAAATAACAACATCGTTTCCACGAACGGCAGCGAGCCTCAGAACCCGCTGATCACCACGAACACCAACGAGACCGGTGGTGGGCTCATCCTCGACTCGATTTACGCGGGTCTTGAGTACTACGACGCCAAGGGTGCTCCGGTCAACGACATGGCCGAGTCGATCACCTCGAGCGACAACATCACGTGGGACATCAAGATTAAGAGCGGTTGGAAGTTCACCAACGGCGAGGCAGTCACCGCTGACTCTTACATCAACGCATGGCAGTACGGTGCACTTCTCGACAACGCCCAGTTGAACAGCTACTACTTCGACATCATCGAAGGTTTCTCGTACGAGAAGAGTCAGCCGCTCACCGGACTCTCCAAGGTGAGCGACACGGAATTCAAGGTCAAGCTCTCGGCAGCTCAGTCTGACTTCCCGCTGCGTCTCGGTTACTCGGGCTTCTACCCGCTACCCAAGGCCTTCTTCGACGACCCCAAGGCATTCGGCGAGAACCCGATCGGAAACGGACCGTACATGCTCGCTGAGAAGGGCGCATGGAAGCACAACGTTGACATCAACCTTGTGAAGAACCCCGACTACCAGGGTGGCCGCAAGCCGCTCAACGGTGGACTCGACATCGTCTTCTACGCAACGCTCGAGGCTGCTTACGCAGATCTGCAGGCAGACAACCTTGACGTCATGGCCGGCATCCCCGACTCCGCGCTCAAGACCTACAAGCAGGACCTTGGTGACCGTGCAGTCCAGCAGGGTGCGGCTGTCTTCCAGTCGTTCACCATCCCTGCACGTCTGCCTCACTTCTCGGGCGAAGAGGGTAACCTGCGTCGCCAGGCCATCTCGATGTCGATCAACCGACCCGAGCTGATCCAGGCCATCTTCAACGGAACGCGTCAGCCGGCAAAGGACTTCACGTCGCCTGTTATCGCTGGCTGGAGTGCAGACATCCCCGGTTCTGATGTAACGACGTTCAACGCTGCTAAGGCGAAGGAACTGTGGGCCAAGGCCGACGCCATCGCTCCGTGGAGTGGTTCGTTCCAGATTGCGTACAACGCAGACGGCGGACACCAGGGCTGGGTTGACGCAATCACCAACCAGATCAAGAACACTCTGAGCATTGACGCATCGGGCGCTCCTTACCCGACGTTCGGTGAATTCCGCACGGCGATCACTGACAAGACGATTGCAACCGCGTTCCGCACGGGTTGGCAGGCCGATTACCCGGCACTGTCCAACTTCCTGGAGCCGATCTACCAGACCGGTGCTGGTGCAAACGACGGACAGTACTCGAACGCTGATGTGGATGCACTCTTCGTCAAGGGCAACTCTGCCAAGTCACTGGATGAAGCTAACAAGTACTTCCAGCAGGCACAGGAAATCCTATTCAAGGAGCTGCCCGCAGTTCCGATGTGGTACGGAATCACCGACGGTGGTTACAGCACGAAGGTCTCGAATGTCGCCTTCGGTTGGAACTCCGTTCCGATTCTCTACAACGTCCTGAAGAAGTAATTCTGTAGAGCAAAAGCACAGCAAGTGGGGCGGTAACCCTCAGCGGTTACCGCCCCACTTCCTCTAAGGTCGTCCATATGTTCGGATACATCGTTCGCCGAGTTCTGCAGGCCATCCCCGTTTTTCTGGGAACCACCCTGCTGATCTACTTCATGGTCTTTGCCATGCCCGGCGATCCGATTGTTGCGCTCTTCGGCGACAAGGGTGTCAACCCTGCTATCGCGGAACATCTTCGTCACCAGTACCACCTCGATCAGCCATTCATCGTTCAGTATCTGATCTACATCGGCGGCGTCTTCGTTGGCGATTTCGGCACATCCTTCTCGGGGCAGCCGGTTGCAAACATCCTGGCTCAGACCTTCCCCGTCACAATTCGGCTTGCCATCTTGGCCCTGCTTCTCGAGATGATTGTGGGAATCGGCGTAGGACTCATCTCGGGCCTACGCAAGGGCAAGCTCTTCGACGCTTCTGCCCTCGTCGTGAGCCTCATCTTCATCTCGCTCCCCATCTTTGTCATTGCGTTCGTATTCCAATTCGTATTCGCCATCAAGCTGGGCTGGGCGCGTCCAACGGTGAGCGGGGCCGCGAACTGGGGCGAACTCATCCTGCCGGCCATTGTTTTAGCAACCGTCAGCATCGCCTACATCATTCGTTTGACTCGGTCGTCTGTCATTGAGACCAGTGGTCAAGACTTCGTTCGCACGGCTTACAGCAAGGGACTTTCTGGTGCCCGTGTCGTGCGCGTGCACATTCTGCGCAACTCGCTCATTCCTGTGGTCACCTTCCTCGCGGTCGACTTTGGCGTTCTGCTCGTAGGAGCAACCGTCACCGAGGGAATCTTCAACGTTCCTGGCGTTGGTCGCACTCTTTATCAGGCGATTATTCGAGGCGAGGGGCCAACAGTGGTCTCCTTTGTGACGGTGATGGTGCTGATTTACCTCGTCGTCAACCTCCTCACTGATTTGCTCTACGCAGCCCTCGACCCAAGGATTCGCTATGGCAAATAAGCAACCGCACTTCGTTGCCCCGCTGAACGAGACGCCGCTCCTCGCGGTTGACTCAGTAACCGGTGCATCCCAGCCAAGTAACCTGTGGCTTGATGCCTGGCGCGACATGCGCCGCCGGCCCATGTTCTACATTTCGGGCGTGCTGATTTTGTTGGTCGTGATTGTCGCGCTCTTCCCGGGAATCTTTACGGCCGAGCCGCCGAATGACAAGTGCTACTTGGCGAACAGCAATGCCGGCCCCATCTGGGGGCACCCTCTTGGTTTCACTCGTCAAGGCTGTGACGTGTTTAGTCGCATCGTGCACGGAACATCCACTTCGCTGACCGTCGGAATCTTGGTCACCATATTGACCATGGGCGTCGGAATTATCCTGGGCGCTATCGCGGGCTTTTATGGCAAGTGGATTGACGCCGTACTCTCGCGTGTTGGTGACATTTTCTTCGCGATTCCCTACATCTTGGCTGCGGTTGTTGTGATGTCGGTCTTCTCCCACAACCGGAACGTGATTGTGATTGCGCTCGCGATCGGCGTATTTGCTTGGCCTTCGACTGCCCGCGTTCTTCGAGCCGAAATTCTGCGGGTGAAAAACGCTGACTTTGTGATGGCATCGACGGCAATTGGCGTCAGCCGAACGCGCATCCTGTGGCGCCACGTGATGCCCAACTCCATTGCACCTGTGATCGTGATCACGACGATGTCTTTGGCCGGTGCAATCGTCGCCGAAGCAACGCTGTCGTTCCTGGGCGTTGGTCTTCCCTCGACCTTCATGTCCTGGGGTAACGATATTTCGCAGGCCCAGGCAGACATTCGCAACAACCCCATGACCCTCATCTGGCCTTCGCTGGCTCTTTCCATCACGGTGCTTGCTTTCATCATGATGGGCGAGGTTATTCGTGAAGCACTCGACCCGAAGGCGAGGGCGTCACGATGAGCGAGACACCGCTGCTGCGCATCTCAAACCTCGAGGTCGACTTCCCAACTCAGGGAGGCTCCGTTCGCGCTGTCGACGGAGTGAACCTTGAGCTCTACGCCGGTCAGACCCTTGCAATCGTGGGGGAGTCGGGTTCGGGTAAGTCGACAACTGCGCACGCCATTGTCGACCTTCTGCCGGGCGCAGGAAAAGTGACGGGCGGCTCCATTGTTTTCGACGGGCAGGAGCTTGTCGGTGCGACCGCATCTCAGCTCGAAGACATCCGAGGTCGCCTAATCGGATTCGTTCCGCAAGACCCCATGTCGAACCTGAACCCGGTGTGGTCGGTTGGCTTCCAGGTCGAAGAGGCAATTCGCGCCAATGGCGTGGCGACGGGCAAAAAAGAGGTTCGCGATGCAGCCATCGACGTGCTTCGCAAGGCCGGGCTCTCCGATGCAGAACAGCGCCTCAAGCAGTTCCCGCATCAGTTCTCGGGAGGAATGCGCCAGCGTGTGCTCATTGGAATTGGTTTGGCCGCGAATCCCAAGTTGCTGATCGCCGATGAGCCGACCTCGGCTCTCGACGTCACGGTGCAGCGAACAATCCTCGATCACCTCGACGAACTCACCCGCGAAAAGGGCACCTCGGTCATTCTGATCACGCACGACCTCGGCCTTGCCGCCGAGCGCGCCGAACAGCTTGTCGTTATGTACCGCGGAAAGATTGTGGAGTCTGGCCCGAGCCGCGAGATTTTGACCAACCCGCAGCACCCCTACACCAAGCGTCTTGTGGCCGCCGCACCGTCGCTAGCTTCGCGCCGTTTGACGGCTGGTCTGAGCGTCGCTGAGGCGGACTCCGAGTTTGACCTGACGGCTGTTGCCGCCAAGCGTGCAGCTCGCACCGAGGCTGGCGATGTCGCTATCTCGTTGGCTGATGTGACCAAGGTCTATTCCATCCGAGGCTCTGGGTTCAAGTCGACACCGTTTACGGCCGTTGACCGCGTCAGTTTCGACATCAAGCGTGGAACGACCATGGCGCTCGTGGGGGAGTCCGGATCAGGCAAGTCGACGGTCGCCAGAATGTTGTTGGGTCTCGAGAAGGTGACCAGCGGTTCGATCGTCATCGACGGTCAAGCTGTCTCGAAGCTCAACGCCAAGCAGCTCTTCGCGCTCCGCGGTCGTATGCAGCCAGTGTTCCAAGACCCGTATGGCTCACTCGATCCCCTTCGTAACATCGCCAACACGATTGCCGAGCCTCTCGTCACTCACCATGTCGGCAATCGAGCCGAGCGCACCGCTCGCGTTCGCGAGTTGCTCGAGCAGGTGTCATTGCCGTGGAGCATCTCGAGCCGTTATCCGGGCGAGCTCTCGGGCGGTCAGCGTCAGCGCGTCGCAATCGCGCGGGCGCTCGCACTTAAGCCCGACATCGTGGTGCTCGATGAGGCTGTTTCGGCGCTGGACGTGCTGGTTCAAGCACAAATTCTGCAGCTTTTGGCTGAACTTCAGTCGGAACTCGGCCTCACCTATCTCTTCATCACTCACGACTTGGCAGTAGTGCGCGTCATCGCTGACGAAGTTTGTGTCATGAACAAGGGGCAGATTGTGGAGGCGGGAACCACGTCGCGCATCTTCGAGAGCCCAGCGCAGGAGTATACTCAGAACCTGCTCGACGCTATTCCTGGCGCCAACATTCGCTTAGGTGCCTAAGGGTTTTACTCGTCGAGTTTTTGTCTGACTAGCGACGGTTCAAAAGGTGAGCCGCCGAGAGGATTTTTCATGGCGCACGCCCTCCGTTCTGACCTGCGCAACGTAGCTATCGTGGCTCACGTTGACCACGGCAAGACCACTCTGGTCGACGCCATGCTCAAGCAGACCAACTCTTTCGACGCTCACTTCGCAACCGAAGAGCGCATGATGGACTCCAACGACCTCGAGCGCGAAAAGGGCATCACAATCCTCGCGAAGAACACCGCGGTTTCATACGAGGGCAAGCACGCCACCAGCGGCCCAATCACCATCAACGTGATTGACACCCCGGGCCACGCCGACTTCGGTGGCGAGGTTGAGCGCGGACTTTCGATGGTTGACGGTGTTGTGTTGCTCGTTGACGCCTCTGAAGGCCCGCTTCCGCAGACGCGCTTCGTTCTGCGTAAGGCACTCGAGGCAACTCTGCCCGTCATCCTTCTGGTCAACAAGACCGACCGCCCCGATGCCCGCATCGACGAGGTTGTCGGCGAGAGCCAAGACCTTTTGCTCGGCCTCGCATCAGACCTTCACGAAGACATGCCAGACCTCGACCTCGATGCCGTGCTCAACGTTCCCGTTGTTTACGCTTCTGGCCGTGCTGGTGCCGCGAGCCACAACAAGCCCGCCAACGGTGAACTGCCCGACAACGCCGACCTTGAGCCGCTGTTCGAGGCAATTCTCGAGCACATTCCCGCTCCTGCATACGATGATGAGGCGCCGCTTCAGGCCCACGTCACCAACCTTGACGCATCGCCGTTCCTAGGCCGTCTCGCGCTTCTGCGCGTGTTCAACGGAACCATCAAAAAGGGCCAGACCGTTGCCTGGGTCAAGCACGATGGCAGTGTTTCGAACGCCCGCATCACTGAGCTGCTCATCACCAAGGCTCTCGACCGCTTCCCGGCTGAGAGCGCCGGCCCAGGTGACATCGTCGCTGTGGCCGGTATTGAAGAGATCACCATTGGTGAGACTTTGGCCGATCCTGATGATGTTCGTCCGTTGCCGGCAATCACCGTCGACGACCCCGCCATCTCGATGACCATTGGCTCTAACACCTCGCCGCTCGTTGGCAAGGTGAAAGGCCACAAGCTCACCGCGCGTATGGTCAAGGAGCGCCTCGACCGCGAGCTCATCGGTAACGTTTCGCTCAATGTCGTCGACATCGGAGCCCCGGACGCCTGGGAAGTTCAGGGTCGTGGCGAGCTCGCACTCGCCATCCTGGTCGAGAACATGCGCCGCGAGGGCTTTGAGCTCACCGTAGGCAAGCCACAGGTTGTGACCAAGAAAGTCAACGGCAAGACGCACGAACCTTTCGAGCACCTCACCATCGACAGCCCTGAGGAGCACCTCGGCGCAATCACGCAGCTGATGGCTGCTCGCAAGGGTCGCATGGAGTCGATGGTCAACCACGGCACCGGCTGGGTTCGCATGGAGTTCATCATTCCCGCTCGTGGTCTCATCGGATTCCGCACCGAGTTCCTGACCATCACTCGCGGTACCGGCATTGCCAACGCTATTTCGCACGGTTACGACGAGTGGGCGGGCCAGATTGTTACTCGCCAGAACGGGTCGATTGTTTCTGACCGCTCGGGTGTTGTCACTCCCTTTGCCATTACGGGCCTTCAGGAGCGTATGTCGTTCTTCGTAGAGCCTGGTGACGAGGTCTACGAGGGCATGGTTATCGGCGAGAACTCGCGCGCTGACGACATGGATGTCAACATCACCAAAGAGAAGAAGCTCACCAACATGCGTGCCGCCGCGGCTGACTCGTTCGAGTCAATGACGCCGTCGCGCATCCTGTCGCTCGAAGAGTGTCTGGAATTCGCTCGTGAAGACGAGTGTGTCGAGGTCACTCCCGAGAAGGTGCGCATTCGCAAGGTCAACCTCGATGCCAACGAGCGTGCGCGCGCAGCTAGCCGCCTCAAGAAGCAGAACGACTAGCCAAGACTCGAGAACTGGTGCCCATCGCGCAAGCGGTGGGCACTTTCTAGTTGACGCTGCGGATGATGCGAATCTCGGTGGTCTCGACCGGCGTGATCTTGCGACGCAGAGATCCGCGCAGGAACGCCGTTAGGGTGATCACGATAAAGACGAGCCAGATGATGAACTGCAGCCAGGTCATCGAGTTGTGGAATCCGAAGAGTCCGCGAAGAACGATGAACAGAATGCTGTCTTCCGGGATGAAGTTCGAGAAGTCGTACGCGGTGCCGGTCAAGAACGGCAGGATTCCAGCCTCGCTCTGCAGGTCGCCGATTCCGCCTACGAGCATGCTCGCCGCAATGACAATCAAGAAGATGCCCGACCACAGGAAGAACTTGCTGAGGTTGAGCTTGAGGCTCCCGCGGTAAATCAGGTATCCCAGCAGAGCGGCGATGATGATTCCTGCGACTGCGCCGATCAGGGGTCGGATTGAACTGTCGGCGTTCTGGGCAGCGGCCCAGACGAAGAGGGTTGTTTCGGCGCCTTCGCGCACGACGGCCAAAAATGCGATGAAGACCAGGCTCCAGCCGCCGGCCGAGAGACTCGTAGCAACTTCGGTCTCGAGCTCACCCTTGAGGCTGCGGGCAGTCTTGGCCATCCAGAAGATCATCCAGGTCACCATCGCGGCCGCGGCAATCGAAGCAAATCCGGCGATGTACGGTTCGGCGTCGGCGCCGAGAGCCTTCGTGAGCGCCTCGAGGCCCAAACCAAGGCCGATTGAAACGACGATTGCGACGGCGACGCCCGACCAGATGCGGGGGAGCACGTCTTTGCGGTCAACCTTGATCACGTACGCAATGAGGATGCCGACAATGAGCGAAGCCTCAAGACCCTCACGCAGACCAATGAGAAGGTTGGCGAACATGTCATCACTTTCGTAGCGGGAGTCGAGTAAGGCTTACCTAAGTAAGGGTAACCTAACCTTGTCAGAGGTACGAACTCAGCGACAGTTATAATTTCCATGTGACGGAACGCTGGCGAGGAGCCCTTGAAATCTGCGGTGCCGCGGTCGGCGGCCTCGTCGTCGGCGTGCTAGGCACGGTCATCGAACAGGGCGTACTGACGGTTGGCGGGTTCCCTCTTCCCTGGGGCGTGGTTCTTGCTCTCGGCCTCGTCGCCACGTATCTGCTGGGTCTGCGTCTGACTTTTGAGTCTCGCTGGCCGGCCACTGCGGGCCTTCTCGGCGTCATCGCCATCATCGGCATCGCTACCGGTGAGACCGCCGGCGGCAGTGTTCTCATCCCGGCCAATATCTGGGGCACCATCTGGACAGTCGCGCCCGCACTCGCCGGCGTCATCATCGTGGCGTGGCCGCGTTTGAAGCGCAGTGTCGCTTCGACCTCAAACTAGACTTGAGTCATCCCCGCCCTCGTTTCGAAGGAATTTCATGACCTACGTCATTGCCCTCCCCTGTGTGGATGTCAAAGACCGCGCGTGCATCGACGAGTGCCCGGTTGACTGCATTTACGAGGGCGAACGCAGCCTCTACATCCACCCCGACGAGTGCGTCGACTGCGGTGCGTGCGAGCCGGTTTGCCCCGTTGAGGCTATCTACTACGAAGATGACCTTCCCGAGCAGTGGGCGGATTACTACAAGGCCAACGTTGAGTTCTTTACCGAAATCGGTTCTCCCGGTGGTGCCGCCAAGGTTGGCGTTATCAAGTCCGACCACCCCGTGATCTCGGCTCTGCCTCCGCAGGTCCACTAGCTCATGCTCAAACCGCTGCCCGACTACCCGTGGGACGCGATGGCGCCTTACGCCAAGCGTGCGGCCGAGCATCCTGGCGGTCTGGTCGACTTGTCGATTGGTTCGCCAGTAGACCCCACCCCTGAAGTCGTGCGCAAGGCACTGGCCCAAGCAACAGATGCACACGCCTACCCGACGACCGTGGGCACCTTCGGATTGCGCGAGGCGATTGTGGCGTGGTTCTCTCGGCGCCGCGGCGTGGATTCCCTGACGATTGACTCGGTGCTCCCGACGATCGGCTCTAAAGAGTTCGTTGCGTGGGCGGCACTCATGCTCGGTCTGGGCGAGGGAGACGTCGTTGTTCACCCCCGAGCCGCGTATCCGACCTATGCCATTGGCGCCGCAATTGCCGGCGCAACAGCGCTAGCCTCCGACGACCCGAGCGAATGGCCGGCCGCGACCAAGTTGGTGTGGCTCAACTCACCGGGCAACCCCGACGGTCGTGTTCTCGACGTGGATGCGCTCGCCGCGCGCGTTCGTCGTGCTCGCGAATTGGGCGCCATCGTCATCTCAGACGAGTGTTACGCCGAACTCGGCTGGGACACGCCCTGGGACGTAACGCCCGTGCCGAGTGTGCTCGATGCTCGCGTCACCGGCGGCGACAACACAGGAATCCTCGCTGCCTACTCACTCAGTAAGCAGTCGAACCTCGCCGGATACCGGGCTGCCTTTGTCGCCGGGGATAACGCGCTGATCTCGAAGCTGCTGGTGATTCGCAAGCACGCGGGCATGATGCTTCCCGCGCCGGTGCAGGCTGCAATGGTTGCCGCGCTGGGCGATGATGCGCACGTCGAGCACCAGAAGTCGATCTATCGAGAGCGCCGCGAGGTGCTGCTGCCTGCCCTGCAAGATGCAGGTTTCGCCCTCGCCGGAAGTGAGGCAGGGCTCTACCTCTGGCTGAGCGAAGGCGTTGATGCATGGCAGTCAATCGACCGCTTGGCTGACCTCGGAATTCTCGCCGGGCCGGGGCACTTTTATGGGGACCACTTCGGCACGCACATCCGTGTTTCGCTGACCGCCTCAGACGAGCGCATCGCCTCGGCTGCGGCTCGACTTCGCGGCGAAGACTGAGCCGGTTTTCTCTGTAATTGCGGGAGTCTGCCGGGGCTTTTTGCCAATAGGCTAGAGGCATCCTGCTCGCAATGGCGCACAACGTCTGCAAGCTTCGATAAACCGCTCACCCATGCTGTTTCGCAAGGAGATGTTCGTGACCGACAATGGCGCGCCCGCTGACAAGGTTCAGCTCACAGTTAACGGCTCAACGTCGGAGTATCCGATTCTGCGTAGCGCAGACGGCGCCTCGAGCATTGACTTCTCTGCGCTGACCAGGAACACCGGTCTGACCTCGCTCGACTACGGGTTTGTGAACACTGCTTCCACCAAGTCGAAAATCACGTACATCGATGGCGAGAACGGAATTCTTCGTTATCGCGGGTATCCCATCGCAGACGTCGCTACCAACTTCTCTTTTCTGCAGACCGCCTACCTGCTGATCAATGGTGAGTTGCCCACGCCTAACGAACTCAGCTATTTCGAAGAGCAGGTTGAGCGTCACTCCCTGCTTCACGAAGACCTCAAGAATCTCTTCGCTGGATTCCCGCGCAACGCGCATCCGATGCCTGTTCTTTCGGCCGGCGTCTCTGCCCTGTCTACCTACTACGAAGACTCGCTCGACCCGAAGAACCCCGAGCACGTTGAGCTGGCGACCTACCGTCTGCTGGCAAAGGTTCCCGTGATGGCTTCCTATGCTCATAAGAAGAGCATCGGTCAGGCATTCCTCTACCCCAAGAACGACCTGAGCTACGTCGAGAACTTCCTGCGTCTGACGTTCGGCAACCGCGCCGAGGAGTACGAGCTCAACCCTGTCGTCGTCAAGGCCCTCGAGCGCTTGCTGATTCTGCACGAAGACCACGAGCAGAACGCATCGACGTCAACCGTTCGACTCGTCGGCTCGACTGACGCCAACCTCTTTGCCTCGGTGTCTGCTGGCATCAACGCTCTGTTCGGCCCGCTGCACGGCGGTGCAAACGAGGCAGTACTCACCATGCTCAAGCAGATTCAAAACTCGGGTGAGTCCGTTGAGAAGTTTGTCTCGCGCGTGAAGGACAAGGAAGACGGAGTTCGCCTCATGGGCTTCGGTCACCGTGTCTACAAGAACTACGACCCGCGTGCGCGCCTCGTCAAAGAGAGCGCCGACGAGGTGCTCGCTGCACTTGGAGTCTCCGACCCGCTGCTTGACGTCGCTAAAGAACTTGAGGCGATCGCCCTGCAAGATGAGTACTTCGTGGAGCGCAAGCTGTACCCGAACGTTGATTTCTACACCGGTGTCATCTACAAGGCCATGGGATTCCCGACCCGCATGTTCACCGTGCTATTCGCTCTCGGTCGCCTGCCCGGCTGGATTGCCCACTGGCGTGAGATGAACGAAGACCCGCAGACCAAGATCGGCCGCCCTCAGCAGCTGTACATCGGTTCAACCGAGCGAAACGCCTAGGGTCACGTGAATCCCTTAGTCGAAGTCATTGGTCTCATTGCTGGAGCACTCAGTCTCTCGACTTCGGTGCCTCAGATTGTGCGAGTCGTTCGCTCAAAATCTGAGGTCGGCGTCAGTCTCACCAGTTGGCTTATTTTCGCTTTGAGCGTTGCGTCATGGACCGCCTTCGGCATCAGGTATCACAGCCTCAGCCAAATCATCACGAATGCAATTGCCCTTGTGCTGGCTGGATTCCTTTCATGGATGCTCATGCGCACGCGATTCACGGGCCGCGTGCCGGCGCCGGGGTTGTTCGCATTCCTCGTCGTGCTCGCGAGTTCTATTGTCTGCGCAATCGTCGTCTTCGTGTCGCCCGACACATTCGTCAACGTTTTCCTGAACCTGTTCTTGATCAGCCGTGTTCCCCAGGTGTTCGAGTCCATCCAGTCGTGGCGAGTCTCTCGACTGACCGTGGTGTCTAAGTCGACCTACACGCTCTCGATTGCCTCGGGCATCATCTGGACCGTCTACGGTCTCATGATCGGTTCAATCGCCGTCATCATTTACTCGGTGGTGTTCCTGGTGCTCAGCGTCATCATCTTGGTCTTTGAAGCTCTGGCAGGACGCCGCGCCAGCGCACTCGCGGCTCGCAACGCTGCCAGCAACTAGCAGGCCGCGCCCCGACGTTGGCGCCCCGACGTTGGCGCTTGGCGCTAAGCCAGCGACGATCGCCAGGCGGCGTGCAGGTCAGCGAACTTGCCGCTGGCCGAGATGAGCTCTTCGGGGGTTCCGTCTTCGATGACCTCGCCGTGTTCCATGACCAGCACCCGGTCGGCGATGGAGACCGTCGAGAGTCGGTGGGCGATGATGATGGCCGTGCGTTCGGCAAGAAGTGTCGTGAGACCCTGCTGAACGAGGCGCTCACTAGGGATATCGAGCGACGCGGTTGCCTCGTCGAGAATGACAACTTCTGGATCTGCAATGAACGCTCGAGCAAAAGACACCAATTGGCGCTGGCCGGCCGACAGTCTGCCACCGCGCTTGTTCACATCGGTGTCGTATCCGTCGGGCAGCGAGGAGATGAACTCGTGCGCGCCGACCGCCTTGGCAGAAGCCACGATTTCGTCGAACGTGGCGCCCGGCTTGCCGATTTCGATGTTATCGGCAATCGAACCCGAGAAGATGTAGGCCTCTTGAGTCACCATGACGACGCTGCGGCGTAGGTCATCATTTGCCAGCTGTCGTAGGTCGACTCCGTCAAGTGTGATTGCGCCACCGGTGGGGTCGTAGAAGCGCGAGATGAGCTTGGCCATGGTTGATTTGCCCGCTCCAGTGGTTCCAATAAGCGCAACGGTCTGGCCGCCCTCGATAGTGATGCTGAGGTTCTTGAACACCGGAGATGCCTCGCCGTAGGCGAAGGTGACGTCATTGAGACACAGGGTTCCGCCCGTGTTGGGCAGGGGAACCGGATGCTCGGGCTCGGCGACGCTGGGGTCTTCTTCGAGCACGCCCGAAATCTTCTCCAGCGCAGACGAGGCATTTTGCAGCGAATTGAAAAACATCGTGAGGTTCTGCACGGGATCGAAGAACCGGCGTGAGTAGAGCACAACGGCGAGAAGCACGCCGATGTCCATCTCACCGTGCACCACACGGAACGCACCCATGACGAGCACGACAACCATCGTTATATTGCCGATGAGCTTCAGGCCCGGATCAAAAGTGCCGAAGAGTCCGATGACACGTCGGTTTGCGTCACGGTACTTAAGTGCATTGACCGTGTAGCTGGCATCATTGCGAGGCTCGCGCCTGAATGCCTTGACCGCACGTATGCCGGTCATCGTTTCGACGAATTGCACAATCAGTCGGGCAGACCAGATGCGTGATTCGCGGAAGGCCAGTCGAGATTGCCCGGCAAACCAGCGAGCAAAGAAATACAGCGGCACGAAGGCCACCACAATGGGGATCGCGCTCTGTGGGTCGAGGCTAACGAGGGCGATTCCCGTGAACAAAATGTAAAGTGAGCCGCTCACCAGGTCGCTAATGCCGCCGTCGAGAAACTCGCGCACGGTGTCGAGGTCACTTGTCTGGCGGGCGATGACTCGACCGCTGGTGTACTTCTCATGGAAGGAGACCCCGAGCTTTTGAGTGTGTTCGAACATCTTGGAGCGCAGGTCAAACATCACACTTTGGCTGATTGTCGTGGATGAACGCCGGTACAACATGAGCATGGTGCCGCCGAGCGCGCTGAGGCAGACGTAGGCCAGTGCAATCCATAGCGAGGGCTTCCAGTCGCCAGTGGAAGTAAGAGCGCCGAGCCCTTTGTCGATTCCGATGGCTAGCAGCGTTGGGCCAGCGACCTGAGCGATGGTGCTGATGATGACCATGCCCATCGTGACGATGATTCGTTTGCGAAGTGGGCGCACGCTCGTTCCGAGAAGTCGCAGCGATCGATTACGCAGGGCCTTAATCTCGGCCTTTGAGAGATCGCGCCTCTCTTCTGCGGCAACACCGTAAATGCTCACGAGCGCGCCTCCTCACCCGAGGGGGTGTCAAGCAGTGTTGACTCAGCGTCGAGTGCAGAGATGACGTGGCGGTAGCGAGGTGAGCGAGCCAGAAGCTCTTTGTGCGATCCGATTTCGGTGATGACACCGTTGTCGAGCAGGGCGACCCGGTCAGCGAGCATGACCGTCGAAGGGCGGTGGGCGACGACAAGCGCGGTGGTGCGACTGAGCACGCTTCTCAGGGCTTGCTCGACCATTGCTTCGGTGTTCACGTCGAGGGCCGAGAGCGGGTCATCCAAAATCAGCATGCGAGGTTCGGTGGCAATCGCCCGGGCTAGAGCCAGTCGCTGGCGTTGGCCGCCCGAGAGGCTCAAACCCTCCTCGCCCACTCGAGTTTCGACGCCCTTGGGCAGCTCGGCGACGAAGCCCGCCTGCGCGATGTCGAGCGCCGACTGCAGGGTCTTGTCTGTCTGTTCACCGGGGGCGTCGACGAGCTCCTCGCGACCGAGCAAAACGTTCTCTCGGACCGACAGGGAAAACAGCGTGGGGTCTTCAAAAGCCATCGCAACCTCGGTTCGAAGGCTCTTGAGGGTTACGTCACGAATATCTTGACCGTCAATCAGAATTCGCCCGGCGGTGACGTCGTTGATGCGCGCGACAAGCGAAGTAACTGTCGATTTGCCTGATCCGGTCAGGCCAATCAGGGCGACCGTCTCACCCGGTGCGATGTGCAGGTTGAGGCCATTGATGATGTCTGGCTCTCCATCTTCGGTATCTGCGAAGCGGAAGTGCACATCATCGAAGACCAGTTCGCCGGGGCCGGGAGTCATCTCCACCGCGCCGGGTTCGTCGTGAATGTCTACGGGGGAGTCGATGACCTCGTAGTAACGATCGAGAGCGTTGGAGGCGTCAATGGTGAGTGCCAGCAGCATGCCAATGTTTTCGAGTGGCCAGCGCAGCACGGCTGAGGTGGCAAAGAACGCAAACATCGTTCCCACGGTCACAACGCCGTTCGCCGCCAGACCAATTCCCAAGACCAGGGTTGCTGCCAATGCGGCATCGGGGATTAAGACCAGCCAGAAAGACAAACGACCAGCCGTGCGCCCCTTAGAAAGCTCGGTTTCGCGCAGTTGCGTGGCGCGGTCGTTGAACATGTCTTGGAAGTGTTGCGAGCGCCCGAATGACTTGATGACGCGAACACCGTGCACCGACTCTTCGACAGAGGTGGTGAGCTCACCGGCTTGGTCTTGCGCCTGACGCGAAACCTTATTGAACGCGAACCGGAATCGAATGCTGATGTAAACCAAGGGCAGGATGAACAGCGTGAACACGAGCCCGAGCAGGGCGTTCATCCAGAACAGCACGCCCAAGCCGAGAACCAGGGTGAAGGCGCTCACGACAATCGATACGAAACCGAAGCTGAGCCAGCGGCGCATGGTGCTGACGTCGCCCATCGCACGCGAGAGCAGCTGGCCGCTCTGCCAGCGATCGTGAAAAGAGATGGGCAGGCGCTGCAGGCGGCTGTAGATGGCGATGCGCATCGTTCCGTCGAGCATTGCGCCCGGTTGAAGCATGAAGAAACGCCGCAGGAACAGCAGGCCGGCTTCAACGGCACTCAAAGCGAGCAGCAGGAATGCTCCGGGCCAGATCTGGCGGGCATCCCCGGTTGAAAGCGGGCCATCGACAAGTGCGCGCAAGACATAAGGGATGCTTAGCGCCACAGCCGAGCTGAACATGGCGACAATCACGCCGATGATTAATTTGGGCAGTGCGTCGCCCATATAGGGCATAAGGCGGCGCAGATTATTGAACACGGATGCCTTAGCGCTCGCTCAGTGCCTGCTCGAGAGCACCCGTGAACGCCTCTGCCGGCTGTGCGCCCGAGATTCCGAACTTGCCCTCGATGACGTAGAACGGAACGCCTTGGATGCCGTAGGCGACCGCCTGCTGCACGTCTGCCGCGACTGCCTCGGCATATTCGCCGATTTCTAGGCTCAGCAGCACTGTTGCTCGGTCGAGACCAATCTCGGCGGCGAAGTCGGCGAGCTGATTCAGGTCGCCGACGTGTCCGCCTTCAACGAAGTACGCCTTGAGCAGGCGCTCTTTCATCTCGACCTGCTTGCCCTGTGCCTTGGCGAAGTGCAGCAGTTCGTGAGCCTTGCGAGTGTTCGTCTGGTGGACTAGCTCGTAGTGGTAGTCGAGCCCAACTTCGGCGGCAACGCCGGTTACGCGCTCAAGCACCTGGTGCACCTGATCGACGGGTAGCCCCTTGCGCTCGCTCAGGTAGTCAACCGGTGAGCCTTCGAAGTCAACAGGGGTATCGGGCGAGAGTTCGAAAGAGTGATATTCGATTTCGACTGGCCTACCGAAGGCTTTCACGCCAGCTTCGAATTTGCGCTTGCCGATGTAACACCACGGGCACTGAACATCTGACCAGATGTCGACCTTGAGGGGTGTCTGGTCAGTTGCCGTGCTCATGTTTAGACGTCCTTGTGTCGAAGTTCTTCTAGCCAACCATGTTCTGCCTCAGAGAGCGAAAGCATGTCGAGAGCGTGAACGTATTTGTGGCCCAATCGATTCCGCAATTCCGCGGGCAATCTGGCTGCGCGGGCATAATTCGTGTTGTCGGCGATGTCGGATAGTTTCACCAGTCGGGCAAGTGGATGCGCTGCAATCGCCCGGTAGTAGGGGTCAAGCTCTGCGCCCGAGACTTTCGGTGGTTTGGTGAGTAACTGAACGATCTCGGCTGTTTGGGGTGAGAAACCCATCTCAACCAAGTCTTCCGGCGAATAGTCGAAGCCATACTCGGGGCCGTCCTCGATGACATCGTGCAGGTAGCCGGCGCAAATCACGCTCTCTTGATCGTCAGCCTCAAGCGCCGCAAAGGCTGGGTGCGTCTGCACATTCGCTGCCACCCGGGTCGGATGCTGGGCGTACGCCGCTCCCGCCTGGTCGACCTGCCTGGCGTGCACGCGCGCGCAGAGCGCGCGCGCCGCCTCGATCACGACAACTCGATTCCGTCGTTGGGAATGTCGATGATCAAGCCCTTGGCCTTGACGTTTCGCACCCAGATGACCTTTTCGTCGAATGCCTCAGATTCGGCCTCATCACGGCAGCCGAAGCTGGCCTTGTCGAGGCCGGCCATGACGTGGCGCAACATTTCGGTCGCTCGGTCCATGTCCATTTTTCTCCCCTCCCGCGCGGGCTTGTGGCCCCTGCGAGCTCTGCACGCACCGGATCTCGGGACAGTTCCAATGTGGCATGTTCCACTGACAGTGAACTACTTGCTGGGAGTGGGCGTGGGTGTCGCAATCGGAGGCGTGTATTCGTCGAGTCGATCCATCGCCAGGGCGAGCTGAACATTCGCCAGCTCCGTCTCATCCACGTTCCAGAAGGTGTGCGGGCCGCGAGAGAACTGACCTTTCACCGGCAGAGTCATGAATCGCACATCTTTTGCGCTGAGCCCCGAGTACGACTGGGCGAGTTTCAGGATGTAGCCCGCGTTCACCCCCTCGTCGACCGAAACTGAACCGATGACGGCCTGAAAGACGTTCACGATGTCCGCGGGATTATTGAGTGCGCCGCCGTGCAGTGCCTTATCGAGGCAGGCCTGAAGAAATAGCTGCTGATTGAGCACGCGGCGCTTGTCGCCCTCTTCGAACTGGTGTCGACCGCGCACGAATGCGAGAGCCTTGCCACCCTGGAGCCGTACCGGGCCCTTTTTGAACGTGAAGATGCCTTCACTGAACTCCGTGGGGTTGTTCACGACAACTCCGCCGAGTGCCGTGGACACGCGCTCGACGCCGAGAAAGTCGATGACGGCAACGTGGTCGATTTTCGTGTCGAGCAAATTCTCGACGGTGTCGACCGCCAGAGGTGCGCCACCAAAGAACATTGCCCAGTTGAGCTTGCCCTTGCCGTTGTCTTTGATGGGCACATACATGTCACGCAGCAATGTGATGACCTGCACGCTCTTTCTGTCGGCCGGGATGTGCACCAAGATCATGGTGTCCGAACGAGAACCGTCATTGAGCGGGTCAGAAGTGTCGATGCGGCCACGCGTGTCAGAACCAAGCAACAGGATGTTCTGGGCACCATAGGTCGTTGCTGCTCGCGTGCTCAGCGGGTTGGCCAACACGTTTCGGCTGTGGTCGAAATAGTACATAGCCCCCGCTCCGGCGCCGGCCACGAGAATCACGAACGCGAGGATCGAGGCCAGGGTGATCACGAGACCACGACCGCGCGGGCGACGCTGGTGTCTCAAGGCAGGCCGTCGGCGGGCGTCCGTGCGGTGTCTGCCAGCTGAGGCTGGCATTTTGGCTGAGCCCTTTCCGACTAGTGGAGTGCTGAGTTGAGAGTGATCCCCGCGCCGTTGCGAGAGCTAACTTCGACAGCGCCGCTTTGTGAGTTGCGGCGGAACAGCAGGCAGTTCACGCCCGAGAGCTCGAGCGCCTTGACCGTGCGGGGAGTGTCACCGAGAACTACGACTTTGGTGCCCGCCGTGACGTAAAGACCGGCTTCGACAACGCAGTCGTCGCCAATCGAGATTCCGATGCCAGAGTTTGCGCCGAGCAGTGAGCGAGCGCCGATAGCGATACGCTGCGTACCGCCACCCGACAGCGTGCCCATGATGGATGCGCCACCGCCGATGTCGCTGCCGTCGCCCACGACGACACCCTGTGAGATGCGCCCTTCGACCATGCTCGTGCCCAGTGTTCCGGCGTTGAAGTTCACAAAGCCCTCGTGCATGATCACAGTTCCGGGAGCAAGGTGCGCACCCAGGCGAACGCGCGAAGCGTCTGCGATACGCACTCGGTCGGGCGTCACGTAGTCGGTCAGTCGAGGGAAGCGGTCGATGGACTGAATCTGAATGCCGTCACGCACGAGTGCCGGGCGAAGCGCGGTGGCGTCGTCGGGGTGAATCGGGCCGGCCGTCGTCCAGGCCACGTTGGGCAGTTGACCGAAAATTCCGTCGAGGTTGATGGTGTTCGGGGCAACCAGCAGGTGTGACAGCAGGTGCAAGCGAAGATAGGCATCGGATGCGCCGACCGGGGCTGCCAGGAGCTCGACCTCAACGGCCACGACCTCAACGCGTACGTTGCGGCGCGCGTCGTCGCGAGCATAAGCATTGAGCTCTGCGGGGGCGCTAGCCGCGTTAGCGTCACTGGGCAAGCGACCGAGCGCTGGTGCCGGGTACCAGGTATCAAGGACGGTGCCGTCACCGGAAATGGTGGCGAGGCCGTATCCCCAAGCGTGCGTGTGTTCGAGCGTCGAAGCCATACCTCTAGGTTACCCGCCATAAACTTGAGCCATGTCGTCTGCTTGCGCCCTGAACACCTCTGCCGGGGTTGTCGAGCTCACGAGCGCTCTGTGTGACATCGACTCTGTCTCAGGAAACGAATCCGCGCTCGCCGATGCCATCGAGACGGCTCTTGCTGACGCCAAGCACCTCGAGGTCATTCGAGACGGTGACGCGGTCATCGCCCGAACAAACCTTGGTCGCGCTCAGCGCATCATCGTGGCCGGACACATCGACACGGTGCCGGTCAATGCCAATCTTCCGTCTCGAATCGAGGGTGCCGAGCTCGTTGGTCGTGGCACTGTCGACATGAAGGGCGGAGTCGCAGTTGCGCTCAAACTCGCCGTCGAGCTGACCAGCCCTCGCCACGACATCACCTGGATCTTCTATGACCACGAAGAGGTCGCGTCCGAGCTCAACGGGCTGGGCCGCATAGCCCGCACTCGCCCCGAGCTTCTCGCTGCTGACTTTGCGATTCTGGGCGAGCCGAGCAACGGCACCGTCGAGGGTGGATGCAACGGCACACTGCGAGTGGTCGTCTCCACTTCTGGCAAGCGCGCCCACTCCGCGCGGGCATGGATGGGCGAAAACGCCATTCACAAACTGGCTGATGCCCTGGCGGCCCTCAACGCCTACGAGCCGGCGAGCGTCGATGTTGATGGGCTTGTGTATCGAGAGGGGCTCAGTGCTGTGGGCGTCAGCGGCGGAGTTGCCGGAAACGTGATTCCTGATCAGGCATCGCTCATCGTGAACTATCGATTCGCTCCTGACAAGTCGGTTGAGCAGGCGCTCGCGCATGTTCGCACCGTCTTTTCGGGCTTCGACGTCACGCTCGATGACAGTGCCCCTGGCGCGCGCCCTGGCCTGACCTCGGTCATCGCCCAAGAGTTTGTCGCGGCCGTCGGGGCAGAACCGGCGGCAAAGTACGGCTGGACCGACGTCGCTCGCTTTAGCGAGTTCGGCATTCCCGCAGTGAACTTCGGACCGGGGGATCCCGCACTTGCGCACACCGACGACGAGCGGGTTCCCGTGGCGCAGATTGTCGAGTGCGAGCGCGTTCTGCGCGCTTGGCTGAGCTAGATGAACGCAGTCGCGGGCCGATCGGGGCGCATCCTCGGGATGCCCTGGTGGCTGGCTGTCACGCTCGTCTTCATTGTCGGGCGACTTATCTCGACGGGCATGCTCGCCTGGTACGCCGCTCATCAGGGTGAGAACCCCTGGACGGGCGCGCACCCGAGTTTTGGCGACTTTGCCAGCATCTGGGATGGCCGCTGGTACAACCTGATTGCTCAGGCCGGCTACCCCAAAATCCTGCCGCATGACCCGAGCGGCCATGTCGTCGAGAATTCGTGGGCCTTCCTTCCCCTGTACCCGGTGATCTGCTCGCTTCTCATGACGTTGACCGGGCTCGACTGGAACACCGCTGCGATCACCGTCTCGGTGGTGAGCGCCTTCGCCGCCTCGCTCGTGATCTATCGGCTCTTTGGCAAGTTCCTGCCGGTGCAGCAAGCATTCTTTGCAATCGTGCTGTTCAACATTGCTCCCGTGTCGCCGATCTATCAGGTGGCGTACGCCGAATCGCTTCAGCTTATACTCATTGCTGCCGCCCTGCTGCTGCTGGTCAACCGCGAGTATCTGTGGATTGCGCCGGTTGTGCTCCTGCTCGGCGTCACACGTCCGGGCGCCCTAGCAGTGGCCCTCACTCTGGGGCTCCACGCCATTTTTAGATTCGTGCGACGAAAGCGAACGCCCTTTCCGGTCAGTGAGCGATGGAAACTTTTTGTGGCTATCGTTTTCAGCGTCGTCGCCGGCTTTGCCTGGCTCATCATCGCGGGCATCGTGACCGGTGTTCCCGATGCCTATGTGCAGACCGAGTTGGCGTGGCGCAGCGTGTATGTGGGTTGGGATTCCCTCATCCCGTTCTCGCCTTGGATTCAGGCCAGCCAGTACTGGTGGCCCGGGCCGCTGGGATACTTTGTGCTGGCAGGTGCGGTGTTGTTGTTCGCGGCGGTCATCTTTGCCCCGGCATCCAAAAGGCTTGGCCTTGATCTGCGCTTGTGGATGTTCAGCTACAGCCTCTACTTGCTGGCGGTCTTCTTTCCGCAGTCGAGCACACTGCGTTTGTTGGCCCCGATGTTTCCGGCCCTGGGGCTATTCGCTGCCCCACGCTCGGGTATTTATCGCGTCGCCCTCGTCATCGTCTTTCTGATTGCGCAGTGGTATTGGATTGGGGAGTTCTGGGCCATTCGCGGCAACGACTGGACGCCCCCGTAAACACTCGGTGAACGAGTGCCCCACGAGCGCCCCGTGGTAATTCGGTGTCGGCGCAACTGGGATAATAGAGATAGATATTTCTGAAAGGGGTGCCCATGGCGGCGCAGAAACCACGTACCGGAGACGGACCCATGGAGGCAACCAAAGAAGGTCGCCTCATCATCGTGAAGGTTCCTCTCGAGGGCGGCGGCCGAATGGCTGTTTCTATGACAAACGACGAGGTAACCGAGTTGCACAGCCTGCTCGGCAAGGTCCTCGCCTAAGTCCTCACAGATGCACAAAGCCCCGCTTATGGCGGGGCTTTTGCTTTTAAGCTTTCGCAGGTCGAGTGCGCGAAGCGCGCATCAAGACCAGCACTTAGGCGGTCTTGACAATCTGCAACAGGCCGTCACCGGCGGGCAACAGTGACCACACCTGGTTCTCGTCGTCGCTGGCGTTCTTCATGATGGCGCGCAGTGCACTTGGCACGGCGCCTCGCTTTGCGGGCTCGGCAACCTCGCCCTTCCACAGCGCGTGCGGGATGAGCACAACGCCCCCGGCGCGAACCAAGCGCAGGGCGTGCTCTACGTTGAACAACAGCTGGCTAGGGTCACCGTCGACGACGGCTACGTCATAGGTGTTCTCGTTCATGCGCGGAAGAACATCCGCTGCCTTGCCTGTGATCAAACGAACGCGGTTTGCGGGGTAGCCCGCCTCGGTAAACAGGGGCTTTGATTGTTCGTGCCGGTCGTATTCGTCGTCGATGGACGTCAGTGTGGCCGTCGGTGCGCCAGAGAGTAGCCAGAGCCCCGAGACGCCGAATCCGGTACCAATCTCGATGATGTTTTGCGCCTGGGTGCTCGCAGCGACGACGGCGTATTGGGCGCCAATAACCGGAGAAATCGGCTCGACGCCGTGTTCGATTGAGAGTTCGCGGGCCGTGAGAATCGTTGAAGATTCGCGAGCGGCGTCGGTCACATAAATCCAGTCCAGGTGCTCGAGCATGACGGTTCCTCCTTGTTCTCAAGACTATGGCGAGAGCCGTTTTTCGGGGCGGTAGTCTCGTAGTGTGTTCGGTTTGACCTTCGACAAGCTTCTCGTCATTGGCGTGATTGCTGTCTTCTTGCTGGGTCCAGAACGCCTGCCCGGATATGCGGCCAAACTCGCTCAGCTCGTCAAGGGTCTTCGTGCGATGGCGAACAATGCCAAAGATCGCATGAAAGAAGAAATGGGCGACGACTACGACGAGACCGAGTGGCAAAAGCTCGACCCTCGCCGGTATGACCCTCGTCGCATTATTCGCGAGGCGCTGCTCGACGAGGTTGTGGGCGCACCCAGTGAGAACGGGTCTGCACCCGAGACCAAAGCACCGGCGACTGGCGCTCGCCCGGTGCGCAGCGAGCGGAGCGCCGTGACGCCATTTGATGGAGAGGCAACATGAAAACCTGGGTTCGCCGTCCGGCTCTCATCGCCGGTGTCATTGCCCCCATTCTTTCCATTGGGGGCCAGCTCGTTGCCATGTCGACATGGCCGGCATACAACCCGTTCGTGCAGACCATCTCCGAGATGGCGGCCGGGGACGCCCCAACCCAGGCCTACATGCAGACCATCTTCACCCTCACCGGTGTGGCAACGCTCATCGTGGCCGTCTACACCCCGGGCATTGCCAAGCTCGGACGCATCTTCATTTTTGTGAGCGGGTTCTCGTTCTTCGGGGTTGTTCTTTTTCCGCTCGAAACCATGGCCGGGACATCCTCACTCGGTCACAAGCTCAGTGCGATGGTGGGGTTTGTGCTGTTGGCCGCCTGGCCCCTCGTTGGCTGGCGTCGAGGCCCTGAGGTTCCATGGGTTTTACGCCCCATCCCATCAATTGCGGCAACCGTGGTGATGGCCATTTTCTGCTTCTGGTTCTTGGCAGTGTGGGCCAACCCGGGGCTCGGCTATGTCGGCACCATGGAGCGCATCGCTGCCTGGCTGGAGGGTATTTGGCCACTCATCGTTGTGCTTGTTCTGTGGCGGGCACAAAAACGCGCCGCAGGCTCCGCTTAGGACGTTCTAGCGCGGGCTGAGGCCAAGCGACTTCCCCGCGCGTGACGGGCCGGATGTCGCGATCTGGTGGGCGAGCGCGGTGAGCGCGAGCGCTGCGGGGTTGCTCGGGTCATGCACAACAACCGGAACACCAGTGTCGCCGCCGACGCGCAATCCGATGCTGAGCGGAATCTGGCCCAGGACGGGCACGGTCTTGTCGCCAGAGAGCCCTTCGGCAACGGCTTGAGCGCCACCAGTGCCAAAGAGGTCGATGGTGCGACCATCCGGGCTCGTCATGGCGCTCATGTTTTCGACAACGCCAATCACGCGTTGGCCGGTCTGGCGGGCGAGCATGCCGGCACGAATCGCAACACCGGCAGCGGCAGGCTGAGGAGTGGTCACGATGAGTACATCGGAGTGGGGGAGGAGCTGACCGACAGTGATGGCAACATCGCCGGTGCCGGGCGGCAGGTCGAGTAGCAAGAAATCAAGATCGCCAAAGTAGACGTCGGTCAAGAACTGGCTGATGGTGCGTTGCAGCATGGGGCCACGCCAGGCCACGGCCGTCGCTTGGTCTTCGACGAACATGCCGATGGAGATGACCTTCACGTCGTGACCGACTGGCGGCACAATCATGTCGTCGAGTCGCGTGGGGCGAACCGGGATGCCCTCGGGAGCAAGCCCCATCAGAGCGGGAATTGAGTAGCCGTGTACGTCGGCATCGAGAATGCCCACCCGGTATCCGGCCAGAGACAGCGCACAGGCCAGGTTTGCCGTCACCGACGACTTGCCGACTCCGCCCTTGCCGCTGGTGATGGCGATCACGCGGGTGAGGGCATCGGCGGTGAACGGGTTGTGCTTCGCGCCCTCGGGGCGAAGGCGCGCGAGCATCTCGGCGCGTTCCTCGGCCGTCATCACGGTTACATCGACCTCGACTGAGTCAACGCCCGAGACGCCGGAGGCGGCAGCTCGTACGTCGGCTTCGATGGTCTGTGCCGCCGGGCATCCTGCAATGGTCAGCTTCAACTGGATGCGCGCGGCCGACCCCTCGACCCAAACCTCGCCAATCATGCCGAGGTCAGCCAGCGGCCTGCGCAGTTCCGGGTCAATAACCGCACCCGCGGCTGCGCGCACAACCTGCGCCAGTTCGGTCATTTCTTGCGCGGAACAGGCTTCTTGGCGGCCGGCTTCTCGTTGTCGAGTTCCTCGAGCAACGCGCGAAGCTCAGCGCGGATGAAGTCTTTGGTCGCCATGTCTTTCATTGCCAAGCGCAACGCGACAACCTCGCGAGCGAGGTACTCGGTGTCAGCGAGGTTGCGCTCGGCGCGCTGGCGGTCCTGTTCGAACTGCACGCGGTCGCGGTCATCCTGACGGTTCTGTGCAAGAAGAATCATGGGGGCGGCGTAAGAAGCTTGGAGCGAGAGCAGCAGGGTGAGTGCGGTAAACCCAATCGCCGCCGAGTCGAAGCGCCATGCTACGGGCGCGAGCGAGTTGAACGTGATCCACACCGCAGCAAAAATGGTGAGCCCAAGCAGGAACCAGGGCGTACCCATGGCACGAGCGATGGTCTCGGTGAAACGACCGAAGCGGTCGCGACTGCGGGCAGGGCGAGGTCCGAGGCCGGTAAAGCCCTTAGGTGTCTCGAAGTCTTCTTCACGGTTACGAGCCATTGGTTCCCCTCCTTCCGCGCGTGGTTGGGGTGCTAGACGTGTTGGTGGTTGCTTTCTTGGCGGGCGCACGGCGACGAGCCGGAGCCTTCTTAGCGGGTGACTTCTTCAGATCGTCACCCTCGTCGTGACTTCGCCAGTCGTCGGGCAGCAGGTAGTCGAGAACGTCGTCAATCGTGACCACGCCAACCAGACGCTGGTGTTCATCGACGACGGGTACGGCAACCAGGTTGTAGCTGGCCAAAATTCGGGATACCTCGGCGGCCGACGTGGTGACCGGAATAGCTTCAGTGCTGTCATCGAGGAGCGCACCAATGCGCTCGTGCGGTGGGTAGCGCAACAGTCGCTGGAAGTGCACCAGTCCCAGGAAGCGACCGGTCGGTGCCTCAAACGGAGGCAGCGTGACGCACACTGACGCAGCAAGCGTGGGGTCGAGCTCGTGGCGACGAATGTGCGCCAGCGCTTCAGCAACGGTCGATTCAGCCGAGAGAATGATCGGTTCGGTCGTCATTAGACCACCGGCAGTGTCGGCACCGAAGCTCAGAAGTAGACGCACGTCGTCGGCCTCTTCAGGCTCCATGAGGTCGAGCAGCATCTCACCCTGCTCGTCAGGCAGCTGTGCGATGAGGTCGGCAGCGTCGTCGGGGTCCATCTCGTCGAGAACGTCAGCAGCGCGCTCATCGTCAAGCTGGGTAATCAGAGTGACCTGATCGCTCTCATCCATCTCTTCGAGAACGTCGGCGAGACGGTCATCCGAGAGCTCTTCGGCGACTTCGAGTCGGCGCTCCTCAGGCAGGTCGAGCAGCGTGGTTGCAAGGTCGGCAGGCTTGAGCTCGGAGTAGGTAGCAATCAGCTGTTCCGCTGACTGCGCTTCACCACGGGTGTTCTTTTCCTTGACGGAATCCCAGTCGACCAGGGCTGTCACGCCCTTGGTGAGAGGCGACGCGGCCAAGCGAGGGCGACGAATGAAGAGCTGGCTGACTTCCCACTCGCCGGGCCCGGTTTCGCTAATGGCGACGTCTTCGACGGTGGCGTCACCGGTCTTGTCGTTAAACGCGACCTTGCGGCCCAGGAACTCAGAAATGAGGCGTAGCTCACTGGCGCGTTGCTCAAACTTGCGGGTGTTGATCAACCCAGTGGTGATGACCTGACCGTTACCGATGCTCTCGATGCGTCCGATGGAGGCAAACACGCGTCGCTTGCCCGGAATCTCAACGAGCAGACCGACTACGCGAGGGGAGTGGTTGGCGCGATACACCACGATGACATCGCGAACGCGACCCACGCGGTCTCCCACGGGGTCGAAAACGTTGCACCCGGCTAGGCGGGCGACAAATACACGTGCGCCACTCACTTTTCTAGGTTAGTGCCGGTCCGGGCGAGTGCACGCCTCCTTGCGCCAGTTTCAAACAGGATGATGAGGATGCTCATCACCGATGTCACGAGAGCGAGCCACAAAACAATGGGCTGGTCGTCGATCGCGCCATAGGCAATCCAGCAGAGCGAAGACAGCAACATTAGCGCGAAGGTGCCCCGCGACACCGAGGTGTATCGGGCCAATCGCATCGAATTGAATGACGTGAACAGCTGGGGGAGTCGGCTGGTCATGCCGATGCTCAAGAAGATGGTCGCCAGCTCGAGCCCGCC
>CAIOLM010000033.1 GCA_903859205.1 uncultured Microbacteriaceae bacterium
GAGATGCCATCCGTCACGAAGACGTCGGTTGCCGCAAAAAGGTGCCCAGTATCGCCGTCTTCGTCGAACGCAGTATTCGGCAAAGCGTTCCACGCCGCGAACCATTCGTCGAACTGGGCCTGGGTCATGACCTCGCGATTGACCAGGGTGCCAAATAAGAACGGATGCGGGCGCAAGACAATGTCAACATCCGGGTTGTCCGCTGCAAACGCCAACATCTCGTTGTGAATCTGCGCGAACAGGCCAAAGTTGAGCCAACCATCGGAGTAGCTGTGGTGCGGGGCCCACACCATGCGCAGGTTGCGTGACGGGGGCATGGGCCAACGCGTTATTCCGTCGTTGGCTTCGCGCACAAGAGCGTCGATCTTCGGTGTTCCCGTGAGGTGCACGTGAGCGTTGCCGCGAGAGGTGTGTGCGTACGCCTCGCGCACAGCTGCATCCTGCGTGAAGACCAACGAGGCGAGCTCGTGCGAGCGTTGCTCATAGAGGTGCGGAGCAACGCCGACCTCACCGGGCTCGTTCACGAGGGCCAGAGAGTAATAAGGAACGACGCACACCTTGGTGAACTCGCTGAGTTGCTCGACCCGGTAGCCCGGCTGGTAGTTGCGCTGCCACGGGTAATTGATGAACACATAGTCCGGCGCCATCGCGCGTATGCGCTCGAGTCCGGCGAATGAATCGCTGTCGGTGAAGCGAAGGTGGTCGACGCCTGCGGCATCGAAGAAGGCGCTGACATCTTCTTCTTCGGCGAACCCGGAGTCGCCCGTGAACCGGCGCGGGATCGAGATGACGGTGACCTCGAACCGAGGATCGGCGAGCATGATCGCGTGCACATCTGCCAGCGCATCCCACGCTTCGTAATAGAAGGTGAGAAAAACTACACGGATGCGCGGCGACTCAGTCACGGCAACCTAAGCGAACTGTGCCGCGAGCCAGGCCCGTGCGTCGTCGATGCACGATGCCGGCAAAGCGAAGTGGTCGTCGTTGGGGTATAGCTTGCTCGTGACATCGCTGCCGAGGCTCTGGGCATCAGAGATGTACTGGGTCTGCCATGCCACGGGAACGACCGAACCGTCGTGCTGTGAGTCGATCGTCACGAAGATGGGGCACCGCGCCTTGACCAGGCTTGCTGAGGATTCGGTGATGGCCTTCATCCAAGCTGGGAGCTTGGCCTTGTCGATTTTCATAACCGGACCAACGTGCTGGTTGGCGCGACCGAGAGCATCACTGAGGTGGTGCACCGGCTGAGTGTTCCAGCCGGCGTCGTGCACGGCAACGCCTACCTCGGTGAAGACGTCACTCAGGTTGAGCTCGTCGGGGAACGCGGCCTGAAGGCCCGAGAAGATCATGAATAGGTGGCCGTCGGGCGGAATAACGTCGCTCGTGAGCGCGCCGCCGAGTCCGGTGGGAACACGAATTGCCGAAACGGGCACCCCGGGAGACATGGGAACACTGCCGACAACCGTGAGTCCGTTGTAGTCAGCGTCAGTGAGCTCGGCAACGGCCGCCGCCGCCGCGCCACCCTGCGACCATCCCATTGTTCCAAACGATGTGCCAGCACCGACCGGAAGTTCGCGAGCGGCGTGCACGATGGTGACAGCGTCAATCGCGTTGGTGCGGTTGACCGTGTACTGGTGGCGGCCAGGGGTGCCAAGACCCTGGTAGTCGGTGGCGCAAACAACCCAGCCGTCGTTGATGAACTGTTGCAGCCCGGGAACGCCGTAGTCGAACTCGGTGGTCGAGCCGATTTCGAAGTAGGTCTTGAGCTCACTGGCTGGGTCGGGCTGGGCCGACGGGCAGGCTGCGTCACCGAGGCCCGTGGTTCCGTGGCACCAGGTCATGACCTTGCGGTTCTCGCCCGCGCTCGCCGGAGCGATGACGAGGCCGGTCGACTCGGTAGCGATGCCTTGCATGTCGTGCGAGCGGTAGCGCACCCGGTATGCGACGGCGCCGGAAATGCTCGTCTCAATCTGCTCAGAGTGCAGAAGCGTCGCGGTCATGTTCTCTCCAAAGGATGGTGGGCAGATGTTCATCGTACCGCTGGCGTACTCTGCTCTTATGAGTGATTTGAACGAGGTAGGCGAGCGCGATGGCTGGCGTTGCTGGCTGTGCGATAAGCCGGTCGACCCGGACGCGTCAGTGAACTCCGACCTTGGCCCGAGTGTCGATAGTTACTCGGTGGCGAAGTCGAAGAAGAAGACCGAGACAATCGAACGTCTGGCCCACCGCGAGTGCAATACCCAGAAGGGCAAAATCGCTCCGGTGGTGCCCTGGTCAAAGGATTTGTTCGTGGTCGACCCTTCACCCATCGTGGCAACGGTGACCAGACTTACTCAAAAAGGTGGCCGTGAAGTTGTGGCTCGATGCCCCGATCGCAACGACGCCGAAGAAGCCTCGGCTTGGCTGCTCGATCGTCTTTCTCGCTATGCCCCGGGTGTCGACTTCAGCACCGAAATCACTCCCGGTGGCGGGCAGTTCATGCTCGCGCTTCGGGCGCAGTAAAACTAGACTCGCGCTATGGCTAACTACGAAGTTCTCAACATCGGTGCGCCCGAGCAGTGGCGCGACTACTTCGGCGGATTCCGCCCGGATTCCTCTCGCGATGGTCGACGTGTTGTTGACCATGAGATGGACATGCAGTACATCGGCATGACCGTGAACGCCCTCGAGCCGGGCGAGAGTGCCACGTACTGGCACGACCACACTCAGATCGAAGAGGTCTACGTCTTCATTCATGGGCAGGGCCAAATGGGCCTCGACGACGAGGTCGTTGAGGTGACGGCTGGTTCAGTCGTGCGGGTGGGTCAGGGTGTGATGCGTACGTGGCGTGCGCGACCCGACAGCGACGGCGAGTTGCGTTGGCTGTGCATCCGTGCCGGCGGAACAGAGCTCCCCGAATTTCCCAACGACGGTATCAAAGACGAAGACTCGCCTCTGCCCTGGGACTAGGTCGAGGGTGCGGGTTTAGTACTCGCCCTTGACGACGAAGAACGAACCCCGGATTTCGCCAGCGAGCTTCGACTTCTGGCGAGCGAACTTGAACTTGTCGGCGAGCTCGGCTGGAACATCCATGCCCATCGAGAGCTTGAAGCCAACGGCGCGCTTCTTGGCGTTGTCGAGCGTGTACAGCACGTTGATGGCCAAGCCGCTTTCATAGAAAACATACGTCCAGCGAATGCGACCCTCGGCAGCACCGATGATCATCTCGGTGACTTCAAGAGGCTTCGAGGCAATCAGGATGTCACGCTCGGTGAGAACCTTCGCCACGTAGTCGACCAGCTCGGGCGCCTCGGCGGCCGGGGTCGTGGTGAAGGCCAAGTCGTACTTGTTCTTGAAGTAGCGGGCCTCATTGGCGCGAAGCCCTGCCAGGGTCTCAGCATGTGGCGACGACTCGAGGCCGCTCGTGGAAACGGTGACGAAGTCGACGGTGGTGGCAGGCATGACTCGAGTCTACGCGCGAGCAATTCCTCAGCCGGGGGAGGTGCCCTTCGGACATGATGACGTTTGAGCTCACTGCCCGCCGCACAGATTCGCGGGGCTCGATTGTCACGTCAAAAGACGCGTCTCTGATTATCGACACCGGCATGAGCGGCCGACCGGATGCGCTCAATCCAGTTGAGCTCCTGCTCGCAGCGCTCTCGGCTTGCATTATCAAGGGCATAGAGCGGGTGGGCGCGACTCTCGACATTAGCTACGACAGTGTCCACGTTGCACTTACGGCACATCGGCCCGTCAATGAAGCACGAATTGCAGATATTTCATACGTGGTGACCATCGGCACCGACGCAGACAGCACGCGGCTCGACTTGCTGCACAAGAATCTCATGAAATTCGGCACGATTTACAACACCATCAAGTCGGGTACGACCCTGACGGGTACGGTCGTCGCAGCTTCGCGGTAATTCGATCGAGTCCATGAAATAGCGCTACTCCCCGGAGCGGTTCTCAGGCTGTGCGAGGGGCGGACCGTTTCTGTGCGTGTTTGCCGAATAGGCTTGCAAATATTGAAAGAATATTCAATACTGATGGGGACGAGATTTTCTCGTCCGAGTTCAATGACGAAAGCCATCACGCAGGAGAACGACCATGAGCCTCTTCTCACAGGTTGAAGACCCCACCGACCTCGATCAGGTCCGGTCGGTTATTGCTGCCTCTGAGCGTCCTGAAGCACTCGTTCCGCTTGGCATCAGTCGCATGGTGATTAGCGATGATGCCGCTGGCGAGGTCGTCGAGTCACTAAGCGTCTTGCTTGCTCGCGCTGGCCGCTCGGTCGCCGGGGCACGTGTGGTTGCACTCATGGATACCGCCGTGATTCGCAAGGGTGCTGTTGATCTCAAGAGCTCAGTTGTTGAGCAACTCGCGCAGGTATTCCAGGTTGATCGAGTCGTGCTCGGCGATGGCGGGCACTTGCTTGCTGACGACCACGCGCTGGATGCCGCGACCGCTGCCTTCCAAGGCGCGGACGGTGTCGTGTCCATCGGTTCGGGCACGATTTCAGACATCGCCAAGGTGGCGAGCGATCGTGCCGGCGGCCTTCCCTTCGTGCTCGTGCAGACCGCTGCCTCGGTGGACGGTTACACAGACAACGTGTCAGTGATCCTTCGTGCGGGGGCTAAGCGCACGATTCCGTCGCGCTGGCCTGATGTAGTACTAGCTGACACCGAGGTCATCGCCTCGGCTCCCCAAGAGCTGAACACCTCGGGCTTTGGCGAACTGCTGTCACTATTCACCGCTCCGGCTGACTGGTGGCTTGCATCGCAAATTGGCACCGACACCAGTTTTCACACAACTCCGCGCGATCTGCTTCTCACGTTCGCCGGCGACCCCGGCGAGTGGGGTGAGGGCATCGGCGATGGCAACCCTGAGGCCGTCAAACAGCTCACTCGAGTTCTGGCTATCCGGGGTATCGGTACCGGAATCGCCGGGTCGACGGCTTGCCTGTCTGGCATGGAGCACCTCATCAGCCACATGCTCGATATGCATGCTGCTGCGCACCATCACGAAATCGGTTTGCACGGCGAGCAGGTGGGTGTTGCATCCGTTGTCGGAGCAAGTGCCTGGGAGTACCTCTTCGTTCAGCTGCGAGCAGGCCGCCCGGTAACCCCACGCACCGACGGTGACCACTTGCAGCAGATTGTGCTCGACGTGTTCGCAGAGTGCGACCCGAGCGGTGCTTTGGGCGCAGAGTGCTGGTCGGACTTCAGCGCGAAGCGAGCAGCGTGGGCTGGCGCATCCGCCAATGTTGAGGCACTCATCGCCGATGCAGATGCCCTCGAGCGCAACCTCGGAGCCATGCTGCCGAACGCACTCTCGTTGGCGACCGGCCTCGTTCGCGCTGGCGCCACCGTCAGCTTCGACGAGCTCGATGCCTGGGTGACCCCTCAGGTGTGGCGTTGGGCAGTAAAGAACTGCCTCTACATGCGCAACCGCGTGACCATCGTTGACCTGTTGGCCGAGCTCGGCTGGTGGACCGACGCCGACGTGGCCGTGGTGCTGGGCATGACCGAGGCCGTGATTCGGCAGGCACGTCCATGAGCGAACTCGTTCTCTCGGTCGACTGCTCAACGTCGGGCGCCAAGTGCATCGCCTGGGACCTCGAGGGCAACGAGGTTGCCACCGGTTCGACTCAGCTTCAGCTGAGCATCCCGCACCCCGGCTACGGCGAGCAGAATCCGCACGACTGGTGGAACGCGACCGTCACCGCCGTGAGACAGTGCGTCAAGGCACTCGGTGACCCTGCGCGCGTCAAGGCTTTCGCCGTCACCCACCAGCGCGAGAGCTTTGCCTGCCTGGACTCGAATGACGAGCCGATTCGCCCCGCCATGTTGTGGCTCGACACTCGTGCGCACGATCAGGTGAATCGCTTCGGCACGCAGCGCATACATGAGCTCACCGGCAAGCCGGCGAACCCGACGCCCGCCTACTACAAACTGCAGTGGATTCGTGAGAACGAGCCCGAGACACTTACCAACACGGCACGCATTGTTGACGTGCACGCCTACCTCGCGCACGAACTCACCGGCGCATGGCGCACCTCAGTCGCGAGCGCCGACCCGCTGGGCCTGGTCGACATTTCGACGGGCGACTACTCCGACGAGATTCTGAATGAGCTTGGTGTCAGCAGGGATGTCCTCCCTGAGCTCGTCGATCCGGGCGCCTTGCTTGGAACCCTGACCGAGCGCGCTGCCGCTGTGCTCAATCTGCCGGCGGGCATCCCTGTGGTCTCGGGTGCCGGTGACGGTCAATCTGCTGGCCTCGGAGCTGGAATCATCGCACCGGGATCGGCATATCTCAACGTGGGTACCGGTCTCATCTCGGGTAGCTTCAGCGATCACTACGTGCCCAGCACGGCCTACCGTGCCATGGCCGGAACGATTCCGGGCACGGTCAATTACGAACTCTTCGTCGGCGCAGGAACGTTCATGATTTCGTGGTTCATGAGCACCTTTGCCGGCGCGGAGCCTGTTTTCGCCGATGTGCCTCGCGAGGTGCAGTGGGAGCGCAAGGCTGCCGACATCGAGCCGGGAGCTGAGGGGCTTTTTGTTCTTCCCTACTGGAACGGACAGCTCACCCCGTTCTGGGACCAGAACGCTCGTGGGGTGATGTTCGGGCTGACTGGCGCTCACACCAGCGCGCATATCTATCGAGCTGTGCTCGAGGGGATCGCGTTCGAGCTCCGGTTCTGCCTCGAGGAGGCCGAGGGTAACCTACCTGCGCCTATCCAGCAGTTTGTGGCGATGGGAGGCGGAACCCGCAGCCCGCTGTGGTGCCAGATATTCGCAGACGTTCTCGATCGTCCGGTGGTCCTCGCCGGAAGCGACGAGGCCACCGCGCTCGGCGCCGGAATTCTTGCCGCAACCGGGGCTGGTCTCTTCGACTCAGTCGGTGATGCTGTCGCCGCAATGACGTCAACGACCACGCGTTACGAGCCCAAGGTTGATGGCGTAGCGACTTACGAAGAGCGCTACCAGGCCTACCGCCTCATCTACCCGGCCCTTCGCCCGGTGTTCTCGGCAACGAGTCAAGGGGCAGACCATGCAGCCTGAGCTGAAGACCGAGATTCCACTCGGTGGCGTCAACCGATTCTTTGATGCCTACCTATTCGACCTCGACGGAACGATTTACCTAGGCAGCGAGCTCCTGCCGGGCGCCAAGCACCTGATTGACACGCTGCGAGAGCGCGGAGCCAAGACCGTGTTTCTGTCGAACAACCCGACCCGCGACCCGCAGATGTACATCGAAAAGCTAACCAAGCTCGGCATCCCGGTTGAGCCACACGAAATCATCAACACGGTTGTGAGCACTGTTCTCTGGCTTACCCAGAATCACCCGAATGCGGTTGTCTTTCCCATTGCCGAGGAACCGCTCATGCGCGCACTGGCCACAGCGGGCATCCGCATGTCAGACAAGCCAGAAGAGATCGACATCGTCATCGCGAGCTATGACCGCACTTTTGACTACAAGAAGCTCCAGATTGCATTCGATGCACTCTGGCAACACGGGCAGGCTCAGCTGATCACGACGAACCCGGATCGCTACTGCCCCTTTCCCGGTGGTCGCGGCGAGCCGGATGCGGCTGGCATCGTCGCGGCCATCGAGGCGACCACGGGCGTGAAGTGCTCGGCCAACATGGGAAAGCCCGACCGCATCATGATCGAGACGGTCATGGCCAACCTCGGGGTCGCGGCCGAGAACGTCATCATGATCGGCGACCGCCTCGAGACGGATGTTCGCATGGCCGTCAATGCGGGAATCAGTTCAGCACTGGTGCTCACCGGCGACTCGCAGCTCGACGATGTCGAACGAACCACCCCTGAGCATCGGCCGGAATTCGTGCTCTCTCGCATTGACGAGCTGATCCCGAAAACCGGCTAAAGAGCGGGGCGAAACGCCCCGCATAAAAAACACTTGCGAAGCCTGGCCGCTCGTGTATAGAATATTCAAACAACAAGTGAATACATATTCAAAACTGACCAAGACTAGAAAGGCCGCCGAAGATGGAAGCCCTCTCCGACGAGTTCAAACTCGAGATGCAGCGCCGCATGCTTCGTATTCGTGCATTCGACGAGCGCGCATCCAAGATGGTCAAGCGTGGCCACATTCCCGGAACCGTCCACACCAGCATCGGCCAGGAGGCACAGGTCGTTGGTGCGACTATGGCTCTCGGTGACAACGACTACATGACCGGCAACCACCGCAGCCACGGCCACCCCATCGGTAAGGGATCACCCCTCGGTCCACTCATGGCTGAGCTTCAGGGAAAAGCTGCCGGCGTCTGCAAGGGTAAGGGTGGCTCACTTCACCTGGCCGACTTCAACGTCGGAAGCCTGGGTGAGTCGGGAATCGTCGGCTCGTCCATTCCGATCGCAATGGGCGCCGCACTCTCATCGAGTGTTCTGGGCCGCGACACCGTCGCTCTTGCCTTCTTCGGTGATGGTGCAGCCAACCAGGGTGTTCTCTACGAATCGATGAACATGTCGGGCGTCTGGAACCTTCCGGTTATCTTCCTCTGCGAGAACAACCAGTACGCACTCTCCACTCCCGCTCACACGGTCACCTCGGGTGTCATCTCTGAGCGTGCTGCCGGGTTCGGTATTCCAGGTGTTCGCGTCGAAGACGGACAAGACGTTCTCGCTGTGTACGAAGCGGTCTCCACCGCCGTGGCGCGCGCGCGTCGCGGTGAGGGTCCCACCCTCATCGAGGTCGTGACGTACCGCTACAACGAGCACTCCGAGGGCCTTCGCTTGGGCACCGACTACCGCCCCGCCGACGAGCGTGAAGCCTGGCTCCAGAAGGACCCGCTGGTTCTGTTCCGCGAGCACCTCATTGCCAACGGCCACACCGCAGAAGAGATGGATGCCCTCGAGGCCTCCATCGTCGCTGAGGTCGACGAGGCAGTTGCCTTCTCTGAGGCAAGCCCCTGGCCCGACGCTTCGGTCGCATTTGATGACCTCTACACAGATTCGGAGTACGCAGCATGACCGTCATGAGTTTCCTGGGTGCCATTGGCGCAGCCCAGAAAGAAGCAATGGATGCAGACGAGCGCGTCATCATTATTGGTGAAGACGTTGAGGCCAACGTTTACGGAACCACCGGTGGCGGAAAGACTCGCCAGGAGACCGGTGACTTCGTTCAGATGTACGGTCGTAACCGGATCCGCAACACCCCCATCTCAGAAGAGGGCATTGTCGGTGCTGCTGCCGGTGCTGCAATGACCGGACTTCGCCCGATCGTCGACCTCTCGTATTCGAGCTTCCTCTATATGGCGATGGACCAGCTGGTAAACCAGGTGGCCAAGAACCGCTACATGTTTGGTGGCCAGGCATCCATGCCTGTCGTGTTCCGCTCGGCAATGTTCTACGGCCTGAACACCGGCGCTCACCACTCCGACCGCCCGTACCCGATGTTCATGAACGTTCCTGGTCTCAAGGTCATGGTGCCTTCGACGCCCAGCGACGCCAAGGGTCTGCTGCGTTCGGCCATCGACATGGATGACCCGGTTCTGACTTTCGAAGCCTGCTTGCTCTGGGGCCTGAAAGAAGAAGTCAGCGACGAAGAGTTCTGGGTGCCCTTCGGTGTCGCCCGCACGCACAGAGAGGGAAGCGACGTCACCATCGTTGCAATCTCGAGTTCGGTGCAGGAGGCACTCGCTGCCGCGGACGCACTTGCCGAAGAGGGCGTTTCGGTCGAGGTCATCGACCCGCGCACTCTGGTTCCGCTCGACCGCGATGCAATTCTGCGCTCGGTCGCCAAGACCGGCCGTCTGGTTGTCGTCGAGCCCGCCCACCGCACGTGCGGTGCCGCTGGCGAGATCAGCGCGCTTGTCGCCGAAGAAGTCTTTGACTCGCTCAAAGCTCCCATCGTGCGCGTGACCGCCCCCGACATGCAGATTCCGTTCAGCCCCTCGCTCGAGAAGCAGATGTACCCCAACAAGGAAGACATCGTCAACGCCGTCCGTCGAGTGACCGGTATCACCAACCCAACCTCAACGCTGGCTGCCGCAGGCAACTAGCTCACAGAAAAAGGACAAAGAAATGGCACGTGTAGAAGTACTTCTCCCGCAGTGGGGAATGGGAATGAGCGAAGGCTCGATTGTGCAGTGGCTCAAGAAGGTCGGCGACCAGGTCGTCGAGGATGAGGCCCTGGCAGAGGTCGAGGCCGAGAAGGTCGAAGAGACCCTCGAGTCGCCCGCAACCGGAACCCTCGTCGAAATCTTGGTTCCCGAGGGTGAGGCCGTCGAGGTCCGCACCATCGTGGCAATCATCGAGACCGCCTAGGTCAACAACTTTTCAGTCGGAGCAGAGTCGCCCGGCCGAACACAACGAAAGGAAAACCCGAATGGGAACCGTCGATCCGCTTGGATTGGTAAAGAAGGCGCAGGCCGGTGGGTACGCCGTGGGTGCATTCAACATGCACAACCCGGAGACCACGCAGGCGCTCATCCGTGCCGCTGAAATCGCCGACGCACCTGTGTTCTTGCAGGTCGGTCGCGCGATTGTGCCGCACATGGGCCTGACTGAGGCCTACGAGATGACGCGTCGCGAGCTGGACAAAGCCGAGATTGACGTGCCGATTCACCTCGACCACGGAACCTATGAAGAGGTATTCGAGGCCATCAAGCTTGGTTTCGACTCCATCATGTTTGACGGCGCACACCTCGACTTCGAGGAGAACATTCGTGTTACCCGTGAGGTCGTCAACCTTGCTCACTCGCACGGCATCCCCGTGGAAGCCGAGTTGGGCAAGATTCCCGATGCCGCAACCGGCATCAACTGGGAGGACTACTACACCAAGGTCGAAGAGGCCGAGCGCTTCGTTGCTGAGACTGGTGTCGACCTCCTGGCCATCTCTGCCGGTGTGATGCACGGAGTCACTGGCATTGAGCCTCAGCCGCTCGACATTGAGCGAATCAAGGCAATCCGCGACGTCACTGGAATCCCGTTGGTGCTTCACGGGGCTTCCGGTGTTCCCCTCGACCAGCTTCAGGCTGCGGTCGCTGCCGGTGTTCACAAGCTGAACGCTGATACCGACCTTCGTCACGCGTTCCGCGCGGGACTCGAAGCCAAGTTCGCCGAGGGTGACCGTCAGCTCGAAGATGCACTGAGCCTCGGTCGCGAGCGCATGATCGTTGCGACGGTCGAAAAGATGCGCGAGTACGGATGCGCTGGAACAGCCAACTACGCCACATTGACCTCCCAGGTTGATTCTGAGGTGTTTGGCGGCGCATCCAAGTGAGCGACGAAGGCATCGTTGTACCGCTGACGGGACTAGCCCGGACGGCTGCCAAGCACATGGTGCGTGCTTGGCAGTCGCCGGTCTTTCACCTCACGGTGGAGGTGGACATGACGGAAGCCACCAAGGTGAAGTCGGTCGAGCCCACCGCAACCGTCACCGACGCAATCGTTGCCGCTGTCGCCTCCGCCCTCATTGAGGTTCCCGAGGTAAACGTTCACGTGGGTGAAGACGAACTGACCAAGTTCACCGCCGCCAACGTCGGAATTGCCGTCGCTACACCCAAAGGCTTGATGGTTCCTGTCGTGCATGACGCCGACACGAAGAACCTTGCCCAGTTGGCTTCCTCGCGGGGCGATATCGTCTCTCGCGCCCGCGAGGGAGCCATCACTCGTGCCGATATCACAGGGGGCACCTTCACGATTTCCAACCTGGGCATGATGGGCGTCACGCGCTTCGACGCGATTCTTAATGTGCCGCAGGCGGCCATCCTTGCTGTTGGCGCGACTGTGCAGCGCTTCGTCGGCGGACCCGACAACGCGCAATGGTTGCCCATCGCTGAGCTGACTCTCACCTGCGACCACCGCGCCTTGGACGGCGCTGCCGGCGCTCGCTTCCTGGCTGCTCTCAAGGCCAAGCTCGAAGCACCAGTATGTGCTGGTGCTGTCAACGCTTCCCGCGAGGTCGCATAGGTCATGACTGACGCAGCCGAGAACTTTCACGTTGATGTCGTTGTGCTCGGGGCCGGGCCCGGCGGATACGTTGCCGCCATTCGCGCAGCTCAGCTAGGCAAGAGTGTTGCCATCATCGAGCGTGAGTACTGGGGTGGCGTTTGCCTGAACGTGGGGTGCATTCCCACCAAGGTGTTGCTTCGTCACGCAGACGTGGCTCAGCTCGTATCTCGTCACGCTGCCGCCTTCGGCCTCGCTGAGGGTCAGACCGCAGACTTCTCGGCCGCCCACGCGCGCAGCCGTCAGGTTTCAGAGGGTCGCGTCAAGGGCGTGCACTACCTGATGAAAAAGAACGGCATTCGCGAGTTCGAGGGTTCGGGCGAGTTCGTCGACGACCACAACATCACCGTGACGGATGCCCAGGGGGCCCTCATCGCATCCATTGAGTTTGATCACGCCATCATCGCCACCGGGTCGGTGATTCGGAGCCTGCCCGGCGTTGAGTTTGGCGCTCGCGTCACCGGATACATCGAGATGGTTTTGGCCCAAGAGATGCCGGCTTCGCTCGTCGTGATTGGTGCCGGCCCCATCGGCATCGAGTTTGCTTGCGTCGCAGCCAGCTTTGGCAGCAGGGTGACCGTGCTCGAATACCAAGACCGCATTCTTCCCGCCGAAGACGACGAGGTCAGCGCCGACATGGTCAAGGCCCTCAAAAAGCTCGGCATCACGATTGTCACTTCGGCCCGGGTTGAGTCTGCCGTCGATCAAGGTGCGCAGGCCCTCGTAACCTACGGACTCGGCGAGACCACCGAATCCGTCACCGCCGATCACGTCATGGTTGCCGTCGGATTCGCACCGCAGGTAACCGGTTTCGGCTTGGGTAACACGGGCGTTGCCGTGAGCGAGCGCGCTGCCATCGTCGTCGACGAGCAGCTGCGCACCTCCGTGCCCCACATCTTCGCAATCGGTGATGTCACCGCAAAGCTGGCCTTGGCGCATGTCGCCGAAGCGCAGGGTGTTCTTGCCGCTGAGGTTCTTGCCTCAAACTCGTCACGCGTGATGAGTGACTACCGGTTTATGCCTCGAGCCGTGTACTCGCTTCCTCAGGCCGCTAGCTTCGGTTTGACCGAGGGCCAGGCCCGTGCCGAATACGCTGACATCACCGTTGCGAAGTTCCCTTTTGTGGCAAATGGCAAGGCGCACGCCGTCGGAGAAACCGCTGGGTTTGTGAAACTGATCGCCGATGCGGCCACGCGCACGCTCATCGGTGGCCACATGGTTGGTCCGGATGTCTCGGAGCTGTTGCCCGAGCTCACCCTCGCCGCCGTCCAAAAGATCGCCATCGATGATCTCATTCACAATGTTCACGCCCACCCGACGCTCAGCGAGAGTCTGCAGGAAGCATTCCACGGTCTCGCCGGCCACATGATCAACTTCTAGGTCACCCCATGGCACACACCACACTGATTAGAGGAGCCTCGGGATCTCTCGACCGCGGGCTCAACCCCTCGGCCGACCTCCTTGCGTCACGGCGCCTGCTTCAGTCGGTTGCTGCGAATCCTGAATTCGGAACGGTCGTGCGTCTGTATCGACCCGCTCCGACGGTGGCCTTCAGCGGCCGGGAAAGCACGATGTCGGCGTTCCCAGAAGCGGTCGGCGAAGCCATGGCGTTCGGCTTTGAGCCGGTCATTCGCCCTGCTGGAGGTCGCATGGTCGCTCTCGACGAGAACTGGCTCGTGCTCGACATCATTGCTCCCGAGTCAGGACGTGACACCGCGCACAAAGACGTCTTTCTCGCCCACGGGCAAAAGTTCGTTGAGCTGCTCCAGAGGCTGGGGGTCGCCGCGTCGCTCGGGGCGGTCGCCGGCGAATACTGCCCGGGCGACTTCAGCATTAATGCACGTGGTCGAGTGAAGATCGTAGGTACTGCCCAGCGGGTGACTCGAGGTGCACGGCTGTTCAGCGCGAGCATCCCCCTGCACATCTCTCCGAGCGTCGCCGAGCTCTTCGTTCGTGTGAACCGAATTTTGGGGCTTGAGTGGGATGCCCGCACTCTGGGTGCCCTCGACCGCGAGGCTCCCGGGCTGAGCGGCGAGGCGCTCGAAGCCGCCCTATTGAATTCCTTTGCGCCGCAGGTCGACGAGGAAGCAACGCTTGCCGACCTCTTCGACGCCGAAAGCAAGGCACTCACTCTCGGCTAGGCCGCAGAAGGTGATGATTCCCCATGGCTAAGAAATCAGAGGCTCACATGAACTACCCCGTTCGCTCAGAATTTGCCGCCCTCGCCGGTCACCACACCGAGGTGCTCGTCATTGGTGGCGGAATCAACGGAATATCGATTACCCGCGACCTCGCTTTGCAGGGCGTGCGGGTGACGCTGGTTGATCGCTTTGACGTCATGACCGGCGCCTCGGCAGCCTCTTCGCACATGATCCACGGCGGCATTCGTTACCTCGAGAACGGTGAGTTCCGGCTGGTGCGCGAGTCTGTCCAGGAGCGCACCGACCTTCTGCGCACGGCGCCTCACGTGGTCAAGCCACTGCGCACGACTGTGCCGATGTTCACCTACTTTGCGGGAACCCTTCAGGCGCCACTGCGCATGATTAACCACGGTAAAGGCAAGCGCACCGAGCGCGGCGCGGCTCTCATTGCCGTCGGGCTCATGATTTACGAATCCTTCAGCCGCATCAACAGCATGACCCCGCGATTTTCTTTCGCCGGCAAGCGCCGCATCGCTGCTGAGTTGCCCTCGCTTCACAAGGGCGTCAAGTGCGCCGCCAGTTACTACGATGCTTCGGTGCACGAGCCCGAGCGTCTGGCGCTCGATCTCATCGCCGATGCCAAGGCAACCGGCAATGTGCAGGTTGTTACGTACGCCGAAGCCGTCGGCGTCGATGACGGGGGAGTTCTGCTCAAGGATGCCCTCAGCGGCGGCCAGATTCGCATCACTGCCGACCTTGTCGTCAACGCTTCAGGACCGCGCACCGACCTGACAAACGAGTCGCTCGGTCGCGCGACCACGTTCATGGGCGGAACCAAGGGCTCACACATCGTTGTCGACCACCCCGAGCTGCACGCCGAGCTCGCCGGTCGCGAACTGTTCTTTGAGAACAGCGACGGCCGCATCGTTCTTATCTACCCGGTCAAGGGCCGTGTTCTCATCGGCACCACCGATATTTTTGCCGATCCGCGTCAGCCCGTTGTCTGCACCGAAGAAGAGGTTGACTACTTCTTCGACCTCGTTCGGCACATCATGCCCGGCATTGAGCTGAATCGATCGCAAATTGTGTTCCGCTTCTCGGGCATCCGGCCATTGCCCAAACAGGATGTGGCACAGCCCGGTTTCGTCTCGCGCGACTACCGCATCGATGAGTCGGTGTTGCCCGGAACGCAGGAGCTTCCCCTGCTGAGCGTGGTCGGCGGAAAGTGGACCACCTTCCGTGCGCTGGGCGAGCATGTCTCTGGAATTATTCTCGATCGCTTCGGACGCGAGCGTTTGGTCTCGACCAAGTCGCTCGTCATCGGCGGCGGCAAGAACTTGCCGCGCACAGCAACCGAGCGCGAAGCGTGGATTGCCGCACACTCTTCAGTGATTTCAGCCTCTCGCGTCGAGGCACTGCTCGACCGGTACGGCACCCGCGCAGCCGAAGTCGTTGACACCCTCGAGCGTAAGGGCGATAACGCAATTACGAGCCTTCCCGGCTATAGCGCGCAAGAGATTGAACACCTCGTTCGCGCTGAGCAAGCGGTCCGTCTCGACGATGTCTTGCTGCGCCGAACCACCCTTGCTTTTGCTGGCGAACTCAGCACGACGCGTGTCAACGAAATCGCCGACGCGGTCGCCCATGCTCTCGACTGGAGCGCTGAGCGCCGCGATCAGGAAATCGAGCGCGCTTGGCAGATTTTGCAGGAAAACCACGGCGTTGAGCAGCCGCTCAATGACGTCGTTCTTTGACATTTCAAGGAACGAGAACCATAATTGAATAGAAATTCTTAGCCTGAATAGTTAATACACAGCCCACCAATTCACCCCTTAAACGTATCCCAATCTCCACAAACGAAAGGAACAAGGAGGTTCCCCTCATGACCGGAAAGTACAACGTCGAGCCGTTCGAGATCCACTTCTCGGACGAGCAGCTCGAAGACATGATGAGCCGACTTCGTCAGACTCGTTACCCCGATGACTTCGGTAACGATGACTGGCGCTATGGCTACAACACCGACTACCACCGCAAACTCGTCGAGTACTGGGTGAACGAGTACGACTGGCGCGACGTCGAGCGTCGCATGAACGAGCTCCCCAACTACAAGGTCGACATCATGGGCGTCCCCGTGCACTTCGTGCACGTCAAGGGCAAGGGAAACAACCCCATGCCGCTGCTGCTGCACCACGGCTGGCCCTGGACCTTCTGGGATGTCCGCAAGGTTATCGAGCCGCTGACCAACCCGGAGAAGTTCGGTGGCAGCGCTGACGACTCGTTCGACGTGGTCCTCATCTCGCTCCCCGGCTACGGATTCTCTTCGCCTTTGCGCGAGACCGGCTGGAACTGGTGGCACACCGCTGATCTCGAGAACACTCTGATGAAGGATGTCCTCGGCTACGAGAAGTACGCCACTGCCGGTGGTGACTGGGGCGCGCTCATCGCTCAGCAACACGGCCACAAGTACGAGAACGACGTCATCGGCGTCTACACGCACTTCCCCGCACAGATGAGCCACTACCTGCCAACCCACCCCGACCAGCCCGAGGGCGTGGAGTTCGATCCGGTACTTGGTCTTCCTGCTCGCGGCGAGTACACGGCCGAAGAAGCCGGTTGGTTTGACCGCGGCAAGCTGTTCGTCGAGAACGAATCGGGTTACGGCGAGATCCAGCTCACCAAGCCGCAGACGCTTGCAGCTCTGGTTGCCGATTCACCTGCAGCGCAGCTGGCGTGGATCACCGAGAAGCGCTACTTCTGGGGTCTGGCCGAGCGCGGTGCGGGCACCGAAGCGTTCGAGAAGGTGTGGCCAAAAGAGGACCTCATCACCACGGCCCTGGTCTACTACTTGACCAACACTGGTGGAACATCCTCTCGCTACTACTGGGAGTGCCGTGGCAACGCGTGGACTCCGAGCCACAACCGCTTCCCTGTCGTTGGAGTTCCCACGGCCGTGTCGATCTACCCCGGTGAGATCTACAAGCCGCCGATGACATGGACGAGCAAGTACTTCAACTTGCAGCAGTACCGCGTGCACAACGACGGCGGTCACTTCGCGCCGCTCGAGGTTCCGGACATCTACGTCAAGGACGTCCAGGACTTCTTCCGCACGCTTCGTTAGCACTTCACCACAGGATGCGCACCTGCCCTGAATATCCAGAAAAGGTTCGCATTCTGTGGCTGACATCGCTGGGGATTCCCCCGGCAAATATCACAAATAAATAACAAATGAATATTTTTTCAAATACTGCTTGAACATTCTGAATAATCGTGATACCTCTTATATGAATGTTCACGCAGTTACTGAATGAATATTCCAAACACACAACAAAAACCAATAAACTGTGGCAACGCCACTCGAACAAAATGGAGTCAAAGATGTCTCTTGGTACCAAGGCAAAGCGCTTCGGCGCCGTGGCCGCCCTGGCCACCGCTGCTGCTCTCGCGCTCAGCGGTTGTACCTCAACCGCTGGTGGCACGACCGCCGCACAGCCGCTGAAGAAGGAAGACCTCGTCTTCGTTTGTTCAGTAATCAACACCACCAACCCTTACTTCGCAGCCAACATCGAGGGTTGCCAGACCCTCGGCAAGAAGCTCGGCATCCCCGTAGAGGTTGTGGACTCGAACGGTTCTTCGCAGACCGAAATCTCGAAGATCCAGGCCATCCTCGCAAAGGGTAAGAAGGCTGTTGTCTTCGTCAACACCGTGGCTAGCTCGGACGCCCCCACGATCGTCAACGCAGTCAAGGCTGCCGGCGGATTCGTCACCATTTGGTGGAACAAGCCTGACAACCTCGACCCTGCCAAGGTCGGCAACAACTTTGTTGCTTTCCAGAAGCACTCGGGTATCGACTCGGGTAAGTGCACCACTGAAGCCCTCAGCAAGGCCATCGGCGAAAAGGGCGGCATCATTGCTCTTCCCGGCGTTCAGGACTCGACGACCAGCGCAACCCGTGTTGCCGGTCTGAAGGAAGCCCTTGCTACTCAGTTCCCGAACGTCAAGCTCCTTGACGTTCGTCCTTCGAACTGGGACCCGCAGCTGGCCTACAAGAACTCCAAGGACCTGATTGCCAAGTACGGTGACCAGATCAAGGGTGTTTGGACTGCTGACGACGGCATGCAGATTGGTGCAATGCAGGCATTCAAGGAGGCTGGCCTCCTGAACAAGGTGAAGTTCGTTTCTGATGGTCTCTACCCGCCCACCGTTGACGCCATGAAGGCTCACGAGGGTAACGACGCAATCGTCGGCGAGACCTTCCACCGCGGATACATGGCTTCGGCAATCGGTCTCTACACCGCTTACCTGGCTGCTATCGGCAAGATCGACCCGAGCAAGCTCCCTCACGAGAAGCGTGACAGCATGTTCAAGATCAGCTGTGTTACTCCCGGAAACCTCGACGAGTACCTCAAGTGGGACAACAACGTCGCTGGCTGGGTTGACACGCTCATCGAAAAGGGTCCGTGGGACACCGAGCCCGTCCCGCTCGTAGCTGGTGGCCCTGAGGTCATCAAGCCGGAGTACAAGTAACACCAACCGGGTGGCCCCGGTAACGGGATAACCCACAGCTTCTGGCCGCAGTACCCTCGGGTGCTGCGGCCAGGAGCCCCCCAACCACACAGATTCGAAAGATTCGGAAGGTCTCAATGATGACGACCACATCTTCTTCGGGAACCGCAGCGAGTGTCACGATCGACACCGGCGAAATCCTGACCCCCAACAGCTCCGCCAAGCGCCGCAACATCTTTGCCGGCATTGGTGAACCCGTCGCCCTTATCGGCGCACTTGTCGTCCTGATTGCAATCTTTAGTGCTCTCAACCCACGCTTCGCGACTCTGACGAACCTGCAGAACGTTCTCAACCAGGCAAGTTTGCCGATCATCATCGGCGTGGGTGCCACCCTCGTCATTCTTATTGGCTCTATCGACCTCTCGGTCGAGGGCGTCATGGCTGCCTCGGGTGTGGCCTTCGTGCTCATGAGCGCAAACTCACGTGGCGGGCAAGACATGGGCATCGCCGCATTTATCGTTCCCGTTGTACTCGGCACCGTGCTTGGCGCACTCAATGGTCTGATCTATACGTTGCTCAAAGTGCCTTCGTTCATCGTGACGCTGGGTATGTGGTTCATCGGATTCGGTATCGCCACGATTCTGTACGGCACGGATGCATACCCCGAGCTCACCGACGATAACCTCACCAACTGGGCCGCCAAGATTAACCTCGGTCTTCCGAACGTCTTCTGGCTGGCCGCTGCCCTCGTGGTTGTCTCGGCACTCGTCATCCGCTTTACGCGCTTTGGTCGTGCCGCCCTGGCCATCGGAAACAACGAAGACATCGCTCGCGCAAACGGCATGCCGGTTCGCAAACACAAGGTGACCATCTTCATCATCGCCGGTGCTCTCAGCGGTGTAGCCGGAATCCTGGCCACGATGCAGATGGGCGGAACATCCAACCACATCGGTGAGGGCTACCTTTTCCTCACGCTTCCCGCCGTCGTGATTGGTGGCACCTCGCTTGCCGGAGGTAAGGGTGGCGTTCTACGCACTTTCCTCGGCGTCATTCTGCTCACCGTTTTGAACAACGGCCTCGTCTTGGCCGGTGTCAGCCCCAACTACCAGTCCGCACTCTCCGGTGCCATCCTCGTTGTCGCCATCGTGGCAGCAGCGTGGTCGCAGCGTGGTCGCCTAAGGATCGCAAAATGACAAAAGAAACAGCACAGGCAACGGCGCCTACTCTTCGTCTGACTGACATTCGCAAGAGCTTCGGCCCGGTTCACGCCCTCAAGAGCATCTCCCTCGAGATCAACCGCGGCGAGGTCATCGGTCTCATCGGTGAAAACGGTGCGGGTAAGTCCACTCTTCTCAAGATTTTGACCGGCATCTACCAGCCCGATGCCGGCAAGATTGAGGTCAACGGCAAGTCGGTCAAGTTCCGCGGACCCCGCGACTCGTCCGCCGCCGGTATTGGTGTGGTTCACCAGGAGCAGTCGCTTTTCACCAACCTGTCGGTTGCTGAGAACATCGCCATTAGTTCGGGCACGGGCCACCGCACCGGCACCCGCTTCGGTTTCTACAACTGGGGCCAGCTCAACCGGTCGGCCGCCGAGACGCTCAACATTATTGGCTCGAAGCTGAACCCAAAGACTCGCGTCGGTGATCTTTCGTTCGTTGACCGTCAAATGGTTGAAATCGCTCGAGCCATTCGCGTTGACGCCGGCAAAGACGGATCACCTCTGGTTATCCTCGACGAGCCCACCTCGCTGCTCGAGCGCGGAGAGACTGAGGTTCTTGAGCGCGAGATCCGCAAGCTCAAGGCGTTCGGCTCTGTCATCTTCGTCTCGCACCGTCTCGACGAAATCATTCGCAACTGCGACCGCATTTTGGTCATGCGTAATGGCGAGCTCGTTGCTGACCGCGTCACTTCGACCGTGACCGAGGACGAGCTCTTCAAGCTGATGGTTGGTCACGCTTCGCACGCTTCGAAGAAGTCGCGCACATCAATCGACTCGTCTGCTACGCCCGTGCTCGAAGTTTCGCGGCTCTCGCTCAAGGGCAAGTACTCCGACATCTCGATCGCTGCTCACGCAGGTCGCATCACCGCGATTGTTGGAACAAGTGGTTCGGGTCGTGAAGAACTCTCGCGCGCCATCTTCGGTGCCGAGAAGTTCGACTCTGGCTCGATCGCCCTCAACGGTTCGAAGGTGCGCGGATGGCGCATCCCCAAGGCCGTCTCGAAGGGTGTCGGTTACGTTCCCTCTGAGCGCAAAGTCGAGGGCATGGTGGGCGGATACTCTGCTGCCGAGAACATTGTTCTGACGCACCCGGGCAAGGCCGCTGTCGGCCCCATCGTTCTGCCCTGGAAGCGAAACAAGATTGCTCAGGAGTGGTTCACGACCCTAGATGTCCGTCCCAACGACATCGCGCTGGAGCTTGACCGATTCTCGGGTGGTAACCAACAGAAGGTTGTTATGGCCAAGTGGCTGAACGACCCTAACCTGCGCGTTCTCGTGCTCGACCACCCACTGCGCGGCCTCGACCCGGGTGCCGCCGAAACGGTCAACGAGCAGATCAAGAAGGCCTGCGACAAGGGCGCTGCCGTCATTCTTCTCGCCGACACTCTTGAGGAAGCTCTTGAAATGGGCGACGAGATTCTGGTGATGCGCGATGGCGCGGTCACCGGTCACTACGACATGAACGTCGACAACCCGTCGACTCTCGACCTTCTCGAAAGGATGGTGTGAGTTCCATGAGCACAACTGTTGCCACTGGCGCCGTAAGCACCGAAAAGGCGACCAAGGACGGTCTCCTGCAGCGTCGCGCCACCAAGCTCTGGCAGGCCGTAGGCCCGCTGGTCATCTTTGTCATCATGTTCGCCGTTGTGGCCATCCTGACCCCGACCTTCATCGGCGGTGGCGGTGTCACCATCGTTGCCTCTTCGGCTGCACCGATCCTCTTGGTCGCACTCGGTCAGGCATTCGTTCTGAACATCGGATCGATTGACCTCTCGAATGCGGCAATCACCGTGCTGGGAGCCATCCTCTTGGCGATGACCCTCGGGCCGCTCGGTGCCGTTGCGCCACTCGTGGTTCTCATCATGGTCACGCTGTTCGGTGCAGTAAACGGACTCATCGTGGCCTTTGCGCAGGTCCCCTCGTTCGCGCTGACCCTGGGTACCCTCGGTATCTTCCAGGCAGCCGCGCTTGTCGTCAGTGGTGCAACCACCGTTTACGTTGACGCAAACCTCGACCTCGTCGCGTGGCTGTACACCGGTGCTATCGCAATGCTGCCCATGACATTCATCCTCGGTGTTGTTGTCGCCGTGGTTGCGTGGCTGTTCCTGCGCTTCACTCGCCCCGGTCAGGGCATGACCGCAGTCGGCAAGAACGAGTCAGGCGCAATCTTCTCGGCTGTTCGTAACCGCGGACTCAAGGTTGTCGCCTACTCACTCTCGGGTTTCATGGCGGGTCTTGCTGGAATCACGATCATCGCTCAGGCCGGCTCGGCCTCTCCGATGGGTCTTGGCAGCGACCTGCTTCTGCCGGGCATTGCGGCTGCCATCGTTGGCGGCACGTCGATCTCGGGCGGTGTCATGAACCCACTGAACGTCATCTTCGGAGCTCTCACCGTCGCTCTCGTTCCGATTGCTACCACGGCTCTGGGCTTCGACCCCTCGACTCAGAATCTGGTTTACGGAGTCGTTATCATCGTTGTCGTGGCGCTTACCCTGACGCGTTCGCGCAGTGCCACAGTGAAATAAAGGAACACACATGTCGCTGACTATCTCTCCGGCTGTTGAGACCAAGAACGTCATCAGCCACCTCGAACCCAAAGAGGTTCTCGGACTCTTCGAGATTCTCGCCAACATTCCTCGCGGATCCGGCAATGAGTCGGGCGTCGCTGACTGGGTCGTGGCATACGCGACCGAGCTCGGCCTCGAAGCCATCAAAGATGAGCTGAGTTGTGTGCTCGTGCGCAAGCCCGGTCAGGGCGGCCTCGAAAACGCCGCACCGCTGGTGTTGCACGGTCACCTCGACATGGTCTGCGAAAAAGCAGAAGGAGTCGAATTCGACTTCGTCAACGACCCCATCAAGCTGCTCATCGACGGTGATTACATCACGGCCGATGGCACCTCGCTCGGTGCTGACAACGGCATTGGTGTCTCGTACATCCTTGCCCTGCTTGCCGACACGAACACCCCCCACCCGCCTCTCGAAGCAGTCTTGACTGCCATGGAGGAGCTCGGCAAGGGTGGAGCCGCCAAGTTCGACACCACGCAGCTCAAGGGTCGTCGCATGATCGACTTCAACTGGATTACTGACAAAGAGATCTTGGCCGGCTGCTCAGGAGACGTCACGTTCACCGTCGACATTCCCGCCGAGTACGAGGCGACTCCCGCTTCGCACACCGCTGGTCGCCAGCTGCTCGTTCGCGGGCTTCAGGGCGGTCACTGTGAATTCGACATTCAGCTCGAGCGTGCCAACTCCCTTCAGATTCTGGCTCGGGGCATCAACGCCATCCTCGACAAGGTAGATGCTCGCATCGCTCAGCCTTTTGGTGGCGCCCAGAACAACGCCATTCCGGCTGATGCTGAGGTCTTCCTTGCTCTCAAGCGCGAAGACATCGAGACCGTGAACGCGGTTATCGCAGACCTCGAAGAGAAGCTGCGCAACGAGTACGGCGTGGCCGACCCGGGTGTCCGCCTCGAGGTCGTCGCAGCGGATGTTCCCGCTCAGGTCTTCTCGCAGGCCGCCGCTCGTCGCTTCGCCGCAGTGACCATTCTCATTCCGCACGGTGTCATTAGCTGGAACCTCCGCGTTCCCGGCCGCGTGGAGACCTCGAACAACCTGGGCACGATTCGTCCGACCGAGCAGGGCATCCAGCTCATGTCGACCATCACCTCGGCGCTGACCTCTCGTAAGCACGAGCTTTTCGATCGCGTTCGCGCGCTCGTCGGTGCTGTCGGCGGGGGAGTGACCATCGCTCAGTTCGGCCTCGACGCACCCGAGTTCCCCTACCGTCCTGATTCTGAGCTGCTGGCTGTCGCCTCGCAGGCGTACCGCGATGTTCTGGGTGCTGAGCCCAACGTCGAGGTCTCGCAGTGCTCGCTCGAGCTGGGCATGTTTAGCCGCCGCGTTCCTGTCAACGACATCATCTCGATCGGTACCGAACTGCAGGCTCTGCACTCCCCGGCCGAGAAAGTCAACTACAAGTCCGTCGAGCGCGTATGGCCGCTCGTCAAAGAAGTTGTTTCACGCTTGAAGTAACGACGACGTAAAAAGGCCCGCGAGCAATCGCGGGCCTTTTTCGTGAGCTGAGAAGCTCTACTTCTTAGGGCCGTGCTTGAGCAGGTACTCCGCTGACTCTTCGTCGGTGACGAGCACGTTGATCCAGCCACCGCGAACAGCAGCAAGCAGAGCCGGTTGCTTGCTCTCGCCACCGGAGACAGCGATGCGACGCTCGGCGCGCTTGAGCTGCTCGAGAGTGATTCCGATCACGAGGTCGTTGAGTTCAGTCATCACGGGGTTGCCGTTGGCATCCATGAATCGCAGGTTGATTTCACCCACAGCACCGGCCCTGGCCGCCATCTCGAATTGCTCTTCGGTAAAGAAGTTATCTCCGGCAACAAGCGGAGCAACGACGTGAAGCCCGCCGATACCGATCAGGGCAATGTCAATGTTGCCGAGAGTCTCGAGAGCTGCCCGAGCAAAAGGGTCAGTCTCGAGGATGGCCTCTTTGACGGCGACCGAGGGGACCACGCCAGGAACGCGAAGGAAGCGGGCCTCAGCATCGGTCAGCTTGGCCAAACGCTCAGTTGCGGTGGTGGCTGCGTGCTGCACGGCTGGCTGACCAACGCCACCGAGCATCTCGACGACTGCCTTGGCCTTAGCGTGAGGAAGTTTGCTCAGTGACGAGACAAAGTTACGCATTGAGCGCGACCACGAGGTGAAACCAATGGTCTTGTTTTCAATCGGCTGAATTTCAAAGACGTTAGAGAGGGCGCGGCCCAGGGTTTCGGTGCGTTCGGCCTCGGTTTCACCGGAGGCATCGACAACGTGAACCTCGAGAAGTCCGAAGACGCTCTCCAAGCGCTCCTCGAGGTCTGTGTTCAGCCCCTCGGGAGGAACGACGACGGTTCGCACGATGTCCGCTTCTTCAGCGGCCGACAGCAATCGCGAGACTCGTGCCTGTGACAGGCCAAGGGTCTTGGCAATTTCCGATTGCACCATTCCCCGGTTGTGATAGAGGTGTGACACCTTTGTCATCATCCGCAGTTGGTCCAGATCACGAGGGTCTGGGCTCATGGGGGTTTTCCTTACATTTCTTCAAAAAATACGTGCGTGTGGATATTCTGTCAGACCCGGAATGATTTTGTTCGCCTTTGATTCACCGGGACTGCGGAATACTTATCTGCGTAGAAACTTGTGAGCTTTTACGCCATACTTGAGTATATTGAATGAAAGTTCAAATAGTGACTAAATATTTCAATCATTACTCAAGCGTTATAAAACGCACGTAAATAAGGAGCTATTCGTGGCTGCTGCTTCGCAGGGTTCACAGTACGACCTCATCGTCATCGGTGCAGGCATCAATGGTTTGGGCATCGCTCGCGATGCTGCCGAGCGCGGCCTCTCTGTCGCGCTCATTGAGCAGGAAGACATCTGCTTCGGAGTCTCCGCCTGGTCGGGTCGTCTCGTTCACGGCGGGCTTCGCTACCTCGAGCACGGCGATGTACTGCTCGTTCGTGAATCACTTCGTGAGCGCGAGTTGCTCTTCAAGGTTGCTCCGCACCTGGTTAAGCCGGTTCGCCTGATCATGCCTTTCTACTCGCGCAACACTCGCCCTTCGTGGCTCATTCGCATGGGCATGCTCGCCTACGACATGCTCTCGCTCGATAAGTCGGTCAAATCGCACCGCATCCTGTCGAAGAAAGCCGTCAAGCAGCGCTTCTCAGGAATGGCCGAGGCCGGACTCAGCGGAGCCGCCCTCTTCACTGATGGTCAGGTCGAGTACGCCGAGCGTCTGTGCACCGAGCTTGCCGTAGCTGCAGCCAAGGCCGGCGCCGACATCTTCATTCACTCCAAGGTCACACGCATTCTCAACGAGGGTGGTCGCGTTGTGGGCGTGGATGTTCTCACCGCCGATGGCAGCACGCGCGAGGTTCGCGCCGCCATCACCATCAACGCTGGCGGCCCATGGGTCGACGCTGTTCTGCGTGGCGACGAAGGCGCTGCCCCAACCGAGAAGGCTGCGATCGAATCTAAGCGCCTCATCGGCGGCAGCAAGGGAAGCCACATCATCGTTGACCCGTTCGAGGGTGCGCCCACTGACGTTGTCTACTACGAGTCACAGACTGACGGTCGTCTCGTGCTGGTCATTCCGTGGATGGGCCGGTACCTCATCGGATGCACCGACCGCCGGTTCGAGCAAGACCCCGATGCCGCTCGCGCCGAACACGACGAAATCGAGTACCTGCTCACCGAGGCAAACACCCTCATGCCTGAGGCAAACCTCACCAAAAAGAGCGTGCTCTACACGTACAGCGGTGTTCGCCCGTTGCCCTACGCGCCCGGTGTTGCCGAGTGGAAGATTCCGCGCAGCCACATCGTGTTCGATCACGCTGCCGACGGCTACCCCGGTCTTCTCTCGATTGTTGGCGGCAAGCTCACGACCTACCGTCAGCTCGCTGAAGACGCCACCGACGACGTGGTCAAGCTGCTTGGCCGAGGTGCCAAGCGTCCGGTCAGCAAGCACCGTCCGTTCCCTGGCGCCGATGCTCCCGACCTCGACATCTTTGAGCGGCACCTCAAGGCAGGCGGCGCTCTTGACGCCGATACCCTTGAGCGCCTGTTCGCACTGTACGGCGTTCGCGCTCAAGAAATCGTGGCCCTTGCAAAGAAGAACCCGGAACTGGCAGAGCGTTTTGACCCGAACAGCGCGGCCATTGCAGCAGAACTCATCTTCGCGGTTGACTCCGAGTTCGCTCAGACACTGACCGACGTTTTCGCTCGCCGCATCCTGCTCGCGTTCGAGCCAGGTCACGGTCTCGCCGGGGCAAAGCGTGCGAGCAAGATTCTTGCCGCCCATCTCGGTTGGAGCGAGAAGGCTCGACAGGCGCAAGAACAGGGGTACACCCAGTGGCTTGACCACCTGCGTGTTCCTGAATCGGTCGCTGCCGGCGTCTAACATCGATAGCGCGGGAGGAGTTCAGCGATGAATGGTCAGTACATCCTGGCCCTCGACGAGGGCTCGAGCAGCGCGCGCGCCGTGATCGTCGATGCATCGGGCAACATCGTTGCCGAAGCATCGCAGGCGTTCGATGCCATCTTCCCGAACCCGAGCTGGGTGGAGCTTGACCCGGCTGGCCTATGGGATGTGCCCAAAGGGTGCATCCAGAGCGCTATGCGTCAGGCTGACCTGTCGGCCAAAGACATCGCCGCCGTAGGTGTGACGACTCACCGCGAAACCATCGTGATGTGGGATCGCAAGACCGGTGTTCCTGTGCACAACGCCATCATGTGGATGTCCAAGCAGACCGACGACATCGTGCGCGAGTGGTCGGAGCGCGGGCTCGACTCCGAGTTCCGCCTTCGCACGGGCGTGCGCAACGACTCTTACTTCTCAGCGGCCAAGATTGCTTGGCTGCTGCGTCACGTTCCCGGAGTTCGCGAGCGAGCCGAGCGGGGAGAACTGGCCATCGGCACCCCCGATGTCTGGCTGCTCTGGAACCTCAGCGGCGGGACGGCCCACCGCGTAGAGCCCAGCGCCGCTTCTCGTACCGCACTGCTGAATATTGAGCGCGCCCAGTGGGATGAAGAGTTCTGCGCGATCCTCGACATCCCCATGTCGTTGCTGCCCGAAATTGTTCCGTCTGTCGCCGTGTTTGGTGAGGTGGCTCCCGGCGTTCTTCCCGGGGCGCTCAGCCACAGCATCCCGATTGCTTCGATGCTCGGCGACCAGCAGGCCGGCCTTTTCGGCCAAGCGTGCCTCGAACCCGGTAGCGCCAAGAACACCTTTGGCACCGCAGGCGTGCTCACCGTGAACGTTGGCTCAGCGCCCAAGATCATGGACGGCATGTCGAGCTCGGTCGCCTGGAAGATTGACGACAAGGTCACCTATGAGGCCGAGGGCGTGGTTTTTCACAGTGGTCAGACCATTCAGTGGATGCGCGACAAGCTCAAGCTGTTCTCCTCGGCGAGCGAGGTTGAGACGCTGGCAAACTCGGTTCCCACCAACGGTGGGGTCTACCTCGTTCCCGCATTCGCTGGGCTGTGCGACCCCTATTGGGACCGCGATGTTCGTGCTGCAATCATGGGGCTCACCCTGGAGTCGACGGCGGCGCACATCGCACGTGCCGGACTTGAGTCAATGGCTTACCAAACCCGCGACAACGTCGACAAACTGCGCGCCGGTGGGCTCGACATCCCTGTGCTCAAAGTCGACGGCGGTGCCACACAGAACGACTTGCTCTGTCAGTTCCAGGCCGACATTCTTGGCATCCCTGTCGCTCGCCCGGTCGGTCTCGAGCGCACAATTCTGGGTGTGGCCCACCTCGCCGGCGTGGGCGTGGGAATGTGGCAGGTGGGTGAAATCGCTGACCGTTGGAAGCTTGACCGCACATTCGAGCCGCGAATGAGTGCAGACCTTCGAGAAGAGCTCTATCAGGGCTGGACCGACGCGGTCGCCGCTGCGCGAAGCTTGCCCCCGCGCAAGTAGCTCTGTGCCGGTGGGACGCGGCCCGCTGCCCTAAAGCGCGCCTGCTGCGGTGCTGAGCCGGTAGCGTGCCGCCGTGGATCAGTTCGAGTAGATCCGACGGTAAATGGCTTCGATGTCTGCCGCGCTCGGCACTCGTGGGTTATTCAGGTGCGAGCCTGAGCCGATTGCCTGCTCGGCCATCAGCGCAATCTTGCCTTCCCAGTCACTAGAGCTGATTCCAAACTTCTCCGGCGATGGCACCGCCAACTCGGCCTTGAGGGCATGTAGCTCCGTCACGAGGGCACGGGCTGCGACCTCGTCGCTGTCTGATGCTGTTGCAACGCCCAGTGCCCGACCGCACTCTGCGTAGCGGTCGTCGAGCACTCCGAGCGAGTATTCGGTCACGGCAGCGAACAGCATGGCGTTGGCCATTCCGTGAGCCACGTGAAAGTGTGCGCCGAGGGGTCGGCTCATCGCGTGCACGAGGGCGACGCTGGCATTAGAGAAGGCGATTCCGGCAAACGATGCTGCCTCCATCATCGCTTCGCGCGCATCCCGGTTGTTGCCATCGGCGTATGCCGTGCGCAGGTTCTTCCCGATGGTTGCGATGGCGCTCATGGCCAGGGCGTCTGAGAAGCCGTTGGCCTTTTTGCTCACGTACGCCTCAATGGCGTGGGTGAGCGCGTCGATGCCCGTGTCGGCGGTCAGGCGCGGAGGCATCGACAGTGTGAGCTCGAAGTCGACGATGGCTGACTTGGGCAGGTACGAGTGCCCCGCGCACAGCATCTTTTCTCCGGTCTCACTGTCAGAGATGACCGTGAACTGCGTTGCCTCAGAGCCGGTGCCCGCGGTTGTCGGAATTGCCAGAATCGACAGGGC